>NZ_LOHS01000001.1 GCF_001642995.1 Streptomyces jeddahensis
CCGGTGAGCATGCCCTTCTTGAAGTGCCGCTGGACGAAGGGGGAAGCGACCGCGACGGGAATCAGGGCCATGACCATGACGGCCATCTGCAGTCCCAGCGCGGAGAGTTGTCCGGTGCGGACCGCATACGAGAGGCCGGTGGGGGCCTCGGTGTTCTTCTGGACCAGTTGGATGAGCACGTTCTGCAGCGGCATCATCTCCTGGTCGGAGAGGTAGATGGAGGCGTTGAACCAGGCGCTCCAGTAGCCGACCGCGTAGAACAGGGAGATGACGGCCAGCACGGCCCGGGACAGCGGCATGATGATGGTCAGCAGGATGCGCAGGTCGCCGGCTCCGTCGATGCGGGCGGACTCGGTGAGTTCGGGGGAGATCCCCATGAAGAAGGCTCGCAGGACGAGGATGTTGAAGACGCTGACCGCGCTGGGCAGGATCAGGGACAGATAGGTGTCGGTGAGGCCCAGAGACTGCACCAGCAGGTAGGTCGGGATGAGGCCGGCTCCGAAGAACATGGTCGCCATCATG
>NZ_LOHS01000002.1 GCF_001642995.1 Streptomyces jeddahensis
GGCGCTCGACGCCGAGGCGGGCACCAAGATCACCTGGCAGAACCAGGACGGCAACACCTACGGTGAGAAGCTCGGTGCCGTGCTGGCCTCCAGCTCCATACCGGACATGGTGGTCGTGCCCAGCTGGGAGCTGGTCGGCAAGATCTCGAGCGCGGTCACCGCGAAGTTCATGGACCTCGGCCCCTACCTGGCGGGCGACAAGGTCAAGAAGTACCCGAACCTGGCCGCGATACCGTCCGACTCCTGGCGCATGAGTATCTTCGGCGGCGCGCTGCGCGGCATCCCGATGCCCGCCGCCTCCACGCCCGGCATCACGCCCTTCTACCGCAAGGACGTCTTCGACAAGAAGGGCTACACCGTCCCCAAATCGGCTGATGAGTTCCTCAGCTGGGCCAAGGAGGCCACCAGCGCCAAGGCGAAGGTGTGGGCCTGTGGTGACATGAGGTGGTCGGCGGCGGCCATCTTCGGTCTCCAGCCCGCCGGGTCGCTCGGCTGGAACATCGGGGCCGACGGCAAGCTGACGTACCGCAT
>NZ_LOHS01000003.1 GCF_001642995.1 Streptomyces jeddahensis
CAGGCGTCGGCGTCCAGGGGCGGTTCCGTCTCGTGCAGCTCGACGGTCATTGGGACGGAGCCGGTGTGCATTCCAGTCAGCAGAAAGAGATGGCCTGGCACTGCTCCGCCGCACAGCCCGGCCCGCTGCCCGGCGAAGGAATCTCCGAGGTCGTGACCCTCGTCGTTGCTGCAGACATAGACCTGCCCGTAGGACACGTGCACTTCGCCGCTGAAGAGTGTTCGCATAGATCAAGCGTGCCGCACGGTTCTGACAACGAGCTCTTTCCGACCTCACGCTGACGCGAGGTGAAGGGCGAGGACGGCCTTGACGATCTTGGTGATCCGATTGGTGCTGCAGCGCAGCTTGCGCAGCAGCCGCCAGCCCTTGAGGGTGGCCATGGCCTGCTCGCCGACGGCTCGGAACTTGGCATGAGCGGCGTTGACAGCGCGCTTGCCAGCGGAGAGATTCTCGTGCTTGCCGCGAAACGGGACGATCACGCTACCTCCCGCACCTTGATACCCCTTGTCCGCGAAGCACTTGACGCCGGCCTCGGC
>NZ_LOHS01000004.1 GCF_001642995.1 Streptomyces jeddahensis
AAGGTGGCCGGTGGCAAGTCGGTCACCGCGACCGGCAAATCGCTGTCGGTGGTGGGTCTGCGTAAGACGTACGGGGACGTTGTCGCCGTCGACGAGGCGTCGATGGAGATCGCGGCCGGGGAGTTCGTCACCTTCCTCGGCTCCTCAGGGTCGGGCAAGACCACGACCCTGATGATGATCGCCGGTTTCTGTGAACCCGACTCCGGCACCATCACCGTCGGGGACCGTGACGTCACGCGTCTGGCGCCGCAGAAGCGGGGCCTGGGTTTCGTCTTCCAGCAGTACCTGCTCTTCCCGCACATGACGGTCAGTGAGAACGTCGCCTTCCCGCTCACCCTGCGCGGAGTGCCGAAGGACGAGATCCGCAGGCGGGTGGGGGAGACGCTGGAGATCGCGGGCCTGTCCGGCTTCGGCGGCCGCAAGCCGCGTGAGCTGTCTGGCGGTCAGCAGCAGCGTGTCGCCCTGTGCCGGGCGCTGGTTTACCGCCCGCCGGTGATTCTCATGGATGAGCCGCTCGGCGCGCTGGACAAGAAGCTCCGCGACCAGCTCCAGGTCGAGATCA
>NZ_LOHS01000005.1 GCF_001642995.1 Streptomyces jeddahensis
TGATCTCGATCTGGAGCTGGTCGCGGAGCTTCTTGTCCAGCGCGCCGAGCGGCTCGTCCATGAGAATCACCGGCGGGCGGTAGACCAGCGCCCGGCACAGGGCGACACGCTGCTGCTGACCGCCAGACAGCTCACGGGGGCGGCGGCCGGCCAACTTGGACAGGCCCGCGATCTCCAGTGTCTCCCCCACCCGCCGCCGGATCTCGTCCTTGTGCACACCCCGGAGCTGGAGGGGGAAGGCGACGTTCTCGTGGACGGTCATGTGCGGGAAGAGCAGGTACTGCTGGAAGACGAAGCCGAGGTTGCGTTTCTGCGGGGCGAGCCGTGTGACGTCACGTCCGCCCACCGTGATCGTGCCGGAGTCCGGTTCGCAGAAACCGGCGATCATCATCAGGGTCGTGGTCTTGCCCGACCCGGAGGAGCCGAGGAAGGTGACGAACTCCCCGGCCCCGATCTCCATGGACGCCTCGTCGACGGCGACGACATCCCCGTACGTCTTGCGCAGAGCCACCACCGACAGCGATTTGCCGGTCGCGGTGACCGACTTGCCGCCAGCCACCTT
>NZ_LOHS01000006.1 GCF_001642995.1 Streptomyces jeddahensis
AGACTCCACCGACCGCAGTTCGTCGTCTGCCGCTGGGCCCTGCCGAGCCCGAGGGCTACTCGGCAGGCAGGGCCTCCCTCATCGCCTTTGCGGTGGCAGTCGGGTCGTAGCCCTCGGGGACGCCTTCCGCCAGGATGATGTCGCCCTCGATGTGCCGCGAGCGCAGCGGTGCGATCTCCTGGTATGCGGGTGAGTCCCACCAGGCCCGCGCCTCGGCGATCCCGGGGAAGCCAATCACCACGACGTGCCCGGGCCAGCTGCCCTCCTTCACCTCGTGCTGCGTGGCGTGAACGAGGAAGCGGCCGCCATACGGCTCGAAGGTGGCGGTGATGCGCTCGATGTACGCAGCGATCTCCGGGTGTGGAGCGGCCTCTTGCAGATGAGCTACGGCGTAGGCAGTCATGGTGTCCTTCCGTTCGGTCGGGCTCCGTACGCCGACGATCGTGGCATGCTGACGCGCCGGGGTCGATGACCTGACAGGTAAGCGGACCCCGCCCGCAGCGCGGGCTGACGGCGCACATGCCCCCTGCGTGCCCGATCGGACGGCGAGTGGCCGGGACCAACGGGGACCGTCGGCGAGCGCTCTGGGAACGC
>NZ_LOHS01000007.1 GCF_001642995.1 Streptomyces jeddahensis
AGTTCAGCGTCCACGCGTCCGGGGGGAAGGAGGCGAAGGCGTTGTTGCTGAAGGAGGTGACGAGGATGACGACGATCGGCAGCGCCAGGAACAGCAGGATCACGGTGGACACGGCCGTGAGGGCGATGCGCCCGGTGAGGGACTTGCGCAGTTCCATCATGTGGCGTTCCTCTTCTTACGGCTGGCGCCGAGCGAGGTCACGGCCTTGACCAGCAGCAGTCCGGCGAGGGTGAGGACCAGCAGGATGACTCCCTGGGCGGCCGCCCCGTTCCACTGGTTCTCCTTGGTGACCTGCTGGTTGATGAGGGTGGCGATCATCGTCTGGTCGGGTCCGCCCATCAGGGCGGGGGTGATGTAATAGCCCAGCGAGAGGATGAAGCTGAGCAGTCCGGCACTGGCCAGACCCGGAGCGACCAGCGGCAGGTAGATGCGGCGGAAGATGGTCACCTTGCCCGCTCCCATGCTGGACGCGGCCGCCAGCAGGCGCCGGTCCACGCCGCGCATCACGCCGTACAGCAGCAGCACGGTGTACGGCAGCATCATCGAGGTGGTGCCGATGACCACGCCCAGCTCGTTGTAGAGCAACTGGAACGGCGCGCCGGGGACCGACATGGCGGCCAGGGTCTCGTTCACCAGGCCC
>NZ_LOHS01000008.1 GCF_001642995.1 Streptomyces jeddahensis
GGCCTGGGCCGCCGCGACGGCGGCGCTGACGGCGCGGTCGGTGCGCAGAACGCCGCCGTGGGGATCGTAGACGGCGCAGTCGTCGGGGCGGAGGTTGTGCTGGGGGTAGCGCTCGGCCATCTCCTCGCGGCTGAGGACGTGGTGCTCGGCTCCGTTGATGCGCGTGGCCTCGAGAAGGCTGTTGATGAAGCTGCCGTTCGCCGTACCGATGGACAGGCTGCCGGTAGGCGTGAGGATGTCCTGCTGCCCGGTTTCCGCTTGCAGTTCTGCCCACAGCCTGCGGGAGCGTTCGATGATGGGGTAGTACTCGGGCCTGCCGAGGTAGACCATGCGGAACAGGCGGGTGTCTCCGCCCACGGCACTGCGGCCGTGGGCGGGGGTGGCGGCCTCGAAACCCACGACCGAGTCAGACAGCCGGGAAGCCTGCCACAGGGCCATGCTTCCGATGCTGCCCAGGCCGATGACAGCGAGTTGTGCGTCCATGAGAGCAGTTCCCTTTTCGTTTACTCGTGAAGTCCGGCGAGGCGGCTGCCGAATCGGGCCAGCAGCGAGGTCTTGCTGGAGCCCCTGCGCTCCTCCCACTGGTCGGCGATACCAAAGAGCCGGTACATGGCGTGAACACCCAGCCAGCGGATGGGCTCCGGTTCCCACTTCCGTGTCCGGTAGCCGACCCAGGGAAGCGTGGTCCGTTCGGTTTCCTTCTCGAAGGCGAGTTCCGCGAGGGTCCTGCCGCCGA
>NZ_LOHS01000009.1 GCF_001642995.1 Streptomyces jeddahensis
GGGCGGGCCGATGCCGGGCGGCCACGCAGAGGCGGCCGCGGGTACGGCCGGGGGCTACGCCTTGGGCGGGCGCCCGGCCGCCGAGGAGTACGCCTTGGGCGGGCGCCCCGCCTCCGGGGACCATGCGCAGCACGCGGGGGTGCGGCAGCCGGTGGGGCCGGTGGGCGGGCCGACGCCGGGCGGCCACGCAGACGCGGCCGCCGGTACGGCCGAGGAGTACGCCTTGGGCGGGCGCCCCGCCGCCGAGGAGCATGCCTTGGACAGGGCGCCCACGCCCCAGGGAACCGCGTCGTCCCTAGGGGTGCCCGCGCCGTACCGCGGCGTGCCGGTCGGCGGGGGTTCCCGGTTGGCACGGGGCCGCTGCCGCGTTCCATGAGCCGGCGCGGGCCCGTCGCGCAGGCCCGGCCGCGGGGCCCGGCTTCGCTCGGGCGTCGTGGTCTACAGGCTCACTCGAACCGCGAGCGGCCCGCTGCTCTCCTCCCGCAGCTCCACGGCGCCGATGCGCCCGGCCGCGCGAACGTCCCCGGCGACCCGCGCGAAGCGGTCGAGGTCCGAACGCGACGCCGTCACCACCGCCTTGGTGACCTCCGTACGCATCGACACCTGCGCCTCCGACTTGGCCTTGCGGACCGAGGCGATGACGTCCGAGGCCGTGTCGAGTAGCGTCTCGTCCGCGCCCGCGGCGAGTCCGCGCAGCCGGTCCGCGTCGGGCCAGGCGGCACGGTGCACGGACCCTTCGGCCCACCACGACCAGACCTCCTCCGTGACGAAGGGGAGGACGGGAGCGAACAGGCACAGAAACGTGTCCAGTGCCGTCCGGAGCGCCGCGCGGGCCGACTGCGTACCGGCGCCGGCGCCCTGGTCACCGTAGGCACGGGCCTTGACGAGCTCGACGTAGTCGTCGCAGAACCGCCAGAAGTACTGCTCCGTGCGCTCCAGGGCGCGCGCGTAGTCGAACTCCTCGAAGGCGGCGGTGGCTTCCTCGACCGCTCGGGCGAGGCCGGCGAGCATGGCGCGGTCGAGCGGCTCGGTGACCGCGGCACCCGCCTCCGCCTCACCGAAGCCGAAACCGAAACCAAAGCCGAGGACGAACTTGCCGACGTTGAGGATCTTCGTCGCGAGCCGACGGCCGATCTTCATCTGCCCGATGTCGAAGGCCGTGTCCGTGCCGGGCCGGGCGCTCGCGGCCCAGTAGCGGACCGCGTCGGAGCCGTACTGCGCGAGGAGATCGGCCGGAGTGACCACATTCCCCTTGGACTTCGACATCTTCTTGCGGTCGGGGTCCAGGATCCATCCGGAGATCGTCGCGTGCCTCCACGGCAGCCCACCGTGTTCGGCGTGGGCACGGACGACCGTGGAGAACAGCCAGGTGCGGATGATCTCGTGGGCCTGCGGCCGGACGTCCATCGGGTAGACCCGCCGGAAGAGGTCCGGGTCGGCCATCCACCGCCCGGCGATCTGCGGGGTGAGCGAGGAGGTCGCCCAGGTGTCCATGACGTCCGGGTCGCCGACGAACCCGCCGGGCTCGCCGCGCTGTTCCTCGCGGTAGCCCGCGGGCGCCTCGGCACTCGGGTCGACCGGGAGGTCCGCCGCGTCCGGGACGATCGGCCGGTCGTGGTCGGGCTGCCCGTCCGCGTCGAGCGGGTACCAGACGGGGATCGGCACGCCGAAGAACCGCTGGCGGCTGATCAGCCAGTCGCCGTTGAGCCCGCTGACCCAGTTCTCGTAGCGGGTCCGCATGTGCGGCGGGTGCCACTCCAGTTCTGAGCCGCGCCGCAGGAGTTGCTCGCGCAGGTCCTCGTCGCGTCCGCCGTTGCGCAGGTACCACTGGCGGGTGGTGACGATCTCCAGCGGTTTGTCGCCCTTCTCGAAGAACTTGACCGCGTGGGTCACCGGCCGCGGTTCGCCCTCCATTTCTGCGCTGTCCCGCAGCAGGGCGACGATGCGCTCGCGTGCGGTGTGCGCGGTGGCACCGGCCAGCTGCGCGTACACCTCGCGTGCGTGCGGCGATTCGACACCGGCGGGCGGCTCGGCGACGAACCGGCCGTCCCAGCCGATCACCGGTCGCGTGGCGAGCCGCAGCTCCCGCCACCAGGTCACATCCGTCGTGTCGCCGAACGTGCAGACCATGGCGATCCCGGAGCCCTTGTCCGGTGTCGCCAGACGGTGCGCGTGGACCGGCACCTCGACGCCGAAGAGGGGCGTACGGACCGTCGTGCCGAACAGCCCCTGGTACCGCTCGTCGTCGGGATGGGCGACCAGCGCGACGCACGCGGGCAGCAGTTCGGGCCGCGTCGTCTCGATCATGATCCGCTCGCCGCCGGGGCCGTGGAAAGCGAGCCGGTGGTACGCGGCCGGCCGCTCACGGTCCTCGAGTTCGGCCTGTGCGACCGCCGTACGGAACGTGACGTCCCACAACGTGGGCGCCTCGGCGAGATACGCCTCGCCCCGATCGAGGTTCCGCAGGAAGGCGAGCTGCGACGTGGCGCGCGCCTCGGCGTCGATCGTGCGGTACGGCCGCGACCAGTCGACGGACAGACCGAGCCTGCGCCACACCTGTTCGTACGCCTTCTCGTCCTCCGCGGTCAGCTGGTCGCACAGCTCGACGAAGGTGCGGCGAGAGACGGGGATCTGCTGCTTCCCGGGCTTCTCGGGCGGTGCGAAGTCCGGGTCGTACGGCAGCGACGGGTCGCAGCGGACGCCGTAGTGGTTCTGGACGCGGCGCTCGCTGGGCAGGCCGTTGTCGTCCCAGCCCATCGGGTAGAAGACTTCCTTGCCGCACATGCGCTGGAAACGGGCGATCGTGTCGGTGTGCGTGTACGAGAAGACGTGCCCGATGTGCAGCGAACCGCTCGCGGTGAGCGGCGGGGTGTCGATCGAGAAGACCTCGTCACGCGACTTCGACCGGTCGAACACGAATACGCCCAGCTCGTCCCATCGCCCGGACCATTTCTCTTCGAGCCCGTCGAGGACGGGCTTGTCGGGGGCGCCTGTACGGCGATGGGTGAACGTCATGCTCCGGCATGCTAGCCAGGCGACCGCCCGCGCGATCACTCATTTTCCGCGCGGGCGGCACGCCAGGGCGTCATGGCAGACGTGGCGTCAGTCAGTGATGATCGCCGGGTCGCTCACGCCCGGCTCCCCCGTCTCGACATGGCCGGCGAAGCGGCGCAGGAAGGCGGGGTCGCTGTCGGACGTGACCGTCAGGTCGTACCAGCGCTTGCTCGCCCGCAGATCCACCGTGTGCGCCACGGTGTCCCCGGCCCGCACCGTGACGGTACGGGGGCGGCCACCGTAGGCGTTGGTGAGCGTGAGCGTGACGGCGGTCGTGCCCGTGTTCGTCAGGGTCAGCTTCAGTCCGCCCGTGGAGGCGTCGTGGCGGGCCGTGACCTCGGCCCCCGCGGCCTTCACGGAGCCCTTGAAGGTGCGCACGAAGCCGTTCGGTCGTGAATTGTGAGGATCCCCCGTGGCTGCCCTGGTAGTTGTTGGAGAGCAGCAGTGGATCGTCGCCATGGTTGCCCCGGTTTGGGCCGCCGCTCCAGCCCAGGAGTCAGCGGAGGCAGCAGGCGGCTAGCCGACCACATGTATTGACGTCCTCACCCGCGTCCCATGTGGGTGATCCCCGCCTGCCTCACCGTGGTGAACGGTGACGCTTCGGGTGGGTTCCTGCTTCGATGAGCGCTGCCCCGGCGTGCGGGGTCTGACGTGCTCTCCACAGGCGTTTAGACGCTCCGCCTCATGCCGCATTTCAGCGGCACGTTTCCGTCCAGCGGCGCGTATGTTGACCTCGGCGTTCTCGTCCCGGTCATGGCGAGTGCCGCACTCCGTGCAGGTCCAGACGCGAACATGCAGCTGCTGGCGGCCCTTGGGCCCGGTAAGGCTCCCGCACCCTGGAGCGGAGCACAGCTGGGTGGAAGGGAACCACCGGTCGATCTTGACGAAGGTCCGCTCGTACCGTACGCATTTGGCTTCGAGGGTGCGGACGAACGTGCCGAGGGACTGGTCGTGGACGCTCTTGCCGAGCTTGCCGCGCCGGGTGGCCATGCCCTTCACGTTCAGGTCCTCCACATAGACTGCTTGGATCTCGCGGACGATGCGGACGGTCTCCTGCTCGATGAAGTCGCGCCGCTGGTCGGCGATGCGGGCATGGATCCGCGCGATGGCTTGCTGGGCCTTGCGCCGGTTGTTCGATCCTTTCTGGCAGCGGCTCAGCTTGCGCTGGCCCGCTTGAGCTTGCGTTTCTGGCGGCGGAAGAACTTCGGGGAGGCAATCTTCCGGCCGCGCAGCACAGCGTAGGAGGACAGACCCAGATCAATACCGCTGTCCGTCTCGTCCCCATCCAGCTCAGGGAGAGGCTTGGCGAAGTACCTGCCGGAAGGGTCTTTGATGATGGTCACCGTCGAGGCACCGGCGGGCAGCTCGCGGGACCAGCGCACCTCGATGTCGCCGATCTTCGGCAGCCGCAGCTTCCCGCCTTTGGTGATGGACCAGCGGGCGTTCGCTGTGAATCGGATCGACTGCCGGGCGGTCTTCTTCTTCATTCTGGGCGGGCCGATCTTCGGGCCCTTGCGGCGGCCGTTCTTCGAGGCGAAGAAGTTGCTGTAGGCGGTTTCCAGGTCACGCAGGGACTGCTGGAGCACCACAGCGAACACCTCGCCGAGCCAGGCCCGCTCCGGGGCCTTCTTGGCCTCGGTGATGACCTGCTTCGACAGCTCGGCTGCCTTGGGAAGGGGCAGGCCGTTGGCGTAGGCGTCACGACGGAGGCGAAGGGCATCGTTCCAAACGACACGGGCGCACCCGAACGCCCTCGCCAGACTGCCGCGCTGAGAAGCGCTCGAGTACACACGGAAGTTGTACCGGAGCTTCACGTCGAGCACCGTACAGCGGTCGGATTACCGCCGAGGTATGGATCCACCAGAACTGGCTGACACTGCGCGTTCCTCGTGCGTGTGCAGTTGGTTTGTGACCGAGTACCGGCACGGCATGTTCACCGACACGCGTTGTCACAGCAGCGACGGAAAGCCGCCGTGGCGCGCATGTGCCTGCCGCAGATAGAGGACGAGGCCTCAGCGCGATCGGCGCCGAAGGGGGCGAAGCTCTCAGGTCCGGACTGGGGTGGGTTCCGGGCCCGTGCCCGTGATCGGCGGCACGGGCACGTCGACGGTCCGGACGAGCCGCGCACCGTCCGGCCCGTACGCAGCCCGCGGCTCCGGGAACGCGGCCAGCAACCCCAGATACAGCACGGCAGCGACGGCCAGCGACAGAGGCAGGCTGATGTCGACACCGCCCGCCAGGTCCCCGAAGGGACCGACGAACTGGCCGGGGATGTTCGTGAACAGAATGCCGATCAGCGCGGCGACCCACCACGCGGTCATGCCGCGCCAGTTCCAGCCGTGGGCGAACCAGTAGCGGCCACCGCGCTGACGGCGGTTGAAGACCTGCAGCGCCTCGGGGTCGTACCAGCCGCGGCGCACGAAGAAGCCGAGCATCATCACGACCATCCACGGCGTGGTGCAGGTGATGATCATCGTGGCGAAGGTCGAGATCGACTGGACGACGTCGAGCGCGAAGCGACCGACGAAGATGAAGGCGATGGCGAGGGTGCCGACCAGGACGGTCGCCTGTACGCGGGAGAGCCGGGTGAAGACGCTGGAGAAGTCGAGGCCTGTGCCGTAGAGCGCGGTGGTGCCCGTGGACATGCCGCCGATCAGCGCGAGCAGGCAGATAGGGAGGAAGTACCAGCCGGGCGAGATGGCGAGCAGACCGCCGACGAAGTCGGGCGCGGCCGGGTCGACGTAGTCGGGGGCCTTGGCAGCGATGACGCTGGCGGTCGCCAGGCCGAAGCAGAACGGCAGCAGCGTCGCGATCTGCGAGAGGAACGCGGCTCCCATGACGCGGCGGCGCGGCGTCGCGGCGGGGATGTACCGGGACCAGTCGCCGAGGAACGCGCCGAACGAGACGGGGTTGGACAGCACGATCAGCGTGGCGCCGATGAAGGACGGCCAGAACAACGCCTTCGTCTCGGCGTCGGCCCCCGCCCCGTAGATACCGGCGTACGACGGGTCGAAGTCGCCCGCGAAGGCGAAGATGCCGACGATGAACAGCACGGTGGCGGCCGTGACGGCGACCTTGTTGACGAGCAGCATGAAGCGGAAGCCGTAGATGCACACGACGAGCACGAGCACGGCGAACAGCGCATAGGCCACCGCGTACGACAGGTCCGAGCGCTCCAGTCCGAACAACCGGTGCGCGCCGCCCACCAGCGCGTCGCCGGAGCTCCACACCGAGATCGAGAAGAACGCGACGGCGGTGAGGAGGGAGAGGAACGAGCCGACGACCCGGCCGTGGACGCCGAGGTGCGCGGAGGAGGACACGGCGTTGTTGGTGCCGTTGACCGGCCCGAAGACGGCCATGGGGCAGAGGATCAGTGCCCCGATGGCGACGCCGATGACGACGGCCGCGAGCCCCTGCTGGAAGGAGAGGCCGAACAGGACCGGGAAGGCGCCCAGGACGCAGGTGGAGAAGGTGTTGGCGCCGCCGAACGCCAGCCGGAAGAGATCGAGGGGTGAGGCGGTGCGCTCCGCGTCGGGGATGTGCTCCACGCCATGCGTCTCGACCTCGGTGACGGAGGGTGCCGCGGCGGAGGACGGCGTTGGCGCGACGGGGGACGGTGACGGCGCCACGGAGGGCGGCTGCTCGGCCATCGGGACTCCTGCGGAGGGCTCGGCGGTGCGAATCGGGGCGGCCGCATCGGGGGTGCGATCCGGGTGCACGTCCATGTGCACATCCGCGCAGTGGGCACGGTGTTTGCGCACGGTACGGCCGCCCGGGTGGGCGCCACCAGTAGCCGAACCATCCATCAGTGGAGCCTGCAGTAGACACTTCATCCACACAGAAGCCCGATTTCATGCGGAACGCCCGTCCGGTCGGCGGTGTGCCGTCGGGACGGGCGGTCAGGCGCAAACGCTGTGGCTCAGGCGTAGAACCGCGACACGCTCTGCAGCACGCACGCGGGCTTCGTGCCGCCCTCGATCTCGATCGTGCCGTCGACGGTGACCTGCACGCCGCCACCGATCTCCTCCACCTCGGCGAGCCGCGCGACAAGGCGGATGCGCGAGCCTGCCGGGACGGGCGAGGGGAAGCGGACCTTGTTCAGGCCGTAGTTGACCTTGGTGGTGACGCCCTCGACCTCGAGCAGCTCGGTGAAGAGCGGGATGAAGAGCGCCAGCGTCAGATAGCCGTGGGCGATCGGGCCGCCGAAGGGGCCTTCCTTGGCGCGCTCGGGGTCGGTGTGGATCCACTGGTGGTCGCCGGTGGCGTCGGCGAAGCCGTTGATGCGCTCCTGCGAGACCGTGATCCACTCGCTGGTGCCGAGGTCGCCGCCCGCGAGCTTCTTCAGTTCGTCCAGGCCGCTGACGGTGATGCTCATGAAGGGGTCCTTTCGGTGGTGCCTGACTGCGGGTCGGTGGTGCCGGTCCCCGCGCTTTGAGTGGTGCCGGTCCCCGGGGCCGCCCCGAAGCGGGCGCGGACGCGGGACTTGAGGAGCTTCCCCGAGGCGGTGCGCGGTAGGGTCTCGGCCACCACGACGGACTTGGGGATCTTGTACTTGGCGAGGCGTCCGCCGAGGAACGCGATCACCTCGTCGGGGTCGAGCCGGGCTCCCTCCCGGAGCACGACCACGGCCCGGGGCACCTCGCCCCACTTCTCGTCGGGTACGCCGATGACCGCGCACTCCACGATGTCAGGGTGGGAGAGCAGCACGTCCTCGACCTCGGCCGGATAGACGTTCTCGCCGCCGGAGATGATCATGTCCTTGAGGCGGTCGACGATGGTGACGAAGCCGTGCTCGTCGACGCGGGCGATGTCGCCGCTGCGGAACCAGCCGTCGACGAAGGCCGCCGCCGTCTCCTCCGGGAGGCCCCAGTAGCCGGGCATCACGTTGGGTCCGCGCACGACGATCTCGCCGGGCTCTCCGACGGCCACGGGCGACAGGTCGGGACCGGTCACGCGTACGTCGGTGAAGAAGTGCGGGACACCGGCCGAGCCCGCCTTGCTGACGGCGTGCTCGGCGGCCAGGAACAGCGTGCCGGGCGCGGCCTCCGTCATGCCGTAGCCCTGCTGGAAGTTGAGGCCGCGGCTCTGGTACGTGGCGATGAGCGGGGTGGGGACGGGGGCGCCGCCGCAGGTGAGCTGCCGTACCGAGGACAGGTCGGCGTCGGTCCAGCGCGGCTGGCGGGCGATCTGGTCGAACATCGCGGGCACCCCGAACATGAAGGTGACGCGGTGCCGCTCGATCAGGTCGAGGGTGCCGGCCGGGTCGAAGGCGCCGACCAGGACGCAGGTGCCGCCCTTGAGCATGACGGGCAGCGTGAGCATGTTCAGGCCGGCCGTGTGGAACAGGGGTGCGGAGACGAGCGCGACCTCGTCGGCGGCGATGTCCTGGTCGATGAGGACGTTGATCGCGTTCCAGGTGAGGTTGCCGTGGGTGAGCATCGCTCCCTTGGCGCGCCCCGTGGTCCCGGAGGTGTACATGATCATGCAGATGTCGTCGTGGCCGACGGGCTCGTCGATCGGGTCGCCGGGAGCGGAGGCCAGCACCTGCTCATAGGGGTCGCCCAGCTCGATGCGGTGCTTGACGGCCGGGCTCGCTCCGTCCTCTCCTCCTGCGCCGCCGTTGTCAGTGGGGTCGTACAGACTGGGGTCGTGGATGAGGGTGCGGGCGCCCGAGTCGGCCAGCTGGTAGCCGATCTCGGGTGCGGCGAGGCGGGTGTTGAGGGGGACGAAGACCGCGCCGAGGAGACCGGTGGCGAAGAGGGTCTCCAGGAAGGAGGGGTGGTTGGGACCGAGATAGGCGACGCGGTCGCCGCGCCGGACGCCGGCCGCGCGCAGCGCGTGGGCCAGCTGATTCGTGCGCCGGTTCAGCTCGGCGTAGGTGAAGGACTGCTGCTGGTGGATCAGGGCGGTGCGATGGGGGGTCTTGCGGGCACGGCGTGCGGGCCACGACCCGATTCCCTCGTTGCGCATGGGGTGGTGCCCCCTTTCACGTACCTGTCGAACCTGATGTACCTGATGGTCCCGACGAACCGGAAGCGCCCGGGGTGTCCGTCGCGGTGAGCCCGAGGAGGCGGGCGGCGTTGTCCTTGAGGATCTTCGGTCGTACCTCGTCCTTGATCGGCAGCTTGTCGAAGTCGGCAAGCCACCTGTCGGGGGTCAGGACGGGGTAGTCGGAGCCGAACAGGACCTTGTCCTTCAGCAGGGAGTTGGCGTACTGGACGAGCTGGGGCGGGAAGTACTTCGGCGACCAGCCGGACAGATCGATGTGGACGCCCGGCTTGTGCGTGGCCACGGCGAGGGCCTCGTCCTGCCAGGGGAAGGAGGGGTGAGCGAGGATGATCTTCAGATGGGGGAAGTCGGCGGCGACGTCGTCGACGTGCAGGGGGTTGGAGTACTTCAGGCGGATACCGCCGCCGCCGGGGACGCCCGCGCCGATACCGGTCTGGCCGGTGTGGAACAGCGCGATGGTGCCGGTCTCCTCGATCACCTCGTACAGCCCGTAGGCGATCTCCCGGTCGTTGGGGAAGAAGCCCTGGATGCTGGGGTGGAACTTGAAGCCCTTGACCCCGTACTCCTCGACGAGGCGGCGGGCCTGCTTGACGCCGGCCTTGCCGCGGAAGGGGTCGATCGAGGCGAAGGGGATCAGTACGTCCGGGTTGGCGGCCGCGGCCTCCGCGACCTCCTCGTTCGGCACGGGCTCGGTGCCGGTGGCGTGCTCGGCGTCGACGGTGAAGATGACGGCGGCCATCTTCCGCTCGCGGTAGTACGCGGCGGTCTCCTCGAGGGTCGGCTTCCGCTTGCCCTCGACCTTGAAGTAGGCGCTCGAGGCGTCGTGCAGTTCGTCGTCCAGCGAGGCCTTCCCCTTGGAGGAGACCTCGGCGTGGGTGTGGACGTCGATCGCTACGAGCTCGTCGACGTTCATGGCGGTCGCGGCGCTCATGCGCGTCCCTCGCGGTGGTGAGGATGTGCAGCGGTCCTGGCGTGCGTGGCAACCATGGCGGTCGTGGCGGTGGTGGCCTTCGGGGCGGTTGCGGCTCTCATGTCCCTTACGCCTCCGGGATCTTCGGCGCCGGGATGCCGACGGTCTGCGGCTCGCTGCCGACCGAGGTGTGCCAGACGTCGGCGATCGTCTCGGGGCTCCAGCCGCCGTCGGCGTAGGCGACGGAGGTCTCCTGCGGGTGCGACCACAGGGCCAGCTTGTCGCCACCGATGCCGATGCACTGGCCGGTTACGTCCGCGGCGGCTGCCGAGGCGAGGAAGGGGATGAGGGCGGCGCAGTCCTCGGCGCTGCCGAAGCCCTCGCCCTTGCGCAGGAAGTCCGGCAGGGCCTCGCCGCGGCGCATCGCCTCGACGTAGGGGGCGAAGACGGGGATGGTCTCGGTCATCGCGGTGGCCGCCACGGGGACGATCGCGTTGACCGTGATGCCGGCGCGGGCGAGCTCCATGGACCAGGTGCGGGTCATGGCGGCGATGCCGGCCTTGGCGGCCGCGTAGTTGGTCTGCCCGAAGTTGCCGCGCTGTCCCGCGGGCGAGCCGACGAGGATGAGCCTCCCGCCCTCGCCCTGCTCGCGCATGCGCACGGCGGCGGCGCGGGCGCAGGTGAAGGTGCCCTTGAGATGGACGCCGATGACCGTGTCGAAGTCGTCGTCGGTCATCTTCCAGAGCACCTTGTCGCGCAGCACGCCGGCGTTGGTGACCATGATGTCCAGCCGGCCGAACTCGGCGACAGCCCGGGCGACCAGCCGGTCGGCGGCCTCGGTCGTGCCCACGGCGACGGCCTCGGCGACGGCCTTGCCGCCCGCCTCCTCGATGGACTTGACGGCATGTTCGGCGACGGCCTCGTCCACGTCGTTGACGACGACGGAGGCACCCGCGGCGGCCAGGGCCTGTGCGTAGGCGAGGCCGAGACCGCGGCCGCTGCCGGTGACCACGGCGACTTTGCCGGTGAGATCGATGGTCGACACGGAGTCAGTCCCTTCATCAGGGGTGGAAGTGCTCGATGGCGCGAGAGAGGGGCAGCGGACGATGAGTATCTCCGCCGCCGAGATCGAAGCTAAGGACAATAATTGTCGACGTCAATAGTTGTTGCCGTCGGCGGATGTGCGAGATGCTTGGTCCGCACCGAACGAACACCACCCCACCAAGGGCCCGTACCGACGCAGACCGCCGCCCCACCCGGGGGCCCGTACCGACCGCACACCGCCCCACCCGGGGCCTTGACCAGGGAGTCCGCCATCTCCGGGAAGCGCCTCGCCGCCAGCTCCTCGCCCGCCACGACCACCGCCGCCCGTTCCTCGTCGGCCGCGGGAGCGTCCACCACCACGGCCCGCGGCACGGGGCCCATAGACGCCCAGGAGCCCTGGATGCGCGGTCTGCACGCGGACGCCGGCTATCTCCTCTACCGGCTGGGCCTGCGCTCCGGGCAGCTCTTCAACGGCTTCCTCCAGGAGTCGGGCCTGCGCCTGCGCCACTACGCGCTGCTGCGCTTCCTGGCCACCACCGAGGGCGCACTCCAGCGGGAGCTGAGCGCCCGGCTCGGCTACGACCCCAGCGCGATCGTCGGCCTCGTCGACGACCTCGAGCGCGCCGGCTTCGTGGAGCGCCGTCCCTCGCCCGACGACCGCCGCAGTCGCGTCGTCGTGCTCACCGACGACGGCCGGGCGTTCCTGCGCGACACCGACGAGGCCGGTCTGCGCGTCACGAACGACCTCCTCCAGCCGCTCGACCCGGCCGAGCGGGAGACGCTGCACGCCCTCCTGCTGCGCATAGCGGAACCGGGCCTCGCCTGAGCACGGCCACGAACGCCCGAGGGACGCAGAGATGATCTCCCGCAGATCAGCCGGAACGACCCCCGAGGACGGCCGGGACGACCGCGAAGGACGGCTGGGCCCTCCCCGCGAGACGGCCGGGGTGCCCCCACAGAACCCGGAGACGACCCCGCGCTCCGCGCCCGACCGACTCCTTGCGGTCCTCGGCGCCTTCGACCACGCGCACCCGGCGCTGTCCCTGACGGACATCAGCCGCCGCGCCGGCCTGTCGCTGACCACCGCGCACCGGCTCGTCGGCGCGCTCACCGCGTGGGGCGCACTGGAGCGCGATCCGTCCGGGATCTACCACGTCGGGCTGCGCCTGTGGGAGGTGGCCGCGCTGGCACCGCGCGGTCTGGCGCTGCGCCAGGTCGCGCTGCCCTACCTGGAGGACCTGTACGAAGCGACCCACGAGAACGTGCAGTTGGCGGTGCGGGACGGCAGCGAGGTCGTCTACATCGAGTGGATCTCGGGCCGTTCGGCGGTCGGGGTGCGCATCAAGGTGGGCGCCCGCTGGCCCCTGCATGCCACCGGCGTCGGCCTGGCGCTGCTCGCCCACACCGACCCGGAGTTCCAGGCGGCGTACTGCGCCGAGCCGCTGGCCGCGTTCACCGCGCATACCATCACGGACCCGGCCCGGCTGCGCCGCGTCCTGGCCGAGGTACGGCGTACGGGCTGCGCCGTGAGCACCCGCCAGGTCACGGATGACGCCGTGTCCGTGGCCGCACCCGTGCGGGGCCGGGACGGGACGGTCGCCGCGGCCGTGTCGGTCGTCGTGCCCGTGCAGGACGCCCAGGTCCCGGCGCTCATCCCGTCCGTCCGGCTGGCGGCGCGCGGGATCTCCCGGGCGCTGGGGTGGCACCCGGAACGCCCACAGCCACCAGAGCAGCCGGACCACACGTAGCGGGCTCGTAGGCCGAAAGTCGCGGCAGAGGCCTGTCGGGCCTGTCACCTGCGGCCGACCGGCGCGATCAGCTGGATCATCCGCTGTGGATCATCCGCCCTGGATAATCCGCTGATTCCGCCCCTTTCTGAACAAAGTTCTACTATCTAACGTGGGGAGGGTATTTGCCGGCAGGATCCGCCAGGGGGACATGTTCTGGTGAGGGAAGTGATCCAGATGGGGCTCTCGGGGGATGCCGTCAGTCCCTCGCGCGCCCGTGAGCGGTTCCTTCAAGGCGAGCTGATCGAGGGGGGCGTCCGAGGCCTGATCCTGAGTTCATGGCATCGCTGCCGGCTGCTGGGCCTCTCGCCGGATCAGACCGAGCTGCCCTACCGCGAGGACATCGATCCGGACAGCCGGCTCGTGCGTGCGGCCGAGCCGGTGCTCGACTGGCTGCAGTCCGTGTTCGCGGGCAGCCGGATGAACGTGGGCTTGGCCGATGGCAGCGGGACGGTGGTGCTGCGCCGTTTCGGCGAGGCTTCCATGGCCAGGGAACTCGCCCCGATCCAGAGTGTTCCAGGGTTCGTGTTCGCCGAGCAGGTGGCCGGGACCAACGGCATCGGTATCGCGCTCGCGGAAAGGCGGCTCTGCGAGGTCTACGGGGCGGAGCACTTCGCCGAGCGCTCCCAGTCAAACGCCTGCTCGTCGATTCCGGTGCGTGACCTGCTCAGCGGACGTATCGAGGGCATTCTCTCGCTCGGATGCTCGCGTGCCGACGCGCACCCCGCGATGAACACCCTGATACGTGAGGCCGCCGAGGCCATTGAACGACGGCTGCTGGAGCAGAGCTCGGCACGGGAGCGTGGCCTGCTGCGGGCGTATCTCAACGCCAGGAGCCGCGCGCGGACCGGCGAGGCGGCGACCGGCGCAGGGGCGGCCGCGGAGGCGCAGCTGACCGGCGTTGAGGAGCTGATCCGGAGCGGGCTGGACCGACGCGACCAGATGATCCTGAGGGAGAAGGCTGCCGAGCTGATCTCCTCGGCCCAGCGGGGCGGCCTCGAGGTCCCTCTCTCCCACGGTCGGCGGGTCACCCTCCTGAGCCATGTAGTGAGGAGCTCCTCCGGCGTGGAAGGTGTGGCCGTCGAGGCGCTCCTGCACGACGACATGCCGCACCAGGGGCTGGTCGTGCCCGGGCACGCCGACGTACCGCTCGGTTTCACGGCGCACCATGCCGCGCCACCGCCCGCCGTTGCGCCACCGCCCGCCGTCCCGCTGCTCGGGTCCCTTCCCGGCCCTGCGCCCGTCTCGGCCACCGGTCTCCCACCCGCCTCGGCCCCCGGTGTCACACCCGCCCCGGCCCCAGGTTTCACACCGGTTCCGGTCCCCGGCGTCACGCCCGCCCCCGCCGCCGGTACGGAGCCCGCGACCGGCGGCGCAGCCGCCGCACCGTCCGCCACCGCCGAGAGCGCCGACGAGGCTGCCGGCAGGCGGCTCGTGCTGGTCGGCGAGCCGGGGGTGGGACAGCAGGCCGTCGCGGCACGACACCGTCTGGAGCTGCTGTCCGAGGCCAGCACGCGCATCGGCACCACCCTGGACGTGAGCCGCACCGCTCGAGAGCTTGCCGAGATGGCCGTCCCACGCCTGGCCGACTTCGTCACCATCGACCTGCCCGACGCCGTACTGCGCGGTGAGGAGTCCCCCGATCCCCGCACCGACCTGCGCCGCACGGTCGTCCACGGCATCCGCGACGACTGCCCCTTCTATCCGGTCGGCGAGCGGGTCGACCTTCGCCCCACCACGCCCCAGCTCCGCTGCCTGGCCACCGGGCGGGCGGTGCTCGAGCCCGATCTCAAGCTCGCCGCCGGCTGGCTCGCCCAGGATCCCCGGCACGCCGAGCGCCTTCTCGAGCACGACGTGCACTCCCTGATCACCGTTCCGCTGGTCGCCCGCGGTGTCGTCCTGGGCATCGCCAGCTTCTACCGCTCGGAGGACCCGGCGCCCTTCGGGGACGACGATCGCTCGCTGGCCCAGGAGCTCGCCACCCGCGCCGCCATCTGCATCGACAACGCCCGCCGCTACACCCGCGAACACACCATGGTCCTGGCTCTGCAGCGCAGTCTGCTCCCGCACCGCCCGCCCGAGCAGGACGCCGTCGAGGTCGCCCATCGCTACCTGCACGCCGCGTCGGGAGTCGGCGGTGACTGGTTCGACATCATCCCCCTCTCGGGCACCCGCGTCGCCCTCCTCGTCGGCGACGTCGTCGGCCAGGGCCTGCATGCCGCCGTCACCATGGCCCGGCTGCGCACGGCCGCCCGGAACTTCACCGAGCTGGACTTCGCCCCCGACGAAGTGCTCACGCAGCTCGACAACCTCGTGGCCCGCCTCGACCGGGACGAGGGCGGTGACGAGTCCGCTACGGGCGGCCCGGGCATCATCGGCGCCACCTGCCTGTACGCGATCTACGACCCCACCACGCAGAAGTGCGCGATGGCCCGCGCAGGACACCTGCCACCCGCGCTGGTCCACCCCGACGGCACCGTGGCGTTCCCCGATCTGCCTGCCGGGCCGCCTCTGGGACTCGGCGGCCTGCCCTTCGAAACCGCCGAATTCCACCTTCCCGAAGGCAGCGAGCTGGTCCTCTACACCGACGGACTCGTCCATGACCGTCACCGCGACATCGACACGGTCCTCGGCCAGCTGCACCGCGCCCTGACCCATCCGGGCCGTTCTCCCGAGGCCACATGCGAGGCGGTCCTGGACGCGGTCGTACCCGAACACACCACCGACGACATCGCGCTGCTGGTCGCCCGCACGCACGCCGTGGACCCCGACCGGATCGCCACCTGGGACCTGCCCGCGGAACCGGCCCGTGTCTCCGGCATCCGCGCCGCCGTCACACGGCGGCTGGCCGAGTGGGGGCTGGACGAGGTCGCTTTCACCGCCGAACTGGTGCTCAGCGAGCTGGTCACCAACGCGATCTGCCACGGCAGCGGGCCCATTCAGGTACGCCTGATCCACGACCGGTCCCTGATCTGCGAGGTCTCCGACACCAGCAGCACCGCGCCGCACCTGCGCCACGCCGCCGCGACCGACGAGGGCGGCCGCGGGCTGTTCCTCGTCGCACAGCTCAGTCAGGCCTGGGGCACGCGGTACACCAGAGAGGGCAAGGTCATCTGGGCCGAGTGCGCTCTGGACGCCTCCCGAGGTGTGTCCGCCGCAGCCGGGACCGAGGCCATGATCGGGATAGATTGGGAGAACATTCCCGGCATCTAGCACGCAAGTAACTAAGCGGTGTAGTGCCTCAGGTACCTCAAGCTACGCAGCCGGGGAAAGGACATATCCGGGCGAATACGGAGAAAGCCTGTGCATGACGCGCCCGACACCCCGGTGAGCCCGGCCGCGCGCCGCGGCCGGGAACCCGTCGTGCGCATCCGCGGTCTCAGCAAGCGGTTCGGCGGCACGACCGCCCTGTCCGGGGTCGACCTCGACATCCACCGCGGCAGCGTCCTCGCCCTCCTCGGACCCAACGGCGCCGGGAAGTCGACGCTCATCAAGGTACTCGCGGGCGTTCACGACGCCGACGAGGGCGAGGTGACGGTGGCCGGTCACCCGCTCGGCACGGCCGCGGCCTCCCGGCGTATGTCCTTCATCCACCAGGATCTCGGTCTCGTCGAGTGGATGACGGTCGCCGAGAACATCGCCCTGGGCACCGGCTACCCACGCCGACGTGGACTCGTCTCCTGGCGGCGGACGCGGGAGCGCTGCGCCGAGGCGCTGGACATCATCGCCGGCCATCTGGACCCCGGCGCCCGCATCGCCGACCTCACCCGCGCCGAACGCTCGCTGGCCGCCATCGCACGGGCCCTGTCGACCCGTGCCGAACTCATCGTGCTGGACGAGCCCACCGCCAGCCTGCCGGCGGCCGACTGCGCCCGCCTCTTCGACGTCCTGCACACACTGCGCGACCGCGGCCACGCCATCGTCTACGTCACCCACAGGCTCGACGAGGTGTACCAGGTCGCCGACACCTTCGCCGTCCTGCGCGACGGCCAGGTCATCAGCCGGGGCCCGCTCGCGGGCCACAGCCCGGCCCGTCTGGTGCAGGACATCGTGGGCCGCGAACCGGGCGACTACCGAGCCGCCACCGACACCGCCCCCGCCGACGGCCCGGTCGTCCTGAGCCTCCACGACGTGCGGACCGAGAACTCCGGACCGGTCAGCCTCGAACTGCGCGCCGGCGAAGTCCTCGGCATGGTCGGACTCACCGGCGCCGGGCACATGGAACTGGGCCGGGCGCTGATCGGCTCCCGGCCGATCCGCGGCGGGCGGGCGCTGCTCGAGGGCAGGCCCTACCACCCGCGCACGGTCGCCGCCGCCGTCGACCGTGGCGTGGGTTTCGTATCGAGCAACCGCCTGGAAGAAGGCTGTGCCGCCGAACTGACCGTTCGGGAGAACTTCCTGGCCAACCCCCGGGCATACGAGGTGACGGCGCCGCGCTGGATCAGCCCTCGCCGTGAGCGCGCCGAGGCCGCGGCCCTGATCGGGCGCTTCCGGGTGCACCCCCGCGACAGCGAGGTTCCAATCGGCACCCTCTCCGGCGGAAACCAGCAGAAGGTCATGGTCGGCCGGTGGCTCCGGGTGAGCCGGCGGCTGCTGATCCTCGAGGAGCCGACGGCCGGCGTGGACATCGGCGCCAAGGCCGAGATCTACCGCCTGCTCGACGAGGCGCTGGCCGCCGGGCTCGCCGTTCTGCTCGTCTCCACCGATTTCGAGGAGGTCGCGGACGTGTGTCACCGCGCTCTGGTGTTCGTCCGCGGGACCGTGGCGGCCGAGCTGGCCGGCGAGGCGCTCACCGTCACCGAGCTCACCCATACGGCGTCGGCCATGCCACCCCTCACCGGAACGGCGAATGCCCCATGACCAGGACGCCACCGCCGCCACGGACGCCACCGACGCCGCCGACCCCACCGTCCTCCTCCTCCCGGTCAAGGTCCCCGCTGGGGCGCATGCGCGGGCACCTCATCGGCACCTATGGCCTGCTGGCCTTCACCGCCGTACTGATCCTCGTCTTCTCGCTCGCTCTGCCGGACACCTTCCCCACGCTGCGCAACCTCTCCTCGATCCTGTCCGCGCAGTCGATCCCCGCGATCCTCGCGCTCGGCGCGATGATCCCGATCGTCACCGGCAAGTTCGACCTGTCCATCGGCTACGGCCTCGGCCTGGCGCACGTCATGGCGATGCACCTGATCGTGGGCGCCGGCTGGCCGTGGCCCCTCGCCTGCCTCGTCGTGATTCTCGGAGGGGCGATCATCGGTGCCCTCAACGGCGTCATCGTCGAGTTCGGGCAGATCGACTCCTTCATCGCCACCCTCGGCACCGGCAGCATGATGTACGCCGTCACCGGCTGGATCACCGACGGCGCCCGTATCGTCCCCGGCCCGGAGGGGCTGCCCCCGGCCTTCACCGCCATCTACGGCTCGACCTTCCTCGGCCTGCCCGCACCGGCGTTCTACGTCCTCGCCCTGGCCGTGGCGCTGTGGCTCCTGCTGGAACGGCTGCCGCTCGGCCGCTACCTGTACGTCATCGGCGCCAACCCCCGTGCCGCTGACCTCGTCGGCATCCCCACCCGCACGTACTCGATCTACGCCTTCACCGGCTCCGGTCTGGTGGTCGGGTTCGCCGGCGTGCTGCTGGCCGCGCAGCAGCAGATCGGCAACCCGAGTGTGGGGCTGGAATACCTGCTGCCCGCTTTCGTCGGCGCCCTGCTCGGCTCCACAGCGATCAAGCCCGGCCGGGCCAACGCCATGGGAACTCTCGTCGCCGTCGCGGTCCTCGCCGTGGGCCTCGCCGGAATCGGCCAGCTCGGTGCGGATTTCTGGGCCACGCCGCTGTTCAACGGCGCCACCCTGCTTCTCGCGGTCGGCCTGGCCGGGTACGCCGCCCGCCGCCGGCTGCGGTCCGGCGCCTCAACGCGCCGCGAGCGGCGCCGATCGGCGGGCGTCACTGGAGGACGTTCCGAGACCCGCCCGCCGTCACCTCCGTGACCGGCGAATGCGTTACCGCGCTGTCCTCAGGTACGGCAAGGAGGAGCAAATACCGCAAGGAGGACCCGTGTTCCCGAACCGCAGAACCGTCCCCACAGCCGCGGCGCTGACGGCACTGGCGGCCGTCGTCATCGCCGGCTGCGGGCCCGGCTCGGACACCTCCTCGACCGAGACCCCGAAGGCCGGTTGCCCCGCCGCACTCGAGGAGGCGAAGGCGGCGGTTCGCAAGGCCGAGGCGGACGCCCCCTGGAACGGCCCGACCAGCGGCCCCACGGCCGTATCCGGCAAGACGATCATCTACGTCGCGCAGACCATGACCAACCCCGGTGTGGCGGGCGCCGCGAACGGCGTGACGGAGGCCGCGAAGGTCATCGGCTGGAACGTCCGCGTGATCGACGGAGGAGGCACCCCCGCCGGCATCCAGGCCGCCTTCAGCCAGGCCATCGCCCTCAAGCCCGCGGGCATCGTCATTGGCGGCTTCGACCCCCATGCGACATCGCAACAAGTCGCGCAGGCCAACGCGGCGGACATCCCGCTCATCGGCTGGCACGCCGTCGCCTCTCCGGGCCCGAGCCAACGCCCCAAGCTCTTCAGCAACATCACCACGCGAGTCGAGGACGTCGCCGCCATCAGCGCGGACTGGGTCATCGCGCACTCGGGCGGCAACGCGGGAGCCGTCGTCTTCACCGACGCCTCGATCCCCTTCGCCAAGCACAAGTCCGACCTGATCAAGAAGCAGCTGGCCACGTGCGCGGGCGTGAAGCTCCTGGCGGACGAGAACATCCCCATCGCGGACGCGAGCAGCCGCACGCCCCAGGCTGTCTCATCGCTCCTCTCCCGCTTCGGCGACGAGTGGACGCACTCCGCCGCCATCAACGACCTGTACTTCGCCGATGCCGCACCCGCCCTGAGCGCCGCCGGAAAGCCGGGTTCCGGCCCCCCGTTCAACGTCGGCGCGGGTGACGGCGACGCGTCGGCCTTCCAGCGCATCAACAGCGAGCACTTCCAGGCCGCCACCGTCCCCGAGCCCCTGTCGCTGCAGGGCTGGCAGATCGTCGACGAGTTCAACCGCGCCTTCGCCGGCCGCCCCGCCAGCGGCTACGTCGCCCCCGTCCACATCGCCACGGCCGCCAACAGCAACGGCGCCACAAGCTGGGACCCGTCCGGCTACCGCGAGGCGTACCGGAAGATCTGGGGCAGGTGACCGAATGCGCCTGCCCAGGCGCGCGACACCCACACGGTCGGATCTGAGTCAGTCGACCACCAGGACCAGCTTGCCCGTGGTCCGGCCGGTTTCGCCGAGCGCGTGCGCCTTGGCGGCTTCGGCCAGCGGGAAGGTGCCGGCGATCGTGGCCCGCAGCCAGCCCGCCTCGACGAGCGCCGCGATCTCCTTCATCCCGGTGTGGTCGGCGTCTACAAGCATCTCGGTCGCACGCACCCCGAGCTTCTCGGCCTCCCGGGGCAGTTCCTTCGAACCCCGCGGCACGAGCGTGACCAGGAGTCCGCCCTTGCGCAGGATCCGCAGCGAGCGGTGGACGTAGTCGCCGCCGATCGTGTCCAGCACGACGTCGACATCCCGTACGGCCGCGGCGAAGTTGGTCTCCCGATAGTCGATCAGCTCGTCCGCGCCCAGCCCTCGCAGGAACTCGTGCTTGCCAGCGCTCGCCGTGCCGATCACGTAAGCTCCCCGCGCCTTGGCGATCTGCACGGCCACATGTCCGACGCCGCCGGCCGCCGCGTGAATCAGGACCCGCTGCCCGGGCTGAACGTTCGCCGTCTCGACCAGGGCCTGCCAGGCGGTCAGTGAGACCAGCGGAAGCGCGCCCGCCTGTGTGTGGTCGATGTTTGAGGGCTTGAGCGCGAAGGTGCGGGCGGGGGCGGTGACGTACTGGGCGTGCGAGCCGTGCCCGAATGGGTAGGACAGCATGCCGAAGACCTCGTCACCCGGCCTGAAGAGGGCTACGCCGGTCCCCGTTGCCTCGACCACGCCGGAGACGTCCCAGCCGAGGACGAAGGGCGGCTCGCCGAGGAAGCGGCCGGTGGCGCGGTGCTTCCAGTCGGTCGGGTTGACCCCGGCGGCGCGCACCCGGACCAGTACTTCGTTCGGACGTGGCGCGGGGCGCTCGACCTCCACTTCCTTGAGGACCTCGGGACCACCGAGGATGTCCTGGCTGATGGCGCGCATCGTGTGCTGAGTGCTCATGGTCCCACCATGCCCGAGCGCGTCCGCCCGGAAAATGGCCTGGTTGCCAGCCTTCGATAGGATCGTGCCATGCAGCATGTGCACAGGGTCGTGGTCCTGGCGCTCGACGGGGTCTACCCCTTCGAACTCGGCATACCCAGCCGGATCTTCGCCGCCGCCGACGGCCGGTACGAGGTGCTGACCTGCACCGTCGACGGGCATCCAGTGCGCAGCAACGCGGACTTCACCATCACCGCCGAGCACGGCCCCGAGCTCCTGGCCACGGCCGACACCGTGGTCGTCGCGCCCATCTCGCCGTCGTGTGTCACCGCAGAGCTTCCGGACGAGGTCACTGCCGCGCTCAGGTGGATCCGGCCAGGCACGCGCATCGTCTCCATCTGCACCGGCGCCTTCGTGCTCGCCGCGGCCGGGCTCCTGGACGGCCGCAAGGCGACCACGCACTGGCGGCAGGCGGACCGGTTCCGGCATATGTTCCCGCACGTCGCCCTCGACCCGGATGTGCTCTTCGTCGACGACGACCCCATCCTGACCTCGGCGGGAGCCGCTTCCGGCGTCGACGTCTGCCTGCACATCGTGCGCAAGGACCACGGCAGCCGGCTCGCCAACACGGTCGCCCGCCGCTGCGTGGTGCCGCCGTTCCGGGACGGCGGCCAGGCGCAGTACATCGAGCAGCCGGTCCCCGAGAACGGGGCCTCGAGCGCGGCCGCCACCCGCGCCTGGGCCCTCGAACGCCTCGACGAACCGCTGACGCTCGCCGACCTCGCCGCCCACGCCCGGATGAGCCGGCGCACCTTCGCCCGCCGCTTCAACGACGAGGTGGGCCTCAGCCCCGGCCGATGGCTGATCCAACAGCGTGTAGCCCGAGCCCGGGACCTGCTGGAGTCCAGCGACCTGTCGGTGGACCAGATCGCCGGCCGGGTCGGCTTCGCCACGGGCGCGTCCCTGCGCCAGCACCTGCACGCGGCGATCGGCATCTCACCCCAGGCTTACCGGCGTACGTTTCAGGCGGCCCGCTAGTGCCCACCGGGATCTACCGGTAGCCAGTACTTCCGTGAACCGACTCCATGCGGGACTGCGGGAGAGCGCTCGAAGGGTGCGTCGGCTCTTATCGGCGTGGACCCATCGACGCGCGAGAGCCCTGGGCCGGGCCGGACCTGTGGCAGCCACAGTTACATGCGAAAGCGGCACGTGAGCACCATCGCCACGAGAAAGGAAGAGGGCCGTCGCCTCACACCGGTTGCCAGATCTGGGCGAGCGTTGAGGCGGTGAGAAGTTGCTCGGGGTTTCCCTGCCCCGCCAGCTGACCGTCGCGGAGCAGGAGGCAGGCGTCCGCCGAACGTGCGGCTTCCACCGTCAGCCGAATGGCGATACCGAGGCTACTGCGCCGAGGCGGCGGGAGTGGGTGGGCTACCTGGTCTTGAACCGGTCCGGACGCACGAAGTCCAGGCCTTCGATGGTCTGTT
>NZ_LOHS01000010.1 GCF_001642995.1 Streptomyces jeddahensis
GACGTACGGCTCGGCGCCAGACCGAGGACGTACATCCCGGCGCGGCCCCGACCCACCCACCGGCAGGTGGCGGACCACCCACCGGCGTGAGGTGTCGACGGCGGCCTCCACCGGCAGGGGCGCCACACGTCACGGCGTAGGTCAGGCCTGGGTCTCCTCCGCGTGGAGGCTCATCGGGCCGTAGATCAGGGTCGCGTCCTCGAAGAGGGTCACCTGGTCCGCGCCGCCGTCGGCGAGTTCCCTCCAGTGCTCGCCGATCCAGGACTCTGCGTCCCCCTGGGTGGTGAACTCCTCCGGCTGCACGGCCGGCTGGACCTCCGTCCCGTCCGACTTCTCGAAACGCCACGTCCACGCCGCCATGCCAGCCTCCCGAGGGTGTAAGAGGTGCTTCCAGAGCTGCTGCAAAAGCCGCTCCGAATCGGCTTCGGAGCTGCTGAAGCCGCTTGAAGCCTAGCCGGACGCGCAGCCGCGGCGACGGCGCGGGAGGATCTTTCCGTGGAACTGACTCTGCTCGGCACCGGAGGCCCCGAGGGCCTGCCACGCCCCGGCTGTCCCTGCGCCTCCTGCTCCGCCGCGCTCGGCGAGGCCGCGCGTGCCGCGACGGCGCTGCTCGTCGACGGCGCGCTGCTGCTCGACCTCACACCGGGCGCCGCGTTCGCCGCCGCCCGCGCGGGACGCATGCTCGGGGGTGTACGCCAGGTCCTGCTCTCCCATCCGCACGAGGGCCCCGCGGTCGAGGTGCCGGCCGGGCTGCCGCAGCCCGCGCGGGTCCCCGATGGACGGGAGTTGGCCCTGATGGACGGCCACCGCGTGCATGCGCTGGCGATGGACGCGCCGGGCACCGGCTACGCGGTGACGGGCCCCGACGGGCAGCGGCTGCTGTACCTGCCGCCCGGTGCCGCGCCCGCGGGCCTGGAGGAAGGGCACCCGCCGTACGACATGGTCGTGGCGGATGTCGTCGGCCGGCCGGACGCGCTGGCGCGGCTGCGGGCTGTGGGGGCGGTGACCGCCACGACCGACGTGATCGCGGTCCATCTGGACCACGACGTGCCGCCGGGTGCGGAATTGCGGCGCCGGCTGGCGGCCGCGGGGGCGCGGGCCGTGCCGGACGGGACGACGCTCGTGGTCGGCTCGTACGAGGACGTGCCTGACGTGCCGCGGCGCACGCTGGTGCTGGGCGGGGCCCGGTCCGGCAAGTCCGTGGAGGCGGAGCGGCGGCTGGAGACCTTCCCCGATGTGCTGTACGTGGCGACGGGCGGCACGCGGGGCGGGGACTCGGAGTGGGCGGAGCGGGTGGCGGCGCACCGCGACCGGCGCCCCGGCTCGTGGCAGACCGCCGAGACCTGCGATCTCGTGCCTCTGCTCGAGGAGAGCGGGCCTCCGCTGCTCATCGACTGTCTGTCGCTGTGGCTGACCTATGCCATGGATGCGGTGAACGCATGGGACGACGCAGAGTGGGCGGGGGGTGGTGAGCGCGCGCTGCGCAAGCGGGTGGCGGAGCTGACGGACGCGGTGCGGCGCACCCGGCGTACCGTCGTGGCCGTCTCGAACGAGGTGGGCTCGGGCATCGTCCCGGCCACCGCGTCGGGCCGCCGCTACCGCGACGAACTGGGGCGCCTGAACGCGGCGTTCGCGGGCGAGTGCGAGCAGGTGGTGCTGGTGGTGGCGGGTCAGGCGCTGGTACTGCGCGGCTGACGGTGCGCCACCTGCCGGTGGGGCCGCCTCCGGCCGGTGGGTCGTACGCACCTGCCGGTGAGCGGGTCGGGGCCGCGCCGGGATGTACGTCCTCGGTCTGGCGCCGAACCGTACGTCGTTTGGCCGAGCCCACACTTTGCGCCAGCCGCTGCGGGCGCACATCCCGCCACGTCCCCTTCGGCCGCATGGCGCCTGCGGGCCGGTGGGGGTCACCGTTGTGGGCAGGCGCGCCGCTACCGTTGTGGGCAATCGTTCCGCAGGGCTGGGGGCACCTCCCAGCGTTAGCTGGGGGAGGGTGGGCACAACCCACGACGGCGGGCGCCCTGGCCCAGTACCCGCACTCCCGTGGGGGTGGGCGCAACCCACGACGGCGTGCGCCGTGCGCAACCCGTGGCGGACGAGTCGCGACACGGAAGAGGGCCCCGGCAGCCACTGCCGGGGCCCTCTTCCGCGAGCGGATTCAGGCGCGCGTGGCGCCGACCTCCACGCCGTGCTCGGCGGCCAGGCGGCGCAGATCGTCCAGCTCGCCCTGCTCGACCTCCGCAAGGAAATCGTCGCCCGTCTCGCGAGCCCGGGTCAGATCGGACTCGGTCGCCCTTATGCGCTGCAGAAGTCCCGTGGTGAAAGCGTCCATGCTGCGCCCCTCGTCCTGGGTCGTGGGTCGGTGGCACGGGGGTGTGCCCTTGGAAGGGGCGATCACGTCTCTCGTCGCTCTGCGGAAAGCGATCGGTGGCACGCCACATGCAAAGCGTGATCGCGGGTGTAGGTGGTCCTACCCCCAGCGGACTTCCGGGGAAACCTCCGTCACGCGAAAAAATTCGCGCATTCCTGTGAGCACACCCGCCTTACAGCCGGTTTACGGCCGAAAGAGGCAGGATGGAGGCCTCATCCCATGACGGACCGTGCCCGCGTGCGCCCTTGGGCCGCGCGGGTGACACAGGAAGGACAAGCGACGTGCGCGTACTCGTCGTCGAGGACGAGCAGCTGCTCGCCGATGCGGTGGCCACCGGACTGCGCCGGGAGGCCATGGCCGTCGACGTCGTGTACGACGGTGCGGCCGCCCTGGAGCGCATCGGAGTCAACGACTATGACGTGGTCGTACTCGACCGCGACCTCCCGCTGGTCCACGGCGACGACGTGTGCCGCAAGATCGTCGAGCTCGGCATCCCGACCCGCGTCCTGATGCTCACCGCCTCCGGGGACGTCAGCGACCGCGTCGAGGGCCTGGAGATCGGCGCGGACGACTACCTGCCCAAGCCGTTCGCGTTCAGCGAGCTCACCGCGCGCGTGCGCGCCCTCGGGCGTCGTACGAGCGTCCCGCTGCCGCCCGTCCTGGAGCGTGCCGGAATCAAGCTCGACCCCAACCGCCGCGAGGTCTTCCGCGACGGCAAGGAGGTCCAGCTCGCGCCCAAGGAGTTCGCGGTCCTGGAGGTCCTGATGCGCAGCGAGGGCGCGGTCGTCTCGGCCGAGCAGCTGCTGGAGAAGGCGTGGGACGAGAACACCGACCCCTTCACCAACGTCGTGCGCGTCACCGTGATGACGCTGCGCCGCAAGCTCGGTGAGCCCCCCGTCATCGTCACGGTCCCCGGCTCCGGCTACCGGATCTGATCCGTCCATGGCCACTACGCCCGCGCCGCCCGCGGCGCCACCGAAGCCCACCTGGGACCCGCGACGTCCCGAACCCCCCTTCCCGTGGCTGCGCCCGACCATCCGGATACGGCTCACGCTGCTCTACGGAGGAATGTTCCTGATCGCCGGCATCCTGCTGCTGTCGATCATCTATCTGCTCGCGGCCCAGGCTCTGAGTGTCGGCAACTCGCCTCCTTTCAAGATCATTTCTGGTACCGACATCAAGGTCTCGAGCCAGTCGTGTCCCGAGGTGGTCGGCAATCTGACGCAGGACGAGTTCAACTCCGCGATCAGCGCGTGCATCGACCACCAGCGCCAGGCCGCCCTGGACAACCTGCTCAGCCGCTCGCTGCTCGCGCTGCTCGGCCTCGCCGTGATCGCGTTCGCTTTCGGGTACGCGATGGCGGGCCGCGTGCTCTCGCCGCTGGGCCGGATCACCCGTACCGCCCGTCAGGTGGCCGGCTCCGACCTGTCGCGGCGGATCGAGCTGGACGGCCCGGACGACGAGCTGAAGGAGCTCGCGGACACCTTCGACGACATGCTGGAGCGTCTGGAGCGGGCCTTCACCGCGCAGCAGCGCTTCGTCGGCAACGCGTCGCACGAGCTGAGGACGCCGCTGGCGATCAACCGCACGCTGCTCGAGGTGCAGCTCTCGGACCCGAACGCGCCGCCGGAGCTGCAGCAGCTGGGCAAGACGCTGCTCGCGACCAACGAGCGCAGCGAGCAGCTCGTGGAGGGCCTCCTGCTCCTTGCCCGCAGCGACAACCAGATCGTGGAGCGCAAGCCGGTGGACCTCGCCGAGGTCGCCTCGCGCGCCATCGAGCAGGTGCGTGAGGAGGCCGCCGCGGGAGGCGTCGAGATCCGCGGAGAACGCGCACCGGCCGTCGTCCAGGGCAACGGCGTCCTGCTGGAGCGGATCGCGCTGAACCTCGTCCAGAACGCCGTCCGCTACAACGTCCCGGACAGGGGCTGGGTCGAGGTCACCACGGAGGCACAGCACGGCCAGGCGGTCTTGGTGGTCTCCAACACGGGTCCGGTCGTGCCCGCGTACGAGATCGACAACCTCTTCGAGCCGTTCCGGCGGCTGCGTACGGAGCGGACCGGCAGCGACAAGGGCGTGGGGCTCGGGCTGTCGATCGCGCGGTCGGTGGCGCGCGCCCACGGTGGGCGTATCATCGCGGAGCCTCGCGAGGGAGGTGGGCTCGTGATGAGGGTCACGCTGCCCGTATGAACTCCCTGAGGGGCTCAGAATGCCGCCGCGACACGCGGAATGACGGCGCCGTGGCGACACGCCAGGGTCTGTTCGCTTTGCGCGGAATTTTGGAGTCCCGCAGGCGCGCGGATCGTGTGTGATCGATCACAGGAGCAGTTTTCCGGCCATATACTCTCCGTGATCAAGAATTCGATCGGAAAGCCGCTTACGTGCGGGTTTTCGGGGGTCCTGATCACGGGAAGTACACGGGGTGGCGCCCGTGAAGTGCGGCATTCGGACCGTGTACGGTCACCATCGCCATCCAAGCCGATCACTCGTGCGGAGTCCGGTTGGGTGTCGATTGAGTAACAGACCTTGATGTGAGGCAAAATCTCCGCCTCGGGTCGGGCACAAGTCCGGCCTCTCACGCGTTACGTGCGCTGGAGACACTGCAGACACCCAGAGGGGGAGAGCGAAATGGCAACGGATTACGACACCCCACGCAAGACCGATGACGACGTCGACTCCGACAGCCTTGAAGAGCTGAAGGCCCGGAGGAACGACAAGTCGACATCCTCGGTCGACGTAGACGAGTTCGAGGCCGCTGAGGGCCTCGAGCTGCCCGGAGCGGACCTCTCGAACGAGGAGCTGGCCGTCCGGGTGCTGCCCAAGCAGCAGGACGAGTTCACCTGCATGAGCTGCTTCCTGGTGCACCACCGCAGCCAGCTGGCGCGCGAGAAGAACGGCCAGCCGATCTGCCGCGACTGCGACTGAGCAGGTTCGGCCGTGACAGGCTCGACCCCGCCCTGGAAGCGCCGCTTCCGCCATGCGGAAGCGGACGGTGGCCCGTCTGACGGCGTGCGTGACGACGAGCGAGGCCGTGAGGCCTCGGCCTCGCTCGAAGCCCCCCACGCCGACGGCTCGGCGGGGGCCCTGGAGAGGGCCGACGACGTCTCGGCGGCGGACGGCGGGGTATCCCCGGCCAGGCGCCGAGCGACCGCCGTCACGGGCGGCGTCAGGCACGGCATTCGCAAGAGCGGCGCCCTGGCCAAGGCAGGCCTGGGCCACCTCGCGGACCGGATCATCGACATCGCCCCGCGCGTGCCGGTGCGCGATCTTGCGACGCTCCGGAAGCAGTTCCCCGGTCTGACCCCCGAGGAGCTCGCCGACAAGCTGGTCGCCGGGGCGTCCAAGGCGTCCTCCACCGTGGGTGCGGGAGTCGGTGCGGCCGCGATGCTGCCCGTACCGCCCGCGATGCCCACGGAGCTGGCAGCCGAGATCACCGGCGTCGCGGCGATCGAGCTGAAGCTGATCGCAGAGCTGTACGAGGTCTACGGCGTGCGGCCGCCCGGAAACCTCAAGGAGCGCAGCGCCGCGTATCTCACGTCGTGGACGGAGGAGCGCGACGTCGACGTCAAGAAACCGGCGACGCTCGCTGCCGCCTTCGGCGGCCCCATGAGACTCCAACTGCGCCAGCAGATCATGAAGCGGATGGTCAGAAACCTTCCGAGCCTCATGCCGTTCATGGTCGGTGCGGCCGTAGGGGCCCTCATGAACCGACGTGACACCAGAAGGCTGGCCGAACACATCCGCAGCGACCTCCGCAAGCGTCAGGTCCCCTGGGAGGACCTCCCACAGCTCCCACCGCTGGAGAAGCCGGCCGATGCCGTCAAGCTGGGCGAGCTTCGGGAGCAGTTCGACGACTGAGGCCCTGCGGGCCCGCCGGGGGCGAGGCCACGCGGCCGCTCACCGGCGCCCGCTCTGACCGGGCCACCGGGCTCCCCTCACCGGCGCCCGCTCTGGTCGGGCGCCTTCACTGGCACCCGTTCTCGCCTGGTTCCTGCACGGGCACCCGGACCGGGCCCCTCGCCGACACCTCCTGACTGGGCACACCTCGTCCGCAGCTGGTGACTCGCGGTGCGCTGCCGCACGACCTGGAGTCTGCGTGCAGAGCGTCCGCATGCTAGGTGGGCTACGGGCTAAGGTCGCCCCCGGGCGATGTGGAGATCCGCATGACTCGCGCGAACGGAAGTGCAACGGCCGTGACAACGCGCTCGTGCACGGCACGCAGCAGCTGCCGCGCGGTGACGAGGAGACGGCGGGCCGTGCTGCCGGCTCGCGGCGGCGGGGGTCGTGTGTGCCGAGTCACCGGCTCGCGGCGGCGGGGGTCGTGTGTGCCGAGTCACCGGCTCGCAGCGGCGCGGTCGCGTATGCGGAGTCATAGCCTCGCGGCGGCGCGGAGTTGGCGTCGGAGACGTGACGCTGCCGTGGGGCTGCGTGCCCCCGGTTACGACGCCCGTACCGCCGCCAGTGCCGCCGCCAGGCGCTGCGGGTGGCGGGTCGACAGGTACAGGTACGGCGTCGGGTCCTCGGGGTCGGTGACCTCGACGCGCAGGGCGGTCGGGATGTAGCCGCGCAGGAGCATGAAGGCGCGGGCGTCGGCCTTGTGGGTCCGCCAGGCGCGGGCCGCGGACTCGTCGAGGATCTCCGTCTCGCCCAGGGCCGACACGGGGATCTTCGCGTCCCCGGCGATCAGCAGGCCGCCGACCACCCGGATGCGGACGGAGCCGTACGAGCTCACCACCACCGCGGCGACCGCCGTCCCGCCCACGAGCCCGCCCAGCAGCGGCAGCGTGCCGAACGGGAGCATGATCAGGGCCATCGAGACGCCTACCAGGACGGAGACCACCCACCAGGAGCGGGGTGCGGTCAGGCGTTCTTCATAGGGCGGTGCGGCAGATGCGGAGTGCTCCATGCAGCCAAGCTTGGCACGCTCACCGAAGGGGACCGAGGCCAGGGCAGTCAGGGCGGGATACTGCGGGTAAGGTCTGCGCCTGTGAGTGGTAGTGGTACATCAGCAGGCCTGACGCCCCCGGCCGATGCCGTGGCCCCGGTGCGGCACCCCGACGCGCCGGCTCCCGGCGAGCTGCTCGGCGCGCACTACGGACAGTGTTTCGGCTGCGGCGACGGGCAGCCGCACGGGCTGCAGCTGGAGGCCCGCGCGGGCGACGGGGTGAGCGTCACCGCCGAGTTCACCGTACGGACCGCCCACCAGGGCGCTCCCGGCCTGGCGCACGGCGGTGTGCTGGCCACCGCGCTGGACGAGACGCTCGGCTCGCTGAACTGGCTGCTGCGCGTCATCGCCGTGACGGGCAGGCTGGAGACCGACTACCTGCTCCCCGTGCCCGTCGACACGGTGCTGTATCTGGAGGCCGAGGTCACCGCCGTATCCGGCCGGAAGATCTACTCCACGGCCACCGGCCGGATCGGCGGCCCCGACGGGCCGGTCGCGGTTCGTGCCGACGCCGTCTTCATCGAGGTCAAGGTCGACCACTTCATCGAGAACGGCCGCCCCGAGGAGATCAAGGCCGCCATGAACGACCCGGACCAGATCCGGCGCGTCCGCGCCTTCGAGGTGAACCCGTGACCCCTTCTGCTTCCGCCCGCGAGCCGCTCGTCGTACAGATCCGGCGCATCGACCCGGACGTTCCGCTTCCCGAGTACGCACACCCGGGTGACGCCGGGGCCGATCTGCGGACCACCGAGGCGTGCGAGCTCGCCCCGGGCGAGCGGGCCGTCCTGCCCACCGGCGTGGCGGTGGCGCTCCCCGAGGGGTACGCCGCCTTCGTGCATCCGAGGTCCGGTCTCGCGGCCCGCCTCGGTGTGGCGCTGGTGAATGCCCCAGGGACGGTGGATGCCGGGTACCGTGGGGAGATCAAGGTGATCGTGGTGAATCTCGACCCGCGCGAGGCCGTGCGGTTCGAGCGCTTCGACCGGATTGCCCAACTGGTCGTCCAGCAGGTCGAGAAGGTGCGCTTCCAGGAGGTGGCGGATCTCCCCGACTCGGCGCGGGCCGAAGGGGGCTTCGGGTCCACCGGGGGCCACGCCGCCGTGGGTGGCGCTGATGGGCACGTGGGCGGGAATCGATACGCTTCGGTCGTATCCGACCGGGAAGGACAGTGACGTGTTCGGACGTCGCAAGAAGAGGGGTTCCGCCGAGGACGCGGCGGACGCGGCGAGCGAGGCCGAGCAGGTCGTCGACGTCGACGCGGCGGACGAGGCGGAGGCGGAGCGCGTAAGGCTCGAGCCCGCGCCGCGCCCGGACGGCCCCTGGGACAGCTCGGAGGTACGGGAACCCGGCGAGGGCCGCGTGGACCTCGGCGGCCTCCTCGTCCCGGGCGTCGAGGGCATGGAGTTGCGCGTGGAGGTCGCGGGCGACGCGATCGTCGCCGCGACCGTGGTGCTGCAGGACAGCGCCATCCAGCTGCAGGCCTTCGCCGCCCCCAAGCGCGAGGGCATCTGGACCGAGGTCCGCGAGGAGATCGCCTCCGGCATCACCAAGCAGGGCGGCGTGATCGACGAGATCGAGGGGCCCCTCGGCTGGGAGCTGCGCGCCCAGGTGCCGGTGCAGTTGCCGGACGGCACGGGCGGCTTCCAGGTGGTCCGGTTCGTGGGTGTGGACGGGCCGCGCTGGTTCCTGCGTGGAGTGATCTCCGGGCAGGGCGCGGTGCAGCCGCAGACGGCCGGCCTGCTGGAGCAGATCTTCCGGGACACCGTGGTCGTCCGCGGCGAAGGCCCCATGGCACCCCGCGACCCGATCGTCCTGAAGCTGCCGGACGACGCGCAGATGGTGCCCGAAGGAGTCCAGCAGGAGGAGCAGGGCGGTTCCCGCTTCTCCGGCGGCATGGGCCAGCTCTCGCGCGGGCCCGAGATCACCGAGGTGCGGTGACGCTTCGCGCTGGCGTGTAGTCGCCGCGGGCCGATGGGCCGCGCCCCTCCATTGGGGTGCGGCCCATCGGCCTTCTGGCGCGAGGCCGCGTCCGCTGTCGGCGGCTTACTGTTGCGCCGCGGGCGTGCGGGGTGCGCGCCCCGTTTCGTACGGAGTCGGGGACGCGCCGGCATTGTACGTTCTCGGTCCGGCGCCGAGCCGTACGTCGCCAGACGGCACCGTACGTTTGCGCTGGCCTCCCCCAGTGCCTTAAGGGCCTGGGAGGTACCCCCAGCGGGCGCACATCCCGACACGTCCCCTTCGGCGCGCTTGCGGCTGCTGAAGGCTGGTTGGTTTCGGCCGGCCGCTTCCCCGGGGCGAGACGGCGCCCGCGATGCCCAGCCCGGACCCACATCACGGCCGACGCGATGCGCGATGCCCGCGGTCCCGCATCAGAGTTGCGTCAAAGACTGCCCCTGACCGGCTCTCCGGCCCGTACACCGCGATTCCCGGCGGTACCGTCGGGTCGAGGCTGAGCGCACGTCCCGGGGCGCTGACCGGGGGGACTCAGCTGCCACGGGAAGACAATGGGGCCATGGGACGCGGCAAGCTTCGGATATACCTCGGTGCGGCGCCGGGCGTGGGCAAGACCTACGCCATGCTGTCCGAGGCGCACCGGCGCGTGGAACGGGGCACCGACTGCGTGGTCGCCTTCGTGGAGCACTACGGCCGGCCGCGCACCGAGGTGATGCTGCACGGCCTGGAGCAGATCCCGCGCAAGGAGCTCGCATACCGCGACACCGCCTTCACCGAGATGGACGTGGACGCCGTCCTGCAGCGCGCCCCCGCCGTCGCCCTGGTGGACGAGCTCGCCCACACGAACGTGCCCGGCTCACGCAACGACAAGCGCTGGCAGGACGTCGAGGAGCTGCTCGCCGCGGGCATCGACGTCATCTCGACCGTCAACATCCAGCACCTCGAGTCACTGGGCGACGTCGTCGAGTCGATAACCGGCGTACGGCAGCGCGAGACCGTGCCGGACGAGGTGGTGCGGCGGGCGGACCAGATAGAGCTGGTCGACATGTCGCCGCAGGCGCTGCGGCGGCGTATGGCGCACGGCAACATCTACAAGCCCGACAAGGTCGACGCGGCCTTGTCGAACTACTTCCGCCCCGGCAATCTGACCGCCCTGCGTGAGCTGGCCCTGCTGTGGGTGGCGGACCGCGTCGACGAGTACCTGCAGGAGTACCGCAGCGCGCACCACGTCTCGAAGATCTGGGGCTCGCGCGAGCGCATCGTGGTCGGCCTGACGGGCGGTCCCGAGGGCCGTACGCTCATCCGGCGCGCCGCCCGCCTGGCCGAGAAGGGCGCGGGCGGCGAAGTCCTCGCGGTCTACATCGCCCGCAGTGACGGGCTGACGTCCGCCTCGCCCAAGGAGCTGGCGGCCCAGCGCACCCTCGTCGAGGACCTCGGCGGCACGTTCCACCACGTCATCGGCGACGACATCCCCTCGGCGCTGCTGGAGTTCGCCCGCGGCGTCAACGCCACCCAGATCGTCCTCGGCTCCTCGCGCCGCAAGGCGTGGCAGTACGTCTTCGGGCCTGGTGTCGGCGCGACCGTCGCCCGGGAGTCCGGTCCCGACCTGGACGTGCACATCGTCACGCACGAGGAGGTCGCCAAGGGGCGCGGGCTGCCGGTGGCGCGAGGGGCGCGCCTGGGGCGGTCCCGGATCATCTGGGGCTGGCTGGCGGGCGTGGCGGGCCCGGCACTGCTGGCGCTGCTGCTCACGCATATCGAGGCGGATCTCGGGCTCGCCAACGACATGCTGCTGTTCCTGGCGCTCACGGTGGCCGCGGCGCTGCTCGGTGGGCTGTTCCCGGCCCTCGCCTCGGCCGCGGTGGGATCGTTCCTGCTGAACTGGTTCTTCACCCCGCCCCTGTACCGCCTCACGATCGCGGACCCCAGGAACATCGTCGCCATCTTCGTCTTCTTCGCCGTGGCCGTCTCGGTCGCCTCCGTCGTGGACCTGGCGGCCCGCCGTACCCATCAGGCGGCGCGGCTGCGGGCGGAGTCGGAGATCCTGTCGTTCCTGGCGGGCAGTGTGCTGCGCGGTGAGACGACGCTGGACGCGCTCCTGGAGCGGGTACGCGAGACGTTCGGCATGGAGTCGGTGGCGCTGCTGGAGCGGGAGAGCGACGTCGCGCCGTGGACCTGCGCGGGCAGCGTGGGCCCGCGGTCGCTGGTCGGCCGCCCGGAGGAGGCGGACGTGGACGTACCGGTCGGGGACCACATGGCGCTCGCGCTCTCCGGCCGCGTCCTCCCGGCGGAGGACCGCCGGGTGCTGGCCGCGTTCGCCGCCCAGGCCGCGGTGATCCTGGACCGCCAGCGGCTCGAGTCCGAGGCCGAGCAGGCCCGGGCGCTCGCCGAGGGCAACCGCATCCGCACCGCGCTGCTGGCCGCTGTCAGCCACGACCTGCGCACCCCGCTGGCCGCCATCAAGGCCGCCGTCACCTCGCTGCGCTCCGACGACGTGGCGTGGTCCGAAGAGGATCAGGCGGAGCTCCTCGAGGGCATCGAGGAGGGCGCCGACCGGCTCGACCACCTGGTGGGCAATCTCCTGGACATGTCCCGGCTGCAGACGGGCACGGTCACCCCGCTGATCCGCGAAATCGACCTCGACGAGGTGGTGCCGATGGCGCTGGGCGGCGTGCCGGAGGACAGCGTGGACCTGGACATCCCGGAGAGCCTGCCGATGGTGGCCGTCGACCCGGGACTGCTGGAGCGCTCGGTCGCCAACATCGTCGAGAACGCCGTGAAGTACAGCTCGGGCCAGCGGGTCCTGGTGGCGGCAAGCGCGCTCGGCGACCGCGTCCAGGTGCGCGTGGTGGACCGCGGCCCGGGGGTGCCCGACGAGGCGAAGGAACGCATCTTCGAGCCCTTCCAGCGGTACGGCGACGCCCCGCGCGGCACCGGTGTCGGGCTCGGCCTGGCGGTCGCCCGCGGGTTCGCCGAGGCGATGGGCGGAACGCTCGACGCCGAGGACACGCCCGGCGGCGGCCTCACCATGGTGCTCACCCTGCAGGCGGCCGCGGTCCGCCCGCAGTACGGTCCCTACCTCCCTGCCGAGGCCGCCTCGTGACCCGGGCGTGCCAAAGCATCCGGCTCTCACGACCGCCGCAGCAGCAGACCTGACGACCGCAGCAGCAGAGAAAGGCAGGCCCCCATGCTGCACTCAACCGGGGGAGACCCCCGGACCCCCACGAGGGTGCTCGTGGTCGACGACGAACCGCAGATCGTCCGCGCGCTCGTCATCAACCTCAAGGCGCGCAAGTACGAGGTGGACGCCGCCTCGGACGGCTCCGGCGCGCTCCGGATCGCCGCCGCCCGCCACCCCGACGTGGTCGTGCTCGACCTGGGACTGCCCGACATGGACGGCGTTGAGGTGATCAAGGGCCTGCGCGGCTGGACCCGCGTACCGATCCTGGTCCTCTCCGCCCGGCACACCTCCGACGAGAAGGTCGAGGCGCTGGACGCGGGCGCCGACGACTACGTCACCAAGCCGTTCGGCATGGACGAGCTGCTGGCCCGGCTGCGCGCCGCCGTCCGCCGCGCGGAGCCCGTCGTCGGGACGGGTGAGGAGGAGGTCGTCGTGGAGACCGAGGACTTCACCGTCGACCTGGCCGCCAAGAAGGTGAACCGCGGCGGGCGCGACGTACGCCTGACCCCCACCGAATGGCACCTGCTCGAGGTGCTCGTCCGCAACAGCGGTCGCCTCGTCAGCCAGAAGCAGCTGCTCCAGGAGGTCTGGGGGCCCTCGTACGGAACCGAGTCGAACTACTTGCGCGTCTACATGGCGCAGCTGCGCCGCAAGCTGGAGGCGGACCCGTCGCACCCCCGGCACTTCATCACGGAGCCGGGGATGGGGTACCGGTTCGAGATGTGAGCGGCGTGCGGGCCGGGGGTCCGGGGGTTGGCCCCCGGGGGATGCAGCATCACGGAGCCGGGGATGGGGTACCGGTTCGAGATGTGAGCCGACCGGGTATCCGAGCGGAGAGAGCGCAGGTGAGCACGACTCTTCCCACTACTGTCACAGCCCCCCGGTAGGCTTCCTGTCATGAGTGCTGTCCCTCGTTCCGAAAAGCCGACGGGCCGGTTCCGGCGCATGCTCGACCGGCTCTCCTCGTCCCAGGAGGACCTGGAGTCGGAGGAGCTGCGCGAGGACGCCGACACCGCAGGCTGTACGCGCATAGGCGACTGTCAGGACCGCCAGATCGTGACGGTTACTGGTACCTTGCGCACGGTCACCCTGCGACCGCGGGCCGGGGTCCCGGCCCTGGAGGCGGAGCTGTTCGACGGCTCCGCGGCTCTGGACGTGGTGTGGCTCGGCAGGCGCTCCATCGTGGGAATCGAACCGGGGCGCAAGCTGATCGCATCGGGCCGGATCTCGATGAGCCGGGGCCGCCGGGTGCTCTTCAACCCGAAGTACGAACTCAGACCGCTCGGACGGGAGTAGCCGGTGACGTCCCTCGACAAGCCGACCGACCATCGGACCACGGACGGGGACGCCGAACCCACCGACTCCAGGGCAGTGACCGAGGCCGCGCTCTTCGAGGCCTTCGGCGGTGTGCGGGGCATGGTGGAGACGGTGCTCCCCGGCCTGCTCTTCGTGGCGATCTACACGATCAACAAGGACCTGCACACGTCGGCCATCGCGGCCCTCGGCGTGTCCCTGCTCCTTGTGGTCGTCCGGCTGGTCATGAAGGACACCGTCAAGCACGCCTTCAGCGGGGTCTTCGGCGTCGCCTTCGGCGTGGTCTTCGCGATGATGACTGGCAACGCCAAGGACTTCTACCTGCCGGGCATGTTGTACACGCTCGGCTTGGGCCTCGCCTACATCATCACGACGCTCGCCGGCGTCCCGCTGATCGGCCTCATCCTCGGCCCGGTCTTCAAGGAGAACCTCTCCTGGCGGACCCGGAACCCCGGCCGCAAGAAGGCGTACGCGAAAGCGAGTTACGCCTGGGGCCTGATCCTGCTCGCCAAGTGCGCGATCCTCTTCCCGCTCTACTGGTGGGCCGACACCACCCAGCTCGGCTGGGTCCTGGTGACGCTGAAGATCCCGCCGTTCCTGCTGGCGGTCTGGCTCACCTGGCTGTTCCTCGCCAAGGCGCCCGCGCCGATCGACGTCTTCGCCGAGATGGAGGCGGAGGAGCAGGCCCGGAAGGCGGAGGAGCAGGCGGAGTCGGGCGCCGACGAGCAGTCGGACCCGGACCGCAAGACCGCTGCGGGCCGCCACCGCCGCGAGGCGTAGGGCCGCGCGCACGGTATGGACCCGCACGACGGAGGGGGCGCCCGGAATGATTCCGGGCGCCCCCTCCGTGTTGCCGCCGTCGCGGGCGGCCGCTGTTGTGTCCAGTTGCCCGCCGTCGCGGGTGCCGCTGTGCCCACCCGTGCCGCCCCAGCGGCACGATTGCCCACAGCGGCGGCGCGGCACGGTTGCCCACAGCGGCGGCGGCGCGCGGCGCGACTGACCGCAGCGGTGGCGCGGCGCGACTGACCGGCGCCGCCCTCGTTGTCAGCTGGCCGCGTCCTCCCGGCGGACCGACAGCAGGTCCTCGAGTTGTTCCTCGCGGGCCTGGGCCGCCACGAACAGGAGCTCGTCGCCCGCCTCCAGGGAGTCCTCCTGGGAGGGGGCGAGGACGCGGTTGCCGCGGATGATCGTCACCAGCGACGTGTCCTCCGGCCACTCGACGTCGCCGACCTGGGTGCCGGCCAGGGCCGACTCGGGCGGGAGCGTCAGTTCGACGAGGTTCGCGTCGCCGTGGCTGAAGCGGAGCAAGCGGACCAGGTCGCCGACGCTCACCGCCTCCTCGACCAGGGCGGACATCAGGCGCGGTGTGGACACGGCGACGTCGACGCCCCACGCCTCGTTGAACAGCCACTCGTTCTTGGGGTTGTTGACGCGGGCGACGACCCGCGGGACCCCGTACTCGGTCTTCGCGAGCAGGGAGACGACGAGGTTGACCTTGTCGTCACCCGTGGCGGCGATGACCACGTTGCAGCGCTGCAGCGCCGCCTCGTCGAGCGAGGTGATCTCGCAGGCGTCGGCGAGCAGCCACTCGGCTTGCGGGACGCGCTCGACCGAGATGGCGGTCGGCGCCTTGTCGATGAGAAGGACCTCGTGCCCGTTCTCCAGCAGCTCGCCGGCGATGGAACGGCCCACCGCACCGGCTCCGGCAATGGCGACCCTCATCAGTGACCGCCCTCCTCAGGACCCTCGGCGAACGATGCCTCGACCTTCTCGACGTCGTCCGTCCGCATCATCACGTGGACGAGGTCGCCTTCCTGCAGCACTGTCTGCGAGGTCGGCAGGATCGCCTCGCCCAGCCGGGTCAGGAACGCGACCCTGACCCCCGTCTCCTCCTGCAGCCGGCTGACCCTGTGGCCGACCCAGGCCGGAGAGGTGTGCACCTCGGCGAGCTGCACCCCACCCGTGGGGTCGCGCCACAGCGGCTCGGCGCCGGACGGCAGCAGACGCCGCAGCATCTGGTCGGCGGTCCAGCGGACCGTCGCCACGGTCGGGATGCCGAGGCGCTGGTAGACCTCGGCGCGACGCGGGTCGTAGATCCGGGCCGCGACGTTCTCGATGCCGAACATCTCGCGGGCCACCCGGGCCGCGATGATGTTCGAGTTGTCGCCGCTGCTGACGGCGGCGAAGGCGCCCGCCTCCTCGATGCCGGCCTCGCGCAGGGTGTCCTGGTCGAAGCCGATACCGGTGACGCGGCGGCCACCGAACCCGGAGCCCAGACGGCGGAACGCCGTGGGGTCCTGGTCGATCACAGCGACCGTGTGCCCCTGTTGCTCCAGGGTCTGCGCGAGAGCGGAGCCCACTCGTCCGCAGCCCATGATGACGATGTGCACCTGACCTCTACCCCGCAGTCCTCGTCACCCTGCTGACCTGCGAAAACAAACTGCTCACTCTTCTCTCTCAGTAGGCCGGCAACAACCGGGCAACCACGTGCGGCGGTGCCCGTTGACGAGCTTATGACGCAACCCTTGCGTTGCCCTCATCCGCGTACGTGTTTGATGGGAGCAGCACCGATCGCGCGGCGGGCGTGCGCCGTCCGGCCGCGCGCCTGCGCGGGTGGGCGGGGTACCGCCGTCAGTCGGCGCCCACGGCGTCGGCCTGCAGTCGTTCGACGAGCTGTTCCCGGTGCAGGTCGGCGACGGGCCGCACGAGGTCCGGGTGGCGCAGCAGGGCAGCCGCGTCCCTGTCGTATGTGTCGGGGTCCGTGAGGCGCCGGAAGTCGACCGGTGACGATCCCATGTGTTCGGACCCGCTCAGCGCGGCCACCGCCGCGGCCGCCAGCGCCGGCTCGGTGAGCAGCGAGGCCGCCCAGCTCGCCACGACCTCGTCGACCCAGGTCCGCCACGCCTGCTCGTCCTCGGCGTCGGACTCACCGGTGAAGCCTCCGACGAGCCAGTCCAGGCGCGTGGCGCCGCCCGGCCCGACGAGCGTGACGAGCGAGGCGTCCAGCGCCGTCGGGTACCGCAGCCAGGCGGCCACGGTCGCCGCCTGCCGGGCCTGCGCCTCGGCGAGTACGGCGCTGAGCGTGCCGGAGGCCGGGGGATAGGCGCGCATCAGCCACTGAGTGGTGGCGGCTATGACGGACGGGAGGCCGACGGACACGCTGTCCGACCTCCTCTCCGACGCCAGGACATTGCACGACAAACGCCCTCCCCCACTGCCTGAGCGGCGTGGGGGGACCCCCATCCGTACCACGCGGGACGCCCGCACCTGCATGACGCGGGTCACGTCGCCGTATGACGCGCGTGGTCGTCGCCTGTGCACGCGCGCGATCGTCGCCGTGTACGCCCGTGCGGTCGCCCTCGTATGGCCATCCTGCGAACGTCTGGGGTGGTGGGTGGGCGCTCCCCCGTTCGAACGCATACGATCCTCTGCGTGTCCAAACTGACCGACGTGCCCAAACGGATTCTGATCGGGCGCGCACTGCGCAGTGATCGGCTGGGAGAGACGCTCCTGCCCAAGCGCATCGCACTCCCCGTGTTCGCCTCCGACCCGCTCTCCTCCGTCGCGTACGCGCCCGGAGAAGTCCTGCTGGTCCTCTCGATCGCGGGCCTGTCGGCGTACCACTTCAGCCCGTGGATCGCGCTCGCGGTCGTGGTGCTGATGTTCACGGTGGTGGCGTCCTACCGGCAGAACGTGCACGCCTACCCCAGCGGCGGCGGCGACTACGAGGTGGCGACCACCAACCTCGGGCCCAAGGCCGGCCGCACGGTCGCCAGCGCCCTCCTCGTGGACTACGTCCTCACCGTCGCCGTGTCGATCTCGTCCGGCGTGGAGAACCTGGGCTCGGCCATTCCCTTCGTCGTCGAGCACAAGGTCGCCTGCGCGGTCGGCATCATCGTGCTGCTGACGCTGATGAACCTGCGGGGCGTCAAGGAGTCCGGCAAGCTCTTCGCGATCCCGACGTACGTCTTCGTGGCCAGCGTCTTCATCATGATCGCGTGGGGTGCCTTCCGCGCGCTCGTCCTCGACGACACCATGAGGGCACCCACCGCCGACTTCGAGATCAAGCCCGAGCACCAGGGGCTCGCGGGCTTCGCGCTCGTCTTCCTGCTGCTGCGCGCGTTCTCCTCCGGCTGTGCCGCGCTCACCGGCGTCGAGGCCATCAGCAACGGCGTGCCCGCCTTCCGCAAGCCCAAGAGCAGGAACGCGGCGACCACGCTCGCGTTGATGGGCGTCCTGGCCGTCACCATGTTCTGCGGCATCATCGGCCTGGCCATGGCCAGCAATGTCCGCATGGCCGAGAAACCCGCTCACGACCTGCTCCTGAACGGCACACCGGTCGGTGCGGACTACGTCCAGAACCCCGTGATCACACAGGTCGCGGCCGCGGTCTTCGGTGACGGCACGTTCTTCTTCGTCCTCATCGCCGCGGCCACCGCGCTGGTGCTGTTCCTGGCGGCCAACACCGCGTACAACGGCTTCCCGGTGCTCGGCTCGATCCTCGCGCAGGACCGCTACCTGCCGCGCCAGCTGCACACCCGGGGCGACCGGCTCGCCTTCTCCAACGGCATCGTGCTTCTCGCGGGTGCCGCTGCGCTCCTCGTCTGGGTCTACGCCGCCGACTCGACCCGCCTGATCCAGCTCTACATCGTCGGCGTGTTCGTCTCCTTCACGCTGAGCCAGACCGGCATGGTCCGTCACTGGAACCGGCATCTGGCGACCGAGACCGACCCGGCCAAGCGCCGCCGTATGATCCGCTCCCGCGCGATCAACACCTTCGGTGCCTTCTTCACCGGGCTCGTCCTGGTCGTCGTGCTCGTCACCAAGTTCACGCACGGCGCCTGGGTCGCCCTGCTCGGCATGGTGATCTTCTACGTGATGATGACCGCGATCCGCCGCCACTACGACCGTGTGGCCGAGGAGATCGCCGCCCCCGAGGGCCCGTCCGACGACATCATCCGCCCATCCCGCGTCCACTCGGTCGTCCTCGTCTCCAAGCTCCACCGTCCGACGCTGCGCGCCATCGCGTACGCCAAACTGCTCCGCTCGGACACCCTGGAGGCGCTCAGCGTCAATGTGGACCCCGCGGAGACCAAGGCCCTCAAGGCCGAGTGGGACCGGCGCGGCATAGACGTACCGCTCAAGGTCCTCGACTCGCCGTACCGCGAGATCACCCGGCCGATCATCGAGTACGTCAAGGGGCTGCGCCGGGAGTCGCCGCGCGACGCGATCAGCGTGATCATCCCCGAGTACGTGGTGGGCCACTGGTACGAGCACTTCCTGCACAACCAGAGCGCGCTCCGGCTCAAGGGCAGGCTGCTGTTCACGCCCGGCGTGATGGTGACCTCCGTGCCCTATCAGCTGGAGTCCTCCGAGGTGGCGAGGAAGCGGGCGCGCAAGCGCCAGGAGTGGAACGCGCCGGGCTCGGTGCGCCGGGGCCCCGTGGAGAAGCGGCCGAAGGAGCCGAGCGCCAAGAGCTGATCCGTCACCGACCGGGCTTCGGCGCACGGCCGGAGTCCGGTCCCGAGCGGCCTGTGGCGAACGGCCGGGCGGCACCCACGTAGACTGGTGGGCTGTTGTCCGGCCGTTCGTGACGTACGCCGTCGTCGGTATGCACGCGTCCGTTCGTCCCTTACGCCGTCCGTTCGTCTCTTACGTTGTGGAGTCACCCCGCCATGCAGGCAGAACCGAAGAATTCGCTGGTGGGGGAGGAGTACGAGGTCGAGATCGGTCCCGTCGCCCACGGTGGCCACTGCATCGCCCGTACCGAGGAGGGCCGCGTCCTGTTCGTGCGGCACGCGCTGCCCGGTGAGCGGGTCGTCGCGCGCGTCACGGAGGGCGAGGAGGACTCCCGCTTCCTGCGCGCCGATGCCGTACGGATCATCGAGGCCTCCAAGGACCGCATCGAGGCTCCCTGCCCGTACGCCGGTCCCGGCCGCTGCGGCGGCTGCGACTGGCAGCACGCCAAGCCGGGTGCGCAGCGGCGGCTGAAGGGAGAGGTCATCGCGGAGCAGCTGAAGCGCCTCGCGGGTCTCACGCCCGAGGAGGCGGGCTGGGACGGCACGGTCATGCCCGCCGAGGGCGACAAGCTCCCCGCGGGGCAGGTGCCCGCGTGGCGCACGCGCGTCCAGTACGCGGTGGACGAGCACGGGAAGGCCGGGCTGCGCCGCCACCGTTCGCACGAGGTCGAGCCGATCGACCACTGCATGATCGCCGCGGAGGGCGTCAGCGAGCTGGGCATCGAGCGGCGTGACTGGACCGGCATGGCGTCGATCGAGGCGATCGCCGCGACCGGCTCCCAGGACCGCCAGGTGATCCTCACGCCGAAGCCGGGGGCTCGCCTGCCCATCGTCGAACTCGACATGCCGGTCTCGGTGATGCGGATCGGCGAGAAGGACGGCGGAGTCCACCGCGTCCACGGCCGGCCCTTCGTGCGCGAGCGCGCCGACGGCCGTACCTACCGCGTCGGCAGCGGCGGCTTCTGGCAGGTCCACCCGCAGGCCGCCGACACCCTCGTCAAGGCCGTCATGCAGGGCCTGCTGCCGCGCAAGGGCGAGACGGCGCTCGACCTCTACTGCGGCGTGGGCCTGTTCGCGGGAGCCCTCGCGGACCGGGTCGGCGAGAAGGGCGCTGTGCTCGGCATCGAGTCCGGCAAACGCGCGGTCGAGGACGCCCGCCACAACCTGGCCGCCTTCGACCGCGTCCGCATCGAACAGGGCCGGGTCGAGTCCGTCCTGCCGCGCACCGGCATCAGCGAGGTCGACCTGATCGTCCTCGACCCGCCTCGCGCCGGCGCGGGCAAGAAGACCGTCCAGCACCTGTCCTCACTGGGAGCCCGCCGCATCGCGTACGTCGCCTGCGACCCGGCGGCCCTGGCCCGCGACCTGGCGTACTTCCGCGAGGGCGGGTACCGGGTGCGGACGCTTCGGGCGTTCGATCTGTTTCCGATGACCTCGCACGTGGAATGCGTGGCGATTCTTGAGCCCGCAGCAAAGGGCGTCTGACCTGCTGTTCTTCTGGTTTCCCAGGATGCGGGCGGGTCGTGCCGACATGTTTCCGTAGGTCCACCGGTGAAGCATGATGCAGGTCCCCGTCACATGTCTCACCTGCGTCTTCGCAGCGGGGCGCGGGTCGAGAACGCTCTGCCTCAACTCCGTGAGGGACGGGTTCGGGAAATGTCTTGACGGAGGGCGCGAAATGGATGTTCGGCAGCTGCAGTACTTCCTTGCGATTGTTGATCGTGGGGGGTTCAACCGTGCGGCCTCGGCTCTGTACGTGTCGCAGCCGTCGCTGTCGCAGGCCGTGCGGGCACTGGAGCGTGATCTCGGCTCCGAGCTGTTCCATCGCATCGGGCGTAGGGCAGTGCTGACGGAGGCCGGAAGGGCTCTGATCGAGCCTGCCCGGGAGGCCGTGCGGAGTCTGGAGACGGCGCGGGCGAGTGTGGCGGCGGTGCATGAGCTGCGTGAGGGGCGCCTGGATGTGGCGTCCATGCCGTCGCAGGCGGTGGAGCCGCTGACGAGTTTGGTCAGTGCCTTCAGCCGCCGTTATCCCGGTGTCTCCGTGGCGATCAATGCGGCGTTCACGTCGCGTGATGTGATCGACATGGTGCGCACGGGTGCGGTGGAGCTGGGGCTTTTGGCGTCCGCCGGTCCTCTTTCCGACAGGGAGGTCGTCTCGCATGCGCTGGGGCGGCAGCGTTTTGTGCTGGTGGTGCCGGCCGACGGCCCGTTCGCCGGCCGGAGGGCGGTGGAGTGCCGGGAGCTTGCGGGACAGCGGCTGATCGTCGGGCAGTCGGGTACCGGGATGCGTGCCTACGTCGACGCGTTGCGGGAGCAGGGCATCGAGTTCGCCGTCGCCGTCGAGACCGAGCACCGGGTGTCGCTGATGCCTCTGGTGCTGGCCGGGGTCGGGCTCGCCGTGGTCACGGATTCCTGGCGGGACCTCGCCGGGCGGCTGGGCGCCCGTGTCCTGGACATCGAGCCGGAGAACACCTTGGACATCGCCCTCGTCGCCCGCCGCGGCATCCTGTCGCCCGCAGCCGCAGCGTTCGTGACGGCCGCGACCTCTGCCGCCGACAGCTGATAGGCACCGCTTATAAGCCAGATCCGCTTTGCGTCTTGGACGCCCCACGGACCACCCTGCTGCAATCGACGCCATGACGACGAACCACCGGATCGCCCTGATCCCGGGCGACGGCATCGGCGCCGAGGTACTGCCCCCGGCACAGCAGGTGCTCGATGTTCTCGGCCGCCGCCACGGCTTCAGCCTGTCCTACACGTCGTACGACTGGTCGTGCGAGCGGTACCTGCGGGAGGGCGCCATGATGCCCGCCGACGGGATCGACCAGCTGCGCGAGGCGGACGCGATCCTGCTGGGCGCGGTGGGATACCCGGGGGTGCCCGATCATGTCTCGCTGTGGGGGCTGCTGATCCCGATCCGGCGCAGCTTCCGCCAGTACGTCAACCTCCGGCCCATCCGTGTCTTCGAAGGCATCGACAGTCCGGTGCGCGGCGCCCGGCCGGGCGAGGTCGATGTCGTCGTCGTGCGCGAGAACATGGAAGGCGAGTACAGCGAGGTCGGCGGCCGACTCAACAGCGGCTTCCCGGACGAGATCGCCGTGCAGGAGGCCGTGTTCACCCGGGCCGGCGTCACACGCCTGCTGGACTACGCCTTCACGCTCGCCTCCCAGCGCGGCGGCCGCCTGACCTCCGCGACCAAGTCGAACGGCATCATCCACACCATGCCGTTCTGGGACCAGCTCGTCACCGAGCGGGCCGCCTCGTTCCCGCAGGTCGCCTGGGACCAGGAACACATCGACGCGCTCGCGGCCAAGTTCGTCCTCGAGCCGGCCCGCTTCGACGTCGTCGTCGCCTCCAACCTCTTCGGCGACATCCTCAGCGACCTCGCGGCCGCCGTCGCCGGATCCATCGGCATCGCCCCGGCGGCCAACCTCAACCCCGAGCGGGACTTCCCCTCGATGTTCGAGCCGGTGCACGGCTCCGCACCCGACATCGCGGGCCAGGGCATCGCCAACCCGCTGGGCGCGATCTGGTCCGCGGCCATGATGCTCGACCACCTCGGCCATCCCGCCGCGGCCAGGGACATCACGGACGCCATCGCCGCGGTCCTGGCCAAGACCGATGTCCGCACCCGTGACCTGGGCGGAACCGCGACCACCGCCGAGTTCACCGACAAGCTGATCGAACTCCTCTGAGCCACCCCCCTGCCTCAAAGGTGGCACACAGCATGGGTTGACCTGCGGGTTTCCCGGGCTGATAGTGAACGCCATTCTCCCAGCGGGACAAAACCGGAAGAAAGGAGCGACTCGTGAGCATCCCGAAGCGCGTCGCCGTGATCGGTGCCGGCAGCATGGGCAGCCAGGCCATGTGGCGACTGGCCGCCCGCGGAGCCGAGGTCATCGGCTACGACCGGTACGCACCGGGTCACGACCGCGGCGCGGCCGGGGGCGAGAGCCGCATCTACCGGGCCGCCCACCTCGGCGAGCCCGGGTACGTTCCGCTGCTGCGGCTCGCGGACCGGATGTGGGAGCAGCTCCAGGCGGAGACGGGCCGGTCGCTGCGACGCCGCAGCGGCAGCCTGGTGATGGGAGAGACCGCCTCACCGCCCATGCAACTCCTCCTCTCCACCAGCGCCGCCCAAGGGCTGGATCACGAGGTACTGGACCAGGAGGAACTCGCCCGCCGCTACCCGCAGTACCGGCTCCCGGACGGACACACCGCCGTCCTCGACCGGCTGGGCGCCGTCATCAGACCCGAGGCGTCCATCCAGGCCGCCGCCGCCCGCGCCGAACAACTGGGCGCCCGGCTGCACCGCTACACCACGGTGCGCGAGGTCGTCCCCGCGGCGGGCGGCGGGGTGCAGATCGTCACCGACCAGGGCACGGACCACGTGGACGCCGCCGTGGTGACCGTGGGCCCCTGGATCAACACCCTGCTCCCGGACCTCCCCCAGACCATCGACGTCCGCCGGGTGATCTGCTCCTGGCACCTGCCCACCCGCCACGACTGGTTCGCGGGCGGTGCCCCTCCCTTCGTGCGCGCCACACCCCACGACTGCTTCGGAATCCCGTCGCCCGACGGCATCTCCGTCAAGCTCGGTCTCTCCTTCAAATACCATGCGCCCGTGCCCGAGCCCGAACGGCTCGAGCGTACGGTCCGCCCCGAAGAACTCGGCGTCTTCCGCGAGCTCATCGGTGAACTCATGCCCGACCTGAACCCCGACCCCATCAGGATGTCGGCCTACATGGAGGGCTACACCAAGTCCGGAAACCCGCTCGTCGGCCATCTCCCCGGCGAGGACGACATCATCGTCATGGCCGGTTTCTCCGGCAGCGGCTTCAAACTCTCGCCCGCGATGGGCGAGATCGCCGCCGACCTGGCGCTCGACGGCGCCACGGAGTACCCCGTCGACTTCCTCGCCCCGGCAGGAGTCGGCGCCGCCTGACCCCCGGCGATTGCAGACGGCATTACTCCCATCCCGACATGTCTGTCGTGAACATGCCAAACAGCCCTCGTCGGCCGTAACCAGTTCCCCGAATCAAGAAAGTGGAGCACTTCCATGCCCATTCCCTCGTTCCAGTTCCGCCCGAAGTACGTCTCGTTCGACTGCTACGGCACGTTGATCGAGTGGCCGATGACCCCCATCACGCGTGAGCTCGTCGGCGACCAGATCCCGGCCGAGCACTGGGACCAGTTCGTCAAGGAGTTCCGCGGCTACCGCTACGACTCGGTCTGCGGCGAGTACAAGCCCTACGAGCAGACTCTGCAGGACGCCTTCGAGGGGGTCTGCCGCAAGTGGGGTGTGAAGGCCGCCCCGGACGCCGGCAAGCGGTTCGCCGACGGCGTCCGCAGCTGGGGCCCGCACGCGGATGTGCCGGAACCGCTGAAGAAGATGGGCGAGAACTACAAGCTGGTGATCCTCTCCAACGCCGACGACTCCTTCCTCGCAGAGAGCGTGCCCCGGCTCGGGGCGGACTTCCACGCGGTCTACACCGCGGAGCAGGCCGGCTGCTACAAGCCCCGCTACGCGGCGTTCGAGTACATGCTCGACCAGCTCGACGCGTCCCCCGAGGACTTCGTGCACGTCTCCTCGCACACCCGCTACGACCTGCTGCCGATGCACGACATGGGCTTCCGCAACCTCGTCCTCCTGGACCGCGGCTGCGACCCGGTCACCCACGGGTACGACTACGTGACGGTGAAGTCCCTGGACGAGCTCAACACCATGCTCGGCCTCTGACCCGCGACGCACACCGTCCCGCACCGACACCTTGAAGGACCCGCAGTCCATGTCGGCGACGCCCGCGTAGAACTCGCAGTACCGGGCCGAGGGCGACGTCCTCCGCCGCATCCTCGACCCGGCCGACAGCGGGGAGCACACGGTCCCCGCTGTCGGCCGGCGGGCGGATCCCCTACGGCATGCACGGCATCACCGTCCCCGACGCGGAACTGGCCGCCCTGGCCCTCCCGCGGGACACCGCCACGGCCACGCGCCCAACCTCCGGCCCACAGGCCAGGGCGTCGATTACGACGAGGCGGATCACCCCCCAGACCCAGCTCCGGCTGCCGCTTTCCACGTCCCCAGCCGCGCCCCTTCTCGCGGCAGGCACCACCAGGAGGCACACGATGAAAGACACCCGAATAGACCGCAGACTGTTCCTGAGAGGAATAGGCGGGGTCACGGCGGGTGTAGCCGCCGCGACCGCCCTCAGCGCCTGCGGTACCGGTACCAGCCGCC
>NZ_LOHS01000011.1 GCF_001642995.1 Streptomyces jeddahensis
CACCCGTCAGCTGCCGCCCCCGCCCGTCAGCCGCCGCCCCCGCCCGTCACCTCCGACACCTTCAGCACCGCCAGCGCGACCAGCAGCACCAGCACGGCGATCGCTCCGCCCGCCTGCACCAGAGTGCGGCGGTTGCGCGGCGCGTACGCGTAGGCGAGCGTGACCGCGCCGCCCGCGAGCAGTCCGCCCAGGTGGCCCTGCCAGGAGGTGAACGACGCCGAGATCACCATCCAGATCAGGAAGCCCGCGATGAAGCGGTTGACGGCTGCCATGTCCGCGCCGACGCGGCGGCTCATCACGTAGTACGCCGCGGCCAGGCCGAAGATCGCCCCGGAGGCGCCGACCGCGGACTGCTCGGGAGCGATCAGCAGCACGAGCACCGAACCGCCCAGCGCGGAGAGGAGATACAGGGCGAGATAGCGGGAGCGCCCCAGCCCGCCCTCCACCGCACGGCCGATGTTCCACAGCGACAGCATGTTGAGGACGATGTGGAGGACGCCGAACGTGCCCTGTGTGGGCGGCAGATGCAGAAACGCCCCGGTGATCAGCCGGTACCACTCGCCGGCGACCACGCCCTCGACGTGGAAATCCGCGGGATAGGCGTCCTGGTAGAGGTAGTGGCCGCCGTCCGGGCCGATCAGCCCGGCGCCGAGCATCGCGAACCGGTCGACCAGCTCAGGGCGCACCAGCTCGCCCAGATACGCCAGCACGTTCAGGGCGATCAGTGCGTACGTGACGACGGGGACCGCCGAGATCCGTCCGCCGAAGACCGTACGGGCCTGGCGTATGGACCGGTTGCCCTCCTTCACGCACTCCACGCACTGGTGGCCGACCGCCGCCTCGCGCATGCAGTCCGGGCAGATGAACCGGTCGCAGCGGGTGCAGCGGACGTACGACTCGACCTGGGGATGGCGGTAGCAGGTGGTGACGGAAGGCTGCACGGCCGGCTCCTCGGGAACTGCGGGATCATCACGGAACAGGGCCGGTGGGGACGGCGGCGATCAACATAGCGGACCTGTGGGGATGCTGCGGTACGGGGTGCCCCGGCCGCTCCTGGGCGGTGCCGTAGCCTCGACAGCCGGGACACGCGGAACCAGCCGGGATGGGAGGCAGGCCGCGTCGAGGGGACCGAGCGAACGGAGAGCCCGGATGGGACCGGCCATCAGCCTCAGCAAGGTGGAGCAGACCGCGCCCGCACTCGTCAGCCTCTACAAGACCGCCGGCGTCTCCCTGCAGAAGCACGGGCTGAGCGGTGCACGGGCCGCGGTCTACCTCGTCGTCGACTACTCCGGCTCGATGAAGCCGTACTACAAGGACGGCAGCGTGCAGGCGCTCGCCGACCGAGTGCTCGGCCTGTCCTCGCATCTGGACGACGACGGCCGCGTCCCCGTCGTCTTCTTCTCCACGGACATCGATGCCGTCACGGACATCGCGCTCGAGGGTCACCGCGGGCGTGTCGACGAGATCGTGGCCGGCCTCGGCCACATGGGCAAGACGAGCTACCACCTGGCGATGGACGCCGTCATCGACCACTACCTCGACAGCGGAGCGACCGCCCCCGCGCTGGTCGTCTTCCAGACGGACGGCGGCCCGATCAACAAGCTCGCGGCGGAGCGCTATCTGTGCAAGGCGGCGAAGCTGCCGATGTTCTGGCAGTTCATCGGCTTCGGCGACCCGGGCAGCAAGCAGTTCGAGTTCCTGCGCAAGCTCGACGAACTGGCGGTGCCGCAGAAGCGGCCGATCGACAACGCGGGCTTCTTTCACGCCGGTTCGGACCCGCGGCAGGTCTCGGACGCGGAGCTGTACGACCGGCTGGTCGGGGAGTTCCCGGTGTGGCTGGCGGCCGCCCGGGCGCAGGGGCTCGTGCGCTGACGGCTGGTCCGACCGGGCCTAAGGGGCGGGCACGGACGCGTCCAGCACCGTCGCCCGGCAGGCCCCCGGCGTCCCCCACGCGTCCCGCAGTGGGCGGGCCTTGCGGAGCCAGAGGGAGAGGTCGAGTTCCTCGGTGTAGCCGATCGCCCCGTGCAGCTGGAGGGCCGTGCGGGCGGCGGCGTACGCGGCCTCGCCCGCCGCGACCTTGGCGGCGGCGATGTCGGCCGGGGCCATCGACAGCGCGGCGCCGAACAGCAGCGGCCGCGCGAACTCCAGGGCCAGCAGGGTGTCCGCGATGCGGTGCTTCACGGCCTGGAAGGAGCCGATGGGCGCCCCGAACTGCGTGCGCTGCTTGGTGTAGGCGACGGTGCGGTGCAGCAGTGCCAGTCCGACCCCGAGAGACTGGGCGGCCGTGAGGAACGCCGCCCAGCCGGCCGCCCGCGCCGCGGACTCCCGCACGACGGGACCGCTCGCCAGCAGTTCGCCGCCCGGCGAGGGGCGGAACAGCCGGCGCGCCGGGTCGGCGGAGGCCCGCAGTGGGCCATGCCCGGGCGCCAGCCGCAGCTCGTCGCCGCTGACCGTGAACACCGCGTCGGCGGCGTCCGCGTCCAGCGCGTACGGACCGCAGGAGCCGTACGGATCACGGGGGCTGGCGGCCTCATCCAGCCTCAGCGACACCACCGCCTCGCTGGAGGCGATCCGCGGCAGCCACTCCTTGGCGACAGCCGGAAGATCAGCCATGAGCGCCGCGGCCGCCGCCGTCTCCACCACCGGACCCGGTACCACATGCCGCCCCAACTCGACGTAGGCCACGGCCAGTTCGACGGGAAGCGGGCCTCCCGGCCCCAGCCCGTCGTACGCCTCCGGGACCGCGAGCGCGAACACCCCCGCCTCCGCGAGCCGCGACCACAGCGCCCGCCCCGGCCCGGGATCCCCGGCCGCCCACGCGCGTACGACACGGGGCGTGCCGGCCGCGGACAGCATCCGGTCCAGCGTCCGCCCGAACTCCGCCTGTTCGTCGTCGAGGAGGAACCTCATCGGGCAAGGCGTCCCTTCGGCAGGCCGAGCAGGCGCTCGGCGATGATGTCCCGCTGGATCTCGTTGGTGCCCGCATAGACGGGACCGGCGAGGGAGAAGACGTACCCCTCCTGCCAGTCGCCGTCCGACACCTCCCCCTCCGGGCCGAGCAGGTCCAGTGCCGTCTCGTGCAGCGCGATGTCGTACTCGGACCAGAACACCTTGTTCAGGCTCGACTCGGCGCCGATGCTCTCCCCGGCCGCGAACCGGGAAGCGTTGGCGCACGTGAAGAGGTGGTACGCGCGCGCGCCGATCACCGCGTCCGCCACCCGGTCCCGCAGCGCCGTGTCCGAAGGATCCGCGGTGTCGCGCCACAGCCGCACCAGCCGGTCGGCGGCGGCCAGGAACCGGCCGGGGGAGCGGAGCGTGAGGCCCCGCTCGTTGCCGGTCGTCGACATGGCGATGCGCCAGCCCTGCCCCGGTTGGCCGATGACGTCCTCGTCGGGGACGAAGACGCGGTCCAGGAACAGCTCCGCGAACGCCGGCTTCCCGTCCAGCCGCCCGATGGGCCGCACGGTCACTCCGGGCGCCCGCAGGTCGAACATCAGGTAGGTCAGGCCCTGGTGCGCCTTGGGAGCGTCCGGGTCCGTGCGGAAGATCCCGAAGGCCCGGTCGGCGAACGCGGCCCGCGACGACCAGGTCTTCTGGCCGGTCAGGAGCCAGCCGCCGTCGGTCCGCTCGGCACGCGACCGCAGCGACGCCAGGTCGGAACCGGCCTCCGGCTCCGACCACGCCTGCGCCCAGACCACATCCCCGCTCGCCATGGGCGGCAGGACGCGGGCGCGCTGCTCGGGCGTGCCGTGGTCGAAGAGCGTGGGCGCCAGCAGGTTGATCCCGTTCTGGCTGACCCGTCCGGGCGCGCCCGCCGCGTAGTACTCCTCCTCGAAGACGAGCCACTTGAAGAGGTCGACGCCCCGGCCCCCGTACTCCTCGGGCCAGGAGACGACCGACCAGCGGTCCGCGTGCAGCCGGGCCTCCCACTGCCGGTGCGCGGCGAAGCCCTCCTCCGTCTCCAGGGAGGGGAGTGGGTCCGCGGGGACATGCGCGGCCAGCCAGGCGCGCGCCTCCTTGCGGAAGGCGTCCTCTTCGGGGGTGTGCTCGAGGTCCACGACGTGTCCAGCTCCCTTCCCGGAACCACACGACGACTTCCCTAACAAGTGTTTGGTAGGTTAACTTGCTGCCGTGACCGACAACAAGCCTCAGTACGTCGCCGGGCACACCCTGCTGGCGGGCCGGACCGCCGTGATCACCGCGGCCGCGGGCGCCGGGATCGGCGGCGCCACCGCCCGCCGGTTCCTCGAGGAGGGCGCGCGGGTGCTGATCAGCGACGCGCACGCCCGCCGCCTCAAGGAGACGGAAGAGGCGCTCGCCGGGGAGTTCGGGCCGGACGCGGTCGGCGCGCTGCCCTGCGACGTCACGGACGAGGCGCAGGTCCAGGCGCTTTTCGCGGAGGCGGTACGACGCCACGGCGGCCTCGACGTCGTCGTCAACAACGCCGGGCTCGGCGGGACCGCGGCGCTTGTGGACATGACCGACGAGCAGTGGTCCCGCGTCCTCGACGTGACACTCAACGGCACCTTCCGCTGCACCCGGGCCGCGTTGAGGCTGCTGAAGGAGCAGGATTCCGGCGGAGTGATCGTCAACATCGCGTCCGTCGTCGGCTGGCGCGCCCAGGCCGGACAGGCCCACTACGCGGCCGCGAAGGCCGGTGTCATGGCGCTGACCCGGTGCGCCGCCGTCGAGGCCGCCGAGTTCGGCGTACGGGTCAACGCGGTCTCGCCGAGCCTCGCCATGCATCCGCATCTCGTGAAGGTCACATCGGCCGAGCTGCTTGAGGAGCTGACGGCCCGCGAGGCGTTCGGGCGGTACGCCGAGCCGTGGGAGGTCGCCAACGTCATCGTCTTCCTGGCGTCCGGCTACTCCTCGTACATGACCGGCGAGACCGTCTCCGTCAGCAGCCAGCACCCGTAGGCCGCCGAAGGGTGCCGACAATGGTGACGTGCCGAAGAACAGCCAGAAAGAGTCCTCGGGGTCCTCGGAGCCCCGGGTGACCCCGCCGCCCGAGCGGCGCCGTGAACTCCTCGCCACCGCGGCCGAGGTGTTCGCCGCGCACGGCTACAAAGCGACCACCGTCCGCAGGATCGCCGACGAGGCGGGCATGCTCGCGGGCAGCCTCTACTACCACTTCGACTCCAAGGAGTCGATCCTCGACGAGATCCTCTCCACCTTCCTGGACGAGCTCTGGGACCGGTACGACGCCGTGCTCGCCGCCGGTCTCGGGCCGCGCGAGACGATCGAGGCCCTGGTCACCGAGTCGTTCCGGGAGATCGACCGGCACGGGCCCGCCGTCGCGATCTACCAGAAGGAGTCCCGGCACCTCGCGAAGCAGCAGCGCTTCGCCTATCTCGCCGAGTCCCAGGAGAGGTTCGAGAAGGCGTGGCTCGGCACCCTGGAGCGGGGCGTCGCCGACCGCGTGTTCCGCGCCGACCTGGACATCCGTCTGGCGTACCGGTTCCTGCGCGACACCGTGTGGGTCGCCGCGTCCTGGTACCGGCCGGGCGGACAGCACAGCCCCGAGGAGATCGCCCGCCAGTACCTGTCGATGGTGCTGGACGGCATCGCCGTAGGAGAAAACCCCGAACCGACAGCGAAAGCCCATAGCGACAGCTGACCAACGGAGGTCCAGCCATGCCCGAGGCCTACATCGTCGAAGCGGTCCGCACCCCGGTCGGGCGGCGCAGGGGAGGCCTCGCGGCCGTCCACCCCGCCGACCTGGGCGCGCACGTGCTGAAGGCGCTCGTCGAGCGCACCGGGATCGACGCGTCCGCGGTCGAGGACGTCGTCTTCGGCTGCCTGGACACGGTCGGCCCGCAGGCCGCGGACATCGCCCGCACCTGCTGGCTGGCGGCCGGGCTGCCCGAGGAGGTGCCGGGCGTGACCATCGACCGGCAGTGCGGCTCCTCGCAGCAGGCCGTGCACTTCGCGGCGCAGGGCGTGCTCTCCGGAACCCAGGACCTGGTGGTGGCCGGCGGCGTGCAGAACATGTCGATGATCCCCATCGCGTTCGCGTCGCGGCAGGCCACCGAGCCGCTGGGCTTGACCGAGGGCCCGTACGCGGGCAGTGAGGGCTGGCGCGCGCGGTACGGCGACCAGCCCGTGAACCAGTTCTACGGCGCTGAACTGATCGCGAAGAAGTGGGGCATCACCCGACGTGATCAGGAAGAATTCGCGCTCAGGTCCCACGAGCGCGCCATCCGCGCGATCGATGAGGGCCGCTTCGCGCGCGAGACCGTGCCGTACGGGGACGTGGCCGTGGACGAGGGGCCGCGGCGCGACACGACCCTGGAGAAGATGGCCGGCCTGAAGCCGGTGATCGAGGGCGGCACAATCACCGCCGCCTGCTCCTCGCAGGTCTCCGACGGCGCGGCGGCGATGCTCCTCGCCTCCGAACAGGCGGTACGCGAGCACGGGCTGACGCCCCGCGCCCGTATCCACCACCTGTCGGTACGCGGGGAGGACCCGATCCGCATGCTCTCCGCGCCCATCCCGGCGACGGCGTACGCCCTGAAGAAGACCGGCCTCACGATCGACGACATCGACCTGGTCGAGATCAACGAGGCGTTCGCCCCGGTCGTCCTCGCCTGGCTCAAGGAGACCGGCGCCGACCCCGACAAAGTCAACGTCAACGGCGGCGCCATCGCCCTGGGCCACCCCCTGGGCGCCACCGGCGTGAAGCTGATGACGACGCTGCTGCACGAGCTGGAGCGCACGAACGGCCGATTCGGGCTGCAGACGATGTGCGAGGGCGGAGGCCAGGCCAACGTGACGATCATCGAGCGACTCTGAGCCATTCGGGGGACTCGTCCGGGCGGTGTTCGTGGTTCTGCCGCCCGGACGTGCTACGGTGAAGGCGTTGCGGTTTTGGTACCCATGAACTTTGTGTGCGCCTGACGGAATGATCGTCGGGCGCATTTTGTTTTACCGGGCTTTCCGGCACGGGGTCATGACGCGGCGACTAGGAATCCACAGGTCGTGGATTTCCGCAGCACACCCGTTAGGGAGATTAAAAATGGCTACTGGAACCGTGAAGTGGTTCAACTCGGAAAAGGGCTTCGGCTTCATCGAGCAGGACGGCGGCGGCGCCGACGTCTTCGCCCACTACTCGAACATCGCCACCCAGGGCTTCCGTGAGCTCCAGGAGGGCCAGAAGGTCAGCTTCGACGTCGTGCAGGGCCAGAAGGGCCCGCAGGCGGAGAACATCCTCCCCGCCTGATCGCCGGGACGCGATTTTCGCAGCCGGGGCCCGCACCTTTTCGGTGCGGGTCCCGGTTTCTGCTGCCCTCAGGAAGGCAAACCATATGACTCGTTCCAGCTCAGAACGCCCGGCACGCCCCGCCCGCCGACGCCCCGCGGGCTCCCGCGCGGGGGCCCCGGCGAATTCGGCGAAGAGGCCCGGAAAGATTCCCGCCCGCCGGTCGGCGCCGCCCCAGGAATTCACGCTGCCCCGCAGCACAACCCCCGCGCTGCCCGCCGTCGAGGCGTTCGCCGAGCTGGACATGCCCGCCGCCCTGCAGAAGACCCTCGAGGCCCAGGGCGTCGTCGAGCCCTTCCCGATCCAGGCCGCCACGCTGCCGAACTCCCTTGCGGGCCGGGACATACTCGGGCGCGGGCGCACCGGCTCCGGCAAGACCCTCGCTTTCGGGCTCGCCCTGCTCGCCAGGACGGCCGGCCGGCGCGCCGAGCCGAAGGCGCCGCTCGTCCTGGTGCTGGTGCCCACGCGTGAGCTCGCACAGCAGGTCACGGACGCCCTCACGCCGTACGCCACCGCCGTGAACCTGCGGCTGGCCACCGTCGTCGGCGGGATGTCGATCACCAAGCAGGCCGGTGCGCTGCGGCGCGGCGCCGAGGTGCTCGTGGCCACGCCCGGACGCCTCAAGGACCTCATCGACCGGGGAGACTGCCGGCTCGGCGACGTGGCGATCACCGTGCTCGACGAGGCGGACCAGATGGCCGACATGGGCTTCATGCCGCAGGTCACGGCGCTGCTGGAGCAGGTGCAGCCGAACGGGCAGCGGATGCTGTTCTCGGCGACGCTCGACAAGAACATCGACCGGCTCGTGCGGATGTTCCTCACCGATCCCGTGGTCCACTCCGTCGACCCGTCCGCGGGCGCCGTCTCCACGATGGAGCACCACGTCCTGTACGTCGCCGACGAGACCGACAAGAAGGCCGTTGCCACCCGCATCGCGGCCCGCGACGGCCGGGTGATCCTCTTCGTCGACACCAAGCGCGCCGCGGACCGGTTCGCCAAGCGCCTGCTGGCCAGCGGCGTACGGGCGGCGGCGCTGCACGGCGGCCGCTCGCAGCCGCAGCGCAACCGCACCCTCGACCAGTTCAAGAACGGCCAGGTCAGCGCCCTGGTCGCGACGAACGTGGCCGCCCGCGGCATCCACGTCGACGACCTCGACCTCGTCGTGAACGTCGATCCGCCCACCGACCACAAGGACTATCTCCACCGGGGCGGCCGCACCGCCAGGGCCGGCGAGTCGGGCAGCGTGGTGACCCTCGTACTCCCCGACGAGAAGCGGGAGATGAGCCGCCTGATGAACGACGCGGGCATCACGCCGCGGACGGCCAGGATCACGTCCGGCGACGAGGAACTGGTCCGGATCACGGGAGCGCGCGAGCCGTCCGGCGTCGCGGTGACCATCGAGGTTCCGCAGCCGGTGCAGGAGCCGAAGGCGAAGTCGAAGTCGCGGCCTCGGCGGGGCAGGACGCGGGGCGCGGGTGGCGCGGGCAGTACGGGCGGCACGGGTCAGGCCCCGGCAGCGGCCCGCGACGGGCGCTCGCGCGGCGGCGAGGGCCGGGGCGCTGGTCAGGGGCAGCGTGAGGGCCGGGGCGGAGGCCAGGTCCGTCGCGCGGGTCAGGGTCAGACGCAGGCCCGGCGGAACCGCCCGGAACGCGGGGCTCAGGGCGGCAGGCGCGCCGCGTAGGGCTTGACAGCACGGGTCACCGAGAGGGCGCCGGGGCGGCGAGGTCCCGGCACGCTCACGGTCGTCATGCCTCACATCGGCCCGGAAGGGACACCATCCGGCTGCCCGGCGGGGAGGGCGCCCAGAGCGTGGAGCACTGTCTCGGCCTCCGCCATCACCCGGCTGACCAGCTCCGCGCACGACGGCAGGTCCTCGATCACGCCCGCCACCTGCCCTGACGCCATCACGCCCAGGTCGGTGCGGCCGTCGACCATGGCGGCCTTCAGGAGCATCGGCGTGTTGGCGGCCAGCAGGACCTGGCTCCAGGACAGCTCCTTGCCGTGTTTCATCGCCAGGCCGTCGCGGATCATCCGCGGCCAGCTCACGCGCGAGATCTTCCGGAACGCGGCGGCGCGGCGGACGGCCTGGGCGAGGGCCCTCGTGCGGCCCGCCTTCTCCAGCGAGGCCACGAACTCCGTGCGCAGCATGCGGTGCGGCAGCCCGTCCACGGCCGTCGTCACCGTCACGTCCCTGACCGTCGCAGCGAGATACGCCGCCTTGACGGCGTCCGGGACGGTCGACTCCGAGGTGAGCAGGAAGCGGGTGCCCATCGCGATGCCCGCCGCGCCGTAGGCGAGCGCGGCGACCAGGCCCCGTCCGTCGTGGAAGCCGCCCGCCGCGATCACCGGGATGTCCACGGCGTCCACGACCTGCGGCAGGAGCACCGTCGTCGCCACCTCGCCGGTGTGTCCGCCGCCCTCGCCGCCCTGCACGATCACCGCGTCCGCACCCCAGGCCGCGACCTTCTCAGCATGCCGCCGCGCGCCGATCGACGGGATGACCACCACGCCCGCGTCCTTGAGCTCGGCGATCAGCTCGCGCGATGGCGCGAGCGCGAACGACGCGACACGCACGCCTTCCTCGACGATGATTCGCACCCGTTCCCGCGCGTCCGCCGCGTCGGCGCGCAGATTGACACCGAAGGGCGCCTCCGTACGTGACTTGACCTCCCGTACGGCCGCGCGCAGCTGCTCGACGGTCATGGTGGCGGAGGCGAGGATGCCGAGCGCCCCGGCGTTCGCGGTGGCCGAGACGAGGCGTGACCCCGCGACCCAGCCCATGCCGGTCTGCACGAGGGGGTGCCGGACGGCGGTGAGCTTCGTGAGTGCCGTCTCCATCAGGGCCCCTCCGTCACTGCCGTACCTCGCGGTCGCGCGTGCCGTCCGGGTCGATCACCTCACGGATCAGGCGGAGTTCCTCGGCGGTCGGCTCGCGCGTGAACGGGACGTCGTCGCCGATCGCCAGGGCGAAGGCGGTGGCCTCCCGGATCTCCTCGACCGTGACGCCCGGGTGGACGGATGCCAGCCGCATCGAACCGTCCGGCGTGGCGAAGTCGAACACGCCGAGATCGCTGACGACCCGCCCAAGGCGGTGGAAGCGGCCGGCTGAGGGCCCGGCGGCGGCCGCACGGTCGTTTCCGACCCCGCACACCATGTCGACCTTCTCGACGAAGACGCGCGGGGAGTGCTTCGGGACCCAGTAACTGACCTGGTTGTTAAGGGTGTTGACGGGAGCGCCCCGCACGCCGAGAAGCTGCCTCCGCGGCCGCTCCCAGTCGCCGATGCAGGAGATGTTCTGGTTGCCGAAGCGGTCGATCTGGCTCGCGCCCATCATCACGTGGCGCCTGCCGCCCGCCGCCATCGTGAGATGGCGGCGGTACGGCAGCCAGCCCTCCACCGTGCCGTCGAGACCGACGAGCATCGCCTCGCCGTCGGTCATCAGCAGGTCGGGGGAGAAGGTGTACCTGGCCAGGCGTGCGCCGACGGACGGGATCAGGCCCATGGGGCTGGCCAGGATCTCGCCGTTGCCGCGCCACGCCTCGGCGCAGGCGACGACGCAGTACTCGGAGCGGGTCACCGGGGCCGTGGTCGCCGTGGTCGTGGTCATCGCTGCTCCTCGTGCCAGGCCTGCACGGCCGACTGGTAGGCGTGCTCGTCGGGACCCGAGAGGAACCGCTCCGCGAACTCGGGCCAGGGCGTGGTCGCGTACAGCCTCTGGAAGGCCTCGTCCCGGCCGTAGTCGGGTGCGCAGGAGGCGAAGTGCGCGCCGTTCGGGGTCTCGACCACGCCGGTGACGCTGTGCCGGCTGATCAGGAGGGTCTGCGGCGCCGCGTCCTTGGTGAGTTCCGCCGTCTCGACGAGCTGCTCGCACGAGACGTACGCCGCGTCGGCGGCCTCGCAGAAGAGGTCGTCGAAGTACGGGTCGGGGCCGAGGTACTGGCCGTTGCCGAGACGGTCGGCGCGGTTCATGTGGACCAGGGCCGCGTCCATGCGCAGGGCCGGTACGGCGACGAGCTCCTCCCCGTCCTCGTACGGGGACGTCACCGTACGCAGGCCGGGGTTGACCCGCAGGACGTCCGAGCCCAGGCCCGCCCGGACCGGCAGGAACGGCAGCCGGTTGGCCGCCGCGTGCAGGCCCCACAGGAACATCGCCTCGTCGAGCTCCACCATCGCGAAAGAGCCGCTCTCGCGGGCCGCGCGGAAGTGCGGCTCCAGGGGGATGGAGTCGAGGGTGGCGAAGGGCGCGACCAGCTTGCGGATGCGGCCGGCCGCGGCGAGCAGCCCGACATCCGGGCCGCCGCACGAGACCACCGTGAGATCGGTGATCTCGGACCGGAGCAGCGCTCGCACGAGCGCCATCGGCTTGCGGCGTGAGCCCCAGCCGCCGATGCCGACGGTCATGCCGCTGCGCAACCGTCCGACGACCTCGTCGACCGCCATGGTCTTGTCGGTCATGACTGCTGCTCCTTCCCGGATTTCTCCGCGCCCGACGGTTCCTTCCCGAAGGTGTCGCGCACGCGGTCGGCGACCCCGCTCAGGCCGGCCTCGAAGGTGAAGCCCTGCTCGAAGCGGTAGCTGCGCCGCACGTCGACGGGGTCGATGCCGTTGATGGCGGCCTTGGCCAGCCGGATCAGGGTGCCGTCCTTGGCGGCGATCTCGCGCGCCAGCTCCAGGGACGCGGCGGCGAGTTCACCTTGCTCCACGACCCGCCACACCGACCCGTGCGCCTGCAACTCGGCGGCCGTGGCGGTACGCGAGGTGTAGTACAGCGCGCGCATCAGATGCTGCGGCACCAGCCGGGCGAGATGCGTGGCCGCACCGAGCGCGCCCCGGTCGAGCTCCGGCAGCCCGAACACCGCATCGTCGGACGCCACGATCGCGTCCGCGTTGCCGACCAGCCCGATCCCGCCGCCCAGACAGAAGCCGTGGACCGCGGCGACGACCGGCACCTCGCACTCGTACACCGCCGCGAACGCCTCGGAGCAGCCGCGGTTGGCGCCGATCAGCGCGGCGTTCCCGGGGTCGCGCTGGAGCTCCTTGATGTCGACGCCCGCGTTGAAGCCCCGGCCCTCGGCGGTCAGTACGACGCAGCGGACGCCCGGGTCGCGGCCCGCCGAACGGACGGCGTCGGCGAGGTCGTACCAGCCGCGCACGGGTAGGGCGTTGACGGGCGGGAAGTCGACCGTGACGACGCAGACGCCGTCCTCGGGGCACGAGGTGGAGACACCCATGAATGAATCAGCTACCTTTCCACCAAACGTTTGTTAGGTGACGGTACGTCAGGAAGGTAGCACCGCATGGAGCTGGATGGGAGGGTCGCGGTCGTCACCGGCGGTACGAGGGGCGTGGGCGCTGGCATCGCGCGGGCGTTCCTGGACGCGGGCGCCCATGTCGTCGTCTGCGCCCGCAGACCGCCCGACGAGCCGCTGAAGGGAGCCGAGTTCGCACCGGTCGACCTGCGGGATCCGCCCGCGGTACGGGAGTTCTTCGACGGCCTCGCCCGGGTCGACGTACTCGTCAACAACGCGGGCGGAGCCCCGTACCGGCTACTCGCGGACGCGGACGTGGAGCGGCACGCGCGCGTGATCGAACTCAACCTCACCGGGCCGCTCACCGCTTCGCTCGCCGCGTACGAGCACCTGAAGCGGGCTCGGGGATCCATCGTGATGATCGGGAGCACAAGCGGTACGCGACCGTCGCCCGGGACCGCGGCGTACGGCGCGGCCAAGGCCGGCCTGGAGAACCTGGCCCGTTCGATGGCCGTGGAGTGGGCCCCGGAGGTCCGCGTCAACACCCTGGTCGTCGGCGCGGTCCGCACCGAGCTCGCCCATCTGCACTACGGGGACGAGGCGGGCGTCACGGCGGTGGGCCGCACGATCCCGATGGGGCGGCTGGCCGAGCCGTCGGACGTCGGCGCGGCCGCTGTGTTCCTCGCCTCGGACGCCGCCGCGTACATCAGCGGGGCCGCTCTGCACATCCACGGCGGCGGAGAGCGCCTGGCCTTCCTCGACGCCGCGACCGCGAACCACCAGCGGCCCACGGGCGGCGAGTCGTCCACGGGCGAGCCGTCCACGGGCGAGCCGTCCACGGGCGAGCCCTCCTCGAGGCGGCCGAGTCAGCCGTCCACGAGTCAGCCGTCCATCAGCCAGCAGGGAGATGTGAGATGACAGGAACCGGAGACGGGATCTGCCGGGGCCGTGTGGTGGTCGTGACGGGCGCGGGTCGCGGGCTCGGTCGTGCGCACGCCCTGGCCTACGCGGCCGAGGGCGCCAAGGTCGTCGTCAACGATCTCGGCGTGGGCCTGGACGGCAAGCCGGGGGCGGGCAGCCCAGCACAGCAGGTGGTCGACGAGATACGGGCGGCGGGCGGCGAGGCGGTGGCCCACGGCGGCGACATCGCCACCTCGGAGGGAGCGGCCTCGCTGGTCGCGGCGGCGCTCGACACTTTCGGGCGGCTCGACACCCTCGTCAACAACGCGGGTTTCCTGCGCGACCGCATGCTCGTCAACCTCGACGAAGACGACTGGGACGCGGTCATGCGCGTCCACCTGAAAGGGCACTTCCTGCCGCTCAGGCACGCGGCGGCGCACTGGCGGGCCGAGGCCAAGGCGGGCCGCCGGCCGGACGCCCGAGTCGTCAACACCAGCTCGGGAGCGGGCCTTCTGGGCTCGGTGGGGCAGGGCAACTACAGCGCCGCGAAGGCGGGCATCGTCGGTCTCACGCTGGTCGCAGCGGCGGAGATGGGCCGCTACGGCGTCCAGGTCAACGCGATCGCCCCGGCGGCCCGCACCAGGATGACCGAGGCGACCTTCGCGGAGACGATGGCGGCGCCGGAGAACGGCTTCGACGCGATGGCTCCCGAGAACGTCTCGCCCCTGGTCGTCTGGCTCGGCTCGTCCGCGAGCGCCGGCGTCACCGGCCGCGTCTTCGGCGCGGAGGCGGGCCGCATCACGGTCATGGAGGGCTGGCGCCCCGGCCCCACCGCCGACAAGGGCGCCCGCTGGACCCCCGCGGAGGCGGGCGAGGCGACGCTGAAACTCCTGGCGGAGTCGGAGCCACCGCAGCCGGTGTACGGGGCGTAGGCCCCCTGGTCGCGCAGCTGGGGGCAGTCGTGCCGCTGGGGCGGCACGGGTGGGCACAGCGGCACCCCTGCGACGCAGGGCACCCCGTGCCACCCCCGGGTGCCCGCCGCCTGGCGCGCGGTGACCCGGGCGCGGCCGCCGCGCTGACGCCCGTGGCCCGTCAGCGCTGGAGCCGCGCGGCGGCCTTCCGCTGACGCTCCGCCGCACCCGTCAGAAACCGGATCACCGTCTCCAGCTCCTCGGTGGTGAACTCCTCGCAGAGCTCCTCCACGTCACGCTGCCAGTCGGCGAACACGTCCCGCAGTTCGGCGATCTTCTCCCGGCGCAGCTCCACCAGGACCCGGCGCTTGTCCGTCGGGTGCTTGACCCTGCGTACGAACTCCTTGGCCTCCAGGCGGTCGACGAGGCCCGTGACCGAGGCGGGGGCCAGGCCGGTGCGCTCGGCGAGTTCCTTCGCGGTGAGCGCGCCCTGCCGTTCCAGCAGGTCCAGCGTCTTGGTCTCGGTGGCGTTCAGCCCCTGCGTCGTGGCGACCGCGGAGTGGAACATCACGGTGACCGCGCTGTTCTCGCGGCCGGCGGCCATGAGCCGCTCCAGCGTCCCGGCCCGCTTCTCGTCGGGCGCCGCAGTGTCGGTCCGGTTCGTCTCGCCGCTGGTCATGGAGCCAGGCTAGCAAATATTTCTTTTGGTCGAACTAACTACTTGCGGCCAGGGGTTTGTCGATGCAAGTCTTTCGTTAGGTCGAACGAAAGACTTGCCGGACCACTCACTCGGGGAGACACCGTGTCCACGACCTTCACCCCTTCGCGCCCGTCCACCGCGACGGAGCCGCATCCGCGCCGCTGGGCAGCCGCCGCCGTCATGATGACCGCGGCCCTGATGGACCTGCTGGACGTGACCATCGTGAACGTCGCCATCCCGTCCATCGGCCGCGAACTGGGCGCCTCCGAAAGCGCCCTGCAGTGGGTGGTCTCCGCCTATCTGCTGGGCTTCGCCGCCACGCTGATCGTCGCGGGGCACCTCGGCGACCGCTACGGCCGCAAGATCCTCTTCCTCGCCGGCACGGCGGGCTTCGGCCTCGCGAGCCTGGGCTGCGGGATCGCACAGACCCCGGGCCAGCTGATCGCCGCGCGGGCCGTACAGGGCGTGACGGCCGCACTGCTGATGCCCCAGGTACTCGGCTCGTTCCGCACCCTGTTCCACGGCAAGGAGCGCGGCGCGGCGTTCGGGATGTACGGGGCTGTCGCCGGATTCGCCTCGGCGATCGGGCTGCTCCTTGGCGGACTCCTCACCGACGCCGACCTGTTCGGCTGGGGCTGGCGCTCCGTGTTCCTGGTCAACGTACCCGTGGCCCTGGCGACCTTCCTTGCCGCACTCGTCCTCGTACCGTCGACCAAGGAGCGCTCCGCAGGCCGCCCCGACATGCTGGGCAGCCTCGTGCTGGCGGGCGGGCTCGTCGCGATCGTGCTGCCGCTGGTGCAGGGGCACACCAACGGCTGGCCGGTGTGGGGCTGGATCTGCCTCGCCTGCGGAGCGCTCGCCGTCGCCGGGCTCGCCGTCGCCGAGGCGCGCCGCCGCGCCACGACCGTGCCGCTGCTGCCGGCACGCGCCTTCCGGCTCCCCGCGTTCTCCGTCGGCATCGCCGTACAACTGCTGTTCGCGCTCGGCATGCAGGGCTTCTTCCTCGTCTTCGCGATCTGGCTGCAGGCCGGTCAGGGCTACACGCCCATGCAGGCGGGCGTCGTCACCGTCGCGTTCTCCGCGGGCGGGTTCCTGACCGCGCCGATCGCCGACACCCTGGCCGTGAAGGCCGGGCGGCTGGTCCTGAGCGCGGGCGCGCTGATGATGGCGGGCGGCTCCGGGTGGGTCTGGTACGCGGTGAGCGGCTCGGACGCGACGCACACGGGGGCCTGGCCGCTCGTCCCCGGCCTGCTGATCGCCGGCGCCGGGCTCGGGTTCCTCGTCGTACCGCTGGTGAACGTCGTCCTGTCGGCCGTGCCCGCCGATCTCGCCGGCGGAGCGTCCGGGATCTTCTCCACGGCCCAGCAGTTCGGCGGCGCGCTCGGCGCGGCCGTGATCGGCACGGTCTTCTTCCAGCACACCACCGACGGCCTGACCTCCGCACTGACCACAGCGATGCCCTGGGTAACCGGCGGCTTCCTGCTCTGCGCGACGCTGGGCCTGGCACTGCCGAAGAAGGCGGTGACGGCGGGGTAGCACTGACGGCGGAGCCGACGTGCATGTGGGAGGAGCCGCGGAACCAGCCCACGGCTCCTCCCACTCGTCTGGGGCGCGCCCCGAAAGGGGCGCGGGGAACTGCGCGCACAGCCACAACGCCGCCGCAGCGATCCGACGGACCGAGGACACATAGCGGCCCTCCCAGCGGAGCGCCTACGTGTCGCACTCCAGCACCGTCCTGCACAACGCACACCGCGCCCGCACACGCCCCCGCACCGGCACCCTGATCCGCTGATGGCACGTCGGACACGGGAAGGACACCCGCAGCGGCGTCAGCCCGTCGAACGCGTACGGCCCCGGCTCCAGACCAGGCGGGGGCACCGGAACCTGGTGGTCCTGTGCGAACCGGCGGTCCTTCGCATACCGCCGCCGCCCCGCCCACCCGGCCGCCGTCAGCGGCGGCTGCTGCTCGTCACGGCGGGCCTGCGCCATGCCCTTCGTGTACGCCGTGTACGCCTGCGGACTGGTGAACCACGGCGACGGGTCCTCGCCGAACGCCAGCGCCCGCTTCGCCAGCACGTACCCGAACTCCTCCGGCGTCAGATAGCCCAGCTTCTGCGACGACACGGCGTCCTCCCGGAACGCGTCCAGCAGCAGCCAGCCCGCGCCCAGATACGTCGCTGCGGTGTCGGTCAGGATCTCGTTGTCGCGGGTGCCGGGGAACGACAGGTCGAGGCGGTGCAGATAGATGTGCATCACCTCGTGCGCGAGGGCGGCACCGATGTCCCTGCGGTGGTTGCGGAAGCGGTCGTTCAGCTCGATGAAGTACTCGGGCCCTGCGGCGAGTTCGACGTTCGCCGCATGCTCCATCTGGCGGAAGCTGACGATCATGCGAGCGTCCGGCAGCCGGTAGTGCCGCACGATCTCGCGGGCCACGCGCTGCACACCCAGATGGAGATCGTCCCGGTCGCAGAACGCCACGTCGGCCGGGACGACACTCGTGTCGAAGCTGTTGACGGTGTGGTACGAGAGCCTTCTGTACAGCGCGGTGATGGCCGACCGCACCGTGTCCAGATGCGGATAGCCGTGCTCGACCGGTCCGCCGTCCGCCACGCCCGAACCCCCTTCAGACGCCAGAACAGAACTCCGCGCTGCGAGCTCCGCGCACTGCCCACTGTAAGCGGGAGGGGCGCCGAGGGGCCTGGCGACCGCTGGCTGGGCGCCGAGGGGCCTGGCGGCCGACGGGGCCCGGCCACCGTGCAGGCCGTCGTGCCGCCGGCCGACGCCGGGGGCCGTGCCCGGGCGCCCACCGGCCACGTAGGGTGTCGACCCATGACCAGCAGGAACACCAACGAGGCCGGTACGCCGCACGAGGCCGCTACGCCGCACGGGCGCGGCACGGCCGACGACATCGACCCCGCCGTCCGCGCCGAGCTGTCCCGGCTGCGCGACAGCATCGACAACATCGACGCGGCCGTCGTCCACATGCTCGCCGAGCGTTTCAAGTGCACCCAGCAGGTCGGCCACCTCAAGGCCGCCCACCAGCTCCCCCCGGCCGACCCCGCCCGCGAGGCCAGCCAGATCGCCCGGCTCCGCCGCCTCGCGGAGAGCGCCAAGCTCGACCCGGCCTTCGCCGAGAAGCTCCTGAACTTCATCATCGCCGAGGTCATCCGCCACCACGAGACGATCGCGAACGACGCGGGGGGCGGCGACGGATCTCCAACGTAAGCCGCCCGTACTTCGTCCGGGACAACAAGCGGCTGGCCGTTGCAGAGCGGAACGGCAGCCGCAGCAGCGGAACGGGATCTGCCGGTCGAGGCGCCGGGCACCTGACGCACACCGGCGCCCGGCTCACACATCCCCGCGCCACCGGGCCCGCCCTGTCGTCCCGGCCCGCCCATCAGGCAGCATGGCCCCCATGTCCGTACTGACGCGCGCCGAAGCGCAGACCCGAGCCGAGCTCCTCGACGTCCGGCGATACACCATCGACCTCGACCTGACGCGGGGCGAGGAGACCTTCGACTCCCTCACCGCCATCCAGTTCGCGGTACGTGGGGACCTCGCAGCCGCGGACACCTTCGTCGAGCTGAAGCCCGCCGAACTGCGCTCCGCGACGCTCGACGGACAGCCCCTCGACCTCGGGACCCTGGAGGGCAACCGCCTCCCGCTCACCGGCCTGACCGCAGGCGAGCACGAGCTGGTGATCGACGCCTCGATGCGGTACTCGCACACCGGCGAGGGCATGCACCGCTTCACCGACCCCACCGACGGCGAGACCTACACGTACACGCAGCTGTTCATGGACGACGTGCAGCGCGTCTTCGCCGCCTTCGACCAGCCGGACCTCAAGGCCGTCTTCGAGCTCTCGGTGAAGGCCCCCGACGGCTGGACCGTCCTCGCCAACGGCGTCACCGAGCACACCGGAGGCGGCGTCTGGAAGGCCGCACCGACCCCGCTCATCTCCACCTACCTCGTCGCCGTCGCCGCAGGACCCTGGCACTCCGTACGCACCGAGCACCGCGGCCTGCCCTTCGGCATCCACTGCCGCCGCTCCCTCGCCCCCCACCTCGACGCCGACGCCGACGAGATCCTCGACATCACGCGCGCGTGCTTCGACCGCTACCACGAGAAGTTCGAAGAGCCCTACCCCTTCGACTCCTACGACCAGGCGTTCGTTCCCGAGTTCAACGCCGGCGCCATGGAGAACCCGGGCCTGGTCACCTTCCGCGACGAGTTCGTCTACCGCTCCGCCGTCACCGACACCGAACGGCAGACCCGCGCCATGGTCATCGCCCACGAGATGGCCCACATGTGGTTCGGCGACCTCGTCACGCTCAGGTGGTGGGACGACATCTGGCTGAACGAGTCCTTCGCCGAGTACATGGGCTACCAGACCCTCACCGAAGCCACGCGCTTCACGGACACCTGGGTGGACTTCGGCGTCGCCCGCAAGGCCTGGGGCTACGACGCCGACCAGCGCCCCTCCACCCACCCCGTCGCCCCCGAAGCCGTCGAGGACACCGCCTCCGCACTCCTCAACTTCGACGGCATCTCCTACGCCAAGGGCGCCTCCGCGCTGCGCCAGCTCGTCGCCTGGCTCGGCGAGAAGGACTTCCTCGCCGGCATCAACACCCACTTCGCCCGCCACAAGTTCGCCAACGCCACACTCGCCGACTTCATCGACTCCCTCGCGGACTCGACCGAACGCGACGTGCACGCCTGGGCCGACGCCTGGCTGCGCACCACCGGCGTCGACACCCTCGTGCCCCGCACCGCAGGCCACAACAGCAGCCACACCCTCACCGTCGACCACCACGGCAGCCGCCCCCACCGCATCGCGGTCGGCCTCTACGACCAGGACCTCACCGACCACGGCCGGCTCACCCTGCGCGAACGGTTCGAACTCGACGTACCGCAGAACGGAACCGAACGCCCCATCGGCAGCCGCCCCGCACTCGTCGTCCTCAACGACGGCGACCTCAGCTACGCCAAGATCCGCTTCGACGACCGGTCCTTCACCACCGTCCAGGAAGCCCTCTCCGGCATCCCCGAGCCCCTCACCCGCGCCGTCGTGTGGAACGCTCTGCGCGACGCCGTCCGCGACGGCGAAATCCCGCCCGCCGCCTACCTCAAGGCCGCCCGCACCCACCTCCCGCACGAGACCGACCTCGCCATCGTGCAGGGCGTCCTCGCCTTCGCCACCAGCCAGATCGCCGGCCGGTACGTCGCCGACGAGGACCGGCCCGACGCCCTCACCACCCTCACCGACCTCTGCCGCGACCTCATCCGCCGCACCGAGGACGGCGACAACCCCGGCCTCCGCCTCACCGCCGTGCGCCACCGCATCGACACCGCCACCCGTGCCGACACCATCACCGCCTGGCTCTCCGAAGGCACCGTCCCCGGCGGGCCCGAACTCGACCCCGAACTGCGCTGGCGCATCCTCGGCAGGCTCGCCGTCCTCGGCGCCATCGACGACGCCGTCATCGAGGCCGAACTCATCCAGGACCCCAGCGCCACCGGCCAGGAAGGCGCCGCCCGCTGCCGCGCCGCGCTGCCCGACCCCGAGATGAAGCGCAAGGCCTGGGACGAGATGTTCGCCGCCGACCACCTCTCCAACTACCTGTTCACCGCCACCGCGCAGGGCTTCTGGCAGCCCGAACAAGCCGCGCTCGTACGGGAGTACGTACCGCGGTACTACACCGACGCGGTCGCCGTCGCCGCCCGCCGCGGCCCCGCCATCGCCGACGCCGCCGGCCGCTACGCCTTCCCCGTGTACGCCGTCGACCCCGACACCCTCCACCTCGGCGAGGCCTGCCTACGCGACGCCAACCCGATCCCGTCTTTGCGCCGCCGCCTGGCCGACCAGCTGGACGACTTGGCAAGGGCACTGCGGGTACGCGCGTCGGCCTGACGGGTCTGACCGTTGTGGGCAATCGTTCCGCAGGGCTGGGGGCACCTCCCACGCCCTTAAGGCAGTGGGGGAGGGTGGGCACAACCCACGACGGCGGGTGCGCCGCGTACGGCCAGGGCCCCGGCGTGGGTGGGCGCAACCCACGACGCCGGGCGCCCCCGGCGCGTAAGGCGCACCCCGGAGGGGGCGGGTGGCCTCAGCCACAACAGAAGGCACGCCAGTACCACTTCGGCGCCCCACTCGTTGAGGCAGGTGCCCCCTGCACCGCACCACGCCCACCCGAAGGACACCCCATGAGCACCCCGCCGCCCCCGCGGGCCCTGCCGTCCCCACCACCGGAGGAGGAGGGGACGGCACGGCCACCCCTCTCCGGCGGCCCCGAAGGCCCCACCGCCCTGCGCCCCCTCCTGACCACCGTCCTCGACGCCCTCCACGACGGAGCCGCCGCCCGCCGCGGCCCCCTCCCGGCAGGCGGCCCGGCAGCCGTCGCCGCCCGCGTACGCGAAACCGTCGGCACCGGCATCCCCCCACACGGCACCAGCCCGGACGAGGCCCTCCACACCCTCGTCCACCTCCTCGCCGAAGGCGCCGCCGACCCCGCCGAACCCCTGTGCGCAGCACACCTCCACTGCCCGCCCCTCGCGCTCGCCACGGCCGCCGACCTCGCCGTCTCCGCGCTCAACCCGTCCCTGGACTCGTGGGACCAGGCCCCCGCCGCCTCCGCACTCGAGGCCCTCGTCACGACCGCGCTCGCCGCCGAGGTGTACCCACAGGCCCGTACCGCCGACGCCGTCGTCACCACGGGCGGCACCGAGTCCAACCAGCTCGCCCTGCTCCTCGCCCGCGAACACCACGGCACCGTCCAGCTCGTGTGCGGCGAGAACGCCCACCACTCCCTGCACCGCGCGGCCTGGCTCCTCGGACTGCCCGAACCCGTCACCGTGCCCGCACCCGCCGGAACCCTGAACCCCACCGCCCTCGCGGACACCCTCACCCGGCTGCACGGCCGCCCCCTCCTCGTGGCCGCCACCGCCGGGACCACCGACGCCGGACTCATCGACCCCATCTCCGCCATCGCCGACCTGTGCGACGCTCACGGCGCGCGCCTGCACATCGACGCCGCATACGGCGGCGGACTCCTCTTCAGCGACCGGCACCGCACCAGACTCGACGGCCTCGACCGCGCCCACTCCGTCACGCTCGACCTGCACAAACTCGGCTGGCAACCCGTCGCCGCCGGCCTCCTCGCGGTACGCGACCGCCGCAACCTCGACGCCCTGGCCCACCGCGCCGACTACCTCAACGCCGACGACGACACCGAAGCCGGCCTGCCCGACCTCCTCGGCCGCTCCCTGCGCACCACACGCCGCGCCGACATACTCAAGATCGCCGTCACCCTCAGAGCCCTCGGCCGCACCGGCCTCGGCGCGCTCGTCGACCAGGTCTGCGCGGCCGCCCACGCGTTCGCGGACCTCATCGACGCCCACCCCGGCTTCGAGCTCTACGCCACGCCCACGATCAGCACCGTCCTGTTCCGGCCCACCGGCGCCGACGACGCCGCCCTCGCCCGCGTACGACGAGACCTGCTCACCGAAGGCCGCGCCGTCCTCGGCCGCGCCCGCCTCGACGGCCGGCTCTGGCTCAAAGCCACCCTGCTCAACCCGCACACCCGGCCCGGCGACCTCGCCGGCCTGCTGAAACTGGTGGAAGGAAACACCGCCCGATGAGCCCGACGCCACCCGACGCCGTCCGGCACGCCGACCGTCCGGCCCCCCGGTCCGCCCACCGCCGCGGCCCCGCCACCCACCGAGAGCCCGCCCACACCCCGCCCCAATCCCCCCGCGACCTCGTCGGCATCGGCATCGGCCCCTTCAACCTCTCCCTGGCCGCCCTCGCCCACCCCCTCGCCGAACTCGACACCGCCTTCTACGACCAGCGGCCCGCCTTCCACTGGCACCCCGGACTGCTCATCGACGGCGCCACCCTCCAGGTTCCGTTCCTCGCCGACCTCGTCACCCTCGCCGACCCCGCCAGCCCCTGGTCCTTCCTCAACTACCTACGCCACCGCGAACGGCTGTTCCCCTTCTACTTCGCCGAGCGCTTCCACATCCAACGCGCCGAATACGACGCCTACTGCCGCTGGGTCAGCGACCACCTCCCCGGCCTCCACTTCCGCCACCACATCGACACCGTCCGCTGGGACCCCGAACGCTCCCTGTTCGCCATCGACTTCACCCAGCTCGACACCGACGGAGCAGCCGAAGCCCTCGGCCGCACCCACGCCCGGAACATCGTCCTCGGCATCGGCACCGCACCCCACGTCCCCGAACCCCTCCAAGCACTCGCCGACGCACCCGACGTACCCGTCGTGCACTCCGCCGACTACCTCCACCACCGCGAGCGCATCCGCAGCGCCGGACACATCACCGTCGTCGGCTCCGGCCAGTCCGGCGCCGAAGTCTTCCTCGACCTCCTCCGGCACCGCCCCGCCGGCCGCGAGCGACTCCACTGGCTCGCCCGCACCGAAGCCTTCGCCCCCATGGAGTACTCCAAGCTCGGGCTCGAACACTTCACACCCGACTACACCCGCTACTTCCACGGCCTGCCCCAGCCCGTACGCGACCGCCTCGTGCCTCGCCAGTGGCAACTCCACAAAGGCATCGACGCCGACACCATCTCCGCCATCCACGACGAGCTCTACCAGCGCACCCTCCACGGCGGCTGGCCCGACACCGTGCTCACCCCCGGCGTCGGCGTCCGCGCCGCGACCCGCACCGGGCAGGGCCGCATCGAACTCGAACTGGAACACCCCCAGCAGGGCACCCGCTCCCGCCTCACCACCGACGCCGTCGTCCTCGCCACCGGCTACCGCGAACGCCCCCTCGACCAGCTCCTCGCCGGCCTCGCCCCCCACATCCGCCGCGACACCGCCGGCCGCCCCCGCATCGACGAGCAGTACCGCATGGACCTCGACCCCACCATCACCGCGACCGGCTGCACCATCTACGTCCAGAACGCCGAACGCCACACCCACGGCGTCGGCGCCCCCGACCTCGGACTCGCCGCCTGGCGCAGCGCCACCATCCTCAACGCCGTCACCGGCAAGAAGTCGTACCCGCTACCGAGCCGGACCGCTTTCACCACCTTCGGCCTGCCCGAGCAGCCCGCGCCCGATCGGCCCGGGCCGACCGTTCTCGCGCCTCAGCACGAGTGATCACGGGCGTGCGCTGCCTCTCGAGACCGGGACTCCGCCGAGAGGGGCGGTGATAGCGTTGCCCGACATCGTGGAGCGCTGATGGAACGACGCCAGCTGGAGTACTTCATCGCCGTGGTCGAGCACGGCGGATTCACGGCTGCGGCCACCGCGCTCCACGTCGCACAGCCCTCGCTGTCCCATGCGATCCGTGCCCTGGAGCGCGAATTCGGCGGAAAACTCTTTCACCGCCTCCCACACGGCGTCGCGCTCACCGCGGCGGGCGAGGCACTGGTCCAGCCGGCGCGGCAGGTCCTGCGCGACCTCTCCACGGCCCGTTCCCTGGTCCGTGAAGTCCTCGGACTCAGCGGCGGCCGGCTCGACATCGTCTCCCAGACGACTCTTTCGGTCGACCCGCTCGCCGGCATGCTGGGGCGCTTCCATCGCGCGCATCCCAAGGTCTCCGTGCGCGTGGTCGACCCGGAGCAGGGCCCTGCCGTGGCGCACATGGTCGCGGCCGGTCAGTGCGAACTCGGCCTGGTGGACGCCTCGGTTCCCACGGCGGACCTCCGCGGGATCGACCTGCCCGAGCAGGAGATGCACGTCGTGCTGCCGCCGGACCACCCGCATCCGCCGGGCGACACCATCACCTCGCGTGAACTGGCGCTGCTTGACCTGATAGTGACACCACCGGGCACCGAAACCCGTGCGGCGCTGGACGACGTGTGCACCGCGCTGGGCGTCCCGCCGAGGATCGTGGTGGAGACCGCCCACCGCGCGATGATCGTGCCGCTCGTCCTCTCCGGCGTCGGCGCCTCACTGCTGCCCGCCTCCATGGCCCGGGACGCCGCACTGCGCGGGGCCCGGATGCTGTCCAACCGTCCGCGGCTGCTGCGCCACGGCCGGCTGGTCTGGCGATCGGGCCCGCTGTCCCCCGCCGCCCAGGCGTTCGTGGACCTGGCGGCCGCACTCCCAGGGGACTGACGCCCCCTGCGGGTATAGAAGTTTTCTACCGCCTTCATTCAAAACCGGTTCAGGTCGATTCAAGGCATCTTGTTGACCGGTGTCGGCGATGACTGACATTTTTACCGCACCGCGGGCAGCGGGTTTCCCGGCCGCTGAAGTCCAGTTGTATTACGCCGGCAATTCGGCCAGGAGAAGAGCGTATGACATTTCCCCGCAGGGCATCGCATCGGAGAAATACATGACGGAGTTCGACGCCGGACGGCACATACTCCCACGGCCGGACACCCGCAGCCCCCTGGCCACCGCGATGGACGTCCACGACCAGGACACCGCCTTCACCCCCATCGGTCCCGTCCCTCCGCCTCAGAACGCACCGAACGTGGTGATCGTGCTGTTCGACGACCTCGGCTTCGGCACCTCCAGCTCATTCGGCGGGCCGTGCCACATGCCGACCGCGGAACGACTCGCCGACAACGGACTGCGCTACACCCGCTTTCATGTCACAGCACTGTGCTCACCGACCCGCCAGTCCCTGCTGACCGGACGCAACCATCACTCGGTCGGAATGGGCGGCACCACCGAGATGACCACCGCAGCCCCCGGGTACAACGGATTCCGGCCGCGCAGCGCAGCCACCATGGCCCAGATCCTGCAGGGAAACGGTTACAGCACGGCCGCCTTCGGCAAATGGCATCAGACCCCACCGCGCGAGATCAGTGCGGTCGGGCCGTTCGACCGCTGGCCGACCGGAGAAGGATTCGACACCTTCTACGGGTTCATGGGGGCCGAAATGAACCACTGGTATCCGCTGCTGTACCACGGCACCACCCCCATCGAACCCGACCGCCGGCCCGAGGACGGCTACCACCTTTCCGAGGACCTCGTCGACCACGCCATCGACTGGGTCCGTACGCAGCGCACACTGACCCCGGACCGGCCGTTCTTCACCTACCTCGCGCTCGGTGCCGCGCACGCACCCCTGCACGTCGGCCGGGAATGGCGCGAGAAATACCGGGGACGCTTCGACCACGGCTGGGACCACCAGCGCGAACTGACCCTGCAACGCCAGAAGCACCTCGGAGTCGTGCCCACAGACGCACAGCTCGCACCCTGGGCGGAAGGCGTCCCCCACTGGGATGAACTCACCGACAACCAGCGCCGCCTGGCCGCCAGGTTCATGGAGACGTTCGCCGGATTCACCGAACACGCCGACGTGCAGGTCGGCAGGTTCACCGACGCACTGGAGGAACTCGGCGAGCTGGACAACACCCTCTTCCTCTACATCCTCGGCGACAACGGCGCCTCCGGCGAAGGCGGCATCGAGGGGACGATCGTCGAGCACCGACTCGGGCACGGCCTGGTGGACGACCCGGACGAGATGATCGAGCACATCGACGAGATCGGCGGCCCGCACAGCTACCCCATCGCCCCAGCGGGATGGGCGCTGGCGATGAACACCCCCTACCAGTGGACCAAACAGGTGGCCTCACACTTCGGCGGCACCCGGGACGGCATGATCCTGCACTGGCCCCGGGGGATCCCCGACCGCGGCGGAATCCGCCACCAGTTCTCCCACGTGATCGACGTGCTCCCGACCATCCTCGACTGCGTGGGGATCCCGGCGCCGTACAGCGTCGACGGCGTGCCGCAGCAGCCCATCGAAGGGACGAGCATGCGGCAGACGCTCACCGATCCGAACGCGCCCGAGCGCCACCGCACGCAGTACTTCGAAATGTGCGGCAACCGCGGCATCTACCACGAGGGCTGGATGGCCGTCACACGGCACGGTATCCCATGGGAGATGGTGCCGACGCAGGGCCGCAGGTTCGCCGACGACATCTGGGAACTCTACGATCTCGACAACGACTGGAGTCAGGCGCACGACCTCGCCGCACAGCACCCCGAGAAAGTGCGCCAGCTGCAGGACCTGTTCCTGATCGAAGCGGCGAAATACCAGGTCTTCCCCCTCGACGACCGCGTCACGGAACGGGAGAACCCCGCCATGGCCGGACGCATCGACCTGCTCGGCGACCGGACATCCGTCACCTACCGAGGCGGAATGCGGCGTTTCACTGAGGAGACCACACTCAACATCAAAAACCGCTCACACAGCATCACCGCCGACATCGACGTACCGGAAACAGCAGCCGAAGGCGTCCTCATCGCACAGGGCGGCCGATTCGGCGGCTGGTCCCTCTACGTCACCGACGGAAAGCCCGCATACGTCTACAACTACTTCGGGCTCAGCCTCTACACCGTGAGCGGTGGCGACCCCCTGCCTCCTGGACGGCACGAGGTCCGGATCGAGTTCGACTACGACGGCGGGGGACTCGGCAAAGGCGGCACCGCCGTGCTCATGGTCGACGGCGAGAAACACGCAACCGGACGGATCGAGCACACCATCCCGTACTACTTCTCGTTCGACGAGACGCTGAACGTCGGAGTGGACCTCGGCACACCGGTCACCGACGACTACCCAGCCATCGACAACGAATTCACCGGCACAGTCCATTCAGTCCACATCGACCTGGACGTCGAAACCACTCAGCCGCCCGAGTTCGACGGCGGACTGCACCGGCGTGTCATGGGCGCCCAGTGACCACGAGGAGCACGACACCATGGCAAGACAATGGCTCGCCGGCACAGCCGGCGCGGCGGCCCTCGGCCTCACCCTGACCGCCTGCGGCGGCGCGAAGATCGGCGACAGCCCCGCGAACAAGAGCAGCTCCGGCACGTGCGGAACCTTCAACCTGGCGGTCAATCCCTGGGTGGGTTACGAAGCGAACGCAGCCGTCGTCGCATACGTCGCGGAACACGAACTCGGCTGCACAGTCAAGAAGAAGGACCTGAAGGCAGAGATCGCCTGGCAGGGCTTCGAGACGGGCGAGATCGACGCCATCCTGGAGAACTGGGGACACGACGATCTGAAAAAGAAGTACATCACCCAGCAGAAGACCGCCGTCGAGGCCGGCCAGACCGGCAACAAAGGCATCATCGGCTGGTACGTGCCACCGTGGCTGGCGAAGAAGTACCCGGACATCACCAACTGGAAGAACCTCAACAAGTACGCCGCCAAGTTCAAGACCTCCGAGTCCGGCGGCAAAGGCCAGCTCCTCGACGGCGACCCGTCGTACCAGACCAACGATGAAGCGCTCGTGAAGAACCTGAAGCTGGACTTCAGGGTGGTGTACGCGGGCAGCGAGACCGCACTCATCCAGACATTCCGCGACGCCGAGCAGAACAAGAAATGGGTCATCGGCTACTTCTACGAGCCACAGTGGTTCCTCTCCGAGGTCCCGCTCGTCAACGTGGAACTACCCAAGCACACGGCAGGCTGCGACGCCGACCCGGCGAAAGTCGCCTGCGACTACCCCGTATTCAACCTCGACAAGATCGTCAGTAGCAGATTCGCGAAGTCCGGCAGCCCCGCCTACGACCTGGTGAAGAACTTCACCTGGACCAATGACGACCAGAACATCGTGGCCAAGTACATAGCGTCGGACAAGATGTCACCCGACGCGGCGGCGAAGAAATGGGTCGAAGCGAACCCCGACAAGGTCGAGGCCTGGCTCAAGTAGAACCACAGCCGACCGCCGGGTGCGGACCGTGTCACCACAGGCCGCACCCAGCAGCAGGCTTCCCGGGGAGTCCCCGGGGACAACTCAGAAGACGGGCACCCCGTCCCGCGTCAGCTTCCAGTCCACCGACGCGAACTCCGCCTGATCGATGGACCCCTTCTCCTTCACCCACGCGATCATCGTGTTACGGATCTCGTCCGAATTCGACCACAGCAGCTTGGCGGCGGCGACAAACGGGAAATTGCCGCCGCCATTCGCCCGGTAATTGTTCACCGCCAGCACGAACTGCGCGTCATCGGCCAGCGGCGCACCCTCGAACCGCACATCCGTCACCCGCGACCCCGCAGGCTTCGCGATGTCGATCTCATACGCCAGACCGCTCACCACGTCATAGTTGTAGTCCGGCGTACCGTTCGCATTCGTCAGCTTCGCCGGATCGACCTCCGCGCCCGCAGCCGTCTGGACGAAATAATTCGCCGAGAACTCCAGATACGCCCTGATCTGCGCACCCGTCATCAGCCGCGCCTCCAGCGTGTTCTCGAAGACATACAGACCCGCAACATCCCGGATCGTCACCTCGCCCGCCGGAATCACCGCGCTCCGCGAGAAGCACGCCGCCTGCGACAGCACCGGCAGCGACGCGTACTCCGTACCCGCCAGCGCGTCCCTCACCGTCGCCGCCTGAATGTGATTGATCAGATCGATGATCGGCACATCCCGGTACGGAGCCTCCACCGACGTCATCTCCGCCGCATTCGTCCCGATCACCTGATTGACGTACGCCACGACCTGCTCGTGCTCGTCCCGCAGAATCTTCGTGATCTCCGGGTCCTCATCCACCGTGTTGGAATTGAGGACCTGCGCACCCACGGACTCCACCGCCCAGCGGCCCTTCTCCCACACCAGCTCAAAGTCGAACAACGTCAGCCGCTGCCCCCACTTCAACGGCTCCGACAGCACCACCTGCCTGCCGGTCTCCTTGTTCGCCACGAAATACTCGGGGATCTCCGTGTGCGCATGCCCCACCAGAATCGCGTCGATCCCCGGCACCTGCTCCGCCACCAGACCCGCCGCATTCTCGATGTACGGCAGCTGATCCCCGTACGACGACGTACCCGACGAACCCGAATGCGCCGACACGATCACCACGTCCGCACCCATCGACCGCAGCTTCGGCACCCACTTCGCCGCCTGCTCCTCCAGACCCGGGAACGTCATCTTGCCCTGCACGTTCGCCTTGTCCCAGATCGCGATCCCCGGGTTGGTGAGACCCAGGATCGCCACCCGCACATCACGGCCGTACGGAGTCCGCAGCCTCTTGATCACATACGGCGGGAAAGCCGGCTTCAGCGTCTTCGCGTCCAGCGCGTTCGCACCCAGCAGCGGAAAACGGCACTGCTCCTGGAACTTCCGCAGCACCGGTATGCCGTAATTGAACTCGTGATTGCCCAGCGCCGCCGCGTCATACCCGATCGCGTTCATCGCCTGCGCCATCGGATGCACCGGACCGTTCTCCGCCGTGATCGGATCGACCTTGGCGTAGTAATACGACAGCTGCGTGCCCTGGATCGTGTCGCCCGCGTCAATCAGCAGCGTGTTCCGCCGGCCCTTCTCCCTGCGGACCTGCTCCACCAGCGTGGAGATCTTCGCCAGACCCACATCGTTGTGGGCCTTGTCGTCGAACTCCTGGTCCGTGAAGTAGTCCCAGTTGAAGACGTTGCCGTGCAGATCGGTCGTGCCCATCACCGTGAACGCGTACCGCTTCGGCACCCGTCCGCCAGCGAACCCCCCGGACCCGGCCGTGGCGGCGGAGGCGGGAACCGCGCCCGCACCCGCGAGTGCGACACCCGCGCCCGTGGCGGCGGACCGGCCCAGGAACGACCTTCTGTCGAACGGCATTTCATCTCCTTGTTTCACTCAGCAGTCAGGATCTACGCGCGATGACACAACGCGCGTAGAAGTCTGTCGCAACCACCCCATCAGCAACACCCCTCCCGCGTTTCGATCTGATGACCACCCAGCCCCCGACACCAGTGCCACAGTGGGCCCATGACCGCAGAAACCCCCCAGCCACCCACCCCCCACACGG
>NZ_LOHS01000012.1 GCF_001642995.1 Streptomyces jeddahensis
GCCCACCCGTGCCGCCCCAGCGGCACGACTGCCCACAGCGGCGGTGCGGCGCGACCGCCCGCAGCGGCTGCCTCCGGAGGGCTCGCAAGGCGCCCCGCCAGACGTGGTCTGCGGAGCCAGTAACCTTGTGCGGGGCGCGGTCGTGTCCCGCGCCAGCCCACCACCCCGTACCAGGAAGGTGTCCTTCGCCGTGGAAACCGCCGCCCGGACTGCCCAGGCCGTGATCGTCGCTATCGACGGCCCCTCCGGCACGGGTAAGTCGAGCACGTCCAAGGCCGTCGCCGCGCAGCTCGGCCTCAGCTATCTGGACACCGGCGCCCAGTACCGGGCGATCACCTGGTGGATGGTGAACAACGGGATCGACATCACCGACCCCGGCGCGATAGCCGCCGCGGCCGGCAAGCCGGAGATCATCTCGGGCACCGACCCCTCCGCGCCGACGATCATCGTCGACGGTACCGACGTCGCCGGGCCCATCCGCACTCAGGAGGTCACCTCCAAGGTGAGCGCGGTCAGCGCGGTCCCGGAGGTGCGCGCCCGCATCACCGAGCTGCAGCGCTCGATCGCCGCCGCGGCCGAGAACGGCATCGTCGTCGAGGGCCGCGACATCGGCACGACCGTGCTGCCCGACGCGGACCTCAAGGTCTTCCTCACCGCCTCCCCCGAGGCGCGGGCCGCCCGCCGCAACGGCGAGCTCAAGGGCAAGGAGGCCGCCGACCTCGCCGCCACCAAGGCGGCGCTGATCAAGCGGGACGCGGCCGACTCCAGCCGCAAGACCTCGCCGCTCGCCAAGGCCGACGACGCGATCGAGGTGGACACCTCCGACCTCACGCTGCAGCAGGTCATCGAGTGCGTCGTCACCCTCATCGAGGAGAAGCGGGCCGGGAAGTGACCACGGCGGAGAGCGCGACGCCGTCCCGGCAGGGGGCCGAGGTCGGGCGGCGCATCGGCGTCGGCCTGATGTACGGCCTGTGGAAGCCGCGCGTCCTGGGCGCCTGGAAGGTCCCTGCGACCGGCCCGGCGATCCTGGCCGTGAACCACTCCCACAACATCGACGGCCCGATGGTCATGGGCGTAGCCCCCCGCCCCACGCACTTCCTGATCAAGAAGGAGGCGTTCGTCGGTCCACTGGACCCGTTCCTGCGCGGAATCGGCCAGCTGAAGGTGGACCGGGCGAGCGCCGACCGTACCGCGATCGCCCAGGCCCTCGGGGTCCTGGAGAACGGCGGCGTCCTCGGCATCTTCCCCGAGGGCACCCGGGGCGACGGCGACTTCGCCTCGCTGCGCGCAGGACTCGCGTACTTCGCGGTGCGCAGCGGCGCGCCGATCGTGCCCGTCGCGGTGATGGGAAGCGCCGAGCGGGGCGGGCGGTTGATAAAGGGGTTGCCGCCGTTGCGCAGCCGGGTCGACGTCGTCTTCGGCGACCCGTTCGAGGCGGGCGACGGCAGCGGACGGCGTACGCGCAAGGCGCTCGACGAGGCGACCGTGCGCATCCAGGGACAGCTCACCGCCCACCTGGAAAAGGCCAGGCGCCTCACCGGGCGCTAGGCGACACTTGAGTAGTGGATCACCGTGGTTCAACCCCATGGGGGTCCACCGATCACCACGATGAACGACGAGGTACGGACTTCATGAACGACCAGATCCAGCCCGAGGGCTCGGCGGAGCACGAGCACGGGGCGCTTGGCGACGCCGAGTACGCGGAGTTCATGGAGCTCGCCGCGGAAGAGGGCTTCGACATCGAGGATGTCGAGGGCGCCATCGAGGCGGCCGGGCACGGCCCGCTGCCGGTCCTCGCCGTCATCGGCCGCCCGAACGTCGGCAAGTCGACCCTGGTGAACCGCATCATCGGCCGCCGCGAGGCCGTCGTCGAGGACAAGCCGGGTGTCACCCGTGACCGTGTGACGTACGAGGCCGAGTGGGCGGGCCGCCGCTTCAAGGTCGTCGACACCGGCGGCTGGGAGCAGGACGTCCTCGGCATCGACGCCTCCGTCGCCGCCCAGGCCGAGTACGCGATCGAGGCCGCCGATGCGGTCGTGTTCGTCGTCGACTCGACGGTCGGCGCCACGGACACGGACGAGGCGGTCGTACGGCTGCTGCGCAAGGCTGGCAAGCCCGTCGTGCTGTGCGCCAACAAGGTCGACGGGCCGAGCGGCGAGGCAGACGCGGCGGCGCTCTGGTCGCTTGGCCTCGGCGAGCCACACCCCGTCTCCGCACTCCACGGCCGCGGCACCGGCGACATGCTGGACGCCGTCCTGGAGGCGCTGCCCGAGGCCCCGGCCCAGACCTTCGGCACCGCGGTCGGCGGCCCCCGCCGTATCGCACTCATCGGCCGCCCGAACGTCGGCAAGTCCTCGCTGCTCAACAAGGTCGCGAACGAGGAGCGCGTGGTCGTCAACGAGCTCGCGGGCACCACCCGCGACCCGGTCGACGAGATCATCGAACTCGGCGGCAAGACCTGGAAGTTCGTGGACACCGCCGGCATCCGCAAGCGCGTCCACCTCCAGCAGGGCGCCGACTACTACGCCTCGCTGCGCACCGCCGCCGCCGTCGAGAAGGCCGAGGTCGCCGTCGTCCTCATCGACGCGTCGGAGACGATCTCTGTACAGGACCAGCGCATCGTCACGATGGCCGTCGAGGCGGGCCGCGCGCTCGTCCTCGCGTACAACAAGTGGGACACCCTCGACGAGGAGCGCCGCTACTACCTGGAGCGGGAGATCGAGACGGAGCTCGGGCAGGTCGCCTGGGCGCCGCGGGTCAACGTCTCGGCGCGCACCGGCCGTCACATGGAGAAGCTCGTCCCGGCCATCGAGACGGCTCTTGAGGGCTGGGAGACCCGCGTTCCGACGGGCCGGCTGAACGCCTTCCTCGGCGAGCTGGTCGCCTCCCACCCGCACCCGATCCGCGGCGGCAAGCAGCCGCGCATCCTGTTCGGTACGCAGGCCGGGACCAAGCCGCCGCGGTTCGTACTTTTCGCCTCCGGGTTCATCGAGCACGGCTACCGGCGCTTCGTGGAGCGCCGGCTGCGCGAGGAGTTCGGGTTCGAGGGGACGCCGATCCACATCTCCGTGCGGGTGCGGGAGAAGCGCGGCAGGAAGAAGTAGGCGGCAGGAAGAAGTAGGCGCAAATGACACAGCCGGTTCGGTCCGGCCGGTAGGAACCGGCCGGACCGAACCGGCCGCAGGAATCGAGCGGAGCGCCGAGGTCAGCGCTCTCTGCGCGGAGCGGGCGGCAGCGCGGCTGGGAGGAGCCTCCCGAAGCCGTGCTGCCGCCCGACTGCTTGCCAGACGCCGGTCGTCGGGCTGGTCGGTCCGGCGTGGTCGCCGGCGCCCCGGGTGCCGTGGCGCCCGGGGCCCTGTCCCGTCCCGAAACCGGTGAACACCAGGTCCTCCTCGCCGCTCCTGTCACCCGGCAGTGTCCTGAAGGACCTGCGGTACTCGGCGTACAGCGTGTCGTAGATCGGCGTGGCCGAGCGGCTGCCCGTCGTGTCCTGCGGGGGCCGCATGGACGGGATGGTGCTCTGGTACGGCTGGCGGGAGGGGTTGTAAGTGTGCACGTACGTGCCAACGACTCCCTGGCCGCACAGATACTGTCTTGTGCCCGCGAACCGGGGTGGTTCGGGCGGAGTCGTCAGGTGCCCGCGAGCGGCATCGCGGCCGCGACCAGTCGGCCCGTGGCCGCGGCCCGGTCCAGGGCCTCACGCATCAGGTCCTCGCGGGGCTGGCGGCCGATCGTGCCGACCGGGGCCGCGAAGACCAGTACCTGCTGGAGCTTGTTGGCCGCCGCCCGCCAGCCGTCCGTGACCTGGAGCGGCTGGGGCGCCTGCCACCAGGCGACGGGGGAGCCACCGGCGGTGCCCGGCTGGAGCACGGCGTGCAGCTGGCCCATGGCGAGCAGCACCGACCAGCCGTGCTGCACGGGCGGCATGGTGTTCACGTCGGAGACCGGCATGAAGCCCTGCTCGATCAGCAGCGGCAGGAAGTCGTCACCGCCGCCCGTCGCACCGGGCCGGGCGATGGGGCCGGTCGGCTCGACGACCAGCGCCGGGTGGAGCTCTCCCTCGATGAGGACCAGGCCGCTGGTCACACCCAGGACGGCCGGCTCGGCTGCGGAGCGGGTGCCGAGGGGGTCGTCGCCGGTGGTGATCGAGCGTACGGCGCCCTGCAGCTGCTCCTCGGTGACCTGCACGACCTGCGATGCCAGACAGGTGGCGTGGGCGAAGGCGAGCACGGCGGTCTCCTCGCCGACGAACAGGACGGTGCTGGTGCGTTCCTGCTCCGAGTTGCCCGGGGTGCGGCAGGACGTGCAGTCGTAACTGCCCGGGGCGTTCTCTCCGGCGAGCAGCCGGTTGGCTTCTTCGTCGCCGATCTCGGCGCGTACGTCGTCGCTGACGTCGAGCATGCGCGGCACGGGTGGCTCCTCGGAATTCGCTTGGTACGGACACCGGGCGCTTCCCGGCTTGGGCCGGGCGGTTCCCGGCTCATGAAGGAACAACGGACGATCTGTGGCCGGAGTCACGCCCGGACCTGAACGGAATCGAACCATCCGAAGCACAGTGTGACGCGATGCCCGGAATCGGTCACTCCATGCCAACTGCTCGACGTCGCAAGGGAGTTGGACCGGTGAAGTGAGTCACAGATTCTTGCCCGACGTGGTCGACAAATCCGGAAATCAGCGAATGAAGTGGGTGGCTGAAAAGCGCTGATACCGCCGGTAATGCGCAACTGACCTCGAAAGACATGGAGTTGGTTGATCTCGGGGCGAACGGCTGCCTAGATTCCTCCGCCGTGTGCATCGAGCACCGCTCGGGTACGTCCGCAGGCCGCACCAGCCAGATCGCAGTACAGCCGCCGGCGGACGGGGCGGAGCGGCACAACCCGGCGCCGTATGCGCCGGGCCGCCGCACCGCCTTGGGGGAGCCCGGGTCCGCAGAGAGGGATCTCTATGTCCGCACGTCCCGAGTCCACTCGCACGACGGCAGTACTCGCCGGGGCCGCCCTGCTCGCCCCGCTGGCACTGCTCGCCGCCGCCACGGGCACCGCCCAGGCAGCGGACAGCGGAGTGTGGGACCGCATCGCCCAGTGCGAGAGCGGCGGGAACTGGCAGATCAACACCGGCAACGGTTACTACGGCGGGCTGCAGTTCTCCGCCTCCACCTGGCGCGCGTACGGCGGCACCGCCTACGCGGCCACCGCCGACAAGGCGTCCAAGGCGCAGCAGATCGCTGTCGCCACGAAGGTCCAGCAGGCACAGGGATGGGGTGCCTGGCCCACCTGTTCGGCGCGTGCCGGGGCGACGGGCAGCGCGCCCGCGGCGTCGAACACCACCACCGAGGCAGCCCCCTCGGAGCAGCCGTCGAAGGCGCCGGCCCGCTCCTCGGATCACACGGACCGCGGTTCCGCGCGCGGGGACTACACCGTCAAGCGTGGCGACACCCTGAGCTCCATCGCCGCGCAGCACGACACGTCCTGGCGCGCGGTCTACGCCGCCAACAAGGCGGTCATCGGAGACGATCCGAACCTGATCATGCCCGGCCAGAAGCTCGACCTCTGAGCCCTCTGCGTAGACGCACGCGCGCGTGGCCCCGCCCGGCCCTCCGGCCCGGCGGGGCCGTTCGCTGTGTCACAAGCGGGTTGGCCTGCTGTTGAGTTGGACTTCACCAGCACGTATGCGGGAAGTCGCCGATTAGTTCCCCGATTCGGCTACCGATAGCGCAACTGTTCGGGCACAAGATGATGATGGTGCCCAACCCACGTACTCGGCCCCGGGTCTAACCCTGCGGTAGGCGGACGAGACGGGACTGTCCGCGAGGAAGCGTGGGATACGGGGCCGTATGCATATCTCTTTCCTGATTCACAACGCGTACGGAATCGGAGGGACGATCCGGACGACGTACAACCTCGCGGGCGCCCTGGCCCAGCAGCACGACGTGGAGATCGTCTCCGTCTTCCGCCACCGCGACGAGCCGGTCTTCACGCCCGCGGAGGGCGTCCGCGTCCGCCACCTCGTCGACCTTCGCGAGGACACCCCGGGATACGAGGGCGACGACCCCGAGCATGCGCGTCGGGCGCGCACCTTCCCGCGCGCGGAGGGCCGTTACGAGCAGTACAGCGCCCTCACCGACCGGCGCATCGCCGGTCATCTCGCCACGCTCGAGTCCGATGTGGTGGTCGGCACCCGGCCCGGGCTCAATGTGCACCTCGCCCTGGAGACCAGGCGCGGTCCCGTGCGGGTGGGTCAGGAACACCTCACGCTCGACAGCCACTCGAGCGCCCTGCGCACGCGACTGCGCGGGGTGTACCCGCGGCTCGACGCGCTGACGACGACCACGGAGGCGGACGCGGGGGCGTACCGCAGGAAGATGCGGCTGCCCGGAGTGCACATCCAGGCCGTGCCGAACCCCGTGCCGGAGCCCGGCATAGAGCCCGCGGACGGCTCGCACAAATGGGTCGTCGCGGCCGGCCGGCTCGTCCCGGTCAAACGGTACGACCTGCTGATCAGGGCCTTCGACAAGGTCCGCGCCCAGCGGCCCGACTGGCGCCTGCGGATCTACGGCGGAGGCAAGCAGAAGGAGGCGCTGCGGGCCCTGATAGACGAGCTCGGCCTCTACAACCACGTCTATCTGATGGGTCCCGCCAACCCCATCGAGCCGGAATGGGCCAAGGGCTCCATCGCCGCCGTCACCTCCAGCCTCGAGTCCTTCGGCATGACCATCGTCGAGGCGATGCGCTGCGGCCTGCCCGTGGTCTCCACGGACTGCCCGCACGGACCCGGCGAGATCATCGCCAACGGAGTGGACGGACGGCTCGTCGAGGTCGGCAACGCCGACGCCATAGCCGAAGGCCTCCTCGAACTGATCAACAACGACGAACTGCGGCAGCAGATGGCCCACGCCGCGCTGGAGGACTCGCAGCGCTTCGACCCGGCCCGGATCGCCGAGCGATACGAGGCGATGTTCGCCGCCCTCGCCGGGCGCGGCGGTGGAGCCGGCCCGGGATCACGCATGCGCGGATCACTGCACCGTGCCCGCGGTGCGCTGCTCGGCGGTGCGTACGCCGTCCGGGACGCCGGACGTGCAGCGCTGAGCAAGGGGCGCACGGCATGACCGGCACGGCCAGGACCACCACTGAGGCACCGAAGAGAGGGCACGTCGTATGACCACCCTGGCACCAACCCCGGCCGGGGACCGGCACTCCCAGGCGGACGACGTCACCGCGGACCGCGCCGACTGCCAGGCCGACTCCGCGGGCGGACTGACCTTCGACATCGGCGACCCCGGCACGCCGGGACCGGCCCATCTGGTGCTGCGCCGCCGGGACTCCGGCCATCCCGCAGAGGAGGTGCGGCTGCCGCTGACCCCGGCGGCGGACGGCCGGCTGCGAGCCGCGCTGCCCAGCAGCGTCCGGCTGGCCGAGGGCCGCTGGGACGTCCACGTCCAGCACGCGGGCGAGGAGTCGCACCGCCTGGCGCCCGGCGTCAACGACCTGCGCTCGCTCGTCGACCGCGTCCCGGACGGCACGGGTGAACAGATCGCCGTGCGCATCCCCTACGCGACCAAACACGGCAACCTCACCGTCCGCAGCTGGCTGCGCTCCCCGCACGCCGAAGCGGGCGAGATCCTCATCAGCGAGGCGTCGATCGACATCCGTGGCCGCGTGTACGGCACTCCCCTCACCCCGGACGCCTATGCCGAAGCGGTCTCGCGCACCGAGCCCCACCGCGTCCAGCGGTCCCGGGTCACCGTCGACGGCGCGGACTTCACGGTCATCCTCCACTACGGGCTGCTGGCCGACGCCGGCCCCGGCCGGTGGAACCTGTGGCTGCGTCCGGCCGGCGAGAGCGGGCCGCGCGTACGGATCGCGCGGCTGCTGGACGACGTGCCGGACAAGAAGGCGATCTTCACCTACCCGTTCGTGCGCAGCGAGACGCGGCACGGAACCGTCGAGACCGGCCCGTACTACACCCTGGACAACGACCTGTCGGTGCACGTGCGGGCGGCCGGCCCGGGCAAGGACAGCTGACGCTTCCAGCGGACGGCCGCTGTCCGCAAGGGCTGGCAGACTCGGACGCATGCTGGAGACCTCGGCTCGACTGCTGCGTCTGCTCTCCCTCCTGCAGACCCACCGCGAATGGTCCGGCGCCGACCTGGCAGAGCGCCTCGGCGTCACGCCCCGCACGGTCCGGCGGGACGTGGACCGGCTGCGCGAACTCGGCTACCCCGTCAACGCGAGCCGCGGCACCGGCGGCGGCTACCAGCTCGGCGCGGGCGCCGAACTGCCGCCGCTGCTCCTGGACGACGACGAGGCCGTGGCCGTCGCGGTGGGCCTGCGCACCGCCGCCGGTCACGGCATCGAGGGCATCGGCGAGACCTCCGTACGCGCCCTGGCCAAGCTCGAACAGGTGCTTCCGAACCGGCTGCGCCGCCGTGTCGGCGCCCTGAACGCCTTCACCGTGCCGATGCTGCGCGGCCCGGGCACCTCCGCCGTGGACGCTTCCCTGCTCACCGAACTGGCCGCTGTCTGCCGCGACTCCGAGCGGCTGCGCTTCGAGTACCGCGACCACGGCGGCTCCGCGTCACGCCGTACCGTCGAACCGCTCCGCCTGGTGTGCACCGAGCGCCTCTGGTACCTGGTGGCCTGGGACCTGGACCGCGACGACTGGCGCACGTTCCGTGTCGACCGCATCACGCCCAAGCCACCGCACGGACCGCGGTTCGAGCCGCGCACCCCACCCGCCGCGGACCTCGCCGCCTATGTCTCCCAGGGTGTCTCCACGCGCGCGTACGCCGCGCATGCCGTCATCAGACTGCTCGTACCGGTCGAGGAGGCCAGGCTGCGGATCTCACCGTCGGCCGGGGTGCTGGAGCCCGAGAGCGAGGGCACCTGCCTGCTGCGCACCGGGGCCGCGAGCCTCGACCTGATGGTGATCCGCGTGATGATGCTGGGCTTCGACTTCGAGGTCGTCGAACCGGCCGAACTCACCGACCACATCAGGACGGTCCGCGACCGCCTCGACCGGGCTCTGCAACGGACCGGCTCCACCACCGGACGAGTGTCCGGCGTTCCGAATGGCGGACGCGTATTTCCCGTGAGCGGTCAATGCTCCTGAAGAGCACCTGACAGGGAAAAGGAACGGGCCGCCGCCGGTGCCTCCGCGCCGTTTTCCGGCGGCCTATTTCCGTACGGGACGAGGGGCCCCGGGGATTATGCCGGGAGTAAGCCCGAAGGCGAGCCGGAGCAACTCGGATTCCCCGCTGCCGTACGGGAGTTCACGGAAACGTCCGTCGTGATGCTGTGACAGAAGTGTGACAGCAGTGACAGCAGAGGACTGATTGCGCTCGGTCGCCGAACCGAGGGGCCGGGGGACTGCATGAGGCTGAACGGCCTTTCGCCGGGGCGCCGGGCCGCCTAACGTGACGTGCATGGCACCCATTCCCCAACCGCCCGCAGAGCCCCAGGACAGCCCCGAGTCGTACGTGGGCCTCGACGCCGAATCCGCAGAGCGGCACGCCCGCGCGCGCGGCTGGTCCACGGTCAGGTCGCTGCCGCCCGGCGCGATCATCACCATGGAGTACCGCGCGGGACGTCTCAATTTCGAGGTCACGAACGGCACCGTGACGCGCTGCTGGAAGGGCTGACCCCGACCCCCACCGGCATGGCGAAGGCCCCGGACCTGCCCGAAAGGGCGGGAGCCGGGGCCTTCGTGGTGCGGGGAGCGGCTGTGCGTACCGGAACCCCGCCGCTGTCCGTCAGTCGCCCGTCACCGCGCGGCCGGGCTCGCGCCGCGCGCCGTCCGGTCGGGATGCGGGGGGCGGCGGCTGCCCACCGGGGTGACCGGAGTGCGCTCCGACCGTGCCGAGTGCGGTCCGGGCGCCAGGTGGACCGGGCCGCGCGGGGCGCCGACCCGCGGGGGAGCGGCCGGATCGCGTACGGGCGTCTCCTCGTCCGGCTGGGCTCGCTGCGTGACCGGCGTCGGGGCGCCGACCGGGGCGGGTACCGGCATCGTGCCGGCCCGACGGCTGCGCCAGGTGTCCCGCAGGGCGAAGATCCAGGCCTCGGCCCTGTTGATCAGCGGCTCGAACCAGGGCAGCGCCAGCAGGATCAGCAGACCCGCGGCCCAGCCGAGCAGGACGTCGCTCAGCCAGTGCGTACCGAGATAGACGGTGGTCAGGCCGACGCCGAGGGCGATCACGGCCGAAAGGGCCGACAGCCAGCGCCTGGCCCGCGGCGTCGAGGCCATATAGGCGAGAATGCCCCAGGTCACGACGGCGTTCGCGGTGTGTCCTGAAGGAAATATATCGCCGCCGCGCCACATCTCGTTCGAGCCGATCTCGGTCGCGTAGTGCGGGCCGAGTCTGCCCATGCCGAGCTTGGCGGCGCCCACGGTCACGTTCAGCAGCAGCAGCGACGTGCCGAGCGTCAGCATCGGCCGCAAGGTGTGCTGCCGCCAGGAGCGCCAGCCCAGCCAGGCCGCGACCATGACCGCGGTCGGGCCGCGCTGGCCCAGGACCACGTAGTAGTCGAGGAGGGCGTGCACCTCCGGCCACTGCTGATACGGGCGGAAGAACATGAGCTGCCAGTCCAACCGGACCAGCCACGACGTGGTCACCACGGCCCACACGATGGCGGCGTAGAACGCCAGGGTCAGCCCGAACAGCACGACCCGGTGCCGGCTCATCTGCGGCATGTCGAGATGGGCCGGTCGCTCCGGTTCCCGGTCCAGCCGGGCGAAGACCCGGTCCACGCGGGTCAGGTTTTGTTCGGTACGCACCCAATCGACGTTACAGCGAGTGAGGTGCCGACCTGGTCGAATCCTCGCTTTTGTGATGACGATGTGATGTGGGATTGCTCTCAACGAGTGCTTTATTAAGTGCATTTGGGTAACCCGCCCGGCGTTTCTCCTTCAATTCCGCCAAGCCCTGTGCTGCATCACTTATATGACGGGCTGAATTCTGTTCACCGGGTGCTGGTGGGGATTTTCCCCGACGGTCACTGGTGTCCGGGCCCCTCGGGCGGGCCCGCGGGCGGGCGGCGGCCGGTCACGGGGTGCGCACAGCACGGGACGAGACCTGCGAGAGGGCGCGACAAGATCACGTCATGTGACCGATTATCGACGGCCGCGGGAACCGGGCAGCCCTCGGGGGCGTGGTGCCAGGGAGAGGAGTGGCGTACGCCACACACCGTCGCGTACATCCATGAGAGGTCCGCCACGTGCCATCGGTGGGATCTCGCGTACTCTGGCGGCTCACTCGTGTTGTGTGCCGGGGCCCGGGAGCCGCTCCTCCCGCGCCGAAGCTGCGGGATCCGTCCCCCACCCCGCAGGCCCGCCGAGCGCGAGGGAACATCTGGGAGGTACGCCATGTCCGGGACGACCACGGCCGCTGCGCGCGGTCCCGCGGGCGCCCCCCGACATCACCACCGGGCGCAGGACGCCAACCGCTGGCTGGTCCTCGTCGTCCTCTGCGTCAGTCTGCTGCTCGTCGCCGTCGACGCGACCGTGCTGCACGTCGCGGTCCCGGCCGTGACCGAGGACCTCAGACCCGGTGCCATAGAACTGCTGTGGATAGTCGACATCTATCCGCTCGTCTGCGCCTCGCTGCTGATCCTCTTCGGCACGCTCGGCGACCGCGTCGGCCGCAGACGCGTCCTCCTCCTCGGGTACGCGCTGTTCGGTGTGGCCTCCGCGGTGGCGGCGTTCGCCCACACCCCGGAGATCCTCATAGCGGCCCGCGCGCTGCTCGGCGTCGGCGGCGCCATGATCATGCCGGCCACGCTGTCGATCCTCCGGCAGGTCTTCCCCGACCGTCGCGAGAGAGCCCTCGCGATCGGCATCTGGAGCGCGGTGGCCGCCGTGGGCGCCGCCGTCGGACCGCTGCTCGGCGGCTTCCTCCTCGAGCACTTCTGGTGGGGCTCGGTCTTCCTCGTCAACATCCCGCTGATGCTGGTCAGCCTGCCCGTCGGCCGCTGGCTGCTGCCGGAGTCCACCGGCGACCGCAACGGGCCGTGGGACGTGGTGGGCGCGCTGATGGCCGCTGCCGGCCTCTTCGGTGTCGTACTCGGCGTGAAGCGCGCGGGCGGCGGCGAGCCGCTGATCAGTCCGCTGACCGTGCTGCCGTTGCTGGTGGGTGCCGCACTGCTCGCCGGGTTCGTCCGGCGCCAGCGGCGGCGGGCGCACCCTCTCGTCGATCTGAAGATGTTCGCCCGGCCCGCGTTCTCGACGTCCGTGGGCTGCATCGTCCTGGCGATGCTCGCCCTGGTCGGGCTCGAGCTGATCGCCGCGCAGTATCTGCAGCTCGTGCTCGGCCTCTCCCCGCTGGAGACGGGGTTGCGGCTGCTGCCGCTCACCATCGCCGCGATGGCCGCGGGCCTTGTGGGCTCGAAGCTGCTGCACCGCTTCGGGCCGCGCAGGATGGTCTGCTCCGGCTTCGTCCTCACCGCGGCGGCCGTGCTCACGCTCACCGCGATGGGCGGCCACGACAACCCCGGGCTGCTGCTCGCCGGATTCGTCCTGCTCGGCTTCGGCCTGGAGACGACGCTTTTCGGCGCCTACGAGTCCATGCTGAGCGAGGCGCCGCAGGAGCAGGCGGGCGGGGCGGCCGCGATCGGCGAGACGTCGTACCAGCTGGGCGCGGGGATCGGGATCGCGCTGCTGGGCAGCGTCATGAACGCCGCGTATGCGCCCGGGCTCTCCGCGGTGCCGGGCGTCCCGTCCGCGGCGCGCGACGCCGCGAGCCACTCGCTCGGCGAGGCGTACGAGGTGTCCGGCCACCTCGGCGGTACGGCGGGCCCGGCCCTGCGCGAGGCGGCCCGCACCGCGTTCGTCCACGGCCTCCATGTGACGCTGCTGGTCAGCGGGGGTCTGCTGCTTCTCGGTGCGTTGATGGCGGTGCGGCTGCCGCGGGGCATGGAGTGCGGGGAGGCGTCGGGGGTGGCGGTGCCTCCGGCGGTGGTGCCTTCGGCGGTGGTGCCTCCGGCGGCGGAGGCTGGTGGTGCGGCGTCCGGGAGGGGCGGACCCCGTCATACGGAGACCCCTCAGGTGGGGCCCCGCCAGGCGGTGCCGCGTGACGCGGCGTCTCGCAGTACAGCGCTTCAGTGACGCCTGCGGTTCGCTGGGGTGCGCCACCTGTCGGTGGGTGGGTTGGCGCGTGGGCGTCTGCGGGTCTGCTTCGGTGCGCCGTCTGTCGGTGGGTGGGTTGGCGCGTGGGCGGTTGCGGGTCTGCTTCGGTGCGCCGTCTGTCGGTGGGTGGGTTGATGCGTGGGCGTCTGCCCGTTCGCTTCGGTGCGCCGTCTGTCGGTGGGTGGGTTGGCGCGTGGGCGTCTGCCGGTTCGCTTCGGTGCGCCGTCTGTCGGTGGGTGGGTCGGGGACGTGCCGGGATGTACGTCCTCGGTCTGGCGCCTGGCCGTACGTCGTGCGGGGAGCCCGGAGTTTGCGCCAGCCTCCCCCAGTGCCTTAAGGGCCTGGGAGGTACCCCCAGCGGGCGCACATCCCGGCGCGTCCCCTTCGGCACGCTCGCGGCTTCCGGCCGGTGGCCGGTTGCGGGCTCCCGGATGGTGATCGGTCCGGGTACGTGGGCGGCTGCCGGGCGGTGGCCGGTTGCGGGCTCTCGGACGTCGGTCCGGGTACGTGGGCGGCTGCGGGTCCGCTTCGGTGCGCCACCTGTGTTGGCGGTTGGGGCGAGTACGCGGCTGCGGGCACAGCGGCGAAGGCAAGGCACGCCTGGCGTGCCTTGCCTCAGCTCTGGTTGAAGAAACCATCCTCCGGGCGGCCCATCGCCTCGCTCACGATCTGCGTATGCGCGGGCGTGAGCAGGAAGACCCGGTGCGCGACGCGGTCGATCGAGCCGCGCAGGCCGAAGATCAGCCCGGCCGCGAAGTCCACGATGCGCTTGGCGTCGGCGGCCTCCATGGCCGTGAGGTTGACGATGACCGGGACGCCCTCCCGGAACAGCTCGCCGATGGTGCGCGCGTCCCGGAAGCTGTCCGGCGTGATCGTGCCGATCCGGCGGCCCTTCTCCTCGGCCTCCTCCGTCGCCACCTTCACGCGAGGATCGGTCACCCAGACGTCACCGGGCTCGTGGCCCTCGGCCGAGTCGTCGTCATAGCCGTCGTAGTAACGCTCGTCATTGTTGTCGTCGACGAGGCCAAGCCAGGCACTCGCCTTGCGCACCGATCCCATGGACGCCTCCTCTCACAGCGGTCTTTCTGTGTGCCGCACCCCTATGGTCGTCCATGATGCGGACTGTGCGCCAAGGGGATAGTCGCCGCGCGGGCTTTTCGTGACGGTTCTGGTGCACAGCAAACCCGTTGGTGACCTTGATTCCCAAGGGTCTTGCTGTGTAAGGCTGCTGACTGAGAGTGAAATAATATTCTTCTCGGCGTTTGGGTGACGTCGGAGCGTCCGGGTGAACGGCGCGTTCGGCAGGCTGCGGCGACTCGGCTCTACGGCTCATGGGGGGACCGTCGTGTTCGGCATGGTCAGGCCATGCGCCTATCGTCTCGGTGAGGGCCTGAAAACCTAGTGGATGGCGCATCTGTGCGGTCCCCCAGCGCCTTAAGGGCCTGGGAGGTGCCCCCAGTCTCGCGCTGCGCGGCGACCACGGACAGTTCGCCAGGGTCGTCACGAACTATGACGGGCTGCTCATCGCGGTCCTGACGGAGGCTCAGGCCGAGCGGACCATGGGATGGCGGCGGACGGCAGGGCCCTGTCCTTCCCCAAGCTCTTAAGGAGCAGGGGAGACCCCATCCGCGGCATGCGTACCGCCTCCGTCGCACAGGACCGACCGAGACCGCCACCGCCGCGGCCTTCGCACACACGGCTGTGCTGGCCGGCCGGCCGGGCACCGGCGGCTGTTGTGACTGCTGCGGTAACTGCTGTGACGGCTGCGACTGCGGCTGTGACTGCTGAGCGGGAAGCCCGTCAGCCGTCGTATACGGCGGCTCCGCAGTGCCCACGCCATCTGGGGGCTTTCAGGGGCGTGTTTCCGGGCAGTAAAACAAGCACATGATCTGGTAACCGGTGCCGACGGGTCTCGTTGGTCGAGCGCAGAACCTCTTCTGTTCTCCGTCAACTCACCATCCCTGTAAGGCACTTCATCAGTGGAAGACGTCACAGCGACTCCCGCAGGCGGGCGCGTTCCCGGCGCCCGCGGCGGGCCGGTCCGCAAAGCCCCCCGCACCATCCGCACCCGCCTCTTGAGGATCCTCGTCCTCGCCCTGGCCATCCTGCTGGCGTTGCTCGGCACGATGGCGGCCCAGCAGATCTCCGACTACCGCAACGCCGAGGACACGGCGCAGAACGCCCGGCTGGAGATCTCCCTGCAGGGCCTCATCCACGAACTGCAGAAGGAGCGCGGACTCACCACCGGCTACGTCGGCGGCGTACACCAGTTCCGCGCCAAGCTGCCCGCCCAGCGCAAGGCGACCGACGAGGCGCGCGCCGCGCTCGAGCGGGCGCTGGCCGGCAAGGACACCGCCGCCGCCGAGTCCGTGCGGGAGTCGCTGGGCCGGCTCGCCGGGCTCGCCGCCATCCGCGAGAACGCCGACGACGGCACCGGCCGGGTCACGAGCACCTTCGACTACTTCACCACCACCATCACCGTCCTGGACCGGCTCGGAATGGGCCTCGAGGATGTCCACGACACCCGGCTGCGCGCCTCCTACCAGGCACTTCAAACGCTGGGCAACGCCAAGGAGTTCACCGGCGAGGAGCGCGCCATCGTGCTTGGCTCGGTGCGCGCCGGACACTTCCGCGACGACGACTACAGCCGCTTCATGGAGATCCGGGCCGGACGGCTCGCCGCCCTCGACGCCTTCCCGCACGCGGCGACCACCGCCCAGGAACGGCGGCTCGCAGCGGCCCTCAGCACTCCGGACGCCGAGCGCGCGCTGTCGTACGAGACGGTGGCGGTGCGCGGCGGCGGCGACCTCACCGAGTCCGACGTCCCGCCGATGGCCTGGTGGGACAGCATGACCTCGACCATCAACGGGCTGCGCGAGGTGCAGATCTCCCTCGGCGCCGACGTCGACGAGCGGGCCCGGCAGCTCAGCGGTGACGCGCAGCGCGACCTGCTGCTCTTCGTGCTGCTCGCGCTCGCCGCCACGGCCGTGCTCGGCGCCCTGGCGCTGGACTGCGTACGGTCCGTCTCCGCTCCCCTGAGCAACCTCGCCGAGCAGGCCCGCGACATCGCCCGTGAGCGCCTGCCGGGCGCCGTCGCCCGGATCCAGGCCGCCTCCGGCGACGCGCTCGAGCCGCCCGAGGGCCTGTCCGTATCCGAACGGGCGGGTGCCGAGGTACGCGAGGTCGCCGAGGCCTTCGACCGCGTGCAGCGCGCCGCCTTCGACCTCGCGACCGAGCAGGCCGTGCTGCGCCGCAACGCCACCGACTCGCTGGTCAGCCTCGGCCGCCGCAACCAGAACCTGGTACGCCGTCAGATCAGCTTCATCAACAAGCTGGAGCACGAGGACGCCGACCCGGCGACGCTCGCCAACCTCTTCGAGCTGGACCACCTGGCCACCCGTATGCGCCGCAACGCCGAGAGCCTGCTCGTCCTCGCCGGGGAGTCCAGCCCGCGGACGTCGTCCACGCCGCTGTCCGTCACCGACGTGCTGCGCGCCGCGCTCTCCGAGGTCGAGGAGTACCGCCGGGTGACCCTGCGCCGGATCGAACCCGCGCACATCACCGGCTCCGTGGTGGCCGAAGTCGCCCACCTGCTCGCCGAGCTCGTCGAGAACGCGCTCAGCTTCTCGCCTCCCACGTCCGAGGTCGAGATCGAGGGGCGGAGCACGAGCGCGGGCTATCTCATCGCCATCGTCGACCACGGTCTCGGCATGGACACCCAGGCGCTCGCCGAGGCGAACGTACGTCTCTCCGGCACGGCCAGCTTCATGGCCGAACCGACCCGGTTCCTCGGCCACTTCGTGGTCGGCGCCCTCGCCCGCAAGCGCGGCATCGAGGTGCGTCTCGGGGAGGGCCCGGCCGAGGGCGTCGTCGCCCGCGTACTGATCCCCGCCACCCTGCTCGCGGAGGCCGGCACCCGGGCTCCCGCCGCTGGGGCGGCCGCGGCCGTCGAGGCCATGGAGACGCTGCCGGCCGTGCCGGCCCAGCGCACCGGATCCGACGCTGCCGCTGCCGCCGCGGAGCCCGCCGGATCCGACGCCATGGCTGCCGAGCAGGCCGGATCCGACGCCGCCGCCGCGGAGCACGCCGGACAGCTCGTCTCCGTCGGGGCAGCCGGGGGCACGGGGGAGCCGTCGCCGCGAGCGGCAGCCGGACAGCAGGCGGGCTCGGCGGCTTCCGCCGCGCGTGGCCCCTCCGCCGCCCGTACCCGTAACGGGCTCGTCAAACGGCCGCGGCGCAGCGCCATCTCCGACGCCGTCAGCGAGAGCGCCCGGCCGAGCCGCCCGGCGTCGTCCGGGCCGGCGCCCGACCGCAGCCCTGAGGAGATCTCCGGCATGCTCACATCGCTGCGCAGCGCCCATATGCGGGGCGGGATCAGCGTCGAGAAGGAGCGCGATCAGGAGAAGACCCGGCGGCAGGACCGGAAGGACCGGAAGGCCCCGAAGGACGCTAAGGACGCGAAGGACCAGCGGGGGAGGACTCCTGCTGAGCCGGAGCAGGCCGAGCAGGCGGACAAGGGTGCCGAGGCCGGCGCCGGGGAGGGCCGGGACAAGTGACCACTGTCGACGTGCACAACGACTCGAAGACCTTCAACTGGCTGCTCGCCAACTTCGTCCGCAACACCGACGGAGTGCGCGACGCCGTCGCCGTCTCGTCCGACGGCCTTCTGATCGCCGTCTCGGACGGCCTGGGACGCACCGAGGCCGACCATCTCGCCGCGATCGTCTCGGGCCTGTCGAGCCTGGCCCGCAGCGCCTCGCGCCGCTACACCTTCGACGGCGTGAAGCTGATCATGATTGAGATGGGCCGGGGCTTTCTGCTCGTCTCCGCGATCCGGGACGGCAGCTGCCTCGGCGTCCTCGCCGACAGCAGCGGTGAACTCGGCCTGGTCGGCTATGAGATGGCCGTGCTGGCGGAGCGCGCCGGCGATCTGCTCACTCCCGCGCTCATCGTGGATCTACGACAGGCGCTGCCACGATGAGCGGGGCAGGTACAGGCAGAGGCTCGTCCCACGAGGAGACAACGGTCGCCCCGGCTGACGAGGACACGGGCGTGGGCCCGGCGGACCAGGACACGGCCGCCAGTCCGGCTG
>NZ_LOHS01000013.1 GCF_001642995.1 Streptomyces jeddahensis
TGTGCCCACCCTCCCCCAGCTACCGCTGGGAGGTGCCCCCAGCCCTGCGGAACGATTGCCCACAACGGGAGTGGGCAGCCCTGCCCACAACGGGAAGGGCAGCCCTGCCCGCAACGGCGGCAGCCGGGACGGGGACGGCGGGGGTTAGCCCACGTCGCCGGGGTACCCGGGGGACGTGAGCACCCGTAGTCGTACCGCCGCGGCGCCCGAGGACGCCTACACCGCGGAACCCTTCGTCCCGCAGGGCGCGGGCCTGGAGGCCCTGCGCGAGGCCGCTGCCGGGTGCCGCGGGTGCCCCCTGCACCGCGACGCCACCCAGACGGTCTTCGGCACCGGAGACACCGACGCCCGGGTGTTCCTCGTCGGTGAGCAGCCCGGCGACCAGGAGGATCGGCAGGGCCGGCCGTTCGTCGGGCCCGCGGGCAGGGTTCTCGACCGTGCCCTGGCCGAGGCGGGGATCGACCCGACGCACACGTACGTCACCAACGCCGTCAAGCACTTCAAGTGGACCCAGCCTCCCGGCGGCGGCAAACGGCGTATCCACAAGGCGCCCAGCCTGCGCGAGATGACGGCGTGCGGCCCCTGGCTGGCCGCCGAACTCGCCCTCGTGGAACCGGAGATCATCGTGGTGCTCGGCGCGACGGCGGGCAAGGCCCTGCTCGGCTCGTCCTTCCGGGTCACCAAGCAGCGCGGAATGCTGCTCGAGGAGGAGATCCACGGGCGGCACGCGCGCGTGGTCGCCACCATCCACCCCTCCGCGGTGCTGCGCGCCGACGACCGCGAGGCGGTGTACCAAGGACTGGTGTCCGACCTGAAGGTGGCGGCGCGCGTCCTGGGCTGACGGTCTCCAACGCGTCTTCAACGCGCGAGCGCCGCTCCACGGTCCGCGTCGCGAGACGGCCGTGTCCGGTTGTCAGTGGTGCCGGTTAGGGTCGGCCGCATGTCGCTCACCTTCGAACTCGACCCCGCGATCACGCCCGGCCTGCGCGACGGACTGCTGACCCTGTGGACGGACGTGTCCAACGCCGGCGGTGCCGTCGGCTTCGTGCCGCCCGTGACCGCCGAGGCGATACGTCCGGAGCTCGTCCGGCACTTCGCCGCGATGAGCGAGGGCCGTACCCGGCTCCTGGTGGGCTACGACGAGGCGGGCGAGGCCGCAGCGACCGCGTTCCTCACGTACAACACGCACCGGCTGATGCGGCACTGGATCTGGCTCTACACGGTGATGGTGCACCCGCGGCACCAGGGCAAGGGCTATGGACGCGATCTGCTGGCGGCCGCCGCGGACGCCGCCCGCGGCTTCGAGGGCATCGACGCGATACGCCTGACCTGCCGCGGCGGTCTGGGGCTCGAGCGCTTCTACGCCTCCTGCGGCTACAAGGAGGTCGGGCGCGTGCCCAGCGCCATCCGCGTGGCGCCCGGCGACGACCGCGACGACATCACGATGCTGCTGCCGCTCGGGACGGCCGGCCAGCGGGTCCCCTCGACGGCTGAGTCCCACGACGCGATGGCCGAATGCCTCGGCGGCTGACCCCCCGGGCAGCGCACGCCCGGCCGCGTGCTTCACTGGGGAGCGCCCACTTTCGGAAGTTCGGAACGGAAGAGTGAAATGACATGCTCCGCTACACACTGATGCGCCTCGGGATCTTCGTGGGCTGCTTCGTGGTCGTCTGGGGCCTCGTCTACTCGGGCGTTCTACCCCGCGGACTCGGCGGCTCCAACGATCTGTGGATCGTCCTGCTCGCCCTGGTGATCTCCGCGCCCATCAGCTTCGTCGCCCTCCGTAAGCAGCGCGACCGAGCCTCCGAGCAGATCGTGGCGCGGGTCGACCGGGCCAAGGCCACGCTGGAGAGCAACCGCAGCCAGGAGGATGTCGCGGACGACGCCGCCCGCGCCCAGGGGCAGACCCAGGGCTAGGCGCTCCGCTGGATGTGCCGTCGGTTAGCTGCGGCGCCGTCGTGGCTGGTCGCGCAGTTCCCCGCGCCCCTTGAGGGTGA
>NZ_LOHS01000014.1 GCF_001642995.1 Streptomyces jeddahensis
GGGGGTGGCCACCGCCTCCCCCACCTCCGCCGCCTCCCGAGGAAGGTCCGCCGCCACCGGGGGCGCCCGGCGGGCGCGGGCGCTGAGTGCCGCGTGTTCACCTGGTGGGCACCCCGATGCGGGCCCGTGTTCCAGTCCCCTGTCCGGTACGCGGACCACAGGGGCGGAAGGCACGGGGTGCCGGATACGGTGGTGACACCATGAGCGCTTCGCAGACCTCTGACATCCCGACTCTTCTGGTGAAGATCTTCGGTAAGGACCGGCCAGGGATCACGGCCGGCCTCTTCGACACCCTCGCCGCCTACTCGGTCGACGTCGTCGACATCGAGCAGGTCGTCACCCGTGGCCGCATCGTCCTGTGCGCGCTCGTGACCAAGCCGTCGGCCGCCCTCGAGGGCTCCCTGCGGGCCACCGTCCACAGCTGGGCGGAATCCCTGAAACTGCAGGCCGAGATCATCTCCGGCATCGGTGACAACCGTCCGCGCGGGCTCGGGCGCTCGCATGTGACCGTGCTGGGGCATCCGCTCACCGCCGAGTCGACGGCGGCGATCGCCGCGCGGATCACCGCGACGGGCGGCAACATCGACCGTATCTTCCGGCTGGCGAAGTACCCCGTGACGGCCGTCGAGTTGATGGTCTCCGGGGTCGAGACCGAGCCGCTGCGCACGGCGCTCGTGACCGAGGCCGCGGCGCTCGGCGTCGATGTCGCGGTGGTGGCGGCGGGGCTGCACCGCCGGGCGCAGCGGCTCGTCGTCATGGACGTCGACTCGACCCTGATCCAGGACGAGGTGATCGAGCTGTTCGCCGCCCATGCGGGCTGCGAGGACAAGGTCGCCGAGGTCACGGCGGCCGCGATGCGCGGTGAGCTCGACTTCGAGCAGTCACTGCACGCGCGCGTGGCGCTCCTGGAAGGGCTCGACGCGTCGGTCGTGGACAAGGTCCGCAGCGAGGTCCGGCTCACGCCCGGCGCCCGCACCCTGATCCGTACGCTCAAGCGGCTCGGCTACCAAGTCGGTGTGGTGTCCGGCGGGTTCACGCAGGTCACGGACGATCTGAAGGAACGTCTCGGCCTCGACTTCGCCCAGGCCAACACGTTGGAGATAGTCGACGGGAAGCTCACGGGCCGGGTCACCGGCGAGATAGTGGACCGGGCGGGCAAGGCCCGGCTGCTGCGCCGGTTCGCGGCGGAGGCCGGGGTGCCGCTCGCCCAGACCGTGGCGATCGGCGACGGCGCCAACGACCTCGACATGCTGAACGCCGCCGGACTCGGTGTCGCCTTCAACGCCAAGCCGGTCGTACGCAAGGCCGCGCACACCGCCGTGAACGTGCCGTTCCTCGACACGGTGCTGTATCTGCTGGGCATCACGCGCGAAGAGGTCGAGGCCGCGGACATGCACGACGACTGACGCAAGCGATACGGGGAGCGGCGAACGGGGCCGGCACCGCTGTGGTGCCGGCCCCGTTCGCCGTCGGAGGGATGGGGCGTGAGAAGGGGTTACGCCCCGCCCGGCGCCCAGTAGTCGATGAGCGTGCCCACGCCGGGCTCGACGGACTTCCACGGGCCCTGGAACGTGAGCACCGCGAACGCCGAGGTCGGGAAGCCGCGGCGGCTCATGCGCTGGTGGGCGTCGCCCTCGGACTGACCGGCGAGGATCTCGGTGAGCCCCTGCACACCGGGGTTGTGTCCGATCAGGATGACGTTCTGCACGTCCTCGGGGATCTCGTTGAGCACGGCGATGAGCTCGCCCGGCGAGGCCTCGTAGACCCGCTCCTCGTAGACCGTCTTGGGCCGGTGCGGGAGCTCGTGCACGGCGAGCTTCCAGGTCTCGCGGGTCCGGGCCGCGGTCGAGCAGAGAGCGAGGTCGAAGGAGATGCCGGTGTCGGCCAGTTTGCGGCCGGCTACGGGGGCGTCCTTGCGGCCCCGCTCGGCGAGCGGCCGCTCATGGTCGGACACCTGTGGCCAGTCGGCCTTCGCATGTCGGAAAAGGACAATCCTGCGGGGTTCTGCGACGCTCATGGGTCCCAGCTTCGCATGAAACAGGCCATGGAGCGCAGGGAGTTGACGCGGTCTCCCCGGCGTGGTTGACGCCCTGCGCGCAGGTGGCCCAAGGGCTGGTGGGGCGCGGACGCCGAAGGGGTCGGTGCCGGACCGAATCCTGCGGGCTGGTGCCGCGCGGACGCCTGGCCTGTGCGGCACGGACGCCCTGGCCTGGTGCGGCACGGGCGCCTGGACGGATACGGGCGTATGCCTGGACGGACTGATACGGCGCGGCGCCTCAGTGGACCTGCCTGAGGACCGCCTGCTGCATGCGCTCGACAACGTTGGTGAGCGAAGGGTCGCCGCTCGCCGCCTGGGCGTCAGCCGGGTTGAGTACCAGCATCAGCAGGGCCGCGAAGGCGAGGGCCGGAAGCAGGACGGCCCACCAGGGGAGCCGTGGCGCGGCGCCGCCCGTGCGTGCCGGGTGAGGCTGGGTGTGCGCAGGGGCCGGCATGCCGTCTCCGTGGTCCTCGAGAAGTCCTCGCAGCGTCGTCGCGTTCACATCTCGAAGCTACGGAGTACGCGCCCTTCAGCCCATCCGGTGATCCACCCACTTGACCCTGACACCAACCCCCTAGGGGGTGGTGGGGACAACCCCACCGAGGACGGCGAGGACGGCGCACGGGTCGCGCCCCGGACGGATCAGCGGGTCACGGAGAGGCGGTCACGGATCAGCGGGTCACGGAGAGGCGATCGACGCGATGATGCCGATGATCACGGTGATGGCCAGCATCGCGCCGAACACGAGGAGCAGCTTCTTCTGACCGTTCTGGGGATTCGGGTCGAGCACAGGCATGCGGCAAGTGTCGCACCCGCGGTACGGAGGGCCGCCGCCGGGGTGAGCCGGGGCATGCCGGGATGAGCAGGCCTGGCCCACCGGGCTCAGGTCGCCTCGCGCGCCCCGCATTCGTCCTCGACCGTCCGGTCGCGGCCCGCCAGGACGCCCATGGCGATCTGCGGGACCATCAATGCCGCCATGAGCGCGAGGGGCAGGCCCCAGCCTCCGCTGTGCTGGTAGAGCACGCCCACCAGCAGCGGGCCCGGAATGGAGATCAGGTAGCCCGTGCTCTGCGCGAAGGCCGAGAGCCTGGCGACGCCCGCTGCGGTTCTCGACCGCATGCCGACCAGGGTGAGGGCGAGCGGGAAGGCGCAGTTGGAGACCCCGAGCAGGAGCGCCCAGGCCCAGGCGCCCGCGGCAGGCGCGAGGTAGAGGCCGGCGTATCCGGCGAGGCCGCAGAGTCCGATGGCGACCACGATGGGCCCCTGGTGGGGCAGCCGGGTGGCCACCCGCGGGATGACGATGGCGAGGGGTATGCCGATGGCCATGGTCGCGGCGAGCAGCAGCCCCGCGGTGCCCGCCGGCACCCCGGCGTCGCGGAAGATCTGCGCCATCCAGCCCATCGTGATGTACGCGGCGGTGGCCTGGAGCCCGAAGAAGACGGCGAGTGCCCAGGCGGTACGGCTCCGGGTGATGCGGGGCCCACCGAGCCCGGGCCCATTCTCGGCCCGGTTCGGGGCACCGACGCCGTACGCGCCTCCGGCCCCGGAAGGGGCGGCGGCCCTGTCGGTTGCGGCACGTGGTCCGGACGGATCGCCGGGTCCGGACGGATCGCGGACTGCGGTTCGCCCCGTCCCCCGGCCGCCCACCAGCGGCAGCCACGGCAGTACGGCGGCCCCGGCAAGGAGGGCCCAGACCGCGAGCCCGGACTGCCAGTGCCCGCCCAATGCGCCGACCATCGGCACAGTGGCGGCGGCCGCGGCAGAGGTGCCGAGGGCGAGCGCCATCGAGTAGAGGCCGGTCATCGAGCCGACGCGGTCCGGGAACCAGCGTTTGACGATCACGGGCATCAGGACGTTGCTGACGGCGATGCCCATCAGGGCGAGTGCGCTCGCCACGAGGAAACCCGCCGTGCCGCCGGCGTACGGCCGGACGGCGAGGCCCGCCGCGATCGCGGCCATGCCGGCACAGACCACGGCGACCGGCCCGAAGCGGCGGGCGAGGCGCGGGGCCATGACGCCGAAGACGGCGAAGCAGAGCGGCGGCACGGAGGTGAGCACGCCGGCGACGCTGCCGCTCATGCCGAGGCCGTCGCGTACCTCTTCGAGCAGGGCGCCGAGGCTCGTTATGGCCGGGCGGAGGTTGAGGGCGGACAGCACGAGGCCGAGGATCACAAGACGCGTCGTCCACGCGCGCGTGGAAGGCCGCCCGGGCGCATCAACAGTGTCAGCGGCAGCCATGTCAGCTGCATCAGCCGCATCCACCGAGGCATCAGAGTGGGTCACGGACCCACCCACTGTGTCCGTACACGTCGTTGCCGACGGGGTCGACGCCATCGTCGGAGATTCCTCGCTAGCCATGCCGACCATCATAGAATCATGGGATGATTGGCTGTCCATCCCTTGGAGCCGATTCCGCCCGAAGGACCGTCATGCCGTTGAGTCACGCGCGCCGATCGGCGCTGTCGGAGCAGGTCATCGCCGCGCTGCGGAACCAGATCACCTCGGGTGAGTGGCCCGTCGGCTCCCGCATCCCGACCGAGCCGGAGCTCGTCGAGCAGCTCGGGGTCGCTCGCAACACCATCCGCGAGGCGGTACGCGCACTCGCGCACAACGGGCTCCTCGACATCCGTCAGGGGTCCGGCACCTATGTGGTGGCGACCAGCGAGCTGGCGGGCGTCATGCACCGCCGGTTCGCGGACGCCGACCCGCGGCATATCGCCGAGCTCCGGTCCACGCTGGAGTCCAGCGCGGCCCGGCTGGCCGCCGAGCGGCGCACCGAGCGGGACCTCAAGCAGCTCGACGCGCTGCTGCTGCGCCGTGAAGAGGCGTGGGAGTCCGGCGACGCGGAGGCCTTCGTGACGGCCGACGCGACGTTCCACATGGCCGTGGTGGCCGCGTCCCACAACGACGTGATGACGGCGATGTACGCGGATCTCGGCGAGGTGCTGCGCGCCTGGCTGCGCGAGGACGTCGGCGAGAAGCTGACGCCCGAGAACCACATGGACCACGCGCGGCTCGTGGACGCGATCCGCACGGGCGACGCGGACGCGGCCGCCTCCGAGGCCGCCGGTTATCCGTTCCTGTGCCGCCCCGGTCGTCTCGGCGACGGCAAGCGCGACGGCGAAGAAAAGCCCGGCGGGCAGGAGGGCCCCGTCACCGCTCGTGGCTGACCCACACCGAGCGGACCTCCTTCCAGCACCGCCCGGTGAGCCGGACCGTCATGGCCGGCTCGGCTGCGACGGGGGCGCCGTCACTGTCGAGGTCCCACCAGCGGTCGCACTCGATGTGCAGCCGAACCCGGTCCGTCTCCGGATACGGGTTGTGGCAGTAGACCGTCACATGGGAGCCGTCGATGCTGGTGCGGCATTCCGCTCCGAAGGCCTCCGGCAGGGCTTGGTCGCCCTTGTCGCCGTCCACGCGCGCGTGCTCGTGCGTGGACTCTTCCGAGGCGTTCGAGGAGACAAGGGACGGCAGGACGGCGACGAGGGCGAGCGCGGCGAGGACCGCCCCAGGGAGCGCGGCGTAGCCGCTCCAGCGGAGCCGGTGCCCGGACCGGCGGTGGAACACGCGCACAAGGGGTACCTCCTCCTCGGCCGTACTGCGGCAGTCTGTGAGGCCGCCGCGGCTGCACCACAAGGGGGAATGCCTCTTTGGGGAACCCTGGGGAACCTCCGGAGAACTCGGACTTCTCGACTTCTCGTACTCCAGAGTGCGCGATTTCGCGCCCCGGCCGCCCGTCGGGTGGGCCGAACGGGCGACGCCCCGTCCCCCGCGTGGTGCGGGAGACGGGGCGCCGCCTCTTCGTGAACTTGTGAACGCACGACCGTGGGCGTGACCGCACCCGCGACAGTGGCCCTTGCCGTTGCCGTACGCGCGCCGGAGCGGACCGCTCAGGCGCCGATCGCGTGCAGACCGCCGTCGACGTGGATGATCTCGCCGGTGGTCTTCGGGAACCAGTCCGAGAGCAGGGCCACGACGCCGCGGCCGGCCGGCTCGGGGTCGGTGAGGTCCCACTCCAGGGGGGCACGGGTGTCCCACACGGAGGCCAGCTCGCCGAAGCCGGGGATGGACTTGGCGGCCATCGAACCGATCGGGCCCGCCGAGATCAGGTTGCAGCGGATGTTCTGCTTGCCCAGGTCACGCGCCATGTAGCGGCTGGTGGCCTCGAGCGCCGCCTTGGCCGGGCCCATCCAGTCGTACTGCGGCCAGGCGTACTGCGCGTCGAAGGTGAGGCCGACGACCGAGCCGCCGTTCTGCATCAGCGGCAGGCAGGCCATGGTCAGCGACTTCAGCGAGAACGCCGAGACGTGCATGGCCGTCGAGACCGACTCGAACGGCGTGTTGAGGAAGTTGCCGCCGAGCGCGTCCTGCGGGGCGAAGCCGATGGAGTGCACGACGCCGTCGAGGCCGCCGAGCTCCTCGCCCACGATGTCGGCGAGGCGGCCCAGGTGCTCGTCGTTGGTGACGTCGAGCTCGATGACCTTGGTGGGCTTGGGGAGCTTCTTGGCGATGCGCTCGGTCAGCGTGGGCCGCGGGAACGCGGTCAGGATGATCTCGGCGCCCTGCTCCTGGGCCAGCTTGGCGGTGTGGAACGCGATGGAGGACTCCATCAGCACACCGGTGATCAGGACGCGCTTGCCCTCGAGAATTCCGCTCATGGTGATCAGTGACCCATTCCCAGTCCGCCGTCAACCGGAATGACGGCTCCAGTGATGTACGAGGCGTCGTCCGAGGCGAGGAACCTCACCGCGGCGGCGATCTCCTCGGGCTGCGCGTACCGGGCGAGCGGCACCTGCGACAGGATGCCTTCGCGCTGCTCGTCGGAGAGCGCCTTGGTCATGTCGGTGTCGACAAAACCGGGGGCGACGACGTTGAAGGTGATGTTGCGCGACCCGAGCTCACGGGCGAGGGAACGCGCGAAGCCGACCAGGCCCGCCTTGGACGCCGCGTAGTTGGCCTGACCGGCCGAGCCGAGCAGGCCCACGACGGAGGAGATCAGCACGACGCGGCCCTTCTTGGCGCGCAGCATGCCGCGGTTGGCACGCTTCACGACGCGGAAGGTGCCGGTGAGGTTGGTGTCGAGGACCGAGGTGAAGTCGTCCTCGGACATGCGCATCAGAAGCTGGTCCTTGGTGACGCCGGCGTTGGCGACGAGCACCTCGACGTTGCCGTGCTGGGCCTCGATCTCCTTGTAGGCCTGCTCCACCTGCTCGCTGTCGGTGATGTCGCACCTGACTGCCAGGCAGCCCAGTTCCGTCAGGGCGGCCGGCGGCTCACCCGAGCGGTACGTGATCGCGACCTTGTCGCCTGCTTCCGCGAAGGCGCGGGCGATGGCGAGGCCGATGCCCCGGTTTCCTCCGGTGACGAGAACCGAGCGGCTCAACGGATCACCCTTTCGATAGCGGGTCTGGTACCTCGGAAACCTATCGGTTTGAACCCGCCCGCGGAGAATCGGCCACCCACAGTGGCTCGGGGTACACACTGTCGGGTCCCTACAGAATCACCGTCGCGTCTCCCCGGAAGCGCCGCACGGAAACGCCCGGGGGAAGCGCCCCGGGGAAACGCCCGGCCGCGGTCCGTCGCGAGGAGCGGGCGGCAGCGGGCCGGGAGCCAAGCCGAGGGCCGAGGGTCGGGACCCGGAAAAGTCCGGCCCTGCCGACCGCGTGTCGTGTTTCACTTCGGACTGGCAAACGGAGGGTACGAGGGAAGGAAGGCCACCCGTGGCCCATGACATTGACCAGTCGTTCCTCGAGCTGCCGCTGAGGGCTCTCGCCGACGCGGCGCTCGCCCGGGCGCGGGCGCTGGGGGCGGAGCACGCGGACTTCCGCTTCGAGCGGGTGCGCAGCGCGTCATGGCGCCTGCGTGACGCGAAGCCGTCGGGGTCGGCGGACACCACGGATCTGGGCTACGCGGTCCGGGTGGTGCACGGCGGCACCTGGGGGTTCGCGTCGGGCGTTGATCTGACGATGGACGCCGCGGCGAAGGTGGCGAGCCAGGCCGTGGCGATGGCGAAGCTGTCGGCCGAGGTGATCAAGGCCGCCGGGTCCGACGAGAGGGTGGAGCTGGCCGACGAGCCCGTGCACAGCGAGAAGACCTGGGTCTCCGCGTACGAGATCGATCCCTTCACCGTGCCGGACGAGGAGAAGACCGGGCTGCTGTCCGCATGGAGCGAGCAGCTCCTCGCATCCGACGCCGTCGCGCACGTCGACGCCTCGCTGCTCACCGTGCACGAGAACAAGTTCTATGCGGACACGGCGGGGACCGTCACGACGCAGCAGCGCGTGCGGCTGCATCCGCAGCTCACGGCTGTCGCGGTCGATGAGTCGAGCGGCGAGTTCGACTCGATGCGCACGCTGGCGCCGCCGGTCGGGCGCGGCTGGGAGTATCTGACGGGCACCGGCTGGGACTGGGACGGCGAGCTCGCGCAGATCCCGGACCTGCTCGCCGAGAAGATGCGCGCCCCGAGCGTCGAAGCGGGCCTGTACGACCTGGTCGTCGACCCGTCCAATCTATGGCTGACCATCCACGAGTCCATCGGGCACGCCACCGAGCTGGACCGGGCGCTCGGCTACGAGGCGGCGTACGCCGGGACCTCCTTCGCGACCTTCGACCAGCTCGGGAAGCTGAAGTACGGCTCCGAGATCATGAACGTGACGGGTGACCGGACCGCCGAGCACGGCCTTGCGACCATCGGGTACGACGACGAGGGCGTGGCCGCGCAGTCCTGGGACCTGGTGAAGGACGGCACGCTGGTCGGCTACCAGCTGGACCGGCGGATCGCGCAGCTCACCGGCTTCGAGCGGTCGAACGGCTGCGCGTACGCCGACTCCCCCGGCCACGTGCCCGTGCAGCGCATGGCGAACGTGTCGCTGCAGCCGGATCCGGGAGGGCTGTCGACGGAGGATCTGATCGGCGGGGTCGACCGCGGGATCTACGTCGTCGGCGACCGGTCCTGGTCGATCGACATGCAGCGCTACAACTTCCAGTTCACCGGGCAGCGGTTCTTCAAGATCGAGAACGGGCGGCTCGCCGGGCAGGTCCGGGATGTCGCGTACCAGGCGACGACCACCGATTTCTGGGGCTCCATGGCGGCGGTCGGCGGCCCTCAGACGTACGTCCTGGGCGGCGCCTTCAACTGCGGCAAGGCCCAGCCGGGCCAGGTCGCGGCCGTCTCGCACGGCTGCCCGTCGGCCCTCTTCAAGGGCGTGAACATCCTTAACACCACGCAGGAGGCCGGGCGATGAGCACGACGACGCGTACGTCTCGTACGAACAAGCCGCACGAGGTCGTCGAGCGCGCCCTCGAGCTGTCCCGGGCCGACGGCTGCATCGTGATCGCCGACGAGCACTCGACGGCGAACCTGCGCTGGGCGGGCAACGCGCTGACGACGAACGGCGTCACCCGCGGCCGTACCCTCACCGTCATCGCGACCGTCGACGGCAAGGAGGGCACGGCGTCGGGCGTCGTCTCGCGCTCGGCCGTCACGGCGGACGAGCTGGAGCCGCTGGTGCGGGCGGCCGAGGCCGCCGCCCAGGGGGCGGGCCCCGCCGAGGACGCGCAGCCGCTCGTCGAGGGCGTCCCGGCGTCGCCGGACTTCACAGACGCGCCCGCCGAGACGTCGTCGGCGGTCTTCGCGGACTTCGCCCCGGCGCTCGGCGAGGCCTTCGCCCGGGCCCGCGCGGGCGGCCGTGAGCTGTACGGGTTCGCCAACCACGAGCTCGTCTCCAGCTATCTCGGTACGTCGACGGGGGTGCGGCTGCGGCACGACCAGCCGAACGGGACGCTGGAGCTGAACGCCAAGTCGCCGGACCGGATCCGCTCGGCGTGGGCGGGCCACTCCACGCGCGACTTCAAGGACGTCGATCCGGGCGCCATGGACGAGGAACTCGCCACGCGGCTCGGCTGGGCCGAACGGCGTGTCGACCTGCCCGCCCGCCGCTACGAGACGCTGCTGCCGCCGACCGCCGTGGCCGACCTGCTGATCTACCAGATGTGGTCGTCGTCGGGGCGGGACGCCGCCGAGGGGCGGACGGTCTTCAGCAAGCCGGGCGGCGGCACGCGGCTCGGCGAGAAGCTGTCCGAGCTGCCGCTCACCCTGCGCAGCGACCCGAAGGAGCCGGGGCTCGAGTCTTCCCCCTTCGTCCTCGCCCACTCCTCCGGCGACGACGCCTCCGCCTTCGACAACGGGCTGCCGCTGTCCGCGACCGACTGGATCCGCGAGGGCACGCTGGCGCACCTGATCACCACGCGGCACAGCGCCGGTCTGACCGGTCTGCCGTTGGCCCCGGCGATCGGCAACCTCATCCTGGACGGCGGCGACGACCGCTCGCTGGACGAGATGGTCGCCTCGACCGAACGGGGGTTGCTGTTGACCTGTCTGTGGTACATCCGCGAGGTCGACCCGGCCACGCTCCTGCTCACCGGGCTCACCCGGGACGGCGTGTACCTCGTCGAGAACGGTGAGGTCACCGCCCAGGTGAACAATTTCCGGTTCAACGAGTCGCCCGTCGATCTGCTGGGCCGGGCGGTGGAGGCCGGCCGTACGGAAAAGACATTGCCGCGCGAATGGAGTGATTGGTTCACTCGAGCTGCGATGCCTGCCCTGCGGGTGCCCGACTTCAACATGAGCTCGGTCAGTCAGGGGGTGTGACCCTCTTAGACTTGCGGGGAGCCAACCGCTCCGTTCAAACGGATCGCGTACACACCGTTCAAGGAGACAAGCAACCGTGACGGACATCGTCGACGAGCTGAAGTGGCGCGGGCTGATCGCCCTGTCCACTGACGAGGACGCTTTGCGCAAGGCGCTCGCGGACGGTCCCGTCACGTTCTATTGCGGCTTCGACCCGACGGCGGCCAGCCTGCACATCGGCCACCTGGTGCAGGTCCTCACCATGCGCCGCCTCCAGCTGGCGGGCCTGCGCCCGCTGGCCCTGGTGGGTGGGGCGACCGGCCAGATCGGCGACCCGCGCCCGACGGCCGAGCGCACGCTGAACGATCCCGAGACGGTCGCCCACTGGGTCAACCGGCTGCGCGCGCAGATCGAGCCGTTCCTGTCCTTCGAGGGCGAGAACGCCGCGGTGATGGTGAACAACCTGGACTGGACGGCCGGAATGTCGGCCATCGAGTTCCTGCGGGACATCGGCAAGCACTTCCGCGTCAACAAGATGCTGACGAAGGACTCGGTCGCCCGCCGCCTGGAGTCCGAGGAGGGCATCAGCTACACCGAGTTCAGCTACCAGCTGCTGCAGGGCATGGACTTCCTGGAGCTGTACCGGAGGTACGGCTGCACCCTCCAGCAGGGCGGCAGCGACCAGTGGGGCAACCTCACGGCCGGGCTGGACCTGATCCACAAGCTGGAGCCGCACGCCAATGTGCACGCACTGGCGACGCCGCTGATGACCAAGGCGGACGGCACCAAGTTCGGCAAGACCGAGGGTGGAGCCGTCTGGCTCGACGCCGAGATGACGACGCCGTACGCGTTCTACCAGTTCTGGCTGAACACGGATGACCGGGACATCTCGACGTACATGCGGATCCTGTCCTTCAAGTCCCGCGAGGAGCTGGAGGAGCTGGAGAAGATCACCGAGGAGCGTCCGCAGGCCCGCACCGCCCAGCGTGCGCTGGCCGAGGAGCTGACGACGCTGGTGCACGGCGCCGACCAGACGGCGGCGGTCATCGGGGCGTCCAAGGCCCTCTTCGGCCAGGGCGAGCTCGCGGAGCTCGACGAGAAGACGCTGACCGCGGCCCTCTCGGAGGTGCCGCACATCAAGGTCGACGGGCTCGGCCCGGTCGTCGACCTCTTCGCCGAGGTCGGCCTCGTGGCCAGCAAGTCCGCCGCCCGCCGCACGGTCAAGGAGGGCGGGGCCTACGTGAACAACGTCAAGGTCGTCGCCGAGGACGCCGTGGTGGCGGCCGAGGACCTGCTGCACGGCCGCTGGCTGGTGCTGCGCCGGGGCAAGAAGAACCTGGCGGCCGTCGAGGTCACGGCAGGCTGACCAGCCGGGTATCTCTCGGCCGAGTGCGCCGAAGGGGGCGGTTCCGCCATGGTGCGGAGCCGCCCCCTTCGGCGTACCGGCTCGGGCAGCCGGTGCTCGGCAGCCGGTACGTCACGCTTTTCGCCTCCCGCGGAGCGATACGTACAGCATGTCGCCGAGCCCCACGATGACCAGCGCCGCGACGAGTTGCAGCGCGTGCCGGCCCCAGTCGATGCCCCTGGTCTCGGCGATGCCGAAGGACGCCGCCAGCGCGTTGCCGATGACGGCGCCGATGATGCCGAAGACGGTGGTCAGCCACAGCGGGCTGTGCTGCTTGCCGGGGAGGATCGCCTTGGCCAGCAAGCCGAGTACAAATCCCACGATGATCGCCCACAACCAGCCCATGACTGCCTCCTAGTGCGGTAGTGCGGCTTGACGCGAGCTTGCCACCACTCTCCAGTCTCGGACCGTCGGTCATACGGCGCATGTCGGCGGCGCCATACGACGGACGGCGCAGCAGGTCCGCCCAGGTGGGACGGGGGCCCGGTGTCGTACCCGGCGCAGCCGCGGCGTACCGTGGGGTGTGTTCGGACCGGGCTCCGGCCGGATCGGTCAGGTCCGGGCCGGGGGAGAGTCCGACACGGCACTCGGGTGGTGGAACACGATGCGGAAGCAGAGCGGGGGCCAGGTCTTCCGGATCACGGCGGCCAGGCAGGGTCTCGCGGCCGATGTGAAGGCGCGCCAGCGCCGCTACGTCATCTCGATGTCGGTCCGCACCCTCTCGGTCATCCTCGCCGCAGTGCTGTGGAATGTGGAGCGGCACGTCGCCATCGTGGCTCTTGTGCTCGGCGCCATCCTTCCCTACATCGCCGTGGTGATCGCCAATGCCGGACGGGAGAACGCCCCGTCGCTTCCGTCGTCGGTCATCCTCACGCCACCCCGGCCGATGATCGGGCCGCCGCAGCGGGACAGCGCCGCGGAATCCGGCCCGGAGGACGTCGCCGATGTCGCCGACACCGCCGGCGAGGCCGCGACCGGTGTCGCCGGTGACCCGCGCGGCCGGTCCGGTGACGAGGCGCGGGATCAGAGCTGACACCGGGATTCCGCAAAGCTCAAGAAAAGCTCAGATCAATCATGACGTTCCGGTGCCGGTGGCCGGTTCCTCCGTGACATACTTCCTACGCGCTCCGCATCCCCCGTCGGAGCGACGGACCGACGCCGGGCAGCTCCCCCCGTGGCTGCTCGGCGTCGCCTTTTCTCCCCCTGTTCTCCCTTGTTCCGATCCCTCCCCCGTCCTCTCCTGGCCCTCCGCTTCCGTATGCCATTCCGTATGCCATGGCCGTGTCAGCTGGGCCCCCGCCGGGCGGTGGCTGGGGAGCGTTAGGGTCGAGGGCGTGACCGCCCCCGACTTCTCCTTCCCGCTGACCTCCTCGCCGGGGTCCCCGGAGTCCCCGATCTGCTCCGCCAAGGGCTGCCGCGCCGCCGCGGTGTGGGTTCTCGCCTGGAACAACCCCAAGATCCATACGCCGGAGCGCCGCAAGACCTGGCTCGCGTGCGAGGAGCACCGGGAGCACCTGTCGAAGTTCCTCGGCGTACGGGGCTTCCTGAAGGACGTGGTGAAGCTCGAGGAGTGGGTGGAGCCGGGCGAACAGGGCGGCTGAGGCCGGTCGGGCCCCTCAGCCGCCGATGGCCGACATCGGTCGCTCCGGCTGCAGGAACGACGGGTCGTCGAGGCCCGAGCCCGCCTTCTTGCCCCACATCGCCAGCTTCCATATGCGGGCGATCTCCTCGTCGGACGCGTCCGAGCGGAGCGCTCCTCGCAGGTCCGTCTCCTCGGTGGCGAACAGGCACGTGCGGACCTGGCCGTCGGCGGTGAGCCGGGTGCGGTCGCAGGCCGCACAGAACGGACGGGTGACGGAGGCGATCACGCCGACGCGGTGCGGGCCGCCGTCGACGATCCAGCGCTCGGCGGGTGCCGAGCCGCGCTCCTCAGCGCCTTCGGGGGTGAGTTCGAAGCGCGTACGCAGCGACTGCAGGATGTCGCCCGCGGTGATCATGCCCTCGCGCTTCCAGCCGTGCTGGGCGTCGAGCGGCATCTGCTCGATGAAGCGCAGCTCGTAGTCGTTCTCGATGGCCCAGGCGAGGAGCTCCGGGGCCTCGTCGTCGTTGAGCCCGGGCATCAGCACCGTGTTGACCTTGACCGGATCGAGCCCGGCCGCGCGGGCGGCCTCCAGGCCCGCCAGCACGTCGTGGTGGCGGTCGCGGCGGGTGAGGGTCTTGAAGACGTCCGGGCGGAGGGTGTCCAGCGAGACGTTGACCCGGTCGAGGCCCGCCTCCTTCAGGGCCTTCGCCGTGCGCCCCAGTCCGATGCCGTTCGTCGTGAGGGACATCTGGGGGCGCGGCTCCAGCCTGGCGACGCGGTCGACGATGCCGACGAGGCCGGGGCGCAGCAGGGGCTCGCCGCCGGTGAAACGGACCTCTGTGATGCCGAGCCGGGTGACGGCGATGCGGATGAGGCGGACGATCTCGTCGTCGGTGAGGAGGGTGGACTTCGACAGCCACTGCAGGCCCTCTTCGGGCATGCAGTAGGCGCAGCGCAGATTGCACCGGTCGGTCAGCGAGACGCGGAGGTCGGTGGCCACTCGGCCATAGGTGTCGATGAGCACTGCGGCCCCCTCCCTGGTCCGGATCACTCAGTCACTTGCGAGCCTACGTGACGCCACCGACATCGACACCAGCCTGATCCCACGACAAACCATGAGAAACGGCAGGAAACAACGAGAAATGGCACGGCCGCGTCGTAGAACCCACCAGGGGATCCACGACGCGGCCGTACGCAGGCTCCACGCGGCCGTCGGCGCGGGGGTGGTGGCCGCGTGGAGCTGACCGGGCAGCTCGGTGGGGCTCCGGATCAGTGCGCCCCGGTGCCCGTCAGCGACCGCACCTCCAGCTCGGCGTACTTCGCGGTGTCGGCCGACTCCTTGGACAGGACGGTGCCGAGCCAGCCCAGCAGGAAGCCCACCGGGATCGAGATGATGCCGGGGTTCTCCAGCGGGAACCAGTGGAAGTCGGCGTCGGGGAACATCGACGTGGGCTTGCCCGAGACCACCGGCGAGAAGAGCACCAGTACGACGGCCGTGGTCAGACCGCCGTAGATCGACCACAGGGCGCCCTGGGTGGTGAACCGCTTCCAGAAGAGGCTGTAGAGGATCGTCGGCAGGTTGGCGGACGCGGCGACCGCGAAGGCGAGGGCGACCAGGCCGGCGACGTTCAGGTCGCGGGCGAGCGCGCCCAGGCCGATGGAGACGACACCGATGGCGACCGTCGCGTACCGGGCGGCGTTGACCTCCTCCTTCTCGGTGGCCTTGCCCTTCCTGATGACGTTCGCGTAGATGTCGTGCGCGAACGAGGAGGACGAGGCGAGCGTCAGGCCCGCGACGACCGCGAGGATCGTGGCGAACGCGACCGCCGAGATGGTGGCCAGCAGGATCGCGCCCCACGCCGAGTCGACGCCGCCGAGGTGCAGGGCGAGGAGCGGGGCAGCCGTGTTGCCCGCCTTGTTGGAGGCGATGATCTCGTCCGGCTTGATCAGGGCCGCCGCGCCGAAGCCGAGCGCGATGGTCATCAGGTAGAAGCCGCCGATGATGCCGATCGCCCAGATCACGGACTTACGGGCCGCCTTGGCGGTCGGCACCGTGTAGAAGCGGATCAGGATGTGCGGCAGGCCCGCGGTGCCCAGGACCAGCGCGATGCCCAGCGAGAGGAAGTCCAGCTTGGAGGTGGCCGTGGCGCCGTACTTGAGGCCGGGCTCCAGGAAGGCCGCGCCCTTGCCGCTGTTCTCGGCGGCCGAGCCGAGCAGGTCGGAGACGTTGAAGTTGAACTTGAGGAGCACCAGGAACGTGATGAGCAGGGTGCCGCCGATGAGGAGGACGGCCTTGATCATCTGGACCCATGTGGTGCCCTTCATGCCGCCGATGGTGACGTACACGATCATCAGGACGCCGACCAGCGCGACGATGGCGACCTTGCCGGCGTCGCTGGTGATGCCGAGCAGCAGCGAGACGAGCACACCGGCGCCTGCCATCTGGGCGAGCAGGTAGAAGATCGACACGACGATCGTCGAGGTGCCCGCGGCCGTGCGTACCGGGCGCTGGCGCATGCGGTAGGCGAGCACGTCGCCCATGGTGTAGCGGCCGGAGTTGCGCAGCGGCTCGGCGACCAGGAGCAGCGCCACCAGCCAGGCGACGAGGAAGCCGATGGAGTAGAGGAAGCCGTCGTAGCCGAAGAGGGCGATGGCGCCGGCGATGCCGAGGAAGGACGCGGCGGACATGTAGTCGCCCGAGACGGCGAGCCCGTTCTGGAAGCCGGTGAACTGGCGGCCGCCGGCGTAGAAGTCGGAGGCGTCCTTGGTCTGCCGTCCCGCCCACACGGTGATGAAGAGGGTCGCGACGACGAAGAGGCCGAACAGGGTGATGATCAGCGGCCGGTGCTCGCTCGCCTCACCGGCGGCGAGCTGGACCTGTGCGACTGCGGGGCTCATGCGCCGCCCTCCATCCGGGACTTGATGGCCTCGGCCTTCGGGTCGAGCTTGGCCGCGGCGTGGCGGGCGTACCACCAGGCGATCAGGAACGTGGTCAGGAACTGGGCGAGGCCCAGCACGAAGGCGACGTTGATGTTGCCGAAGAGCTTGGTGCCCATGAAGCCGCCGGCGTAGTTGGACAGCAGCACGTACACCAGGTACCAGGCGATGAACGCGACGGTGAGCGGGAAGGCGAAGGAGCGGTACGAGCGGCGCAGTTCGCCGAACTCCGCACTCTCCTGCACCTCGATGAAGTCCTCCGCCGAGGGTGTTGCGGGACTGGTTGCCGGGCCGTCCTTCGAAGGCGGCAGTGCATCGGTAGCCACGGAGTCTCCTCGCGATGCGGGTGCGGTGGTGGTCGGGGTGGTCGGGGATTTGGTGGTGTTCTGATCGGACATGTGCTGTTTCTCTGATGTCACGTGATGTGGATCACGGGCACGCGTGTGGATGCATACCCGTGGTCCGGAACGTGATTCGGCCGGGGGTTCGATGGTGCTGACACCCCCTGTCCAACGTCACGGCGGCGCGCGCGGCGCGGTTCAACCGGCTTCATTTCTTTCGAAAGTCGTTGCTGGCCAGGGACGACGGGGGATAGCTTCACCCTGAACCACCGTCATGTACCTGCCCGAGCACCACCTGTGTTCGGGCAGTTCACGTTTCCGGATGATGTGGAGACCCCATGGCTCATCTGCGTCCCAGACGCCCCGGACGCCCAGGCCGCCGAAAGACCGCTGCTCTCGCCGTGCCGATCGGCATCGCGCTCACGGCGTCCCTCGGGCTGATGCCGGGCCTCGCGACGGCCGCGACACCCGACATCCCGACCGCCGCGGCCGCGGAGAGCTCGACCTATCCGTACGTCGTCAACACCTCGACCGACCACAAGACGATCGAGTCGGTGAAGAAGGCGATCGCCAAGGCCGGCGGCACGATCGTCATCGCCTACGAGAAGATCGGCGTCATCGTCGTCCACTCGGCGAATCCGGACTTCGGCAAGCAGATACGCACGGTGCGCGGGGTGCAGTCGGCGGGGGCGACGCGGACGTCGCCGCTGACCGCGGCGGGGACGACGGACGAAGGTGCGGCGCAGGCTCTGTCGGCCGCGGATGCCGCCAAGATCTCGGCCACCGCCTCCGCCGGGGAGGAGCCGCTCGAGCCCGAGCAGTGGGATCTGCGGGCGATCGGCGCCGACAAGGCCGCCGAGATCAACCCGGGCAGCAAGGACGTCACCGTCGCCGTGATCGACACCGGCGTCGACGACACCCACCCGGACCTCGCCCCGAACTTCTCGCCCTCGCAGTCCGCGAACTGCGTGAGCGGCAAGCCCGACACCACGTACGGCTCCTGGCGGCCGGTGGACGCCGACCACTACCACGGCACGCATGTGGCGGGCGAGATCGCCGCGGCCCGCAACGGCATCGGCGTCGCGGGGGTCGCACCCGGCGTCAAGGTCGCCGGTATCACGGTGGCCCAGCCGGACGAGAACCAGCTGTTCTTCCCGGAGAGCGTGGTCTGCGCGTTCGTGTTCGCCGCCGACCACGGCGTCGAGATCACCAACAACAGCTACTACGTGGACCCGTGGCTGTACAACTGCATGGACGACCCCGACCAGCGGGCCATCGTCGACGCGGTCAACCGGGCCCAGCTGTACGCCCAGAAGAAGGGCACCCTCAACATCGCGTCCGCGGGCAACTCCAACCACGACCTCGCATCGGACGCGATCGTCGACGACTCGAGCCCCGACGACTCGACCCCGGTCACCCGCACCATCGACCCGAGCGAGTGCTTCGACGTGCCGACGCAGCTGCCGGGCGTGGTCACGGTCAGCGCCACGGGCGTCAAGGACCTCAAGTCGTACTACTCCACGTACGGCAAGGGCGTCGTCGACATCGCCGCGCCTGGTGGTGACAAGTACCAGATCCCGGACACGCCGTCGGGGAACGGCCGGATCCTCTCGACGATGCCGGGCGGCGGATACGAGTATCTGCAGGGCACCTCGATGGCGTCGCCGCACGCCGCCGGTGTCGCCGCGCTGCTGAAGTCCACGCACCCGAAGGCCACCCCGGCGCAGCTCCAGTGGCTGCTGAAGGCCCAGGCGGACAACCCGGGCTGCCCGACCGAGCCGTACGACCCGGACGGCAACGGCACCGTGGACGCCACCTGCGAGGGTGGCGACCGCGTGAACGGCTTCTACGGCTTCGGGATCGTCAACGCCCTGAAGGCCGTCAAGTAGCAAGTAGCAGGGTGACGAGGGCCGTTCGGGGAGGGTCCCGGGACGGCCCTTGCCGCTGTGTGCGGCATAGTGCCTGCATGAGGCACTCATCTTGGGACCGGCCGGACGGGTCAGACGCATCGGATGGATCGGATGCGGCGGGCGGACCGGACGCCTTGGGCGGTACGCGGGTTGCGTGGGCCGCGCTCGGCGCGGACCCCGCTCTGCTCGACCGCGTCTCGCCCGTCGTCCGCGAGGGGGCGCTGACCGCGCGGCTTCCCGTCATCGAGCTCGCCCGCGCCTGTGTGGGGGCGTGTGCGCTGGCCGCCGCCGAACTCGCCGCGCGCCGCACCAGGCGGCCCGTCCCGGAGGTGCGGGTCGACGACGGCGCGGTGGCCACGGCCTTCGTCAGCGAGCGGCATCTTCTCGTGGACGGCAGAGCGCCGGTCAACTTCGCGCCGCTGTCCCGGTTCTGGCGTACGGCGGACGGCTGGGTGCGTACCCATGCGAACTATCCGCACCACCGCGCACGGCTGATCTCAGCGCTGGGTCTCGCTGAGGAGGACGCCTCGGTCGAGCGGGTGGCCGCGGCCCTCGCGGAGCGGCGCTCGACGGAGGTCGAGGAGGCCGTATATGCGGCCGGGGGCCTGGCCGTCGCGCTGCGCACGCCCGAGGAGTGGGCCGCGCATCCGCAGGGCGGCGCGGTGGCGGGGAAGCCGCTCATCCGCCGGGAGCCGATAGGGGAGCCGGACGCCTCTTCTCATGGGCGGCCGGCGCACCGGCGCCTGCCGGACCTCTCCGGCGATCCGCTGCTGCCCGCCGCCGGGCTGCGCGTCCTCGACCTCACGCGCGTCATCGCGGGCCCGGTCGGGACCCGCACGCTCGCCCTGCTCGGCGCCGACGTACTGCGCGTGGACCCCCCGCAGCTGCCCGAACTCCCGGACCAGCACGCCGACACCGGCTTCGGCAAGCGCTCCACCACGCTCGATCTGACGGCGCGCGCCGACCGCCGGGCCTTCGAGGATCTGCTCGCCGAGGCCGATGTCGTCGTCACCGGCTACCGGCCCGGCGCGCTGGACCGGCTCGGGCTCACTCCGGAGGCGCTCGCGGCCCGGCGGCCGGGCATCGTGGTCGCGCAGGTCTCGGCGTGGGGTGACTACGGGCCCTGGGGCGAACGGCGGGGCTTCGACAGCCTGGTGCAGGTCGCCACCGGCATCGCGGCCGTGGAGGGGTCCGGGGAGTGGCCGGGGGCGCTGCCCGCCCAGGCGCTGGACCACGGCACCGGCTATCTGCTGGCCGCGGCGGTGCTCCGCTCGCTCACGGAGCAGCTGGACGGAGGCGGCGCGACGTCCATCCGGCCGGCCCTCACGCAGACGGCGCAGTGGCTGGTGCACGGGCTCGCCGACGACGCGGGGCAGCGGACCGCCGCGGAGGCTGCTGCCGCGTACGACCCGGAGAACCCCGCGCCGTGGCTCGGCGTCGCGGAGAGCCCGCTGGGACGGCTCCGGCATGCGCTGCCGCCGGTCTCCTTCCGCGGCGGGCCGGACAACTGGGCGCAGCCGCCGGGCCGTTGGGGCGAGGACGCTCCCACGTGGCACTGAACCGAAGACTGCTCAGCGCCGGGCGGACGGCGCCCGTACGGCGTTCCCGTACGGACTGACGGACGTAGTACCGGAATGCCGTTGTTCCAGTTGTCCTGCTGGAGTTGCCCCGGTCTGCGGCGACTCGCGAAGCTCTTGCCGTGAGCTCCATACGACCGGAAGCCGGCCCGAACGGCGAAAGACCCGTCCGAGAGGCGCCCGCGCCCGCCTCCGTTCCTGTTGCGTCCCTTCCCGCTCCCGCTGCTCCCGGTGCTTCCACTGCCCCCGTGCGGCGGGAGGGCGCAGGGCGGGCCGTCGCGGTGCTCGTCCTGGTGGCCGTCGCGGCGCTGGTTCCGCTGCTCGGGCCGTCGGCCGCCCTGCACGGCACCGGGGAGGCGGCGGCGCCCGGGGCCGGCGGGATCGGACTGCTCCGTATGGTGCTGTTCGCCGCGTTGTGCGTGCAGCTGGGTGGGGTGTTCGAGGGGTGGCTGGCGCGGCGGGTGCCGGGGGCGCCGCAGGAGCCCTCGCCGCGCAGTTGGGCGCTCTTCGCGGCGGGTGCGGGATGCGTGGCGGCGCTGGGGCTGGCCTCGGTGGCGTCCACCGGGAACCTGGTTCCGCAGCGGCTCTCCGACATGGACGTCGGCGGGCTCTACCAGACCCGTGACGGTGCGGTCGCGCTGCTGGAGTTCAACGCCTTCCTCGTCGCCGGACTCTGCGCACGCTCGCGCCGTCCGGCGACGCAGGTGCTGCCGCTGGCCGCGGTCATCGCCGCCGAGGCGCTGCGCGCGCACCCCACGACGGAGGACGCCCCGCTCGTCGGCTCGGCCCTGACTCTCGTCCATCTGACGTGCGCAGCCCTGTGGGCCGGCGGGCTGCTGCACGTGCTGCGCCGCATACGGCTGTGGCGTCGGACCGCGCCCACGGCGGGTGCGGCGCTTCTCGGCCTGTACGCGCGCGTGGCGGTCGTTCTGCTTGCCGCGATCACGGCGACGGGGCTGTGGAGCACACTGCGGCGGATGCCGCCGTCCACGGTCCTCGACCAGCTGGCGACGACGGCCTACGGGCGCACCCTGCTGGCGAAGGTGCTCCTCGTCGCCGTCGTCACCGCCCTCGCGCTGACGGCGAGGCGCCGCCTGAGGCGGTCCGCCGACCGGTGCAGCGCGTACGTCCCCGCGCGCGCGGAAGTTGCCGTACTGGGCCTGGTCGTGGCCGTGTCAGCGCTGCTCACGGCGTTGCCGCTGCCGATCCGCTGGTAGCGGCAGGACGGCGCGCGGCTACGGTGGCACGCTGGGCTTCGAGCACCCCGCGGGTGAGCAGGTACTGCGCCGCGAGATAGGTGCCCATGACCCACAGGTCCGGGCGCGGGAGCTGAGGCCACTCCGCGACGCCGGTGGCGATGAGTGTGTCGGAGAGCAGGAAGAGCGCTCCCCCGATGCCCGCCGTCCACCCGAGCCGGCCGGCGCCGTACGCCATGGCCGTCAGCAGCAGGCTGTACGCGGCGACGGGTCCGCGCAGCTCCGCCGGAAGGTCCGGCCACAGCAGAGTGACCGTGCCGACGAGCACAGCGCCGTATGCGATCGGGATCCAGGTGGCGGCACGCGCGCGTGCGGTGAAGCGCACGAGCCTTGCGAAGAGCACCAGATAGCAGACGTGTCCCGCCGCGAACGACGCCATCCCGGCGAGGAACGCCGGATCGGTGTCGAACAGCAGCAGCGTGTCACCCGCGCATCCGAACAGCAGCGCACCGAGCAGGAGCGGTGGCCCGCCCCGCGCGACCGCATGGGCTGCGAGCAGCGGCATGAGGAGCGGCTTGACGACGGTGTGGCCGGTGTCGGCCCCGGCGGCCAGCGCGACGAGATCGGCGACCGCAGCGAGCACGAAGGCCCCCAGCAGCGCGCGGGCGGCCCGCTCTCGACGGTTCACGCAGCGCCCTCCCCGACCGTCTGCCGCCCGGCCGGCCCCTCCCCCACGATCGGCCGCTCGGCCGCACCCTCCCCGACTGCCTGCCGTCCGGCCGTTCCGGCCGTGGACGCTTCGGGCCCCGTCGGCTGCCACCCGGGACCGCGGAACACGCGTCCCGCCCGCTCACGCCAACTGTGCGCCGCCCGCAAGTCCTTGGCGATGGCGACGTACTCGTGCGTGGCCACGCGCAACGGGTTGTAGGTCGTGATGTTCTTGGTCAGTCCGTAGACCGGCCGCTCGGTCTCCGGTACGAAGCTGCCGAACAGCCGGTCCCAGACGATCAGGATGCCGCCGAAGTTGCGGTCCAGGTAGCCGCCCTGGGACGCGTGGTGGACCCGGTGGTGCGACGGCGTGTTGAAGACGAACTCGAAGGCGCGGGGCAGCTTGCCGATGCGTTCGGTGTGGATCCAGAACTGGTACACGAGGTTCGCCGACGAGCAGAACGCGAGCGCCGCCGGGTGCACGCCCAGCGCGATCATCGGCAGGTAGAAGGGCCAGACCGTCCACGTCGTCCAGGGCTGCCGCAGCGCGGTCGTGAGATTGAACTTCCGGCTCGAGTGGTGGACGACGTGGCAGGCCCACAGGATCCGCACGACGTGGTGGCCGCGGTGCGACCAGTAGTAGAAGAAGTCCTGCGCGAGCAGCATCAGCGGAACCGTCCACCACAGCACGGGCACCCGCAGGGGCGTGAGCTCGTACACCGCCGTGTAGACGGCGACGATCGGGATCTTCCACAGGAAGTCGAAGACGAGACTGCCGAGCCCCATCGTGATGCTGGTGGCGGCGTCCTTCGCCTCGTACCCGGCGGCGTCCTCGTCCGGATGGAGACGGACGCTCACCATCTCGACGACGGTCAGCAGGACAAAGGCCGGTATGGACCACAGCACGACATCGGGCAGGTTCGGCATGGGTGCACCGTAGAGGCCGGGGTCGGCCGCGGCCAGACCTCGTTACCGACAAGTATTACCGGCGGTACGGGCCCACTTCTTGGTGGCTTCGGCCATTGATCTTCAGCCGGTCTCCGGGTCAGCGGCGCTCGCTCCATGCACCCTTATGGAGGCTCGTCGTGCGGAGAACCGCTGGTGGGCGTAGCGTCACTTCCGGGTGCCTGATCGCTCACCTGGGGAGCCTCTGCCCCCGGGTGAGCGATCGGCCATGCACCAACCCCGCCATCACCAGACGCGGACCCTTCCCCCGGCCGCGAACACCGGGCTGGTGGCGTCCGCCGGAGGTTCCTTCAGTGGTGCGGCCAGCTCCTCCACGGTCGGGCCGACCTTCGCCGCGATCGGCTCGAGGTGGTCCAGGTCGAAGCCGTACACACGGGCCGCGTTGCCGCCCACCATCGCTGCGATCTCATCGCGCGGCAGACCCGCGTACGCGATGCGCAGGCCCTCCCGGGAGTACGGATACGTCCCTTCGTCGTGCGGGTAGTCGCTGCCCCACATGATCTTGTCGAGGCCGATGCGGTCGCGCAGCGGTACCTCGTGGGGCCGCATGAAGCTCGCGCCCACGAAGCAGTTCTCGCGCCAGACCTCGCTCGGGCCCTTGCCCATCGAAGCGGCAAGTCCCGCACCGAACTTGGACTCCGCGGTGGACGCGCGCGTGGCCGCCGCCACCAGCCGTCCGTGGTAGTAGTCCAGCATGTCGAGCACGCCGGGGATCCAGCCCGAGCCCTGCTCGGTGAGGACGAGTTTCAGCTCCGGGTGGCGGCGGAACGCTCCGCCGAACACCAGGTGCCACAGCGCCCGGTGCGAGAACCACGTCGTCTCGACCATGAAGACGGCGCGCGCGGCCGGTTCGTCGCCGAGCGGCGGCGATGCGGAGCCGGCGTGGTGGTTGACGGGTACGCCGAGTTCGGCGCAGGTGGCCCAGATCGGGTCGTACGCCGAGGAGTACAGCTCGGGCAGGCCCGATCCCGGCGGGGTGCCGGGCAGGAGCAGACCGCCCTTGAGGCCCGCGGCCGCCGCCCAGCGGATCTCCTTCACGGCCTCGTCGACGTCGTTGAGGAGGATCTGGAAGACGCCCGCGCGGCGGCCGGGCGCCGCCGCGCAGAAGTCGGCGAGCCAGCGGTTGTGGGCGCGCAGGCCCGCCCAGCGCTGCTCGAACTCCTCGCGGGTCGGCGCCGGGGCCATCAGGGACGCGGACGGGAAGAACGGCGGGATGGTGTTGGGGAAGACGACCTCGGCGACGATGCCGTCCTGCTCCAGTTCCGCGAGGCGCCGGTCGGAGTTCCAGTTCTTGTCGGCGGTGTCGGCCAGCAGGTCCTCGTACGGATTGACGTAGGTGTCGGCCCAGGCGTCGAACGCGTCGTGGTGGCGGGACTCCAGGTACGGCTTGTAGTCGAGGAGGTCGGCGCCCGCGTGGCAGTCGGCGGAGATGACGGTGTAGCGGTCGGCCGTGGCCGTCGCGGGGTCTCGGCCGGTCGTGGCCGTCACGGGGTCTCGGTCGGTCGTCGTCACGGGGTCACCCCCAGGGCCGGGAAGTCGTGGTCGGTCAGCCAGTGGCGGCCCACCTCGCGCGAGCGGGCCCAGGACGCCTCGACGGCCGTCTGGTCGGCGGGCTGGCCCAGTTCGGCCGGTGTCGGGCCGATGCGGCGGGCCAGCGGGGTCAGCTTCTGCACGTCGAAGCCGAAGACCTCCGCCGCCGCCAGGCCGAGCATGCGGCGGGTCTCCGCCACGGGGATGTCGTGGAAGGTCTTCGCGAGCCACGCGCGCGTGTCGGGCCAGGTGCCCTCGGGGTGCGGGAAGTCGCTGCCCCAGAGGATGTTGTCGACGCCGATCTCGTAGCGCAGGGCGAGCTCGCGGCGCTTGGTGTTGGTGGCGCAGATGAAGACCTGCCGGTCCAGGTACTCGTGCGGGGGCCGCTTCAGCTCGGCGAACGGCGAGAGCTTCTTGCCGCCGTGCGCGCCGAGGTAGAGGCGGTCCATGAACCACAGCAGGTTCGGCAGCCACCAGCAGCCCGACTCCGCCACACCGAACTTGAGGCCGGGGTGCCGCTCGAAGGCGCCCGACCAGAGCAGGAACCACAGCGGCCGCGCGGGCCACCAGGTCACCTCGCTCACATAGATGCCCAGGTGGTCGCCGTACTCGTGGCGCGGTGCCGCTCCCGAGTGGGTGACCACCGGCATCCCGCACTCGGCCGCCGCGGCCCACACGGGGTCGTAACGCCGGTCGTGGTAGGGCGCCTTGTCGACCCACATGGAGGGGATCATGAGGGCGCCGAGACCGGACTCCTTGGCGCGGTGAATTTCGGCGACGACCTTGCCGGGCTCGGCCGTGACCGGCAGCAGGGCGACACCGCAGTGCCGCTCGGGGTTCTCGGAGACGAAGTCCGCGAGCCAGCGGTTGTGGGCCTGCGCCCCCGCCATGCCCAGCTCGGGGTCCTGGTCGCCGGAGAGCCCGAGGCCCACGCCGAAGGGGGCGGCGGTCTGGCTGTCGACGGCGTCGGCGTCCGGGAAGACGACCTCCGCCGCCACCCCGTCGCCGTCGAGCTCCTTGAGTCGCTGGGCGGTGTCCCAACCGCCGCGCAGTCCTTCCTCGTTGTCCTGGAACCACTTGTTCGCGAACGCCTCGTTCCGGATGCCGAGGCGCGTCGCCTCCTCGCGGCGCGCGTCACGCCCCGCGAGGAAGTCGTCGAAGGCCCGGTGGAAGCGGGAGTCCAGATAGGGCCGGTACTCCTCGGTGGGGAGCCCGGCGTGGCAGTCGGAGGAGATGATCAGGTACGGGTCGTTCCCGTGCGGGTCCGTCATGGCGGCTCCCTCGTCAGTCCAGGATGAAGCTCTCGAGATACGACGGGTTGGCGCGGTCGAGCATCGACTGCGACCTCGCCCGGATCTGCCGGTCGCTGTGCTCGCTCGGCGGCAGCAGCCAGAAGCGGTCATCGCTGATGCCGTCCGCCACCAGGTCAGCGACCTCCTCGACCGGCGTGAACTGCACCTCCTTCCCCGCTTCCCGCATCGCCGCCTCCCACTGGCCGAGGCTGCGGTAGGGGGTCCGGCGAGGCTTCTGCTTGGCGTACTGGGCGGGCCGGTTGCGGTGCGACTCCCACAGGCCGGTGCGCAGCATGTGCGGGCCGGGGAAGAGCACCGAGGCCCCCACGCGCGCGTGCTCCGCCTTCAGGTGGGCGTACAGCGACTCGGTCATCGTCACGACGGACGCCTTGGTGACGGCGTACACGGAGGCGGTGGGCAGCGGGGCGATGCCGCCGTCGCCCGACGATGTGTTGACGACGTGCCCCGGCTCGCCCGCGGCCAGCATGCGCGGCACGAACGCCTGGATGCCGTGGAAGACGCCCCACACGTTGACCGCGAAGGCCCACTTCCAGTCGTTCGGGTCGTGCTCCCACATGCGGCCCTCGGCGCCCGAGCCCACGCCCGCGTTGTTGCACAGCACGTGGACGGCGCCGAAGGTCTCGTACGCCGCGTCCGCGAGGGCCATCACCTGCTCGCGCTCACTGACGTCGACCACGCGCGCGTGCACCTGAGCCCCGTCCTCGCGCAGTCCGGCGGCCGCTTTCTCCAGGGCGCCCTCCTCCACGTCCGCGAGGACCACCTTGAGGCCGTCGGCCGCGAACCTCCGCGCCATGGCCAGCCCGATACCGCTCGCCGCGCCCGTGACGACGGCGACCTGTCCTGCCCGCAGCTCCATCAGGCACTCCCCCCGGATGCTGCCGCCGACCCCTCCGGCGGACCGTCGAGGACCTGCGCCGGATCGTCGTAACGCTGATGGATGTAGGGCAGCAGCGCCTGCGCGCTCACCCGCTCGGCGACCCTGCCCTTCTGGTCGCTGGTCTTCTCGCCGATGGTGATCTCGACGATCCGGCGCACGGGCAGGTCGGCGACCGGGTCGTACATCGACTCGCGCAGCACGACGTCCCCGGTGATCTGCTCGAGCTTGCGCACCTTCTCGTTGCGCAGGCAGTGCACCAGCACGGGGTCGCCTTCGAGGCCCGAACCATCCACGGCGGGAAGGAACTTGAAGTAGAAATCCGTCTTCTGGGCGGGCTCCGGAACCGGCAGTGCCCCGCTCACCGCGCCGCGCACCTCGACGAACGCGATGCCGTGCCGCGCCAGCGACGCCCGTACGACCAGGCCGTCCCGCTCGACGGTCACCTCGCCCAGCTTCTTCGGCTCCCCGAAGACCTCCCGGCCGCCGATGAGAGCCCGCTCGTGGGTCATCGGCATGACCAGCGGATACCAGCCCTCGACGCCGTCGTGCGCGGCGGCGACGGCGACCGAGCCCGCGCCCAGCGGATAGCCGGGCAGCTCGACCTTGCTGATGTTCGCCCGCACCAAGGGGCGCCCGGTGGGCTTGAGCGGCGGCGGCAGCACGGCCGCCACCGCGTCCGGGTCGCTCTCCCAGACGGCCACCACGCCGGTGGACCAGATGTCGGGCAGTGCGGAGTTCGCGGTGCGCGCGGCGGTGATCTCCGCCTCGGTCCGCGCGCCGTACCGTACGCGTGCCATGTGGTACCCGCCCTTCGTCGACTCTGACGTGCCGGGGGTCCGGCGCTCGGCTGCTGATCTCGGCAGCTGATGTGGCAGTCGCCGGCAGCGGTGCGGCAGCGGTCCGGCAACGGCCTGTAACACAGTTACAGCTGACGCCGATGAAGGTAAAGAGGCGTGCACGCCGACGACGTAGCCGGCGAGCGCGCCGGGGACTTGGGGGCACTCATGGCGAGACCGTCACTCAGCCGCGACGAGATTCTGGACGCCGCCGCGAAGCTGGTGAAACAGCAAGGCCCGGCGGCCCTGACCATGCGCAAGCTCGCGGCCGAACTGGGCACGGCGGTCACATCGATCTACTGGCACGTGGGCAACCGCGAGTCCCTGCTCGACGCCCTCGTCGAGCGCACCGTCGCCGACCTCGGCGAACTGCGCCCCACCGGCCGTACCCCGGCCCAGCGCATCGTCTCGGTGGCCCGCGCCCTGCGCCGCCGGCTGCGCGACCACCCGCACCTCGTGGCGATGGTGCACGAACGCGGCCTGACCGAGCAGATGTTCCTGCCCGCCCAGGAGGTGCTGGCGCGGGAGGTCCACGCGGCGGGCCTGCACGGGGCGCGCGCCGCCGAGGTGGTACGGGCCGTGCAGTTCCACGTCGTCGGCCACGTCCTGGTCGAGCGCAACCGCGAGCGCGCACCCGTGCAGCGCCCCGGCGAGGAGGAGCTGTGGGGTGCCCGCACGGCGGACGGCGATCCGGCACTGGCCCGCGCACTGGCCGCGCCCATCGACACGGAGAAGCTGTTCACCCTGTCGGTACGGGCGCTGGTGAGGGGGCTGCTCGAGGCTCCGCCGCCCCGCTGAGCAGCCACTGGGGCAAGCGGCAGTTCGGTCAGTTCGGCCGCCAGACCCTCCCTCAACTCGTACAAATAGGACGCATCGGAGAGCGAGGTGCCCGGCCGGTCCGTCAACAGGCCGACGGCACATGCCCTGTCGAGTGCCGCCGGTCATGGCCCGTATGAGGAGTGTCAGTCGGGGCCCGTATCCTCAGTGACCATGCTCGAAGACCGTACGACCGCAGTATCCGCGGGACCGTGGCCGGCCGCGTATCCGAAGGGGTACGCGGTCGTCGACGTGGAGACCACCGGCCTCGCCCGGGACGACCGGATAGTCTCGGCCGCCGTCTACCGGCTGGACGCACGCGGCGAGGTCGAGGACCACTGGTACACGACGGTCAACCCCGAGCGCGACCCGGGACCGGTGTGGATCCACGGCCTGACGAGTGACGTGCTGTCGGACTCACCGCTCTTCGGGGACATCGCCGAGGAGTTCGCGAACCGGCTCGCCGACCGCGTCCTCGTCGCCCACAACGCCGTCTTCGACTGGTCGATGATCGCCCGGGAGTACGCGCGCGCGAAGCGCACTGCTCCGGTTCGTCAGCGCCTGTGCACCATCGCGCTCTCCAAGGAGCTCGGACTTCCGCTGCCCAACTACAAACTGGAGACGCTGGCGGCGCACTACGGCGTCGTACAGCAGCGCGCCCACCATGCGCTGGACGACGCCCGCGTGCTCGCCGAGGCGTTCCGGCCGAGCCTGCACGCCGCCGCGCGCGGCGGGGTGCGGCTGCCGCTGCTGGAGTGCCGGCCGCTCACCGAGTGGTCGGACAGCCCTGCCGCCCCGCGGATCGGCCGTCAGCCCTCCTACGGAGGAGGCGGTTGGCGGCCGTCGCGGAAGCGGCCGCCGTGCCCTTATCCCAACCCCGGGCGGTACGAGCCGGGCAAGCCCCTCAAACAGGGCATGCGTGTGGCGTTCTCGGGCGACACCTCCGTCGAGCGGGAGCTGTTGGAGGACCGGGCCGTCGAGGCCGGTCTGCATATCGCCACGAGCTTGTCCCGGCTCACCAGCCTGCTCGTCACGAACGACCCGGACTCCGGCACCTCCAAGACCGCGAAGGCGAAGCAGTTCGGCACGCCGGTCGTGGACGAGGCCGCCTTCGGGCAGCTCCTCCAGGACGTCGCCCCGGCGTCCGAGGGGTGACGGCAGGGGCGACCGGGTGATTGCCGGGCGACTCGCCCACGGATGGCTCGCCCGCTGCCGCGCGGCACCCCACCCTGTGGCGCATGGCACGTTGTGAGGTCTGCGGAAACGACTACGGGATGTCGTTCGAGGTGCACGCGCAGGGCGCGGTGCACGTCTTCGACTGCTTCGCGTGCGCCATCCACCGCATGGCGCCCCTCTGCGAGCACTGCCGGGTCCAGATCATCGGCCAGGGAGTCGAGGTCGACGGCCACTGGTACTGCGGGGCCCACTGCTCCCGCGCTGAGGGGAAGGTGGGAATCATCGACAAGGTGTGAGCGACAGGGTGCCAGCGACGGTGTGAGCGACAGGGTGCCAGCGACGGTGTGAGCGACAGGGTGTCAGCGACGAAGCGTGGGTATCGGGACGAACCGGACGCGCGGCCCCCGACGGGACCCTCCCGCCGGGGGCCGAAACGTGCCAGGTACCGTCAATGGGGTGTACCGCTTCCTGTTGTCCCGGCAGTGGGTGATCCTCACCCTCCTGGCCCTGGCCCTCATCCCCACGATGATCCAGCTGGGCTTCTGGCAGCTGCACCGGCACGAGCACCGTGTCGCGCAGAACACGCTGATCTCGAACGCGCTCTCCGCGAAGCCGGTGCCGGTGGAGCAGCTCACCTCGCCGGGCCACACCGTGCCGCGCTCCGAGTTGTACCGGACGGTGACCGCGACCGGGACGTACGACACCGCGCACGAGGTCGTCGTGCGGCGCCGCACCAACTCCGATGACGAGGTCGGCTTCCATGTCCTGACCCCGTTGGTCCTCAAGGACGGCCGGGTGCTCCTCGTCAACCGCGGCTGGATCCCCGCGAACGGCCCGCAGACCGCCTTCCCGAAGATCCCCGCCCCGGCGCGGGGCGAGGTCACCGTCACCGGGCGGCTCATGGCCGACGAGACGACCGCCGAGAGCGGTATCAAGAACGTCCAAGGGCTTCCCGACCGGCAGATCATGCTGATCAACAGCAGGCAGCTGGCGAAGAGTCTCGGTGGCGGGGAGGTGCTGGGCGGCTACATCGAGCAGGTGTCGCCCGCGCCCAAAGGGGGCAGCCCCGAGCTGATTGCTGAGCCCGATCACAGCAGCATCGGGCCGCATATGGCGTATGCGATCCAGTGGTGGTTGTTCGCTGCCGGGGTGCCCGTCGGGTGGGTGGTGCTTGTTCGCCGGGAGCGGCGGGATCGGGACGAGGCGGCGGGGG
>NZ_LOHS01000015.1 GCF_001642995.1 Streptomyces jeddahensis
CGGCGGGGCCGCGATGCGCGGGTCGACCGGGGGCGCAGGCGGCGTCACCGGCGGCTGCATGGTCGGTGCAGGCGGCGTGGGCGGCGCCTGCACCGGGGCGGCCGGGGCCGGGGCCTGGGCGGGCTCCTCCTCGACCGTCACGCCGAAGTCCGTCGCGATACCGGCAAGACCGTTCGCATACCCCTGGCCCACCGCGCGGGCCTTCCACGCGCCGTTGCGCAGGTAGATCTCGACGATCACCAGCGCCGTCTCCGTGCCGAGCTGCGGCGGGGTGAAGGTGGCGATGACCGAGCCGTCGTCGGCGTTGCGGATGGTGGCGGTGGGCTCGATGCCCTGGAACGTCTGTCCCGCCGCGTCCGGGCTCGCCGTCACGACGATCTTCTCGATGCCCGGGGGCACGGCCGCCGTGTCCACCGTGATCGCATCGGGTGCGGTGCCGCCGCCGGAGCGGTAGGCGACACCGGGGCCTGCGGGCTGGTTGTAGAAGATGAAGTCGTCGTCGGAGCGCACCTTGCCGTCGGCGGTGAGCAGCAGGCCCGATACGTCGAGCCGCACCGGGGCGGTGACGTCGACCGCCACGCGGGGGGCGGTGAGAGGGATGTTCGAGCCGGGGGTCATAGCTGTCATGCCTGGGATAACGAGCGGGTGCGCTTTACCGTTCCCTTACCTGGCTTGTTCTTGGCGCGTTCTTTTCCTCGCCGGACGGGCTGAATTTCAGCCCGTCCGGCGCTTGAGGACGAGCCCGCCAGGGCGATCGGGGGTCTGGGGGCGAAGCCCCCAGAATTACGGCACCACCACGATCTTGCGCCCCACCCCCGAAGCAAACTGGTCCAGTGCCTCCGGGTACTGGACCAGCGGCATCCGGTCGCTGATGAAGACCTCCGGGTCCAGCACGCCGCCGGCGAAGAGCTCTGCCGCCCGTTCGAAGCTGTGCAGTACCGCCATCGAACCGGTGATGGTGATCTCCTGGTTGTAGATCCGGTACGGGTCGATCGTCACACGCGTGGCGTAGTCGGCGACCCCGAACTGAAGGAACGTGCCCGCCTTCGCCACCCGCCCCAGGCCGTCCTGGATCGCGCCCGCGTTCCCCGTCGCGTCGACGACGACGTCCCAGCCCTGCGGCCGGTCCAGCTCGTCGGCGCCGGCGGCGGAACCCGAGACGCCGAGCCGCCGGGCCGTCGCCAGGCGGTCCGCGTTGATGTCGACCACGTCGACGCTCGCTGCGCCCGTCCGCTTGGCGAGCTCCAGCATCATCAGGCCCATCGTCCCGGAGCCGTAGATCAACACATGCGCACCGAGGCGCGACCGCAGCACGTCGTAGCCGCGCACCGCGCACGACAGCGGTTCCACCAGCGCCGCGTCCTGCGTGCGGACGTGCTCGGGCAACTTCACACAGTTCGCCACCGGCGCCACCGCGTACTGCGCCGCGCCGCCCGCCGTGGTGACGCCGATCGCGGCCCACCGCTCGCACAGGTTGTTGTGCCCGTTTCGGCAGTGGCGGCACTCGAAGCAGTACAGGGACGGATCGACCGCCACCCGGTCGCCGACCGACAGTTCGGTGACCGCGCTGCCCAGGCCCACCACCTCGCCCGCGAACTCGTGGCCCGGAATGACCGGCAGGGTAGGTGCGAACTCGCCCTGCAGGATGTGCAGATCGGTACCGCACAGCCCGCAGGCCGCGACCTCCACGACGACCTCGCGCGGCCCGGGCGTCGGGTCCGGCACCTCCGCGACGACTGCCTTGCCGACGGACTCGATGACGGCGGCCTTCATTTGACGGCTCCCAGTGACAGGCCCTGGACCAGCTTGTCCTGGGCGGCGAACCCCGCGGCGAGCACCGGCAGGGAGATGACGAGCGACGCGGCGCACACCTTCGCCAGGAACAGGCCCTGGCTGGTGATGAAGCCGGTGAGGAACACGGGTGCGGTCTCGGCGACGGTGCCGGTCAGCACCCGCGCGAAGAGCAGTTCGTTCCAGCTGAAGATGAAGCAGATCAGGGCGGTCGCGGCGATGCCGGGCGCGGCGATCGGTGCCACCACGCGCGCGAGGACGGTCGGCAGCCGGGCCCCGTCGATCTGCGCCGCCTCGATGATGGCGACCGGCACCTCGGCGAGGAACGACTGCATCATCCACACGGCGATCGGCAGGTTCATCGAGGTGTAGAGGACGACCAGCAGCCAGACGTTGTCGAGCAGGCCCGTGTTCTTCGCGAAGAGGTAGATCGGCAGCAGGCCCGCGACGGCCGGCAGCATCTTCGTCGACAGGAAGAAGAACAGGACGTCGGTCCATTTCTTCACCGGGCGGATCGACAGCGCGTACGCCGCCGGGAGCGCCAGCAGCAGTACGCAGAGGGTCGACACCACGGACGCCGTCGTCGAGTTGATCAGTGCGGGCCAGGGACTCGCGCCGCCGCCGGCGCCGAAGAAGTCGCGGTAGCCGTCCAGGGTGAGTGCGGCGGCGAAGGACGGCGGGTTGGTGGCGGCGTCCTCCTCGGAGTGCAGGGAGGTCAGCGCCATCCAGGCGATCGGCAGGAAGAACACGATGCCTGCCAGCCAGGCGAGCAGACCGAGGGCCGCCCCACGGCCGCGTATGCCGGTGTCGCGGGTGCCGCTGCTGCGTATGCCGCCCTTGCGTACGGCGGTGAGTGTGCTCATGCGCGGGACACCTCCTCACGGAAGAGGGACGAGACGACCCGCAGGGCGAAGGTCGCGATGATGATGGAGCCGATGACGACGAGGACGCCGGCGGCGGAGGCCAGACCGTTCTCGTGCGCGGCGTAGAAGGTCTGGTAGACGGTGTAGGGAAGATTCGCGGTGCCGAGGCCGCCCTGGGTGATCGTGAACACCGCGTCGAAGTTCTGGACGATGTAGATCGAGCCGAGGAGCGCGCCGAGTTCGAGATAGCGGCGCAGGTGCGGCAGCGTCATATAGCGGAAGATCTGCCAGTTCGAGGCGCCGTCCATACGGGCGGCCTCCATGACCTCGTGCGAGCGGCTCTGCAGTCCGGCCAGCAGGATCAGCATCATGAACGGCGTCCACTGCCAGACGAGCGACGCCTCGATCGCCAGCAGCGGAGTGCTGGAGATCCAGTCCGGCTGCGGACCGCCCACCAGGTTCAGCAGGCCGTTGAGGAGTCCGTACTCGGGGTTGTAGAGCACGTGCTTCCACAGCAGCGCGGCGGCCACCGGCACCAGCAGGAACGGCGCGATCAGGAGCGTGCGGACGAGGCCGCGGCCGCGGAACTTCCGGTCGAGGAGCAGGGCGAGGCCCAGGCCGAGCACGAGGCTCGCCAGGACCACCGTGACGGTCAGCACGATGGTCGTCAGCACCGAGTTCCGCAGGTCCGGGTCTGTGAGCACCTCGCCGTAGTTGGCGAGTCCGGCGAACCGGCGGGCGTCCGGATACAGCGCGTTCCAGTCGAAGAGGGAGATCACCAAGGTGGCCACGAAGGGCAGCTGGGTGACCACGATCATGAAGACCAGGGCCGGCAGGAGCGGGGCCCGGGTGGCCCAGGCCCGCAGCCGGCCCGGCGGCTCGGCGGTCCGGGCGCGGCGCGCGGCCGTCACACGAGGAGCGGTGGTTGTCGTCACTTGTACTGCTCCGAGACCTTCTCCGCGAGCTTCTGCGCCTTCGCGAGAGCGGCGTCGACGGACTGCCGCCCCGCGATGGCCGCGCTGATCTCCTGCGAGACCTTGGTGCCCAGGTCGGTGAACTCGGGGATGCCGACGAACTGGATGCCGGGCGCAGGACGCGGCTGCACCCCCGGGTCGTTCGGCCTGGCGGACTCGATGGCCGTGCGCGTCACGTCCGCGAAGGCCGCGGCCTCCTTGCGGTACTCGGGTCGCTCATACGTCGAGGCACGCTTGCCCGCGGGCACGTTGGCCCAGCCGAGCTTCTCGCCCACCAGCTGCTCGTACTCCTTGCTCGACGCCCAGGAGACGAACTTCCATGCGGCGTCCGGGGACTTGGAGGCCTTCTGCACGCCCCACGCCCAGGTGTAGAGCCAGCCGGAGCTCTTGGTCCTGTCGACCGGAGCGGGTACGTAGCCCATCTTTCCCTTGACGGGGGAGCCGGAGGCCTCCAGCGAACCGGTCGCGGCCGTGGAGTCGTACCACATGGCGGTCTTGGACTGCGTGACGTTGTTCAGGCACTCCGCGTACCCGGACTGCGCCGCGCCCGCCTCGCCGTGCTCGCGTACGAGGTCGACATAGAACTTCGTCGCCTTCTTGAACTCGGGGGAGTCCAGGTGTGCCGTCCAGTCCTTGTCGAACCAGGTGCCGCCCATGGTGTTGACCACGGTGGTCAGCGGCGCCAGCATCTCGCCCCAGCCGGGCAGCCCCCGCAGGCAGATGCCCTTCATGTCCTTCTCCTTGGCGTCCACCTGGGCCGCGAGATCCGCCACCTGCTGCCAGGTCGGCTTCTCGGGCATGGTCAGGTGGTGCTTGGCGAAGATGTCCTTTCGGTACATCAGGAAGGACGACTCGCCGTAGAAGGGTTCGCCGTAGAGCTTGCCGTCCGCGCCGGTCAGGGACTGATGCATGGGCTTCAGGATGTCCTTCTGGTCGAACGCCTTGTCCTTGGCGACATACGCGTCGAGAGCGTGCAGCCAGCCGTTCTTGGCGTAGATCGGTATCTCGTAGTTGCTGAGCGTGGCGACGTCGTACTGGCCGGCCTGGTTGGCGAAGTCCTGGCTGATCTTGTCGCGGACGTCGTTCTCCGGCAGCACGGTGAAGTTGACCTTGATGCCGGTCTTCTTGGTGAAGTTCGCGGCCGTGAGCTTCTGGAGCTCCTGCATCTGCGGGTTGTTGACCATCAGTACATCGATGGAGTCGCCGTCGTCGGAACCGCCCCCGCCGGCTCCGGCGCCCGCGCAGCCGGAGAGCAGCAGCGCGCCCGCGGCGGCTGCGGCGATCAGGGAACGTGGGCTTGGTCGGCTCTGGTTGCGCATGTCGGCTCCTGAAGTGCGCATGTCGGCTCCTGGCTGTGCATGTCGGCTGCAGCGTTGTGCAGGGGGACGACTGGACTTATGGCGATATAACGGCTGTCGGTGGGTGTGGCTGACCACGCCCCGGGCGTCCGGGGCGCGCAGGGGTGGTCGACGTCAGACTCGGATGACCTGCGGCCCTTGCAGGGAGTAGCGATGGGCCTCGGATGTGGGCAGTCGGGTGGAGGTGACGATCGCCTCGAGATCGCCGACCGACGCGAAACGGCAGAAGCTCACGGCTCCGAACTTGGTGTGGACCCCGGCGAAGACCGTGCGCCGCGAGGCGCGCATGGCCTGCGCCTTCACCTCGCTCACCGCGGGATCCGGCGTGGTCAGACCGTGTTCGCGGGTGATGCCGTTGGCCCCGATGTACGCCAGGTCGATCACGAATCCGGCGAGCATCCGCGTCGTCCAGTGATCGACGGTCGCGAGTGTCCCGGCGCGCAACCGGCCGCCGAGCAGCAGCACGGTGGTGTTGTCGGCCTCCGCGAGCGCACCCGCGGTCGCCAGTGATGCGGTGACCACGGTCAGCGGCCGGTCGCGGGGCAGCGCCTCGGCGATCAGCTGCGGCGTGAACCCCTCGTCGATGAAGACCGTCTCGGCGTCCCCGAGCAGCTCGGCCGCGGCTGCGGCGATCCGGCGCTTCTCGGGTACGTGCATGGTGGTGCGGAATGCGAGGGTCGTCTCGAATCCGGCGCTCTCCACGGGATAGGCGCCACCGTGCGTGCGGCGCACCAGTCCGTGGTCCTCAAGGACGCGCAGATCGCGGCGGACCGTCTCCCTGGCCACGCCCAGCTCGGCGGCGAGTGTGGCGACGTCGACGGAGCCCGCACGGCGTGCCGCTCGGACTATTGCGCGCTGGCGCTCCTCTGCTGTCATGGTCACCACACCTCCTTGCCGCTTCCCGCAGGCGGTGCCCGTTCGGGCTCCGGAGAACCCGTTCGGGCTCTGTGGGGAAGTTCTACAGCGGCGGAAAGACCGTGACCAGGCTCGTTGCAGAGCTGAAACCGACCGTTTCGTGCCCGTTCGACAGGGGGTGTGCCCGCGGCGGACCAGGCAGGAGGCGTCGGTGCGAGTGGTTTCGGGCGCTTCGCGTGCCCGAATGACAGGGCGGGCGGGCCCGTTTGGTGCCCGCCCGCCCTGTCCGGCGGTCTCCGTGTGGCGTCAGTGCGGCCAGATCGGGGGGTTCGTACAGAAATGGCCGCCCAGGTGGGCGTGGTCCGGGTTGTCCGGGTCGAGGTCGCCGTGCTCGGCGATGAGCTTCTCGGCGTACTGCTCGGAGTCGTCCTGCGGGTCGTAGCCCAGGGCGCGGGCCGTCGAGAGATCCCACCAAAGGCGGGTGTTCGCGGAGGAGCCGTAGACGACGGTGTGCCCGACGTTCTCCGCGGTCAGCGCCGCGTGGAAGAGGCGGGCGCCGTCCGTGGGCGACATCCACAGGGAGAGCATGCGGACGTTCGTCGGCTCCGGGAAGCACGAGCCGATGCGTACCGACACGGTCTCCAGGCCGTGCTTGTCCCAGTAGAACTGGGCGAGGTCCTCGCCGAAGGACTTCGACAGCCCGTAGAAGGTGTCGGGGCGGCGCGGGGTGTCGATGGGGATCAGGGGGTCGTCCCCCTGCGGGCGCGGGGTGAAGCCCACCGCGTGGTTGGAGGAGGCGAAGACGACCCTGCGGACGCCCTCCTCGCGCGCGGCCTCGTAGAGGTTGTACGTGCCCTGGATGTTCGCCTTAAGGATCTTGTCGAAGGACGATTCCAGGGAGATGCCCGCGAGGTGGATGATCGCGTCGACTCCGCGGACGGCCTCGCGCAGCGCGTCCCTGTCTGCGAGGTCGGCGGTGATCGCGTCCGGCTCGCCCTCGATCGGCACCATGTCGAGCAGGCGCAGCTCGTAGCCGTAGGCGGGCAGCAGCCCCCGCATCAGCGTGCCGAGGCCGCCGGCGGCGCCGGTGAGCAGGACGGTGCGGGGAGCGGGCATGCGGGTCTCCTCGGGCAAGGCCGCCCTGGACGGCCTTGTGTATGTACAGAATTCACATCCTTGGAAACGCTATGGATCGGCCAGTGGTGGAGTCAAGTGTCTGCCGCGCTCCGGAGAATTCCTCGGGCGTTCCATGAACGGCGGAAATCCCCTTCCATAGAGGGGTTTTGCCCGCTTGACCGGCCCTTGGAGGCCGCCTTAGCTTAAGCGGGTTCAGGAATATAGACGTTAATCAGAAACGTGCACGCCAGACGTGCACGCCAGCTGGACCAGCGACGCCCAAGGGAGACCCCGTGACGTCAGCCCCACTCGCCGCTCGACTGCGCATCCCCAGCGGGCCGCTGTTCTTCCCCGTCACCGCCTACGGCCGGGACGGCTCCGTCAACCTCGACGCCTACCGCGCCCACGTGCGCCGCGGTGTCGAGGCCGGTGCGGCCGCCGTCTTCGCCTGCTGCGGCACCGGCGAGTTCCACGCGCTCACCCCGGAGGAGTTCCAGGCCTGCGTCGCCGCGGCCGTCGAGGAGGCGGCGGGCCGCGTTCCGGTGGTCGCGGGCGCCGGATACGGCACGGCGCTCGCCGTGCGGTACGCGAAGCTCGCCGAGGACGCCGGGGCCGACGGACTGCTCGCCATGCCCCCGTACCTCGTGATCGCCGGGCAGGACGGGCTCGTACGGCACTACACGCAGCTCGCCGACGCGACCTCGCTCGACGTCATCGTCTACCAGCGGGACAACGCCGTGTTCACGCCGGAGACGGTGGTCGAGCTCGCCCGGCACCCCCGTATCGTCGGCCTCAAGGACGGGGTCGGAGACCTGGACCTGCTGCAGCGCATCGTCAGCGCCGTACGCCAGGAGCCGACCGGCCAGGAGTTCCTGTACTTCAACGGCCTGCCGACCGCCGAACTCACCGGCCTCGCCTACCGCGGCATCGGCGTCACGCTCTACTCCTCGGCCGTCTTCTGCTTCGCGCCCGAGATCGCGCTCGCCTTCCACAAGGCGCTGAACTCCGGCGACGACGCCACCGCGGACCGCCTCATCGACGGCTTCTACCGCCCCCTCGTCGAGCTGCGCAACCAGGGCCGCGGATACGCTGTCTCGCTGGTCAAGGCGGGTGTCAGGCTGCGCGGCCTCGACGTGGGCGAGGTACGGCCGCCGCTGCACGAACCCGCCGAGGACCACGTCAAGCGCCTCGCCGAGCTGATCGAGCGTGGGTACGCCCTGCTGCAGGAGACCGCATGAAGGACCGCCTGGAGGACCGACTGAAGGACCCCGTGAAGGGCCGTCTGAAGGCCTCCGCTTTCGTCTACCCCTGGGACGTCATCGGGGACCCGGACGCCGCCGCCCGCATCGCGGACCTCGGCGTCCAGCAGGTGACCCTCGCGTCCGCCTACCACTCCACGCGCGCGTTGACCCCGCGCCATCCGCGCCACCGCATCGTGACCGCCGAGCACGCCGCCGTGCTGTACCCGCCTTCCCCCGAGCGGTGGGAAGAGCGGACTCTGCGGCCGTACGCCGCCGGGGACTGGGCGCCCGGTGACGCCTTCGGAGAGGCCGCCGAGGCCCTGGCGGCAGCGGGCCTCGACGTGCACACCTGGGTGGTGCTCGCGCACAACTCGCGCCTGGGCGCCGACCACCCGGACACGTCGGTCGTCAACGCCTACGGCGACCGCTACCCCTGGGCGCCCTGCATCGCCCAGCCCGCCACGCGCGCGTACCTGATCGACCTCGCGGCCGAGGCGGCGGTACGGCCCGGCGCCCGCGGCACCGAGCTCGAGTCGCTGGGCTGGTACGGGCTCGCACACCTGCACGCCCACGACAAGATCGCGGGCGTGGGGCTCGGTGACGCGGAGCAGTACCTGATGTCGCTCTGCTTCTGCCCGTCCTGCCGTGACGGCTACACGGAACAGGGCCTCGATCCCGACGAGCTCGCGGCAGCCGTACGAGCCGCCCTGGAACCCGTATGGCGGGGCGCGCCACCGGAGGGAGGCTGGCCGGCGATCGAGAAACTCCTCGGTGCCGACAAGGCGGCCGCCACGCGCGCGTGGCGCGACGGAACGGCCCGGACGCTCCAGGAGGCCGCGGTCTCGGCGGTACGCGCGGCCGCCGCCAGGTCCGGCGCGGACGACTTCCAGGTGCTGCTGCACGCGGACCCCGTCCCGTACCACTGCGGAGCGAACGCGGGCGTCGACCCCGCGCACATCCTGTCCGTGGCCGACGGTGTGGTCGTGCCGTGCACGGGCGGTACGGGTCTGCTGGCGCCCTTCGCCGAACACCGCGGGGAGCGCGGCGTCCTCGCGGCCAACTTCACGATCGTCTCGGGCATGGGCGGCAGTCCGGCCACCCTGGCGTCCGACGCGGCCCGCGCGGCCGACTCGGGCGCGACGGAACTGCGGCTGTACCACGCGGGGCTGGCGTCGGACGCGGACCTGGAGGAGGTGCGGGGGGCACTGGCCGTGCTGGGCTGATGTGCACGGGACCGGTGCACAGCTCCGCTGGACCCCGTCCGCTAAGCGATCAGCGTTCTGGGAATCGGCGAATCGGCGAATCGGCGATGAGTTTTCGGCCCGTGGGCGGTCTGATGAGGTACGGAGGCTCACGGGGGCTCACGGATTGTGAGAGGCGGAGCCCAGGACCAGCGAGGAGGATCCCATGACGTCGCCGATCGTCGACTTCGGACCGCAGACCAGGCTGATGGCGCGGCTCGCCGAGCACGTCACCGAGGAGCAGCTGGGCGCCGCCACGCCCTGCCCGGACTATGCGGTGCACAACCTGCTGGGCCATGTCGTCGGGCTGACCGTGGCCTTCCGGGATGCCGCACGTAAGGACTTCGGCCCGACGACCGACACCGATCCCGGGTCGTTCATGCCCGACGTGGAACCGGACTGGCGAAGCGTCCTGCCGAAGCTGCTCGACGAGCTGGCTGAGGCATGGCGGGACTCGCGGGCGTGGGAGGGCATGACCCGCGCGGGCAGCGTTGACCTGCCGGGTGCCGTGGCAGGAGCCGTCGCCATGGACGAGCTCGTGGTGCACGGCTGGGATCTGGCCCGCGCCACGGGCCAGGACTACGCGCCCGACACCCCCAGCCTGGAAGCCGCGCACAGCTTGCTCGCCCAGGCAGCCGAGGACCCGGACCGCGGCGGCCTGTTCGGCCCGGTCGTCCCCGTCCCGCCCGACGCCCCACTCCTGGACCGCGTCATCGGCCTGAGCGGCCGCGATCCGGGCTGGACGCCGGCCTGACCTCCTCGGACGGCGCGACCCGGCACTCCGCTAACTGGGCGCCGACGGGCATCAACGCCGGCGCTCCCGGTCCCGCTCCTCGACCAAGAGATGGGACAGCTCAGGCAGCTCGGGTGCGAGCTCGAGGGCAAGGTCTGGCATGCCCTGCTCCGCGGGCGGGTGGGCGTCACCGGAATCGAGCATGCGCTGCAGCGCCGCCGGGACCCCGGTCTCGGGCACCGTCCGCGACACAGCCTCGGGCACCAGGCGCAGCAAGGGCTTGCCCTGATCGGTGACCAGGACCGTCAAGCCGGACTCGACCAGGGCCAGGGCCTCGGACGGGTTCTGCTCGAATTCACGCAGACCGACGGTCTTCATGCGACGAACTTCAAGGGACGTACGTCCCGGGAAAGCCATGCGCTGACGAGCGACGCCCGCCTAACCTCCCCCCATGCCTCTGACCCTCACCCCCCTCGGTACCGCCTCGCCCCATCCCCAGCCCGGACGCCCCTGCTCGGGGTATCTGCTGAGCGGTGGCGGGGCCGACGTGTGGGTGGACGCCGGACCGGGGACGTTCGCCGAATTGCAGCGGCACACCGATCCGGCGGGGCTGTCCGGGATCTGGATCTCGCATCTGCACGCGGACCACAGTGCCGATCTGCTGTCGGCTGTGTATGGGCTTGCCTACGGCGGGCTGACGCCCGACGCGCCCATCCCCGTGTACGCGCCGGCTGACTGCGCGCGTCGCCTCGCCGGGTTCTTCGGTAAGGCCGACCCCGCGTTCATGGACGGAGTCTTCGCCTTCGAGGCGCTGTACGACGGTCACGAAGCACGCCTCGGCGGGATGCGGCTGACCAGCCGCGCCGTCGTGCACGACACCGAGGCCTACGGCCTGCGGGCCGAGTGCGACGGGGCCGTGCTCGCGTACTCGGGGGACAGCGGGCCCTGTGAGGCGCTCCGCGGACTCGCCCGCGGTGCCGACCTCCTGCTGTGCGAGGCCGACATCGACCGGCATCGCGAACGTGAACAGCAGCAGGTGCATCTCACGCCGGAAGACGCCGGTGCGCTCGCCCGCTCCGCGGCTGTCCGGGAGCTCGTGATCACGCATGTCGGGCCGACACTCACGCCCGAGTCGGCGACCGAGCGTGCCGCCGCCGTCTTCGGCGGGCCCACAGTGGCGGCCCGCGAAGGGAACGCCCACGTCATCGGGGGCGGGCGCGTCATCCACGCGTAACCCGCAGGCGCGGAACCCGCGTTGCTCTCCCGCCCGTTCAAAAACTTCTCCTGTCCGAAGCGTTGACGAAACACAGGCCCCCTCCTACCTTCAACGCGTCGTACTTCGTACGTCATATATGAGACGCGATACGCGAGATCCGAGAGGCGCGCATGACCTCTGTGCCCACACCGATCCCCTCCCGCACGCAGTTCGTGCTGGAGGGGATCAAACACCGCATCCTCACCGGGCAGTTGACGCCAGGTCAGGCACTGGTCGAGACGGAGCTCGCCGCGCAGTTCGGGGTGTCCAAGACGCCCGTGCGCGAGGCGCTCAAGACGCTGGCCGGCACCGGGCTCGTCGTGATGAACCAGTACAAGGGCGTCACGGTGCGCATGGTGGACGCGGACATGGCGCGCGAGGTCTACGACGTGCGGCTGCTCCTGGAGCCCGAGGCGCTGCGGCGGTCCGTGCACCGCGGTGCCTCGCTGGACGCGGCGCGCGAGGCGCTGACCCGGGCCGACGCCGCCACCGATACCGCCGAACGCTCCCTGGCCAACCGCGAGTTCCACCGCGCCATCTACGTGCCGTGCGGCAATCCGCTGCTCGGCCGCATGCTCGACGAGGTCCGCGACCAGGCGGCGCTGGTCTCCGCGGTCGCCTGGGCCGCCGACCCGTCCTGGGAGCGGGAGGCCGCCGAGCACCGGGAGATCCTGCGGCTCGCCCTCGAGGGCGACGCGGACGGCGCGGCCGGCGCCCTCCACGCGCACATCGCGTCGTTCGTGCAACGGGCCTTCCCCGAGTCCGGGGACGCCAAGGGAGTGGGTGAGCAGGCATGACGGCGACGTTCGAGCCCGAGCGGGCGGCGCTCGCCGACGTCGTGGCGATCCCGGTGACGCCGTTCGCCGAGGACGGCACCATCGACCAGGACGCGTACCGCACCCTGCTGCGCCGGCTCCTCGACGGCGGCGTGCGGATCCTCACGCCGAACGGCAACACCGGCGAGTTCTACGCCCTCACACCAGAAGAGCGGCGCATCGTCACCGAGTTGACGATCGACGAGGCGGGCGACCGGGCCGCGATCCTGGTCGGCGTGGGCCACGACGTGCCGACCGCCGTCGCCGCCGCCCGCCACGCCCGCGAGGCCGGGGCACAGATGGTGATGGTCCATCAGCCCGTGCACCCGTACGTCTCCGACGGCGGCTGGGTCGACTACCACCGGGCGATCGCCGAGGCCGTCCCCGAGCTGGGCGTCGTCCCCTACATCCGCAACGCGGCGCTGAGCGGCGAGCGTCTCGCCGAGCTGGGCGAGGCCTGCCCCAACGTCATCGGCGTGAAGTACGCGGTGCCGGACGCCGCCCGGTTCGCGGGCTTCGCGCGCGACGCCGGCCTGGACCGCTTCGTGTGGATCGCGGGCCTCGCCGAGCCGTACGCGCCCTCGTACTTCTCCGCGGGCGCCACCGGCTTCACCTCCGGGCTCGTGAACGTCGCGCCCGCCGTCTCCATGAACATGATCGAAGCGCTTCGATCCGGCGACTACCCGGCCGCGATGAAGGTCTGGGAGCAGATCCGGCGCTTCGAGGAGCTGCGTGCCGCGCACCGCTCCGCCAACAACGTCACCGTCGTCAAGGAGGCCCTCGCCTCGCTCGGCCTGTGCCGCCGGGACGTACGCGCCCCGAGCAAGGTGCTGCCCGAGGCCGAGCGCGCTGAGGTCGCCGCGATCGCCGCGGGGTGGTCGATATGAGAGCCGGGGAGAGGTGGTCGATGTGACCGGGGAGAACACGGTACGCGGTGACGACACGGTACGCGGCGACGACACGGTACGCGGCGACGGCGCGACGCCCGCCGGGAAGACGGTGCGCCGACCCGAGCAGCTCCGCAGCCACCAGTGGTACGGCACCGGCGGACTGCGCAGCTTCAGCCACCGCGCCCGCACCCGGCAGCTCGGCTATCTGCCCGAGGAGCACCTGGGCAAGCCCGTCATCGCGATCCTCAACAGCTGGTCCGACATCAACCCCTGCCATGTCCACCTGCGGGACCGCGCGCAGGCGGTGAAGCGGGGCGTGTGGCAGGCCGGAGGGTTCCCGCTCGAGTTCCCGGTCTCCACGCTGTCCGAGACCTTCCAGAAGCCCACCCCCATGCTCTACCGCAACATGCTCGCGATGGAGACCGAGGAGCTGCTGCGGTCCTATCCCGTCGACGGCGCGGTGCTGATGGGCGGCTGCGACAAGTCGACGCCCGCGCTGCTGATGGGTGCGGCGAGCGTCGATCTGCCGGTCGTGTTCGTCCCCGCGGGGCCCATGCTGCCGGGCCACTGGCGCAACGAGGTCCTCGGCTCCGGCACCGACATGTGGAAGTACTGGGACGACAAGCGCGCCGGGCTCATCGGGGACTGCGAGATGAGCGAGCTGGAGAGCGGACTCGCTCGTTCGCCAGGACACTGCATGACCATGGGCACCGCGTCCACGCTGACCGCAGCGGCGGAGACGCTGGGCGTGACGATGCCCGGCGCGTCGTCGATCCCCGCCGTCGACTCCGGGCACGACCGGATGGCGGCCGCGGCCGGACTGCGGATCGTCGAACTCGTCCGTCAGGACCGGAAGTTGTCCGACCTGCTCACCCGCGAGGCCTTCGAGGACGCCGTGACGACCGTCCTGGGCCTCGGCGGCTCCACCAACGCCGTCATCCACCTGATCGCGATGGCCGGGCGGGCCGGGGTGCGGCTCACGCTCGACGACTTCGACCGAATCGCCCGTACGGTCCCGGTGCTGGCCAACATCCGCCCCGGCGGCGGCCCGTACCTGATGGAGGACTTCCACTTCGCGGGTGGCCTGCCGGGATTCCTCTCCCGGATCACGGACCTGCTCCACCTGGACCGGCCCACGGTCGCGCACGACAGCATGCGCGAGCAGCTCGCCGGGGCCCTCGTACACAACGACGACGTGATCCGCACCCGGGGCAACCCGGTCGCGGAGGAGGGCGGAGTCGCCGTGCTGCGCGGCAACCTCTGCCCCGACGGCGCCGTCATCAAGCACATCGCCGCCGAGCCGCACCTGCTCAAGCACACCGGCCCGGCCGTCGTCTTCGACGACTACAAGACCATGCAGCGCACCATCAACGACCCGGCCCTCGGCATCACACCGGACCATGTGCTGGTGTTGCGCAATGCCGGGCCCAAGGGCGGTCCGGGCATGCCCGAGTACGGGATGCTGCCCATCCCCGACCACCTGCTGAAGCAGGGCGTGCGGGACATGGTGCGGATCTCCGACGCCCGGATGAGCGGCACGTCGTACGGGACGTGCGTGCTGCACATCGCGCCCGAGTCGTACGTCGGCGGCCCGCTCGCCCTCGTGAGGACCGGGGATCCGATCAGCCTGGACGTCGAGGCGCGCACCCTCCAACTCGGTGTGTCCGACGAGGAGCTGGAGCGGCGCCGGGCCGAGTGGACGCCGCCGCCCGAGCGGTACGAGCGCGGCTACGGCGCGCTCTACAACGAGCAGATCACCCAGGCCGACACCGGCTGCGACTTCGCCTTCCTGGCCAGACCGGGGAAGGTGCCGGACCCCTACGCGGGGTGACCGAGCCGCCGTCGCCGTGGCCTGAGGCCACCCCGACCCGACGCCACCGTCACCTGCCCCCCAGACCCGATCAGCCGGTATCCCGAAAGCCGTCCGGCAAGCACCTTGACCATCGAGAAAGCGCTTTCCCCGCCGAACCAGAACCCCCAGAACGGAGCGCAGTCATGGCCCAAGCCGCAGCCGTGGCGAAACGACCACCCGGGGTGCCCGGCCCGTCCCGGGTGCCCCGACGGCGCCGCACGGGCGCGACTCCGCGCCGGCTCCCGTATCTGCTGATCGCGCCGGCTGCCCTGCTGATGCTGGGCTTCATCGCCTACCCCGTGCTCAGCGTCTTCTACTACAGCCTGCAGCACTACAACCCCACCAAGCCGTGGCGGAACGGCTTCGCGGGCTTCGAGAACTTCGTCAAGGCCTTCACCGAGGACCCGCAGTTCTGGTCGACGCTCGGCTTCAGCCTCCAGTGGGTGGCCGTCGAGGTCACCCTGCAGCTGCTGCTCGGCCTCGGGCTCGCGCTGATCGTCAACCAGACCTTCGTCGGCCGCGCGCTGTCCCGCGCGATGGTCTTCTCGCCCTGGGCCGTCTCCGGCGTCCTCACCTCGACGATCTGGCTGCTGATCTACAACTCCCAGACGGGCATCACGCGTTACCTCGCCGACGTGGGGATCGGCTCGTACGGAACGTCCTGGCTGTCCGACACCAGCACCGTCTTCCCGGCGGTCGTCACCGCCGAACTCTGGCGCGGTGTGCCGTTCTTCGCGATCCTCATCCTCGCCGACCTGCAGTCCGTGTCGAAGGACCTGTACGAGGCGGCCGAGGTGGACGGCGCCAGCCGCATCCGGCAGTTCTTCCACATCACGCTGCCGCACCTGAAGGACGCGATCATCCTGTCCACGCTGCTGCGCGCGGTCTGGGAGTTCAACAACGTCGACCTGCTCTACACCCTCACCGGCGGCGGCCCCGCGGGTGAGACGACGACGCTGCCGCTGCGTATCGCATCGATCGCCGTCGACTCGCACGACTTCGGCTACGCCTCCGCGCTGACCTCCATCGCGTTCGTGATCCTCCTCTTCTGCTCGATGGTCTATCTGCGGCTGAGCAAGTTCGGAGGCGACGACAAGTGATCACCAAGGACGCCGACATGGTGGAAACCACCGCACCTCCCGCACCTGCCGCGCCCCCCGCCATGAGCGGCCCCGCGCCCAGGCGCCGCAAGCGCGCCTGGGACGAGCCCCCGCGCTGGCAGATCTACGTCCCGCTCGGGCTCTACCTGCTCTTCACCCTCATCCCCTTCTATTGGATGCTGCTCTTCGCGATCCGGCCCGCGGGCTCCACCTCGCTCCTGCCGTGGCCGGTCACCTTCGAGCACTTCGAGAAGGTGTGGACCGAGCGCAGCTTCGGGGTGTTCTTCCAGAACAGCCTCCTCGTGGGCGTCGCCTCCATGCTGATGACCACGGTGGTCGCGCTCGCCGGCGGCTACGCCCTGGCCCGCTTCGACTTCCGCATCAAGCGCGGCTTCATGCTGGCTCTGCTGTGCTCGCAGTTCATCCCGGGCGCGCTGATGCTGGTGCCGCTCTTCCAGATCTTCGCCAACCTGCGGATGATCAACTCGCTGGGCAGCGTCATCATCGCCGAGACCGTCTTCCAGCTGCCGCTGTCGATGATCCTGATCAGCGGATTCATCAGGAACGTGCCGTACTCCCTGGAGGAGGCCGCCTGGGTCGACGGCTGCAGTCGCTTCCGCGGCTTCTGCGCCATCGTCCTGCCGATGCTCCGGCCCGGTCTGATCGCCGTCGGCTCCTTCGCCTTCGTGCACAGCTGGAACCACTTCCTGTTCGCCCTGATGTTCCTCAGCAACCAGGAGAAGCAGACGATCCCGGTCGGTCTCGCCACGCTGATGAGCGCTGACAGCGTCGACCTGGGCGCACTGGCCGCGGGCGGTGTCGTCGCCGCCGTGCCCGTCGTGATCGTCTTCGCGTTCATCCAGAAGTGGCTGGTCACCGGGTTCAGCGCCGGGGCGGTGAAGGGATGAGACTCTTGCCGGTTTCACGCACGAGAATGCTTCACGTCGCTCTCGGAATCGCCCTGTTGGCGGCGATCGGTGCTCCCGCGTCGGCGGACGACACCCGCGACATCAGCCGCGAGACCCTGGCCGCCGACGACGGCTGGGCCGCCGCCGAGGGAGGCACCACCGGGGGCGCCGCGGCCGACGACGCGCACGTCTTCACCGTACGCAACCGGGCCGAGCTCGTCCGCGCGCTCGACGGCGGCAGCGCCACGCCGAAGATCATCCGGATCGCGGGCACCATCGACGCGAACACGGACGACGAAGGGCGCCGCCTTGACTGCGCCGACTACGCCACCGACGGCTACAGCCTGAAGAAGTACCTGGCCGCCTACGACCCGCGCACCTGGGGATCGGCCAAGCCGTCCGGGCCGCAGGAAGAAGCCCGTCAGGCGTCGGCCGCCCGGCAGGCGGAGCGCGTCGAGATCGCGGTCGGCGCCAACACCACCATCGTCGGACTCGGCGACAGCGCGGTGCTTGAGGGCGCGAGCCTGCAGATCAAGGACGCCGGCAACGTCATCATCCGCAATGTGGAGCTGCGGGACGCCTACGACTGCTTCCCCGTGTGGCAGCCCAACACCGGCGGCCTCGGTGACTGGAAGTCGGCGTACGACAACCTCTGGCTGCGCGGCGCCCGCCAGGTGTGGATCGACCACGTCACCGCGTCCGACGGGGACCACCCGGACGCCGAGGAGCCCACCTACTTCGGCCGCAACTACCTGCACCACGACGGCCTGCTGGACATCACCAACGCATCCGACCTGGTCACCGTCTCCTGGAGCCGGTTCGCCGACCACGACAAGGCGATGCTCGTCGGCAACAGCGACAGCGCGACCGGTGACCGCGGCAAGCTGCGTATCACGCTGCACCACAACGAGTTCGAGTCAGTCGTGCAGCGCGCCCCGCGCGTCCGCTTCGGCCAGGTGCACCTCTACAACAACCGCTACGTCGTCCCGGACGACGCCCACGACTACCGGTACTCCTGGGGCGTCGGCACCGAGTCGGCGATCTACGCCGAGAACAACGCCTTCACCACGCCCGGCCATGTCGAGGCCGCCGACCTGGTGAAGAGCTGGAACGGCAGCGCCCTGCACCAGACCGGCTCGCTGTTCAACGGCTTCCTGGTCGATCTGCTCGCCATCAACAACGCCTACAACTCCGGCAGTGAACGGGACCTCACTGCCGACGTCGGCTGGACCCCGCCGCTGGGCGCCCCCATCGACAGCGCGGTGAAGGCGGACCACGACGTCGCACGCGGCGCCGGAGCCGGGAGGATCCGATGACCGATCCGATGAGCACCGCACCCGCACCGGTACCAGAACCGGTTCGCGTCGTTCTCGCGGGCGCCCGCGGCCACGGCCGCTGGCACCTGGAGAACATCCGCCGCCTCCAGACGAAGGGCCTCGTCCGGCTCGCCGGAGTCTGCGAGTTGACGCCGCTCACCGCGGAGGAGCTCGACGGTTTCGGCGCGGTGGAGCAGTCCCCGGACTTCGCCGCCCTCCTCGAATCCACGGGCGCCGCCGCAGCCGTGATCTGCACCCCCATCCCCACCCACGCAGACCTGGCGCTCACCGCCGCAGAACGCGGAGTGCACCTGCTCCTCGAGAAGCCACCCGCACCCTCGTACGCCGAGTTCCGGCGGATCGCCGACGGCGTGGCCGCGGCCGGCGTCGCCTGCCAGATCGGCTTCCAGTCGCTCGGCTCGCACGCGATCGCGGCCATCCGCGAACTCGTCGCCGAGGGAGCGATCGGCGAGCCGATGGGCATCGGCGCGGGCGGCGCCTGGGCGCGCGACGAGGCGTACTACCGGCGCGCCCCCTGGGCCGGACGCCGTCGCCTCGACGGCGTGGACGTGATCGACGGGGCGCTCACCAACCCGCTCGCGCACGCCGTCGCCACGGCCCTCGCGCTCGACGGCGGCACCCGCGCCGACGACGTGGCCTCGGTGGAGACGGAGCTGTTCCGCGCCAACGCCATCGAGTCCGACGACACCTCGTGCGTCCGCATCACCACCACCCGCGGCAGCACCGTCGCAGTCGCCGCGACGCTGTGCGCCGAGCGGCCTGACGAGCCGTACGTCCTCGTGCACGGCACCAGCGGCCGCATCACCTTCTGGTACAAGCAGGACCGCGTGCTCATCCAGCGGGCAGGGCACGGCCCCAGCGAGGTCCTGTACGACAGGACGGACCTGCTCGAGAACCTCGTCGACCACCTGGCCGGACGCGCGGACCTGCTGGTCACCCCCGAGTCGACGGGCGCCTTCATGCGCGTCGTCGAGGCGATCCGGCTGGCACCCGATCCGGTGGCGCTGCCGCCCGGGGCGTGGCGCAGGGAGCCGGGCGACAGCGCGCCCCGCCGGGTCGTGCCCGGGGTCGACGGGCTCGTCGCGGCCGCCGCCGACACCCTCTCCCTCTACTCGGAGCTGGGCGCCTCCTGGGCGCTGTCCGAGGAGGTGACCGCATCGTGAACACATCCCTGACGGCCACATCGGTCGTGCTGATGTGCGCCGGCCGGCCCGTCGGCCGCTACGTCGTCCGGCCCGAACTGGACGCGCGGCTTTCCCCCCGCCCGTATCTGCATCCCGTCACCACGCTGGGCGGCACAGCCGTCACCGAGCTAAGCCCGGCGGACCACAGGCACCACCTCGGCGTCGGTGTCGCCGTTCCCGACGTCGAGGGGTACAACTTCTGGGGCGGCCGGACCTTCGTCCGCGACCGGGGTCCCACCGAGCTCGACAACCACGGCGCCCAGCGCCACCAGGCGTTCCAGCTCAGCGACCCCGACGGGTTCGTGGAGGAGCTCCGCTGGGTCGCGGGCGGATGCGAGCTGCTGCGCGAGCGGCGCACGGTGGCCGCCACCGCACTGACCGACACGGCGTGGGCACTGGACTTCACCTTCTCGCTCACCAATACGACCGAGCGGGCCCTGTCGATCGGCAGCCCCGCCACCAACGGGCGGCCCGGCGCGGCGTACGGCGGCTTCTTCTGGCGGGCGCGCAAGGAGGCCGTCGCAGCCCAGGTGTTCACGGCGTACGCCGAGGGGGAGCGGGCGGTGCACGGCAGCCGCGCCCCCTGGCTGGCGCTCGCCGGCCGGGAGTGGACGCTGGTCTTCGCCGGGGCCACCGAGGAGACCCGCAGCGACCCGTGGTTCGTGCGCACCGCCGAGTACCCCGGCGTCGGCTCGTCGCTCGCCCATGACGCGCGGCTGCCCGTCGCACCGGGAGGCACCGTCGTACGCCGTGTCGTCACCGTCGTCGCCGACGGCCGTCTCGACCGGGACCAGGCGGCCGCCCTCGTCCGGAAGGCGGTGGGCGCATGAGTTCCCCGAGCCCGATGCCCTGGACGGCCGACCTCGGCGACGGCACCTACCGCAACCCGGTCCTCAACGCCGACTGGTCCGACCCCGACGTGGTGCGCGTCGGCGACGACTTCTACCTCACCGCGTCCAGCTTCGGCCGCGCCCCCGGACTGCCGCTGCTGCACTCCCGCGATCTGGTCAACTGGACGCTGATCGGGCACGCCCTGGACCGCCTCGAACCCGCCGCGGCGTTCGCCGTCCCCCGCCACGACTGCGGGGTGTGGGCGCCGTCGATCCGCCATCACGACGACCGGTTCTGGATCTTCTGGGGCGACCCCGACCACGGCATCTACCAGGTCAACGCCCCGGAGATCCACGGCCCCTGGACGCGCCCGCACCTCGTCAAGCCCGGCAAGGGCCTCATCGACGCCTGCCCGCTGTGGGACGACGAGACCGGCGAGGCGTATCTCGTGCACGGCTGGGCCAGGTCCCGCTCCGGGATCAAGAACCGGCTCACCGGGCACCGGATGCGGCCCGACGCCACCGGGCTGCTCGACGAGGGCAAGGTGATCGTCGACGGCGACACGATCCCCGGCTGGTTCACCCTCGAAGGGCCCAAGCTCTACCGGCACGACGGCTGGTTCTGGATCCTCGCCCCGGCCGGGGGAGTGGAGACCGGCTGGCAGGGGGCGCTGCGCGCACGGGACTTCTTCGGCCCGTACGAGGAGCGCGTCGTCCTCGCCCAGGGGCGCACCGCGATCAACGGCCCTCACCAGGGCGGATGGGTGCGCACGGCGTCCGGCGATGACTGGTTCCTGCACTTCCAGCAGCGGGGTGCGTACGGGAGGGTCGTCCACCTGCAGCCCATGCGCTGGGGAGCGGACGGCTGGCCGGTGCTCGGCGACGACGGCGAACCCGTCCTCGTCCACCGCAAACCGGACCTGCCCGGGCATCCCGTGGCGGCCCCGGCCACCGACGACGACTTCCCCGGCGGGCGGTTCGGACCTCAGTGGCAGTGGACCGCCAACCCCCGGGACGGCTGGACGAGTCCGCATTCCGGTGACGGGCTGCGGCTGATCTGCGTACGCACCGGGCGTCCCCTGCGCGGCGGGGACGGACACGACCTCCGCCGGCTGCCGCACGTGCTGACCCAGCGGCTGCCCGCGACCGCCTTCACCGCGGAGGTCGAGCTGCGCCTGGACAGCGAGGAACCGGGCGCCAGGGCAGGGCTGGCCGTGCTCGGCGACGCGTACAGCTGGATCGGGCTCGAGCGTGGCGGTGACGGGGCGGTGCGGCTGGTGCACCGGTTCGCCGAGCAGACCGCCGACGGGGACCGGGACGCCGCGCATCCGAGGCCGGCGCCGCTCGGCACGGCCCGGTTGCGGATCGAGGTCACGGAGGGCGCCCGCTGCCGCTTCCACGCGGACACGGGCGACGGATTCCAGTCCTCCGGTCAGGTCTTCGCCGCCACCCCGTGGCGTTGGGTCGGCGCGCTGCTCGGCCTGTTCGCCACCGCCCCGCCCGGCAAGGGACACGCCGGGACGGCCACGTTCACGCGGTTCCGCGCCACGAGCTGAGCCGTTTCATCCGCACCTACGTTTGTTGGGAGCCGCAATGACGCACCTCCGTAGCAAGCGCTTGTCGAGCAGATGCAGAGCCCTGGCCGCCGTCACCGCACTGGTGACGTCCCTCGGCCTCGGGGCGATCGCCCCGGCCGGGGCGGCCGCCGACCCGACGACCTCCGGCCCGGTGACACCGCAGGCCCCCAAGTGGTCCGACCAGCCGCACGGCTTCGCCTCGCTCGACGGCGGAACCACAGGTGGCGCGGGCGGCAAGGTCGTCACCGTCACGGACCAGGCCTCACTCGTCAAGTACGCGGGTGCCGAGGAGCCGTACATCATCCGCGTCGCGGGATCGATCGACGTCGAGCCGTTCGGCTCGGACATCGTCGTGACCTCGAACAAGACCATCGTCGGTGTCGGCACGAGCGGCGAGATCGTCCACGGCGAGCTGCACCTCAACCCCGGCACGAGCAACGTCATCATCCGCAACCTCACCATCCGCGACTCGTACGTCGAGGGTGACTGGGACGGCAAGACGACGGACTTCGACGCGATCCAGATGGACACCGTCGACCACGTGTGGATCGACCACAACCGGTTCACGCACATGGGCGACGGGCTGCTCGACGTCCGCAAGGACAGCCAGTACATCACCGTCTCCAACAACCGCTTCGACAACCACAACAAGGCGTTCGGCATCGGCTGGACCGACAACGTCAAGACGCAGATCACCATCGACCACAACTGGTTCAGCGGCACCAAGCAGCGCAACCCCTCCGCCGACAACTGCGCATACGCGCACCTCTACAACAACTACCTCTCGGCACAGGTGGCGGACGGCGACCCGGTCTGGTCGTACGGCAACTGGTCGCGCGGCCGCACCAAGATGGTGATCGAGAACAGCTACTACGAGGACGTCCAGCACCCCTACCAAGCCGATGCCACCGCCGAACTGGTGCAGCGTGGCTCCATCCTGAAGAACACGACCGGCCGGCACGACGAGTGGGGCACTGCCTTCGACCCCCGCGACTTCTACGACTACCGGCTGGACCCGGCCGAGGCGGTCCCGGCGCTGGTGAAGAAGTTCTCGGGCCCGCAGGAGACCCTCGGAACGAACACGGTGCTGAACGTACCGGCGGACTACCCCACGGTGCAGTCCGCCGTGGACGCGGTGCCGAGCGGCAACGACGGCGACGTGACGGTGCGGATCGCGCCCGGCACCTACCGGGAGCACGTCAAGGTTCCGGCCGGCAAGCCGTACGTCACTTTCCGCGGCACGGGGGATGACCGCAAGGACACGGTCATCGTGTACGACACTCCCGCCGGTGAGGTGAAGCCCGACGGCAGCACTCAAGGGTCCTGGGGCAGCGCCACCGTCGTCGTGCAGGCCAACGACTTCACCGCCCGCAACCTCACCTTCAGCAACGACTACGACGAGGCCGCGCACGGCCAGTCGCAGGCCCTGGCCATGAAGACCACCGGTGACCGGATCGTCTTCAGGAACACCGCCTTCCTGGGCAACCAGGACACGCTGATGACGGACACCCCGAAGCTGGAGACCGTCAGCCGCGTCTACATCAGCGACTCGTACATCGAAGGCGACGTCGACTTCATCTACGGGCGGGCCACGACCGTGATCGAGGGGTCCGTCATCAAGGCGCTGAGCCGCGGCTCCACCACCAACAACGGCTACATCACGGCCGCCTCCACCTGGAAGGACAACCCGTACGGCTTCCTGATCACCAGGTCGAGGATCGTGAGCGACGCGCCCGCCGAGTCCTTCCACCTGGGCCGGCCCTGGCACCCGGGCGGCAACCCCGACGCGATCGCCCAGGTGCTGATCCGCGACACCGAGCTGCCCGCCGCGATCAAGTCCTCGCCGTGGACGGACATGAGCGGCTTCTCGTGGAAGGACGCGCGCTTCGCCGAGTACCGCAACCACGGGCCCGGCGCCGCCGTCACCGCTGACCGGCCGCAGATGAGCGACGCCGACGCGCCCCGGTACACGGTCGCGGACTACCTCGCCGGTACGGACGACTGGGCCCCGTACCGCCACTGACCCCCCCATGCACCACCTGAACAGGCACCACGCCGTATCCGCCCTGCATATCGTCAGATCCAGAAGAAGAGAGCCGACATGATCAGCATCCGCAGCAGCAGTGGGCGCCGTCGGGCGTCAGCCGCTCTCGCCCTGACCGCCGCACTCGCGCTGACCGCCACCGCCTGCGGTGACGACGGCAGCGGTGCCGCGGGCGACAAGGGGAACGAGGGCTCCGGCAAGGGGGAGATCACCTTCTGGGACAACAACGGCGGTGTCCGCACCGACGTCTGGAAGGAGATCATCGCCGACTTCGAGAAGGCCAACCCGGACATCAAGGTCAACTACGTCGGTATCCCAGCCGAGAGCGTCCAGTCCAAGTACGACACCGCCATCCAGGGCGGCGGACTGCCGGACGTCGGCGGCGTGGGCGCGGCCATGCTCGCCGGGATCGCGGCGCAGGGCGCGCTGGAGCCGCTCGACGAGCGCATCGACGGCAGCTCGCTCAAGGGCAAGCTGAACACGGGCATGGTGGACAGCGTCCGGGCGGCGGGTGGCGGCGACCAGATGTTCACGGTGCCGACCTCCGCCAACAACGGCACACTCTGGTACCGCACCGACATGTTCAAGGCCGCGGGCCTTGACGCACCCACCACCTGGTCCAAGTTCTACGAGGCCGCCGACAAGCTCACCGACAAGAGCAAGAACCAGTTCGGCTACACCATCCGCGGCGGCGAGGGCTCCATCGCGCAGGCGATCGACGCGGCGTACAGCCAGTCCGGCATCACCTCGTTCTGGAACGGGGACAAGACCACCCTCAACGATCCGAAGAACGTCAAGGCCCTGGAGAAGTACGTCGGCCTCTACAAGAAGGACACTCCGTCCGCCGACGTCAACAACGACTTCAAGAAGATGGTCGCCCAATGGGACAGCGGCCAGATCGGCATGCTGAGCCACAACCTCGGCTCCTACCAGGATCACTTGAAGGCGCTGGGCAAAGACAAGTTCCGCGGCCTCCCCAGCCCGACGCTCGACGACGGCACGCGCGTCCAGGTGTCCAACCCGGTGGACGGCCTCGGCCTGTTCAAGTCCAGCAAGAACAAGGCGGCCGCCTGGAAGTTCATCGAGTTCGCGGTGTCCCACGAGTCCAACAGCAAGTGGAACGAGTCGGCGGGCGCCATCCCGGCCAACACCGACGCCGCCAAGGACGCCTGGGTGCAGGAGGCCGAGGCCACCAAGCTCGCCTCGGAGGCGCTGAACGACGGCTCCATCAAGATCGTGCAGCTGCCGTACTACCTGCCCGACTGGAACACCATCAGCAAGGCCGACAACGAGCCGAACTTCCAGAAGGTGCTGCTCGGCACGATGTCCGCGAAGGACTTCCTGGACACCGTCGCGGAGCAGCTCAACACGGCGCAGGCCGAATGGAAGGAACAGCAGGGCTGAGTCCCCTCTGCTTCGAGACAGCGGCCCCTCCGGCCGTCTGACGTCACGGGGCCGGCGGCGGGCCTCGCGTTCGCGCCCCGCCGCCGACCCGAACCACCCGTGTGAAAGCGAGGCACAACGACGTGTCCCTCACCCGCAGACAGATCACCACGGCGGCCCTCGCCGCCCTCCCCCTCGGCTTCGCGGCGACCGGCCCCGCATTCGCCGCATCCTCCGGCTCAGGAGCCCGCCGCATGCGCACGATCTACATCGCCGGCGACTCCACCGCCGCCCAGAAGTACGCCGACGCCGCCCCCGAGACCGGCTGGGGCATGGCGCTCCCCTTCTTCCTGCACCGGGACGTCGCCGTGGCCAACCACGCGATGAACGGCCGCAGTTCGAAGAGCTTCATCGACGAGGGACGGCTCGTGCCCATCCTCGAGGCGATCCGGCCGGGCGATCTCCTGATCGTCCAGTTCGGCCACAACGACGAGAAGACCGCCGACCCGGCCCGGGGCACCGAGCCCTGGACGACGTACCAGGACTACCTGCGCCAGTACCTGGACGGTGCGCGGGCCCGCGGGGCGCGGCCCGTGCTCGCGACCTCCGTGGAGCGCAGGAAGTTCGACGCGGCCGGCAACGCCGTGCCCACCCACGGCGACTATCCGGCAGCGATGCGCGCCCTCGCCGACGAGGAGGGCGTGGCGCTCCTCGACATCCAGACCCTGTCGATCGCGCTCTGGCAGAAGCTCGGTGTCGAGGAGACGAAGAAGTACTTCAACTGGACCGAGACCGAGCAGGACAACACCCACTTCAATCCGCCCGGGGCGATCGCCGTGGCCCGGCTGGTCGCCGAGCAGCTGGTCGCGGGGGGCGTGCTGGCGACGCGGGACGTGCGCCGCCTCGACGACGAGATCCCCGAGTCGTGGATCACCTGGCCGGAGGCGTAGGCGCCCCACCGTAGCCCTGGTTCGACCCGGTTCGACGCCCGCTGGGGGCTGTGTGGCCGACCGCTGGTCGCGCCCATACGGCGGAGCCGGGCGCTGTCACAGTCCCGCGTCCGCGTAGCGGCGTCGCCCCTACGCGGACGCGCACCACCTCAACACCTTTCTCCGCTCGAAAGGAACCCGCACCCATGCGTACACGCAAGTGGCATGCCCATGCCATTGCTTCGCTCATCGGCTGCACTTCTCTCGTCCTCGCCGTCACCGGCACCAGCGCCCAGGCCCAGGCCCAGGGCCGCGACCTCGGCCGCGAGATCCTCGCCCCGAACGACGGCTGGGCCTCGGAGGGCGCGGGCACGACGGGCGGCGCGGCGGCCGACGCCGAGCACGTCTACACGGTCACCACCTGGGCTGAGTTCAAGGCCGCGCTGAAGGACGGTGGCGACGCGCCCAAGATCATCAAGGTCAAGGGCATGATCGACGCCGTCTCCCAGGGCTGTGAGGCCTTCGTCACCGGGGGGTACGACCTCCAGCAGTACCTCAAGGACTACGACCCGGCCGTCTACGGCAACGACAAGGTCGCCATGGGTCCGCAGGAGGACGCGCGGGTCGCGTCCGCCGCCAACCAGGACTCGGAGATCAAGGCCAACATCCCCAGCAACACCACCATCGTCGGCGTCGGCAAGGACTCCGGCATCCTCGGCGGCAGCCTCCAGATCAAGGGCGTCTCGAACGTCATCATGCGCAACCTCACCATCGAGGCCCCCCTCGACTGCTTCCCGAAGTGGGACCCGACCGACGACAACAACACCGGCAACTGGAACTCCGAGTACGACGCCGTGGTCGTCTACGGCACTGATCACGTGTGGCTCGACCACAACACGTTCACCGACGGGCGCTACCCCGACAGCGAGCGGCCGGTCTACTTCGGCAAGGTCTTCCAGCAGCACGACGGGCTGACGGACATCGTGCGCGGCTCCACCTACGTGACCGTGTCCTGGAACCGCTTCGAGAACCACGACAAGAACATGCTGATCGGGAACAGCGACAGCACCGCCGCCCTCGACGCCGGCAAGCTCAAGGTCACCATGCATCACAACCGCTTCGAGGGGATCCTCCAGCGTTCTCCGCGCGTGCGGTTCGGACAGGTCGACGTCTACAACAACCACTACGTGGTGACCGAGGAGCAGAAGGACGACTTCTACATCTTCGGCGTCGGCATCTCCTCGCAGCTGCACGCCAGCGACAACGCCATCTCGCTGCCGGCCGGCGCGAGCGTCGGCAAGGTGCTGAAGAAGTGGAACGAGTCGCCGCTCACCGCCGAGAACAACTACGTCAACGGCAAGCTGACCGATCTCATCGCCGTCCACAACGCGGAGATCCCGGGCGAGACCCTCCAGTCGGGCGCCGGGTGGACGCCGACGCTGCGCTCGAAGGTCGACCCGCCGCAGGCCGTCCCGGGCATCGTCGGACACCGCGCGGGTGCCGGAAAGGTCTGCTGACGATGGCCAGGCAACCACTGCTCAGCAGACGCTCCTTCGTCGTCGCGAGCGCCGGAGCCGCACTCGCGCTCGGCCTCCCGACCCACGCCCACGCCACCGGGAACGTCACCGGGGGCTCGCCCTTTGGCTGCTACGGCTCGCCGTCCGCCCGCCTCACCGAGCGGACCCTGTACGTGGACGCGGCGGGCGCCGGTGACTTCACCACCGTCCAGGCCGCCGTCACCGCCGCGAACGGCAGCGGCTACACGCTGGTGATCGCGCCGGGCACGTACCGCGAGACGGTGGCCGTGAGCGTGGCCCGTACGGAGATGACGTGGATCGGCGCCTCCGAGGACGCGCGTGACGTCGTGATCGTGTCCGACAACGCGGCCGGGACTCCGAAGCCCGGCGGCGGCACGTACGGCACGACCGGCTCGGCGACCACGACCGTGCAGGCCGACGGCTTCACGGCTCGCTGGATCACCTTCGCCAACGACTGGCTGCGTGCCGGCCACCCCGGGATCAGCGGCACCCAGGCCGTCGCCATCAAGGTGCAGGGCGACCGCTCGGCGTTCCACCACTGCCGGTTCCTCGGGCACCAGGACACGCTGTACGCGGACTCGATGGCCCTCGGCGTCTTCGCCCGCCAGTACTTCCGCAACTGCTACGTCGAGGGCGACGTCGACTTCGTCTTCGGCCGGGGCACGGCGGTGTTCGATCGCTGCCGGTTCCACACCCTGAACCGCACGGACCTGTCCGGCGCCCCGTACGGCTTCGTCTTCGCGCCGTCCACCGCTGGGGCCAACCCGCGCGGCTACCTGGTGACCAGGAGCCATGTCACGAGCGAGGCCCCGGACGCGTACTACAAGCTGGCCCGCCCCTGGGTACCCAGCTCCGACACCACCGCCAGGCCCATGCTGACCGTCCGCGACACCCACCTCGGCCCCGGCATCGACGCGGTCGCGCCCTACACCAACATGTCGAGCGGCTTCCCGTGGCAGGACCAGCGCTTCCGCGAGTACGGCAACACGGGCCCGGGGGCCGTGATCACGGTTCCCGAGAACCGGCCCCAACTGACCGACACAGAGGCCGAGTCCGCGACTCGCGAGGTCTACCTCGGCGACTGGACCCCCTGGAAGGCGGGCTGACATGCGCCGCCGCACCTTCCTGACCGCGGCGGCCACCTTCACCTCGGCGGCGCCGGGTCTGACCGTACGCGGACTGACGATCGCCGACTGACGTCCGTCATGCGCCGACCTGGGCATGGTCGAGCCGCCGCCTCCTAGGGGGGAAGAGGGAGGCGGCGGCTCCTTCGGACGGCTCAGGCGTCGGGGGGCGACGCGTGACCCGTCAGCCGTAGGTCAGATCGGAGGCCGTGTAGCGGCAGTACGTGCCGTCCGGGCCGCTGCCGATCTGAACGGGCTCGGCGCCCGTGTTGTTGCCCTGGAAACGGACGCACGGCTTGATCTTCTTGCTGCTGTCGCCGTGGATCCGGACGTTGCGCAGCGCCGCCGTGTCGCCGTAGTTGGAGTTGATGCCGACGATCGAACCGCCCGGCGCGGCCACGTCCACGTCGTTGACGATGATGGACCGCTTGTACTGCGTCGAGCAGTTGCCGCACGAGCGCACCAGCTTCCCGAAGTCCGCCACCTGGAACTTGGTGACGACGAGCTTTCCGGCGCCGTTGAACTGGAACACCTTGTCCGAGGCCTTCTTGGCACCGCCGCCGTAGACCGTGTACACGGCCGACGAGGTGCTGCCCCTGAAGGTGGCGGCGTCCTCGCCGACGTCCTCCCACCACACGTTCTGCAGCGTGCAACTGCCCTGGCAGTGGACGCCGTCGGCGGCGGGGGCGCCCAGGATGACGTTCTTGAGTACGGCCCCGTCCTTGAGCTTGAAGACCGGGTCCTGGCCCTCGTCCTGGCCGTCGCCGCCGAGGGCACCGCTGCCGTAGTACCGCTTGAGGCCGCCGTCGAACGTGCCCGAGACCGTGATGGTGGAGGACACCGCCTGGGTGCCCTTCGGGGTCGGCCACGCAGCGGCCGCGTCGGCCGAGGACAGCATCGCACTGGTCATCAGGGCGGCACCGGTCAGCGCGAACGCGCCGGTGCCGGCGACGACGGCGCGCCTGCGGCTGACGCGGCGCCGGTGGCGTGCGCGGCTTCCGGGTCGTGAGGTCATGGTCCGTTCCTCCGGTGGGGTGCGGGTAACCGACGCTTGCGCTGTGTGGTTGCCGCAGCCCGCGGGAGGGTTGCCCTGGAGCGGAAGATTTTTCTCCGGGCCGCCGGACCGGGACCAGGACCCGGCCGGTTCCCGGCGGCGTCAGTCGTCGTCGGAGACCGGCGCGAAGTCGCCCCGCACGCTCAACTGTTCGCCGTCCGCCTGGGCCGTCACCGCGTACCAGTCGTCGCCTGCGTCCCTTCCGCCGGGCTTGTGGTTGTACTGGCCCGCGAACGTGTACTCGCCCGGCTGCACCGTCGCTCCGTCCTTGAGCGTCCAGCGGTAGACGAGGAAGCCGTCCTCCTCCTCCGTCGTGTAGGTGAAGTCCTGCTCGGGCAGGGACCCCCAGCCGCCGGTCGAGGAGACGCCGGGGGTCAGGGCGACGCGCAACTCGACGGTCAGCGACGTCAGCACCTTGCTCGTCTTGATCGTCACGTCGCTCTGCGACCAGTACTCGCCACTGCCCGGGTCGATCGACCCGTCCGACCACAGGGGGCCGTCCTGGGTGCGTGCCGCAGGCGGTGCCTGCGAGGTGCGCGACGGCTCAGGCTGCTCCTGTGTGCGCGACGGCGCCGGGCTCGGCTTCGCGGTACGACGCGAAGGGGACGGCGAAGGCGTCTCGTCCGGCGGTGGTTCAGGGCTCGTCGTGACCGACGGGGACCGCTCCGGGGTCGGCGACACCGCGACGGTCTGTTCGGGGCCGTCGTCGCGGACGGCGGAGGCGACGGCGTACCCGCAGACGGCCATCAGGCCCGCGACGGCCGCCGTGGCGCCGACGATGCGGGTCCAGCCCAGCACCGGACGCGGCCGGGGACAGTGGGCGCCCGTCACGTCCGGGGCGGCCATGCCGCGCTCGATGCGTGCCAGCATTCGTGCCCGGTCCGGCTGGTGAGCCTCGGCCGCCGCGCGCAGCCGGGTGCGCAGTTCGTCGTCCATCAGTCCCTCCCTCCCGCCGGCCGGGTCAGTCTCGGGGCGGTCGCCGCGGTCTGCATCCGCCGGGGCGCGTCCACCGCGCCCAGCGACCGCTCCAGTTCCGCCATGGCTTTCGACGTCTGGCTCTTCACCGTACCCACCGAGATGCCGAGGGCGAGCGCGGTGTCCTTCTCCGACAGGTCGAAGGCGTGTCGCAGCACGACGCAGGCCCGCTTGCGGAACGGCAGCCGCCGCAGGGCCGCTTGGACGTCGACGACCGCCGACACGTCCGGGTTCTCGGTCCGTTCGTCGCGGTGCGACCAGAACAGGGCGATACGCCGCCGCTCCCGCACCGCGCTGCGTATCCGCGTACGGGCGAGGTTCGTCACGACGCCCCGCGCATACGCCACCGGGTGCTCGGCCGCGCGCACCCGGTCCCAGTGATGCCACAGCGCCAATAAGGCATCGGCGGCCAGATCGTCCGCGGCATCCGGCTCGCCGGTCAACAGATAGGCCAGCCGGGCCAGTTCGGCGTAGTGGTTCTCGAAGAAGGCATGGAACTCCGCGGCGGGGTCGTCGACGGCAGTGCCCACGGAATCCTCCCCTTCCCCCTGCGCAGCCCGTGTGTATGCGGGTATACGCGTGCGGTGGTGTCCGTGATGTGTGCGGTCTGTGTTGCTCCCGTGCTCGCCGGGGCGAGGAGCGAGAGCGTATCAGTGACCGCACGAGGATTCGATTGACGTGCACAGGCTCATACGATGCGCCGAGCCCTTTCGTAACACGGAGAAAACCTGAAACGGGTTCACGACAGGAACAATCCAGCCAGCATCCGCATGCATGATCCGAGGAGCCCGATCCCATGCCCGAGACCAGCAAGACGAGCCAGGTGACCGACCGGCCACCGGCGGGCGGCGCGGCCGCCAACCCCGTGGACCGGTTCTTCCGGATCACCGCACGGGGTTCGTCGTTCGCCCGTGAGATACGCGGCGGCTTCGCCACGTTCTTCACGATGGCCTACATCCTCGTGCTCAACCCGATCATCCTGGGCAGCGCGAAGGACAAGTTCGGCCACCAGCTGGACGGGGCCGAACTGGTCACCGCCACCGCCCTGGTGGCCGCCGTGATGACCGTGATCATGGGCGTCGGCGGAAACCTTCCGCTCGCGCTGGCCGCCGGTCTCGGGCTGAACGCCGTCGTGGCCTTCCAGATCGCCCCGCTGATGAGCTGGGCCGACGCGATGGGCCTCGTCGTCCTCGAGGGCCTGCTCATCTGCGTCCTGGTCGTCACCGGCCTCCGGGAAGCCGTCATGCATGCCATTCCGCAGCCGCTGAAGCAGGCCATCAGCGTCGGCATCGGCCTGTTCATCGCGTTCATCGGCTTCGTCGACGCCGGGTTCGTCACCCGGATCCCGGACGCCGCGAACACCACCGTGCCCGTTCAACTGGGCGGCACCGGCGCCCTGGCCGGATGGCCGATCCTCGTCTTCTGCCTCGGCGTGCTGCTGACCATCGGGCTGCTGGCGCGCAAGGTGAAGGGCGCGATCCTCATCAGCATCGTCGTGATGACCGTGCTCGCGATCGTCATCAACGCGATCGCGGACGTGAAGACCTGGGGCCTGACCACGCCCAAGCTGCCCGACGACGTCTTCTCCGCCCCGCACTTCGGACTGCTGGGCGACTTCAGCCTCTTCGGTGCCTTCGGCCAGGTCAGCGTCATCACCGTGGTGCTGCTGCTGTTCACGCTCATCCTGTCGGACTTCTTCGACACGATGGGCACCGTCGTCGGCATCAGCGCCGAGGCCGGGCTGCTCGACGAGGACGGCAAGGTGCCCAACCTGGGCCGCGTCCTGCTCATCGACGGTGCCGCGGCGGTCGCCGGCGGTGCCGCGTCCGCGTCCTCCAGCACCTCGTACATCGAGTCCGCCGCGGGTGTCGGCGAGGGCGCCCGCACGGGCTTCGCGAACCTGATCACGGGTGGGCTGTTCGCGCTGGCGCTGTTCCTGACGCCGGTGCTCACGATCGTCCCGCTGCAGGCGGCGGCCCCCGCCCTCGTCGCGGTCGGCTTCCTGATGATGACGCAGGTCAAGCACATCGACTGGGACCGCTACGACATCGCGATCCCCGCGTTCCTGACCATCGCGGTCATGCCGTTCACGTACTCCATCACCAACGGCATCGGCGCCGGCTTCCTCGCGTACGTCGTCATCAAGACGGTCCTGGGCAAGGCCCGCGAGGTGCACTGGCTGCTCTGGGGCGCCTCGGCGCTGTTCCTGGTCTACTTCGCGATCGACCCGCTGGAGCAACTGCTCGGCGTGAAGTGACCGCGTAGCTGTGGGCCGCCGCCGCCGCCGCCGCCGCCGCCGCCGCCGCCGC
>NZ_LOHS01000016.1 GCF_001642995.1 Streptomyces jeddahensis
TGATCGGTTACCCCTGCTGCGCGCAGGCGCTGTATGCGGTCCTCGTGGGTGCGCCGGGATCCCATGGCCCCGACATAAGCAACCGGCAGCTTCAGTGCTCGTTGCAGGAGCGGTATGTCGAACTTGGCATCGTGCGTGAGCACACACAGCACTGTTCGGTTGTCGAGGCGAGTGGCTTGCAGGTAGCGGTGAGGCCAGTCGACGACCACTTCGTCCGCCTGGGGGAAACGCGCCTGGGTCGCGAATACCGGTCGGGCATCGCAGACGGTTACGTGGTAGCCGAGGAATTTGCCGAGCCGTACCAGAGCTGCCGCGAAGTCGATCGCTCCGAAGACGATCAAGCGGGGGGCCGGGACACTGGATTCGACCAGCAGTGTCAGCGGGCGACCGCAGTAGGACCCCTCCTCGCCGATCACGACTGTCCCGGTGCGCCCCAGTTCCAGCATCGCCCGAGCCTCGGCCGCTGCAGTGCGACTCAGCTGCGGCTGGACACCCAGCGTTCCCTCATAAGACCCGTCGGAGTGGACTGCCAGCGCGCGACCGAGCCGTTCGGCCGGCCCGTCGACAACACGAGCCAGCGCAACCGTCTCCTGTGAGCGTGCGGCCAACAACGCGGCAGCGAGGACGTCCCGGTCCGGATCGCCGGCACGGACAGGCGTGACCAGGATGTCGATGACCCCGCCACACGTGAGGCCGACGGCGAAGGCGTCCT
>NZ_LOHS01000017.1 GCF_001642995.1 Streptomyces jeddahensis
GCGGAGCATGTGTTCTGGCAACAGGACTCACTCCCGCTCAGTCCCTAGGAACGGTTCCCATGGCTGGCGCATCGGACAGGGCGGCGGCCCCCGACGATCGACATGGCTAAGGGGCCAACGGCGACAGATCGACGGCTTCGGTGCCCGACCCGGGCATCGGGACGGGCGCCGGAGCCGAGGCGGTTCAGGCCGCCTGCGGGTGCAGGAGGCGGGCCAGCAGGTCGTCGAGGGTGACCAGGCCGGTGAGCCGGCCGGTGTCGTCGCAGACGACGGCGAGCGAGGCGCGGCGTCGGCGCAGTTGCTCGATGGCGTGGCCAACGGTGTCGGCCGAGGTCAACCGGGGCACGGGCCGGGCCAGTTCGCGTGCGGTGGCCGCGCGGCCGCGGGCCCGGGCGATCAGAGCGTCCCGGGCGTGGACGGAACCGACGACCAGCGCCCCGTCCCGCACGAGCAGGCGGCTGCGGTCGTGTTCGGCCGCGGTGGCGAGGATCGTGTCGACGTCCGCATCCGCCGGCACCGACGTGATCTGCCCGGCGGGCACCTGCAGGTCGCCCACCGGCATCCGCGGCTCGGTGAGCGAGTTGGTGATCAGCTCGGAGTCGTCCTTGCTGATCAGGCCCAGCCGCTCGGACTCCTCGACCAGGTGCGTGAGCTGTTCGCGGCCCGGGACCGAGGCCAGCTCGTCGCGAGGCGTGACCCGGCACAGCCGCACCAGGCCGTTGCTCATCGAGTTGAGCAGCCAGATCAGCGGGCGTACGGCCTTCACCACGCCCCGGAAGGACGGGGAGAGCAGCATCGCCGAGCGCTCGGGGTGGGCGATGGCCCAGGACTTGGGGGCCATCTCGCCGACCACCATGTGCAGGAACACCACGACGATCATCGCGACGGCGAACGACACGCCGTAGCTGAGGGCGCTGGGCAGGCCCAGCTTGTGCAGCAGCGGGTCGAGTTCGTGCGAGATCGCGGGCTTGGACACCGAGCCCAGGCCCAGGGTGCACACCGTGATGCCCAGCTGGGCGCCGGCCAGCATCAGCGACAGCTCGCGCATCCCGGCCAGCGCGGCCTTGGCGCCGCGCCGGCCGTCGGCCGCGGCCCTCTCCATGCGGTGCCGCTTGGCCGCGACCAGGGCGAACTCGGCCGCGACGAAGAACCCGCTGCCGATCAGGAGCAGGACGGTGACGAAGAGTGCCATCGGGAAACTCATGCCTGCTCCTCCTCACGGTTCAGCACGGGCTCGGGTCCCTTCACGGGCTCAGGGCCCACCACGGGCAGCCGCTCCAGACGGACCCGCTCCGGCACATGCCGGTCGAGCGTCCGTACGTCGATCACCACGCGGCCGTCGTCGGGCACCTCGACCGTGAGACGGTCGCCCACAGCCGCAAAGCGGCCCAGCCGGTCCACGATCAGGCCGGCCACGGTGTCGTAGTCGTCCTCCTCGGGCAGCTCGATGCCGGTGACCTCGGCCACCTCGTCCAGGCGGCGGCCGGCGTCCACCAGCCAGCCCCGTCCGTCCGCGACCGCGACCTCGGTGACCGTGTCGGACTCGTCCGCGATGTCGCCGACCAGCTCCTCCGCGATGTCCTCGTACGTGACGATGCCCGCCACGCCGCCGTGCTCGTCCAGGACCACGGCGAACTCGTCGTCGCGCTCGCGTATCTGCGTCACCGCCTCCGGCAGCGGAAGGGTGTCGGGAAGCAGGAGGGGGCGCCGGGCGATGGCGCCCGCCGTCGTGGCGGCGAGGCGGTCGGCGGGCAGGTTCATGAGCTCCCGTACGCCGAGGACGCCGCTGATGTCGTCGGGATGGTCGCCCAGGACGGGGTAGTTGGAGTGGCCGTGCTTGGCGATCAGCTCGATCGCCTCGGCGGCACTGGCGTCCTTGCGGACGAAGACGGCGTCCGCGCGCGGCACCATCACCTCGTCCAGGGTGCGCTCGGAGAACTCCAGGGCGTGATCGAGGAGGGCGGCGGTGTCCTTGGGCAGGTGTCCCTGCTCGTGGGACTCGCCGATGAGATGGCCCAGCTCCTCCAGGGTCGCGCCGTGGTGCAGCTCCTCGACCGGCTCGATGCCGATCTTGCGCAAAAGGCGGTTCGCCGCGCCGTCGAAGATCCGCACCACCGGGCCGACGACCTTCAGATACGCGAGCGTGGACGCGGCCAGCGACTTCGCCAGGCGCTCGGGCACGGCGATCGCGAGGTTCTTCGGGGCCAGCTCGCCCAGCACCATCTGCACGACCGTGGCCAGCACGAAGGCGAGCACGACGGAGATGCCGGTGACGGCCCCGTCGGGAATGCCGACCCCGGACAGCACAGGCCTCAGCAGCGCAGACACGGACGGTTCGGCGAGGAAGCCGACGACCAGGCCGGTCACCGTGATGCCGAGCTGCGCACCCGACAGCATGAACGAGAGCCGTTCCAGCACCTTCAGGGCGCGGGCGGCCTTCTTGTCCCCGGCCTCGGCTTCCCGCGCGAGGGCGAGCCGGTCGGCGGAGACGTACGCGAATTCCTGGGCGACGAAGTAACCGGTGCCGGCGGTCAGGACGAACACCGCCAGCAGGCCCAGTGCGGCACTCATCGAACACCACCCCGCCGTGTGCCGCGATCATGCGTGATGTGGCGGGATGGTCCGGGACTGTGGCCCGGCGCGTCCGTCGGTCTGGCGGACAAAAGCTGACTCCTTCACCTTGCGTGGACTCGAATAACGATCGCAACGGAATCCTTGTTCCCGATCATCGCCCGCCGTGGGACAGCCGGCGATCCGAGAAAGAGTGATCGTCTGGCAGGCCGCCGCCACCCTGGCGGGCCCGACTTCGTCAACTCATCGCTCTGGCCGGTAGTCGGCCCAGGTCTTCGGAGTCTCAGAGACCCTGACCGCTGTCAACTCCGGAAATCGCCCGATCCAGAGGTCGAAGATCCATGCGGCGAGATTCTCCGCGGACGGGGAGATACCCCCCCCCCATCGCCTTATTGAGGTGCCGGTGGTCGAGGGTGTCGTCCATCCATGTCTTGAAGTCGTCGAGCTCGCGGTAGTCGCGGACGAAGCCCGCCTCTGTGAGGTCCTCGCGGCGGGCGGACAGTTCCAGCACGACGAGGTAGTTGTGGCCGTGCATGCGGGCGCAGGGGTGCCAGCTCGGCAGCCGGTCGAGGACATGGCTGGCCGAGAAGTGGAATTCCTTGGCGATCGTCAGCATGACGGCTCCAGTCTGACACCGGCTCTCAGCGGCCCTCGCCGGCCGTCCGCCCTGGTCACCGCCGTGGTCACCGCCCGAACCCTTCTCCCTCACGGATGGCGTGGTTGAGGGAGACCTGTCCGAGGAAACGGTCGCGCAGCGCGTCGTCGGTGACCAGGTCCGCCTTGCGGGCGACCTCACGCCGGGCCCGCTCGAGGAGTGCGTCCGCTTCCTCCCGTACGCCCGCGGCAGCCTGCACGACGGCGGAGTGGTACAGGACCTCCTCCGTGCGGAGGGCGGGCATGTCCCCGACCTCGTCCAGGATGCGCACGGCCTGGCGGGCCTGTTCCCGGGCGGCGGCCGCGTCGCCTTGCCGAAGCAGGATGCGGCTCCGCACCAGCGAGCGCAGCTCGTCCATGTGCTCCACGCGGTCGACAAACCCGGTCCGCACCACAGCCCCCGTCCCGTCATCCGGCAAGCAACTTCCGTACCCACACCGTTACTTGCCGCACACGGTAGATCATTGAAACGCGTCTCGGACTCGGCTGGGCCCACGTTGGCCAAGGAGGAGCGGCGAACGAGTCGTCGTTGCCGGCGCGCCCTCGCCCCGCCTCGCGCCTCGCGCCTCGCGCCTCGCGCCTCGCGCCTCGCGCCTCGCGCCTCGGTAACGAACGCACACAGTCATGTCAAGTCACGCTTTTTTGGGGCATGACCGCCATCTCCCGATCGTGTCTGCTGGCCTCAGGGCCGCATCAAGGAATGCAGCCCTCAGTCAACCCTTCGAGATCGAGTCGAGGTGTATTCCATGAGCACTCTCAATCCTGAATTGGTCGATACAGCGGTGGATGCAGCGCCCCGTGACTACGGCCATGCGCCACCCCCACCGGATGCACGCGTGATCGCCGCACCGGCCGGAACGCCCTACCACCGGTTGGCGCGGACCGAGCTGCACCGCTGGTGGCGCCCGCTGGTGGCCACCTTGGTCGCCCTGGTCAGCTGGTTTCTGCTCCAGCTCAACGCGGGAATCGGGCTGGGCGTGGCGGCCGGTCTTACCGGGGTCGAGCCGGCGCGCACGAGCGGCCTGCTGTTCGCCGATCCCCTCTGGGACAACGCTGCTGTGCTGATCGCACTCGCGCTGCTGATTCCGGGGGTGCTGCTCGCCGCGCGCCTGGTGCAACGCCGGCCGGCCGGGTCGTTGTCCTCGGTGATCGGACGGCTGCGCTGGCGTTGGCTGGCGGTCTGCATGGCGGCGTCCGCGGTCGCGGTGGTGCTCCTGTTCAATCTGATAGCCGTCTTCACCGCCGTAGCCGGGGACGTGCCCTGGAACGCGATGTTCGCCCTGCCGTCCAGCGGGTGGGCGGACTGGCCGACGTTCCTGACCGCCGCCGTGGTGCTCGTGGCGCTGGTGCCGTTCCAGGCCGCCGCCGAGGAGTACGTCTTCCGCGGCTGGATCCCGCAGGCCTTCGGCTGCTACCTGCGCACGCCCTGGGTCGGCATCATCGTGGCGGGTGCGCTGTTCGCCCTGGCCCACGGGCTCGGTACGCCCTGGGGCTTCGCCGAGCTGTTCCTGTTCAGCTTCGTCCTGGGCGTGCTGGTGCTCCGTACCGGAGGGCTGGAGGCGGCCATCGCGCTCCATGTGGCCAACAACCTCTTCTTCTTCCTGTTCGCTGCCACCTTCGTGGGCGGGCTCAGCGATTCCGGCAGCGCAGCGGGTTCCCCCTGGCCGGTGCTGGCGGCCGGCGCGATCATGTGGCCTCTGTACGGGTGGGTGATCCTGCGCCTGGCCACCCGGTTCCGGATCGCGCGCACCGCCCCCGAGCCGCCTCGCCGCCTGGTGAAGGCCCCGGCCGCAGCGGCGTGAGATCCGCCGACCGGCAGCGAAACAGCAGGTCAAGGCAGAGGCACGGGCCTGATCCTCATCGAGGATCAGGCCCGATGGCCAGCGTCCACGATCATGAAGGTTCCTCGAGGACGGACAGCACGTTCCCGGCAGGATCGGTGAACCATGCGATCAGCGGGCCGCCACCGCGGAAGATGCCCTTCTCGTCCGTCTCGAGACGTTCGTAGCGCTGGAACTGCACGCCCCTTGCGCTCAGTTCGCCGACCGCCGCCTCGATGTCGTCCACGGGGAAGTTGAGGATCGTGTACGTCGCCGGGGTGTGGTCCGGCTTGGGGTAGACCAGGATGTCCCGGTCGCCCGCGATGTGCAGCGTGAGCAGGCCGTTCTGCTCCGACACCCTGATTCCGAGCGTCTCGCCGTAGAACTTCCTGGCCGCGTCGATGTCGTCCACCGAGAAACCGCTGAACGCCTTCGTCGTGCCGAACATGATCTGATCGCCTCCCATGGGCCGTCTCGTTTGTCCCTCTACGTTTGTCCCTCTATGGGTGGAGACCGGGCGGCGGCCTGGAACTCATCGCCCGGCACTCGCCCGGCACTCGCCCGGCACGTCACCGCCACGGACGTCACCACAGGCCGGACGTCATCCACAGGCGGGAAGTCGTCCACAGGCGAAGTTATCCACAGGCTGAGGATCTCCTCGGCGCGTTGTCGGCGATCACAGGCACTATGGGGCCATGACTGAGAGCCACGGGTCCATGCCGGACGACGCAGCCACCCGGTACGCCGCGGACACCCCGCACGGCGCGACCGCCCCGCAAGCCGCCACCGCCCCCGGCGACGCGGGAATGCCCGACTGGGAGAAGCGCTTCCGCGCGCCCAGAGTGTCCCTGCCGGACTGGGCGCAGGATGCGCCGGAGCGATCGCTGTTCGTGTCCAACGCGTCGGGGACGTACGAGCTGTATGCGTGGGACCGGGCCACGGGCGAGCAGCGCCAGGTCACGGACCGGCCGAACGGCACCACGGACGGCGTGCTCTCACCGGACGGCGAGTGGATCTGGTGGTTCGACGACACGGACGGCGACGAGTTCGGCGTCTGGAAGCGCCAGCCGTTCCACGGCGGCACCGACGAACCCGCGGTGCCCGGCCTGAAGGCGTCGTACCCGGCGGGCCTCGCCATCGGCCGGGACGGGCGCACGGTGGTGGTCGGCCGTTCGACCGACGAGGAGGGCTCGACGATCCATGTCGTACGAGGGGCGGGCGGGCCTGTCGAGGTCTACCGGCACCCTGAGTCGGCCGGCGTCGGCGATCTCTCGCACGACGGCACGCTGATCGCGATCGAGCACACCGAGCACGGCGACGCCATGCACTCCGCGATCCGGGTGCTCCGGCCGGACGGCTCGGTGGTCGCCGAACTGGACGACACCAAGGGCGGCACGATCGAGCTCGGTCTCGAGGTGCTCGGCTTCGCGCCGGTCGACGGGGACACGCGCCTGCTCGTCGGGCACCAGCGGCGCGGGCGCTGGGAGCCGATGGTGTGGGACGTCGCGTCGGGCGACGAGACGGACCTGGCGCTGGAGCTGCCCGGCGACGTCTCGGCGGAGTGGTATCCGGACGGATCGGCGCTGCTGATCGCGCACAGCTTCGAGGCGCGCAGCGAGCTGTGGCGCTTCGAGCCGGCCACGCGCGCGCTGGTCCGTCTCGACACGCCCCCGGGGTCGGTGTCCGGCGCGACGGCCCGGCCAGACGGCACCGTCGAGTTTCTGTGGTCGTCCGCGGCGGAGCCCCCGGTGGTCCGGTCGACGTCCGGCGGTGTGGTGCTCGACCCGCCCGGGATGAGGTCGCCGGCTTCGGTACCCGTCGAGGACGTGTGGGTGGAGGGACCTGGCGGCCGTATCCACGCCCTCGTCCAGAAGCCGGCGGGCGCGACCGGCCCTCTCCCCACCGTGTTCGAGATCCACGGCGGCCCGACCTGGCACGACAGCGACTCGTTCGCGGCCGGTCCGGCGGCCTGGGTGGACCACGGCTATGCGGTGGTCCGCGTCAACTACCGGGGGTCGACGGGGTACGGACGGGAGTGGACGGACGCGCTCAAGCACCGGGTGGGCCTCATCGAGCTCGAGGACATCGCGGCGGTCCGGGAGTGGGCGGTGGCGTCGGGCCTCGCCGATCCGGCGAAGCTCGTGCTCGCGGGCGGTTCCTGGGGCGGCTATCTGACCCTGCTCGGCCTCGGCACCCAGCCCGACGCCTGGGCGATAGGGCTGGCGGCGGTCCCGGTCGCGGACTACGTCACGGCGTACCACGACGAGATGGAAGCCCTGAAGGCGATGGACCGCACCCTTCTGGGCGGTACGCCGGAGGAGGTGCCGGAGCGCTTCGAGGCGTCCTCCCCGCTGACGTACGTGGACGCGGTGAAGGCGCCCGTCTACATCTCGGCGGGCGTCAACGACCCGCGCTGCCCGATCCGCCAGATCGACAACTATGTGGACCGGCTCGCGGCCCGTGGCGCGGTCCACGAGGTCTACCGCTACGACGCGGGGCACGGCTCGCTGGTAGTGGACGAGCGCATCAAGCAGGTGCGGCTCGAGCTGGACTTCGCGGAGCGGCACCTCAACCGCTGACTCGGCCTCCGGGGCGGCGGCCGCCCCGGCCGCGTCCGGTGCGGTCGCCTGGGCGGCCTCGGCGGCCACCGCCACGGCCGGGCCGCCCGCGCGGCACCGGGCGACCACCCCCACGGCCGAGCCGCGAGCGTGCCCCCGTACCGTGGAGGTGTGTACCGGTTTCTGCTGACCCCTCGCTGGTGGGGGATCAACGTCTTCGTCCTGCTGGCCATCCCCTTCTGCATCTTCATGGGGTCGTGGCAGCTGGGCCGGTTCGAGGACCGGGTACAGGACCACCGGTCCGCCTCCGAGGCGTCCGCTCAGGACAAGCGGGCCGCGGCCCGGCCGCTCGATTCGCTCCTGCCCGTCGACAAGGAGACGTCGGGCGACCGCGCCACGGCGACCGGCCGGTACGGCAAGCAGCTGCTCGTCCCGGACCGGGAGCTGGACGGCAAGCGCGGGTTCTACGTGGTGACGATGCTGCGTACGGACGGCGGCAAGGCTCTGCCGGTCGTACGGGGGTGGCTGCCCGGCGATGCGTCCGCCGCGAAGGCACCGGCCCCGCCCGCCGGCGAGGTCACCGTGACCGGCGCGCTGCAGGCCTCGGAGACCGCGGACTCCGACGGGGTGAGCGCGACAGGCGGGCTGCCCGCCGGGCAGCTCGGCATAATCAGCGCCGCATCTCTGGTGAACCTCGTGCCGTACGACGTGTACGACGCGTGGATCACGCTCGACAAGGCAGACGCGGGCATGAAGGCGGTGCCCGCGACGGAGCCGCAGGGCAGCGGGCTCGACCTCAAGGCGTTCCAGAACCTCGGCTACACCGGGGAGTGGTTCGTCTTCGCCGGGTTCGTCGTCTTCATGTGGTTCCGGCTGCTGCGCCGGGAGGCGGAGTTCGCCCGGGATGCCGAGCTCGGGCTGGCCCCGGCGAGCGAGGAGCCCGCGGACCACACCGGGGCCGACCGGGTCCCCACTGCCTGAAAAAGGACAGCAGGCCCCGGCCCGGCCCCGGCACTCCTCCCCCACCGAGGTCCTGTATCCGAGCCCCTACTCCGAGGCGAGCACTCCCGTGCGGTAGATCGTCCCTGCGCACGCATTCGGGACAGTCGCCGTCACCGTCGCGGTACCGGTTTCCGCGGTGAAGGCGACGACCACGCTGCCGTCGGCCGTGCCGCCGTCTTCCGTGACCAGCTGCGTCGTCGTGCCGCTCTGCTCGGACGTTCCGTCGGTGCCGCCAGTGGCGCCGGTGGCGCTGTTCTGCGACGGCGACGGGGCGGGTGAGGGTTCCCCGTCGTCGCCACCGCCATTCGTGGTCGGGCAGGTCTCCGACGGCACCCAGGCGATCCGCACCTGATAGGACTTGCCCGGCTGGAGGATCAGCTGGCTCGCCTCCTGGGACGGATCGGGAAGCCCGGAACCGTCCCCGGCGGTGTGGTCCACGAGGCTGATCTTCGTGGCGTCGGCCGCACCCTGGGCCTGGAAACTCATGGTGCCGGCGGCCTCGACCGTGCAGTTGGCGCTGGAGACGTTCGAGACGGTGAAGGTCCCGTAGACCTTGCCGTCGGATTGCGCCGGCTCGACGCTCACGCCGGCGTTGCCCAGTTCGTTCACGCCGCAGGCGGGCGAGCTCGCGGCCGCCGTGCTGGCGGTGTCCGGGCCGCCGGTGGCGGCGCCCGTCGCGCCCTTCGACGGGTCGTTCTTGCCCTTGCCGCCGTCCTTGCCCTGGGACTTCGACGCGCTCGAGTTGCTGCCGTCGCTCTTCTCTCCGCCGTCCGGGCTCTTGCCGTCCCCGCCGCCCTGCGCCTCACCGGCGTGACCGGCGATGGACGGCGTGTCCGTGGAGCCCGGGGAGTTCGACACGTGGACGAGGGCCGGGATGGCGGTGCCGACGAAGAGGGCAGCGGCGGCCATGCCGACGACGGCCTGGCGCTTGCGCGCGCGGCGCGCGGGCACGGCACGCCGCAGGTGCTCTAGGGAACCATCGGTGGGTTCGATGTCCTGGACCGCATGGTGCAGCATCCTGCGCAGTGCCAGCTCGTCGGAGCCCAGCTCACCCGGATACGCCCCGTCCTCACCCGGCGGCCAGGAGTCGTCGAAGCCGTCGGAGGATGTGTCAGCCCCGTCGGAGGACGTGTCAGCCCCGTCGCGGGGCGTGCCGGGCCCGTCATAGGAGCTTTCGGGGCCGTGATTCACAGTTCCGTTCCCAGCATGCTGCTCGTACTCGTACCACTCGGCTCGTTCAGGCCGTCCGCTGCCGGCCTCCCCGCCGGACCACTCGGACCCGGCATCCCCCTCGTGCCGCTCGGGCCGCCCCCGTCCGGCCTCACCGTCGTCCGGCCGCCACCGCTGCTCGCTCATGCGGGTGCCTCCATGGCGACGCGCAGGGCCGCGATGCCGCGAGAGCCGTACGCCTTCACCGAACCGAGCGATATGCCCAGGGTCTCCGCGACCTGTGCCTCGGTCATGTCCGCGAAGTAGCGCAGGACCAGCACCTCGCGCTGGCGCCGCTGCAGTCCGCGCATGGCCTTGATCAGCGCGTCGCGCTCCAGCTGGTCGTACGCGCCCTCCTCGGCGCTCGCCATGTCGGGCATCGGCTTGGAGAGCAGCTTCAGACCGAGGATGCGGCGGCGCAGCGCGGACCGGGAGAGGTTCACGACGGTCTGGCGTAGATACGCGAGGGTCTTCTCCGGATCACGGACGCGTTTGCGCGCGGAGTGCACGCGGATGAAGGCCTCCTGGACGACGTCCTCGCAGGAGGCGGTGTCGTCGAGCAGGAGCGCCGCCAGTCCGAGGAGCGACCGGTAGTGAGCGCGATAGGTCTCGGTGAGATGGTCGACGGTCGTGCCCGCGGCCATGATCTCCTCGGCGCCCTCGCGCTGGGACGGAATGCGGGCGGGCCGCGCCTGGGGCATGGGGGCGATCACCGGCATGCCGCCGCCGGCCGGGCCGGGCATGCGGGGTCGGCGGGGCGGCCGAAGGGCTGCGCCCCTCGCCCGTACCGCTGTGAAGTCGAGTACCTCTGCCACGCCTGTTGGACACGGCACCCCCCGCCAGGGTTGTACGCGTCAGGCATCACATGTGCCGGGAACACCGAATGGGACGGTGCGTCACTTGCCCTCATGTGTACCAGCTCTTCCCCTGTGCCCCGTATGTCCATGCCCCGTTGTGTCACAGCGCCTGGGCGCTCCTGACGGGCGACCGGTAAAGACGCTCCCGCCCCGTGCGCGGTTGCACGGGGCGGGGAGCGAAATCTTCGAACGCCGACCGGGGTCGGTTCAAGCGGTCTGGACTTTTTTCCGCAGCCGTTGAACCTTCACGGATTCTACAAATGATTCCGGCCATGGCCAGGGAGTTTCCGGATAGCGGACGGCCGGGTGACGAGCCGACGACGGACGGGGGCCGTCCGGCGGCCGCAGAGAGGGCGGCCCGCCCTCACGCCCCCATGAACTCCGCAGCCACCAACTCGGCGATCTGCGCTGTGTTCAGCGCCGCGCCCTTGCGCAGGTTGTCGCCGCACACGAAGAGTTCGAGGGCTGTCGGATCGTCGAGTGCGCGCCGCACGCGGCCCACCCACGTCGGATCGGTTCCCACCACGTCGGCGGGCGTGGGGAACTCACCGGCTGCAGGGTCGTCGAAGAGGACGACGCCGGGGGCCGTCGCGAGGATCTCGCGCGCCCGGTCGACGGTGACCTCGCCCTCGAAACGGGCGTGGACGGTCAGGGAGTGCGTGGTGACCACGGGGACTCGCACGCAGGTCGCGGCGACCTTCAGCTCGGGCAGCCCGAGGATCTTGCGGGACTCGTCCCGCACCTTCATCTCCTCCGACGACCACCCGTCGTCCCGGAGCGAACCCGCCCAGGGCACGACGTTCAGCGCGACCGGCTCGGGGAACGGCCCGGTGGCGTCCCCCACGGCCCGCCGTACATCGCCGGGTGACGTCCCGAGCTCCGTACCGGCGACGAGCTTCAGCTGCTGCCGCAGCGTGTCGATGCCCGCGCGCCCGGCGCCGCTCACGGCCTGGTACGAGGAGACGACCAGCTCGCGCAGCCCGAACTCAGCGTGCAGCGCGCCCACGGCCACGATCATCGAGAGGGTCGTGCAGTTGGGGTTGGCGATGATGCCGCGCGGGCGCACGCGCGCGGCATGCGGATTGACCTCGGGCACCACCAGCGGCACGTCCGGGTCCATCCGGAACGCGGCCGAGTTGTCCACGACGACCGCGCCCTTGGCGGCGGCGACGGGCGCCCACTGCGCGGAGACCTCGTCCGGTACGTCGAACATGGCGATGTCGACGCCGTCGAAGGCCTCTTCGCTCAGGGCGACGACCTCGACCTCCTCGCCGCGCACGGTCAGCTTGCGGCCGGCCGAGCGCGGCGAGGCGATGAGGCGGATCTCGCCCCAGATGTCCGCGTGCTGGGACAGGATCTGGAGCATGACCGTGCCGACGGCTCCGGTCGCTCCCACGACAGCGAGCGTCGGTCGTCCGGTCATCGCCGTACGCCTCCCTCAGGGGCGGTCATCGTCGTACGCCTCTGTGTGTCCGATGGCAGAGGTCAGCGCCCGGTGCCGCCGTAGACCACGGCCTCGTCGCTGTCGGAGTCCAGTCCGAACGCGGTGTGCACCGCGCGCACGGCCTCCGGGACGTCGTCCGCGCGGGTCACGACCGAGATGCGGATCTCGGAGGTCGAGATCAGCTCGATGTTGACCTGCGCGTCGCTGAGGGCCTCGAAGAAGGCGGCCGTGACGCCGGGGTTGGTCTTCATGCCTGCGCCGACGAGGGAGATCTTGCCGATCTGGTCGTCGTAGCGCAGGGACTCGAAGCCGATGACGGACTTCGCCTTCTCGAGCGCGTCGATGGCCTTGCGACCCTCGGTCTTCGGCAGCGTGAAGGAGATGTCGGTCAGGCCCGTGGCCGCGGCCGACACGTTCTGCACGACCATGTCGATGTTGATCTCGGCATCGGCGATGGCGCGGAAGATCGAGGCCGCCTCACCCGGCTTGTCCGGCACGCCGACGACCGTGACCTTGGCCTCGGAGGTGTCGTGAGCGACACCGGAGATGATGGCCTGCTCCACGTTCTGGTCCCCTTGCGGTTCGTTGCTGACCCAGGTGCCCTGCAGTCCCGAGAAGGACGAGCGGACGTGGATCGGGATGTTGTAACGGCGTGCGTACTCGACGCAGCGGTGCAGCAGCACCTTCGAGCCGGAAGCAGCGAGCTCCAGCATGTCCTCGAACGAGATCCAGTCGATCTTGCGAGCCTTCTTCACCACGCGCGGGTCGGCCGTGAAGACGCCGTCCACGTCGGTGTAGATCTCGCAGACCTCGGCGTCGAGGGCGGCGGCGAGGGCGACGGCGGTCGTGTCCGAGCCGCCGCGGCCCAGCGTGGTGATGTCCTTGCTGTCCTGGGACACGCCCTGGAAGCCGGCGACGATCGCGATGTTGCCCTCGTCGAGCGCCGTCCTGATGCGGCCCGGCGTGACATCGATGATCCGCGCTTTGTTGTGGACCGAGTCGGTGATGACGCCTGCCTGGCTGCCCGTGAACGACTGGGCCTCGTGGCCCAGGTTTTTGATCGCCATCGCCAGCAGGGCCATGGAGATCCGCTCTCCGGCGGTCAGCAGCATGTCGAATTCACGCCCGGCAGGCATCGGAGATACCTGCTCGGCGAGTTCGATCAGCTCGTCCGTCGTGTCGCCCATCGCGGAAACGACCACAACCACCTGGTTGCCGTTCTTCTTCGCTTCCACGATCCGCTTGGCGACGCGCTTGATGCCTTCGGCATCGGCTACGGAGGAGCCTCCGTACTTCTGCACGACAAGGCCCACGTGCGCTCCTCGCTCAATCCGTTTCGTCCCGCATATATCGCATATATGCGGTCGATCCGCATGACTGCGGTCGACTTAGTCTAACGAGCGGCCGAATTCCGCCCCTGTGATATCGCATCGTGAGATGTCCCGCCCACGACGCGAAGCGACGCTCGATCGCCAGGGGCGACGCTCCGGCCGCTCGGACTGGCTCATGCCCGATCCGCCACCGCGCACTCGGAAAGTGGGGCGGGTCACACACCCGCGCACTAATCGTCAAAATTCAAATACTAGGGTTCGCTCCGTGCGCGTACTCCTGGTGGAAGACGACGAACCGGTCGCCGAATCGCTCCGGCGCGGGCTGCTGCGCTACGGCTTCGAGGTGGAGTGGGTCACCACAGGCCGCGATGCGCTGACGGCGGCCGGTGCCCCTCATGATCCGTACGACGTCGTGCTGCTCGATCTCGGACTGCCCGACACCGACGGGCTCGACGTGTGCAAGGCGCTGCGGGCGGACAGCGACGTGCCGATCATCGTGATCAGTGCCCGCAGCGACGAGACCGACCGCGTGGTGGGCCTGGAGATAGGCGCCGACGACTACGTCTCCAAACCCTTCGGCGTCCGCGAGGTCATCGCCCGCATCCGCGCGGTGCTGCGCCGCGTCCAGCCGCGCGCGCAGCAGGCGGCAGCCGCGCCCGACCGCTACGGCCCGCGGCTGACCGTCGACCGCAAGGCCGCCCGAGTCCATCTGGACGGGACGGAGGTCGTGCTCACGCCCAAGGAGTACGACCTGCTGGCCTTCCTCACCGAGGAGCCCGGCGCGCTGATGTCCCGCGAGCAGATCATGGAAGCGGTCTGGGACGCCAACTGGTTCGGGCCGACCAAGACGCTGGACGTGCATGTGGCGGCCCTGCGCCGCAAGCTGGCCGGGGCGATCACGATCGAGGCGGTACGGGGGGTCGGTTTCCGCCTGGTGATCGAGGATGAGAGCGGCGTGGGCGACCCAGGTGCAGGCCGCGAGCCCTCGGGCCGGAGTCCGGCGTCATGATCCGGCAGCTGATCGTCAGTTACGTCCTGCTCGTGGCGGTCGCGCTCGCGGCCTTCACCGTCCCGGTCGCCTTCACGCTGACCGCCCAGCTGCGCGGCGACACCGAGCAGTCCGTGCGCCGCGAGGCCACCACCATGGCCCTGCTGCTCGCGGACGGCGACGCGCCCGCGCGGCAGGCGCTGGCCCGGATGGCCGGGGCGTACGCCGACGAGACGCCCGGCAGCGTCGAGGTGATCGCGTCCGACGGATCCGCCGTCGCCACCCTCCCGCTGCCCCCCCGGCCGGACGACGCCGCCATGACGCGCGCCTTGAAGGACGGCCGTTCCACGGTCGACTGGGGCTCCTCCTTCGTCTGGGGACCGCACCTGGTCGTCACCGTCCCGGCGCGCTCGGCGGACGACGGCGACCGGATCGTGGGTGCGGTGCGGATCAAGTACGCGACCTCCGATCTGTCCGAGCGGCTGTGGCGTATCTGGGGCTTCCGCGCGATCCTCGCCGTGAGCGTCCTGGCGGTGGCCGCCGGTCTCGGTGCGCTGGCGGCCCGCCGGCTCACCCGCCCGCTGCGTCAGCTCAACGAGATGGCGAGCCGGTTCCGGGACGGCGACCTGACGGCGCGTTCCCCGGTGACGGGACCGCAGGAGACCCAGACCCTGGCCCGCACCCTGAACTCGGGCGCCGAGCGCCTGGACACGCTGATCGCCTCGCAGCGCATCTTCGTCGCGGACGCCTCGCACCAGCTGCGCACCCCGCTCACCGCACTCCGCCTCTCCCTGGACAACATCGCGGACGGCGTCGACGACGAGTTCGTCCGCGAGGACGTCGAGCAGGCCACCGCGGAGGTCGTACGGATGAGCCGCCTCGTCAACGGCCTGCTGGTGCTGGCCCGCGCGGAGGCCAAGGTGACCGCGGCCGAACCGCTGGTGCTGGCCGAGCTGATCGCGGAACGGCTCGCGGTGTGGCGGCCGGCCGCCGACGAGCGCGGGGTGCGGATCGCGCTCGAGGGGCAGGCCGACGGCCGGCTGCGGGTGCTGGCCAGCCCCGGCCATCTGGACCAGGTGCTGGACAACGTCCTGTCGAACGCCCTGGAGGTCTCGCCGGACGGCGGCACCATCACCGTCCGGGTGGAGCCCGCGGGGGCCGCCCACCCCGACGAGGTGGTGGTCGAGATCCTCGACCAGGGGCCTGGCATGTCCGACGCCGAGAAGTCCCGCGCCTTCGACCGCTTCTGGCGCGGCCAGGGCCTCACGGGCCGCTCCGGCTCCGGTCTCGGCCTCGCCATCGCCAAGCAGCTGGTGACGGACGACGGCGGCAGCGTGACCCTGCGGGACGCGAACCCGGGTGCGGGAGCATCGGCGCCGGACGGCGGCTCCGGCGGGCTCTGCGTGCGGATCAGCCTCCGGCCGGCAGCACCGAAGAGTGGTGGTTGACGATGAGCCACTTGCCGCCGCGCTTCTCGTACTCGTAGGTGTAGCGGGCCTCGACCGTCTTCTTCTCGCCGGTGGCGGGGTCGGTGAGGTGGAACTGGTACAGGCCCGCGTCGATCGCCGAGTCGCGGTCGAGGACGTTGACGACCGTTCTGATCTTCTCGCCCTTCGGCTTGTTCTGCAGGAAGTGCTCGAAGTAGTCGACGATCTCGGCCCGGTTCGTACGGATCTTGGGGGACGCGGTGGGCAGCAGCACCGCGTCCGCGGCGTAGCGGTCGGCGACCTTCTCCGGGTCGCCGGTCTGGAGGGCGGCGTTCCACTGGTCGAAGAGGCCCGCTATCTCCGCCTTGGCCGGCTTGGTGAACCCGGCGGCGGCCGGTGCCTCGCGGTGCTCGGGGCTCGCGACACCGACGCCCACCGCGACCGTCCCTGCGGCGACCAGGGCGCCCGCGGTGACAAGGGCGGCACGGGTACGTATCTGACGCTTCATCGCAACTCCAGTGCTTTGGCGGGTATTTGCCCCCTTCTGCGGGAGCAGTTCCACCCTCTCGTCACACCGGTTAAGCGCCGTACAGCGAACGTCCAGCTCGCAGCCAAGTCCGGTCCAAAACACAGAGAGCGACGTATCGCGTACGGCTAACTGGGAGGCGCCGCCAGACTGTTGGGACCGTAACGGCGACCGGCCCCCTGGCCGCCGGGCGTCCAGCGGCTTGGTGGGCCGGTCGCGGCACTAACGGGCGCGTCTGCTTCGCACTCCGGTCATAGTCGAGGTGAGCGTGCAGCCCGCCAGTACCAGCGCGACGCTCGTCGCGGTCATGGGGGCCATCAGCGCGGGCGCCCCGGTGTCGGCGAGGAGGCCCCGTCGGACGTAGGTGTGGGTGACGGAGATGACGCTGGTCGCGTCCTCGGCGATGGTGACGGCGGCCGGTTCGATCCGTACGCCGCCTGCGAGTTCCACCTTCTTGTTCTCGCCCGTGTCCCGCTCGGTCACCGCGCACCGCGTGCCGGTCGGGATGCCGGTGACCACCGGCTGCTCGTGCGTGCCCGCCTCCGCGCGCGCGTCGACGGCGAACTGCCGGTCGAACGCGCCGTCCTGGCCGTCGCAGTGGAGGTCGAGGACCACGGTCCCCTGCCCGCCCGCTGCCGGGCCGTCGATGGTGACGTCGACCTGCAGCGAACCGACCGCCCGCTCATAGGTGTTGGTGACGGACACCTGCTGGGTCTCCTCGGAGGCGATCGTGACGGTGGAGGGTTCGATGGCGGTCGTGGCGGTGACGAGGCCGTTGTCGCCGTCCGAACTCTCGCTGATCGTGCACACACTGCCGGCCGGGATGCCGGTGAGCGACCGCGCGTGGTCACCGGCGGGCGTGCCGGCCCCGAGGGTCACCGTGCGGTGCTGGTCGAGGCCGGACTCGGGGTCCCGGCAGTCCACCTCGATCACCTTCGCGTCCTGGAGCCCGGCCGCCTCGCCGTCGACCCGGACCCCGAAGTCCACGCCGCCGGCGGGGAAGGGCTGGAGCACCGCGCCGGCCCGCACCACCAGTTCGGTCTCCTGCGCCAGTACGAGCGTCTGGGCGTCCTCCAGGCCGTCGTTCGTCCCGTCGTAGAGCAGGACGTTGCCCTCCACGACGTCGGTGACGCGTTCGAGGACGAAGCCCTGCGGGTCCTCGTCCGAGACGCTCCGGGCCCACAGCCGCGTGCCGGGCTGCACGGTGTCGCCATCCTCGAGCTGGTTCTGGCCCGCGGAGTCGATGAACACCTCGACCCCGGTGATCTGGATCGTCGCCGGGCCGTCGGCGGTGACCGTGAACGGGCCGACGATCTCGCCGGTCGCCGGCGCCGGCATCTGCTCGGGCGTGACGGACAGCTCCGGTTCCGCCGGCTCCGCGCTCGGCCCGTTGGCCAGCGCGTCCGCGACGATGGCCGCGGTGTACGTACGGATCGTGGCGCTGGTACCGGTGGTCGCCAGGACGTACTTGTCGGTGAAGAACCAGACGGCCGCCTGCACCGCGGCTGCCCGGTGGGCGAGGGTGGCACCGGACGGTTCGCCGGTGGTGGGGTAGTAGCGCTGCAGGATGTACTCGACGTAGCCGAGGTTCGGGACGTTCGCCTCGCTCCACTCGCCGAGCTCGTAGTTCACACCGGTCTCGGTGTCGGTGAACAGGTCGATGCAGTACGTGAGTCCGGTGCGCCCGGTGAGCTGGTCCTGGACCACGATCGTTCCCGCGTACGCGGGGTCGTGCACGGTGGATCCGTCGGGGATGGTGGCGGGATAGCCGTCGAGCGGATCGAAACCGGCCGGTGCGGTGGAGCCGTTGACGGTGGTGCCGACGCCGGTACCGGTGATCGTGGCCTCGGTGAACAGGCCCGCCGGGTCGGTGTACACGGGTGCCGGCCGGTACACCGCGAACGCCGCCGTGGGATTCGCCAAGGCCATGAGCACGCCCGCCACGGCGACGATCATCGTTCGGACGGCCGTGTTCGCCAGGGTCCGGCGCAGCCGGAGCACGCAATGGTGACGCTTGCCCAAAATGTCCCCTGCAGTAATGAATGGGGACATGAAAAGCTCACGGCCCCATACCAGGATTTGGTGACTTTCGGGCCAATCGTGACAAAACGTCACTGCAAGTTGACCACGACATGGCGTTCGTCATCATCAGCCACGCCTACGATTGACGATTCGAGCAGGCGTACGAACAGGGTGTGTGCACCGACCGGCCGGATACACCCGGCCGGGCTCTGGCGCCTACTTGACCGTTCGCGCGCGCAGACCCAGCGGTCCCGCGATCTCCCTCGCCATGACCTTGCCGGCCTCCTCCGCCAGCGTGTCGTCGCCGAGACCCTGGTCGGTGTCGAGGCCGTCCAGGTCCTCCAGCGGCTGGTTCAGGCGGACGTGGGCCACCAGGGACTGCAGGGCGCGCAGGGCGGCCGAGGCGGTGGCGCCCCAGTTGGAGAAGTAGGAGAACTGCCACCACCACAGGGCCTCGGTCGTGCGGCCCTCGCGGTAGTGGGCCATGCCGTGGCGTAGGTCCGCGACGACATCGGCCAGGTCGTCCGAGATGCGGCAGGCGACGGGCGCCTTCCGCGGCTCGTACGGGTCGAAGACCTCGGAGTAGACGTCCACCGGGTCGAGGAGGACGGCGAGGCGCTCGCGCAGGTCGTCCACGTCCTGCTCCGGGCCCAGGTCCGGCTCGTAGCGCTCATCCGGGACGAAGTCCTCGTGCGCGCCCAGCCTGCCGCCCGCCAGGAGGAGCTGGGACACCTCGAGGAGCAGGAAGGGAACGGCCGAGTCCGGCTCGTCGCCCTTTGCGACCTCGTCGACGGCGACGAGGAAGCTGCCGACCTGGTCGGAGATCTGGACGGCGAAGTCGCCCGGATCGTTCGTGACCGTGTTCAGCGTGGCGTCAGACATCTAGCAGTCGTCTCCCCTCGAAAGCGCGGCCCAGAGTGACCTCGTCCGCGTATTCCAGATCGCCTCCCACCGGGAGTCCGCTGGCCAGACGGGTGACCCTGAGGCCCATGGGCTTGATCATGCGCGCGAGGTACGTGGCCGTGGCCTCGCCCTCCAGATTCGGGTCCGTGGCCAGGATCAGCTCGGTGACCGTGCCGTCGGCAAGACGGGCCAGCAGTTCCCGGATCCGCAGGTCGTCGGGGCCCACGCCCTCGATCGGGCTGATCGCGCCGCCCAGGACGTGGTAGCGGCCGCGGAACTCCCGGGTCCGCTCGATCGCCACGACGTCCTTGGGCTCCTCGACCACGCAGATCACGGCGGGGTCGCGGCGCGGGTCGCGGCAGATGCCGCAGTTCTCCTCCTGGGCGACGTTGCCGCAGACCGCGCAGAAGCGGACCTTGGCCTTCACCTCGAGGAGCGCCTGGGCCAGCCGGCGCACGTCCGTGGGCTCCGCCTGCAGGATGTGGAAGGCGATCCGCTGCGCGCTCTTGGGACCGACGCCGGGCAGCCTGCCCAACTCGTCGATGAGGTCCTGGACCACGCCTTCGTACAACGGACTGCCTTCCTCTTGCTTCGTTCGATACGTACCGTGCTTCGCCTGCCGTGGTACGTACGGTAGTTGGCCGTTCCCGGTCCTAGAAGGGAAGGCCCGGAATGCCGCTGCCGCCGCCGAGGCCCTGGGCCAGCGGGCCCAGCTTCTCCTGCTGCAGCGCCTGTGCGTTCTCGTTCGCCGCCTGGACCGCCGCGACGATCAGGTCGGCGAGGGTCTCGGTGTCCTCCGGGTCCACCGCCTTCGGGTCGATCTCGAGGGCGCGGAGCTCACCGGAGCCGGTCACCGTCGCCTTCACGAGGCCGCCGCCTGCCTGGCCGTCGACCTCCGTCGCCGCCAGCTCCTCCTGCGCCTGGGCGAGGTCCTGCTGCATCTTCTGGGCCTGCTGCAGCAGCTGCTGCATGTTGGGCTGGCCACCACCGGGGATCACGATCAGCTCCTGAGACTGTCTGGGACTGGGACGGCTGGGTTCTTGCCGGGACCGCTGGGTTCTTGCTGGGGGCTGGATTCTTGCCGCGTTTCCGCGGTTCTTCACCTGGCACGAGCCTACGTGGTCAGGGTGGCGCGCGCTCCAGCACTCTTTCGAGTGACGCGGCGAGGCCCCCTATATCTGATCAAGCACCCCTTCCGGGCGGAAAGACCTCGAAACAGCCCTCATGCCCACCCATTGGGCGGTAGGAAGGGTGCCGCGCATCAGCATCAGGCGCCGCACATTCATCGCACGTTCATCACGTACTGCAGCAGGAAGCAGCAGGTAGGGAGTGCCGGGTGAGCCAGCCGGAGATGCAGTCCGAGGGGCCGCCCCAGGTGGGGCGGGGAGAGCGTGGAGGGGTCGGAGGGGCCGGAGGGACCACAGGGTCCGGGCCCGGGGAGCAGGGCGGGCCCCGGCGGTCCGACCTGACCGGGCGGCCGTTCCCCCTCGGCGACTGGGGCGAGCCGGCCCAGCGGCTCGACGAGCTGTACCGGTGGGTGGAGCAGGGTGCGCTGACCACCGCCGAGTGGTATCTGGCGGACCGGGCCTGGAAGCGGCGCGGCGCGCGTGCGCTGCGGGCCGGGACGGCGCTGGGCGCGGTCGTGGGGGCCGCGCTGCCCGTGCTCGATCTGACGCGGGTGGTGGGCGGGGTTGCGCCCTGGGGCTGCCTGGCCCTGCTGCTCGCGCTGGCGTGCGCCCTGGGCGACCGGTACTTCGGGCTGACCTCCGGGTGGATGAGGGACGTGGCCACGGCGCAGGCCGTGCACCGGCGGCTGCAGGTCCTGCAGTTCGACTGGGCGTCGGAGTGCGTACGGGAGGTGCTGGGCCCCACCGAGGGGACGGCCGGCGAGGCCGCCGAGCGGTGCCTGGGGGTGCTGCGGCGGTTCTCGGAGGATCTGACGGAGCTGGTGCGAGCCGAGACCGCGGACTGGATGCTGCAGTTCCGGTCGTGGGGAGCGCCGCTGGCGATGCAGGGGGCTGCCGCCGGCGGGGACGGCGGGGCGCGGGTGCCCGAGGGGCCGCCGCCAGGGCGGCTCCTCGGGCCGGTGGCGCCGGGGACGCGGCCCAACATGCCGCGGCAGCGGCCGCCGGAGCCGCGATGACGGGTTCCCCTCCGGGGAACCCGTCTGGGGCGGGCGCCTGGGCCTGCCGTCCCGATGGCGGTGCGCCTTCTGTTGTCTTCGGGTCGGGTCCGCGCCTTGACCGTTGTGGGCAATCGTTCCGCTGGGGGTGCCCCCAGGCCCTTAAGGCTCTGGGGGAGGAACGGGTGGGCACAACCCCACGACGGCGCGCGCCCCCTGGCGTCCCCCTGGCGTCAGCTGAAGACGATCATGGAGCCTTGGGCGAGGCTCCGGGTCGCGGCCGCGTGGAGGCCCAGCCACACGTGGCGTTCCCGCGCGAAGGGGCTGTCGTCGTGGGGAGCCGGCGCCGCCGGTTCCTCCAGGGCCGTGGGCGCCGCAGGCGGAAGCGGGGCCGCCGGAGGGTTCGCGGGGTCGATGCCTATCGAGGGGGCCACGTACTCCAGTTCCCGCAGGAGCGCGTGCGAGGAGCCCAGCGGACCGCCTCCGGCCAGGAGCTCGTCGTTGGTCAGGGGCGAGGGGAAGTCCAGGGGGACGTAGGCCCCGGCATGGTCGTAGTGCCACACGAGGTGGGACTGCTGTGCCGTCGACTCGAACATCTCCAGGAGCTGTTCGTAGTCGCCGCCCAGCTCGTCGACGGGTGTGACGGCCAGCCCGCAGATCTGGAGCAGATACGCGCGGCGCAGGAAGTGCAGCGCGTCGTAGTCGAAGCCCGCCACGGGGGCCACGTCACCGGACAGGCCCGGCATGTACGCGTAGACCGGGACCGGCGGCAGTCCGGCCTCGTCCAGTGCCTTGTCGTAGATCGCGAGTTCCTCGGCGAACGGGTTGTCGGGGCTGTGGCACAGCACGTCGACGAGCGGGACCAGCCAGAGGTCACAGGCCAAGGGAGCTCCTCGCATAGCACTTCTCGTACTTCACGGTGGTCAGGGCAGCGTAGTGCCGGAGTGCGCCCCTCAGCTGCCCTGCTGCAGATCCCATATCCAGACGCCGACGGCCCACTCCCCTCGGGCCGTCGCTCATTCGGCGGCAAGCCGCTCGATGAGCGCGAGGGAGTGCTCGTGGTAGTCGGCGACGATCGAGAACGCGGCGCTGCGGTCGCGGCGCAGGAATGCGTCGATGAGGTCGGTGTGCCCGGACCACAGCATCCCTCTGAGATTGTCGACGCGGCGCAGATGGCCGACCGCGCAGGCCCAGGACTGGACGAGCAGGCGGTTCGAGAAGTCCGAGAGGTACGGGTTGCCGAAGAGCGTTGCGAGCTCGCGCCAGAAGCGGATGTCGTAGCCGATGAGGACGATCAGGTCGCCGGCCACCGCGGCGCGCCGGGCCTCCTCTCCCCGGCGGCGTACGGCGATGAAAGTCGCGGTGATGGCGTCCCGCCCGTGCAGGGAAACCCCGGACACCCCGGACTCGTCCTTGGGCGGAGAGACCGACTCGCGCCGGAGGCGGACGGCGTCGATGTCGCGGAACATCGCCGCCGCCATGAGGCCGCGGGCTTCGACAAGGCTGCGGTAGTCGGCCAGCGAGAACTCGTGCACGCAGAATCCGCGGTGCTGGACGGCGTCCAGCAGGCCCTGCGCGGACAGGTCGACGAGGGCCTCGCGCACGGGGGTCGCCGAGACGCCGTACTGCTCGGCGATCTCCTTGACGGTGAACTCCTGGCCCGGCTTGAGGCGGCCGGCGAGTACCTCGTCACGGAGCGCGTCAGCGATCTGCTGTCGCAGAGTGCTGCGGGTGACGGCGCTGTCGCGCATGGTGAGGTCCCTCTCCGTGTCGCTTACCGCACGTCAGCCTACGCGGATCGGTGCGGTGTGCACCGGTGTGCGCGGATGCGGACCTCTGCCGGCCTGCGCCCCCATACGGCGGCGCGCCCCACCTGGCGGTGGGGCGCGCCGTGCGCCGGGGGCCGTTCCCGTACTTCAGACCGTGTGCTCGTCCGCCACCGACAGCGCCTCGTCCAGCGCCGCCAGGCCCTCCTTCGCCTCGGCCTCCGAGATGGTGCAGGGAGGTACGACATGGGTGCGGTTCATGTTCACGAAGGGCCACAGGCCGTGCTTCTTCGCGGCGGCGGCGAACGCCGCCATGGGGGCGTTCGCATCGCCCGCCGCGTTGTACGGCACCAGCGGCTCCCGGGTCTCCCGGTCCCGTACCAGCTCCACGGCCCAGAAGGCCCCCAGGCCGCGCACCTCGCCGACGCTCGGGTGGCGCCCGGCGAGCTCGTGCAGGCCGGGCCCGAGCACGGTCGCGCCGATGTGCGCCGCGTGCTCGACGACGCCCTCCTCCGCCATGACGCCGATCGTCGCGACGGCGGCGGCGCAGGCCAGCGGATGGCCGGAGTACGTGAGCCCGCCCGGGTAGGGCCTGCGGGCGAACGTCTCGGCGATGGCGCCCGAGATCGCGACACCGCCGAGCGGCACGTATCCGGAGTTGACGCCCTTGGCGAACGTCATCAGGTCCGGCACCACGTCGAAGTGCTCGGCCGCGAACCACGTGCCCGTACGGCCGAAGCCCGCCATCACCTCGTCCAGGACGAAGACGATGCCGTACCGGTCGCAGATCTCGCGGACGCCCGCGAGATAGCCCGGCGGCGGCACCATGATCCCGGCCGTGCCGGGCACCGTTTCGAGGATGATCGCGGCGATCGTCGCCGGGCCCTCGAAGGCGATCGTGTCCTCGAGGTGCTGCAGCGCGCGCTGGCACTCCTGCTCCTCGGTCTCCGCGTGGAACGGCGAGCGGTAGAGGAAGGGCGCCCAGAAGTGGACGACGCCCGCGGAGCCGTTGTCGGACGGCCAGCGGCGCGGGTCGCCCGTGACGTTGATCGCCGTCGACGTGGCGCCGTGGTAGGAGCGGTATGCGCTGAGGACCTTGTGGCGGCCGGTGTGCAGACGCGCCATGCGCACGGCGTTCTCGACGGCCTCCGCGCCGCCGTTGGTGAAGAAGATCTTGTCCAGGTCGCCGGGGGTCCGCTCGGCGACCAGACGCGCGGCCTCCGAGCGGGCCTCGAGGGCGAAGGCGGGCGCGAAGGTGGCGAGCTTCCCGGCCTGCTCCTGGATGGCCGCGACGACCTTCGGGTGCTGATAGCCGATGTTCGCGAAGACGAGGCCGCTGGTGAAGTCCAGGTAGCGGTTGCCGTCGTAGTCCCAGAAGTACGACCCCTCGGCACCGGCGACGGCGAGCGGGTCGATGAGCTCCTGCGCTGACCAGGAGTGGAAGACGTGCGCGCGGTCCGCGGCCTTCACGGCGGCGCCGGCCTGGGAAGGGGTCTGAGGGGTCATGCGGGCGAGCGTAGGTGTGACCGGCACCTACCGGGTATCGGCGTCCTGTCTGCGCTCCGGCGCTTTCCGCGACAGTATGTCGGGGCTTTTCGTCTCGGCGGTTTTCGCGTCGGGGCTTTTCGTGTCGGCGGTTTTGGCGACAGTGTGTCGGGCCTGGCGCGGCACTGCTCCTCGGACCGGGGCCCGCACTATTCTCGGTCTGCTGCACGTACGGGTGCATGTGCTTGGGGAGCACGTGCCGGGGGGAGGGTGAGCCGTGGCGCTGGAGAAGCTGGGGCCGGGGGATCCGCAGGCCATCGGGGCGTACCGGCTGCTGGCGCGGCTCGGTGCGGGGGGCATGGGCCAGGTCTATCTGGCCCGTTCGGACCGAGGGCGCACGGTCGCGGTCAAGCTGGTCCGCCGGGAGCTCGCCGAGCAGGAGGAGTTCAGGAGCCGCTTCCGGCTCGAGGTGCAGGCCGCGCGGCGGGTCGGCGGGCAGTGGACGGCGCCGGTGCTCGACGCGGATACCGAGGCGGCGATTCCGTGGGTGGCCACGGGGTATGTCGCCGGGCCATCGCTGGGGGCCGTCGTGTCCCGCGACCACGGGGCGCTGCCGGAACGTTCCGTACGCATCCTCGCGGCCGGTCTTGCGCACGCGCTGAAGGACATCCACGCGGCGGGGCTCATCCACCGGGACCTCAAGCCGTCCAACGTGCTGGTGACCATCGACGGGCCGCGCGTCATCGACTTCGGCATCGCCCGGGCGCTGGAGACCGTGACGGACGGGGGCCTGACGCGGACCGGCGCGCTGGTCGGCTCCCCCGGTTTCATGGCTCCCGAGCAGGTACGGGGCGACCGGATCACGCCCGCGTGCGACGTGTTCTGCCTCGGCTCGGTGCTGGCGTATGCGGCGACGGGGCAGCTGCCCTTCGGCACGGCCAACAGCGGTGTGCACGCGCTGATGTTCCGTATCGCGCAGGAGGAACCGGACCTGGACCGGCTTCCCGAACGCCTCACCGACCTGGTTCGCGACTGCCTCCGCAAGGACCCGGCCGCCCGTCCGTCGCTCGACGACATCCTGGACCGCACGGGTGCGCAGGACACGGTCGGCGACGGCCGCGCCCGCGACCCGTGGCTGCCGAGCGCGTTGGTCGCCCGGCTGGGGCGGCATGCGGTGCGGTTGCTGGAGACGGAGAATCCGGAGGGCGCGGGGGCGGGGGCCGCCGCCGCGGCTGGGCCGGCCGGGCCCGCCCGGCCGGCGGGGGTGCCGCAGGGCGATGCGGCGGGGACGCCGGGGGCGGATCCCGCGGGGGCGTGGCGATACGGTTCCGCAGCGGCGTCGGGCGCCACTGCGGCAGCGGCAGCTGCCCAGGGCGGTGACACGACCGCGGCACCGGGGGCTGGTCCCGCCGCGGCACACCCCGCTGGCCACGACGGTGCGCCGGCTGCGGTCCCGGGGCCCCGGCCAGCCGAAGCCCTGGGGGCTGCGCCGGCGGGAACCCAGGGGCCCACGCCCGCGGGCGGGCACGGCTCCGGACCCGCGGGCGCACAAGGGAGCGCCCCTGCCGGGAGCGCCCCTGCCGGACCACAGCACAGCGGCGCCGGTGACGCACAGCGCCCAGGGCCCGCGGGACCGCACGGAGCCGCGGGAGAGCAGGGAGCCGCGCCGCCAGAGGCACAGGGACCGGCACCAGCCGGACCACAGGGAACCGTGCCCCCAGGCGGATACGGCACCGGTCCCGCCGCCGCACCGCAAGGCACCAGCCCCGCCGCACCGCAAGGCACCAGCGTCGCCGCAGGGGCTCAGAATGGCGTCCCGACCGCCCCACAAGGCCCGACGCCCCAGGCGGTCCCAGGGGCCGGAACCGCAGGGCCGCACGGGCCGCACGGTGCCGGCCCCGCCAGGCCCGGAGCACCCTGGCCCCCCGAGGCCCAAGCCGGCGGCTCCGGCCCGGCAGTCCACGCCAATGAACCGCCGTACGGGCCCGATGGGCCCGGCGGACAGGGCGGCACCCCACCGCCGCCCGGCAGCCCCGGGCAGCCCCCCGTCGACCACCTCCCCACGCAGATCTCCGGCCCCCCGCCCGTCCCGGCCCCGCGGCCCTCGGGGCAGCCCGGTGCGCCCGGGTACGGCTATCCGCAGGGCCATTCCCAGCCCCACCCGTCGGCCTACGGCTACCCGCAGCCAGGCGGATACGGCCCCTCCGTGCCCCCGTACGGCCCGGGCGGCGTCCCCTCGACGTACGAGCCGTACGAGCCGGGCGGCATGGCACCCACGCCCCCGTACGGGCCGGGGAGCGCCCCGTCCGTGTACGGCACCGTCGTCGGCGGTCCCGGGAGCGGGCACGAGCCCCCGCCCAGGAGCCGTCGCTCGACCATCGCCCTGATCGCGGCCGCTCTCGTCGTGGCGGTCGGTGCCGGGGGGTCCGTCTATGCGGTGATGAAGGGCGACGGCGAACCGCTCGCCGGCGGCGACGCCAAGCCGTCGGCCTCCTCCAGCGGCCCCGCGGAGCCGGGCTCGCAGACGCCCGGGGCAAGCGGGACGCCCTCCGGGAGTTCCGGGACGCCGCAGACGTCGCCGACCGCCTCCGTCGGCGGCGAGGTGCCGGAGAAGTACCTCGGCACCTGGACCGGCGGCATCGACAACGACGCCGGTCACAACACGCGCCGCCTCGTCATCCAGCAGGGCGAGGTCGGTGACACCGTGCTCTCGCTGACCGCGGACGGGCCGGCCGAGGGCGGCGGAACGTATCACTGCGTGTTCCAGGCGAAGCTCGCGTCCGCCCCGTCCGGTGAGGGGCCCCTCCGTATCGGCCCGTCGACGGTGACCGCCGGTGAACCGGCGTCCTCCTGCACTCCCGGCGCCGCCACCACCCTCACGATCCTGCCGGACGGCCGCCTCCGGCGCGTGAACACGGAGACCGGCGAGCAGTTGACGTACACGAAGGCCGGCTGACCACCGTCACGAAGCCCGGCTGACCCCCGTCACGAAGCCCGGCTGACCACCGTCGTTGAACTCCGGACGAACATCTGACGACCATTCAGGCAAAGCGTTCCGCCTCGGGCCGACGGCCCGTACGGTGACCGGACCGACGAGCCGGTGACCGGCGATGAGGGGGCGGGGGGAACGTCGTGGAGTGGCTCAGCGCCGAGAACATCGTGGCTGTCGGCACCGCCGTGCTCGGCGTGCTGACCTCGGCCGGCGTGCTCTGGTACGAGCGCCGCGTCCCCCGCCGCAAACGCATCGGCTACCGGATCCAGCTCGACACGCCCATAGGCCGGGACGGCCACGACGGCAGGGCGAACGTACGTCTCGGCTGGTTCGCCGAGGCCCCCGGCATGGAGGACGCCACGCTCGTCCTCCTGCGGATCGAGAACGACGGCTCGCAGAGCATCGATGAGAGCGACTACACCCGGCGCGAACTGCACGGTCTGGAAGCCGTCTTCGCCGAGCGGACGATCCGGGGCGTCGTCGTCAGCGTGCCCCGGACCGCCTCCCACCTGATGGGCCATTTCACCGAGGCCGCGGGCCTGCGCTACGACGGCGCCACCCTCTGCATCCCCCGCGTCCCGCTCAACAGGGGCGAGCACTACAAACTGCTGTGCGTGCTCTCCGGCGGCGGCGTCGGCCGCGAGGTCAGGCTCGAGGGAGGCATCAAGGAGGGCGATATCAAGCCCAACCGGTCCACCACACCGGACGACAAGCCGCCGCTCTTCAGCCGCGCCGCCCGCGTCATCACCGTGCTGCTCACCGTCTGCGTCGTCGTCCTCGCCGGCATCATCGTCGTACGCGACGACTCGCGGCCCCCGATGGGCTGCGCGGCAGGCGAGTTGAGGGTCATCGGCTCCACGGCCTTCGCCCCGGTGATCGAGGAGCTCGCCGACAAGTACGAGAAGGACTGCGAAGCGGCGCACCCCACCGTCACGGTGGACACCCACGGCAGCACCGCCGGCATCCGCGCCCTCGACGAAGCGGGCGCGGACGCCAAGGACGGGTCCCCGCCGGTCATCACGCTCTCCGACGGCCCGAAGCCGGCCGGCTATCCGCACCTGCGCGAAAGCCGTGTCGCCGTCTCGGTCTTCGCGCTCGTCCTGAACGACGACGTCCCCCTGAAGAACCTCAAGCTCACCGACGTCCGCCGCCTCTACCGCGGCGAGATCCGCAACTGGAAGCAGCTCGGCGGCCCCGACCTGCCCGTACGCCTGGTCAGCCGGGACGCGAACTCCGGCACCCGGCAGGTCTTCCAGCGCCGCGTCCTGGAGGCCGGCGAACTCGCCAACACCTCGCTCGACTGCGTCAACAAGGACACTCCGGACGCCGCCGTCGTCCGCTGCGAACTCGACAGCACCGACCAGGTGCTGAAGACGGTGGCCAAGGTTCCCGGCGCCATCGGCTACAGCGAGCTCCGCGCCGCCACCAGCCTCAAGGGCCTGCACCGCCTGAACCTGGACGGCGAGGAGCCGTCCCTGGACGCCCTCGAACACGGCGACCGCGACGGCTACCCGTACCGCGAGATCGAGTACGCCTACACCTACGGCCAGCCACCCGCCGACTCCCTCGCCTCCAGCTTCCTCGCCTACATGAGCCGAGGCAGCGGCCAGGACGTCATCCGCACCCACGGCCACCTGCCGTGCGCGACACCGGAGGGGCTGCGGATCTGCGGCGAGGACCCCTGACGCGCGTGGACTGAAAACGTCCCGGCGGCCGGAAGGCCACCGGGACGTTCTCGCGTACCGCGTCCTAGCGTCCTAGAGGAACGAGTTGATCTGGATCGTCTCGTCCCGGCCCGGGCCCACGCCGATCGCGGAGATCGGCGCGCCGGACATCTCCTCCAGGGCCTTGACGTAGTTCTGGGCGTTCTTCGGCAGGTCGGAGAACGACTTGGCGCCCGTGATGTCCTCGGACCAGCCCGGGAGCGTCTCGTAGACCGGCTTCGCGTGGTGGAAGTCGGACTGCGAGTACGGGAGCTCCTCGACGCGCTTGCCGTCGATCTCGTACGCGACGCAGACCGGGATCTCCTCCCAGCCGGTCAGGACGTCCAGCTTGGTGAGGAAGAAGTCGGTCAGGCCGTTCACGCGGGTCGCGTAACGCGCGATCACCGCGTCGAACCAGCCGCAGCGGCGGTCACGGCCGGTGGTCACGCCCCGCTCGCCGCCGATGCGGCGCAGCGCCTCGCCGTCCGCGTCGAAGAGCTCGGTCGGGAACGGGCCCGCGCCGACGCGCGTCGTGTAGGCCTTGAGGATGCCGATGACCCGGCTGATCTTCGTCGGGCCCACGCCCGTGCCCGTGCAGGCGCCGCCCGCGGTCGGGTTCGAGGAGGTGACGAAGGGGTACGTGCCGTGGTCGATGTCGAGCAGCGTGCCCTGGCCCCCCTCGAAGAGGACGACCTTGTCCTGGTCGAGGGCGTCATTGAGGATCAGGGTGGTGTCCGCGACGTAGCTCTCGATCTGCGCCGCGTAACCGAGCAGCTCCTCGACGACCTGGTCCGCGGAGATCGCGCGGCGGTTGTAGAGCTTGGTGAGCAGCTGGTTCTTGACGTCGAGGGCCGCCTCGACCTTCTGCTGCAGGATCGACTCGTCGTACAGGTCCTGGACGCGGATGCCGACGCGGTTGATCTTGTCGGCGTACGTCGGGCCGATGCCGCGGCCGGTGGTGCCGATCTTCCGCTTCCCGAGGAAGCGTTCCGTCACCTTGTCGACGGTGACGTTGTACGGCGTGATGATGTGCGCGTTACCGCTGATCAGCAGCTTGGACGTGTCGACGCCGCGCTCGTTCAGACCGCTCAGCTCGGAGAGCAGGACCGACGGGTCGACGACGACGCCGTTGCCGATGACCGGAACGCATCCGGGGGAGAGGATTCCGGAAGGGAGGAGGTGGAGTGCATACTTCTGGTCACCTACGACCACCGTGTGGCCGGCGTTGTTACCACCCTGGTAGCGCACCACATAGTCCACGGATCCACCGAGCAGGTCGGTGGCCTTTCCCTTGCCTTCGTCACCCCACTGAGCACCGAGCAGCACAAGTGCGGGCACAGGCGTACACCCCTTCCGGGCGGGGCATGTCCAGGGTCAGGGGGCCGAAGCCGCCCGTACCGGTGTGCCCCGGAATAGACGAAGCCCCTGGGCGCAATAGCGCAAAGGGGCTCTTGCACCAAGATGCTACCCGAGGAAGCGAGGCAGGACCGAGGTGGCGGCTTCCGACCAGCTGCTGGTGGTCATCGATCCAGTGGCCCGGCGCAGCGATGGCGAGTCGGTACGCATTGCGAAAGACGTGCTCAGCGCGGGTGCGGCGACGAAAGTCTGCCTCCCGGACGGGCCCGAGGAATTCGCGAGAGCTCTCGCCCGGCGAGGGTCCCGGCGGCCCGTGCTGATCGGCGACGACCGGGCCCTGGCGCATGCGGTCGCCCTTCTGCACCGCGAGCGGGAACTGGCCTCGGCCGTGCTCTCCCTGGTGCCGGTGGGCACCTCGCTGTCGCTGGCGGAGACGCTAGGGGTGCCTACGGGGGCGGTGGCGGCGGCACGGGCCGTACTGGAGGGTGTCGAGCGGCGGCTGGACCTGCTGGTCGACGACCGGGACGGCGTGGTGCTCCGGGATCTGCGGATCCCCCCGCTCACCTTGCGAGAGGCCGCCGCGCAGCACGGCCCCGCGGGGGCGACAGCCTCGAGCGTGGTATCGGGGGTATCGGGGATACGCCCTTGGCTGCGCACCTGCCAGTCGCTCGTACGGACGCTCGTGCCGGCGCGACCGTCCCGGGACCCCGTGCCCGACCCCGGCGCCAGGTCCGGGCCCGCCCGGCTGCGGGTCGAGGTGGACGGCGTGACACTGGTCGACCTGGACCAGCCCCTGGAGGCCGTGTCCGTGGCCCCGAACGGCTCGGGCGTCGCCCACGTCGAGGTCCGCCCGTCCTCCATGAGCCCGGAGGCGGCCCCCCTGCGGGCAGCGGGCCACAGCGTGACCGTCTCGGGAGCGGACTTCCGCTACCGCGCGGACGCGCTGGTCTCCGGCCCGGTACGAAGCCGGACTTGGATGGTGCTGGCGGGGGCACTGAGGTTGACGTTGCCCGAGTGAGGGTTGCGCGGAGGGGTTGCCCGGCTGAGGGTGGGTCCTCCCGGATCAGCCGTCCTCGGATCAGCCGCTGCCGAAGGTCCTGTCGGGATCAGCCGCTGCCGAATGTCCTGTCGCGATGCAGGCGCCAGCGCTCCATCATGGCGTCCACCTCCCCCTCCATGAACTCGAAGAAGGCGAGGGTCTCGGCGAGGCGGCGGCCCGCCGGGGTGTCGGCACCCAGGCTGGAGACGCCCTCGCGCAGGGCGTCCTCCCAGCGCTTGATGAGCGCTTCACGATTGGTGAGGGCCTCGTACCACTGGTCGCTGTGGACCCGGTACCGCTCCCGCCGGGAGCCGGGCTCGCGCTCGCGGGACACCAGGTGCACCTGCGCGAGGTAGCGCACCGCGCCGGAGACCGCGGCCGGGGACACCTTCAGCCGTTCGCCCAGCTCGGCGGAGGTGAGCGTGCCCGTGTCGGAGGCGAGCAGCGCGGCGAAGACCCGGGCCGGCATGCGCGGTACGCCCGCCTCGACGAGCTGCGCCGCGAAGTGCTCCACGAACCGCGAGACGGTTTCCGGGTCCCGCTCCACCCCAGCCGTATCCGTCATGTCCTGATCATCTCCCTGCTCCCCACTCCCCGGCCGAGTTTATACGGTTTCTTAACTTCACAAATTTGTGAACATCTCGTAGCTTCTGAAGCATGACGAAGGCGATCACTGTCTCGGGCCTGCACAAGACGTTCGGCAGGACCCGCGCGCTGGACGGCCTCGACCTGGACGTCGAGACCGGTGAGGTCCACGGCTTCCTCGGTCCCAACGGCGCGGGGAAGTCCACCACCATCCGCGTCCTCCTCGGGCTGCTGCGCGCGGACTCCGGCGCCACACAGATGCTCGGCATGGACCCCTGGTCCGACGCGGTCGAGCTCCACCGCCGCGTCGCCTACGTCCCGGGCGACGTCACCCTGTGGCGGAACCTCAGCGGCGGCGAGGTCATCGACCTCTACGGGCGGCTGCGCGGAGGACTCGACAAGGCGCGGCGCGCGGACCTCATCGAGCGGTTCGAGCTCGACCCGACGAAGAAGGGCCGCACCTACTCCAAGGGCAACCGGCAGAAGGTCGCCCTGGTCGCCGCCTTCGCCTCCGACGTGGACCTGCTGATCCTGGACGAGCCGACCTCCGGGCTCGACCCACTCATGGAGGAGGTCTTCCAGAACTGCGTCGCCGAGGAACGCGCGCGCGGGCGGACCGTCCTGCTCTCCAGCCATGTGCTCAGCGAGGTCGAGGCGCTCTGCGACCGCGTGAGCATCATCCGCAAGGGCCGGACAGTCGAGTCGGGCTCGCTCGCGGACCTCAGGCATCTGACGCGTACGAGCGTGACGGCCGAACTCGCCGGTCCACCGAACGGGCTCTCGCACCTGCCGGGCGTGCACGACCTCGACGTACAGGGCCATCGGGTCAGGCTGCAGGTCGAGACCGACAAGCTCGACGCCGTGCTGCGGTCGCTGACGGAGTCGGGCGTGCGGTCGCTGACCTCGACGCCGCCCACGCTGGAGGAGCTGTTCCTGCGCCACTACCAGGACGACGTACTGACGGGCGAGGAAGAGGCGGTGGCCCGATGACCGCCGTGACCGCACCACGGTTCGCGGTCCGTGCGAGCGGGACGCGTCCGCTGGCCGGCGCGGGCACCCTCCTGAGGCTCGCCCTGCGCCGCGACCGGGTCATGATGCCGGTGTGGGTGGCCGTGGTCGTCCTGATGGTCGTCAGCGGCGTCTCGTCCATCGGGCAGCTCTACGACACGACCGCCAAGCGGGCGGAGCTCGCCGCGGACATGACCGCCAACGGCTCGATGCGCGCGATGTACGGGCCGGTGTTCGGGGACTCGCTCGGGGCGATCGTCACCTGGCGGTTCGGCGGCTTCGCGGCCGTCCTGGCAGCGGTGATGAGCCTGATGATCGTCGTCCGGCACACCCGGGAGGAAGAGGAGACCGGCCGCCACGAACTGCTGGCCTCCGCCGTGGTGGGCCGCAGGGCACCGCTGACGGCCGCACTGCTCGCGGCACTGGTGGCCAACACGGCGGTGGCTCTGCTCATCACCGCCGGGCTGTCCGGTCAGGGCACGGCGGGGGCTCTCGCGCTGGGCCTGGCCATCGGCGGCATCGGCATGCTCTTCGCGGGCATGGCGGCGATCATGGCGCAGCTCACCGAGAGCGCCCGGTTCGCCAGGGGGCTCACGGCGGCCGTGCTCGGCGCCGCCTTCCTGCTGAGGGCCACCGGCGACTCCGCGAGCGACGACGGCTCGTCCGTACTGACCTGGCTTTCGCCGCTCGGCTGGGCCGAGAACGCCCGGCCGTACGCGGACGAGCGCTGGTGGGTGCTGGCGCTGCTAGCGGCGGCCGTCGTGATCCAGTTGGCCATCGGCTACGTCCTCACCGAGCGGCGCGATGCCGGTATGAGCTTCCTGCCGACCCGGCCGGGCCCGGCCGAGGGCCGGATCTCCACCGCGGCCGGACTGGCCTGGCGGCTGCAGCGCGGCAGCGTCGTCAGCTGGGGCACCGGCTTCCTGCTCGCGGGGCTCGTCTTCGGCGGGATGACGGAAGGCGCTGCCGACCTGGTCGGCGACAACGAGGACGCCCGCGAGATCTTCGAGCGCATGGGCGGCCAGGCGGGCCTGACCGACGCGTTCCTCGCCGCGATGGTCGGCATGCTCGGCATGGTCGCCGCGCTGTACGTGGTGCAGTCCGTGCTGCGGCTGAGCGCCGAGGAGACCTCCGGGCGCGCCGAACCGGTACTGGCGAACGCGGTCGGCCGACTGCGCTGGGCGAGCGGCCATCTGCTCATCGCCTTCGGCGGCGCGGTGCTCGTCATGCTGCTGGGGGGCCTGGGTCTGGCACTCGGATACGGCAAGGAGTTCGGCCCGGTCCTCGGCGCGTCCCTCGTCCAGGTCCCGGCGATCTGGACGCTCGGCGCGCTCGCCCTGTTCCTGTACGGCATGTTCCCGAAGGCATCGGTGGCGGCGGGCTGGGCGGCCTCGGGCCTGGCACTCGCCCTCGGCTGGATCGGCCCGGCGCTCGACATCCCCCAAGCCGTGATGAACGTGTCGCCGTTCGGGCATCTGCCGAAGCTGCCGGGGCCGGAGATGGCGTGGACGCCGGTGGTGGTGCTGGCGGTGGTCGCGGCGGGGCTCGCCGCTGCGGGGATGACCGGGTTGCGGCGGCGGGACGTGACCACCTGACGGTGTCCGACGGGGTACGGCGCTCCGGACGCGGGCGAAGTCCGGGGCGCCGTCACGTGCTGCGGTGTCAGCGCACGTAGTTCTTGAGGATCTCCGTGTCGAGTTCGATGCCCACGGGAACCGGGATGGCGACCTTCTCACCGAACTTCACTGTGTGAGTGTCGCGGTAGCCACCGTCCTCCCGGTCGGGGTGGCTGTGCACTGTGACCGTGCAGGAGTCCCGGTCGATCAGCAGGTACACGGGAATTCCAGCCGCTCCGTACGCCAGCGGTTTCTCGTGCCGGTCCCGCTGGTCGGTGTCAGCGTCATACGACGTGACCTCGACCGTCATCAGCACTCCCTCGGGATCGGCCCACTCCCCCCGCCCAGCGAAGGTGCCTCTGGGAGCCAGAGAGCCGTCAGGGCGGGCACGGCCTCCGCGGTATTTCTCCACCTTCAGCCCTTGCTCACCGCTGTACAGAGCCCAGCCCGGCTGGTGCTGCATGCAGATCGCCCGCAACCATTCGATGATCTCGTTGTGATCTCCGTCCGCCACCTTCTTGACCCCGATCCGTCCGCCGATGAACTCGAACCTGACGGCGTCGTCGGTCTCCTTGGCCGCGATCACGGCGATCCTCTCGAACTCCTCCACCGACATCTGGGACGTCCGAGACATGCGCTCTGCCATAACCGTCATGGTGCCCTCCTTCGCAGGCGGGCACCAGCTTGCCGAGCCCCGACCGAGCGCCGACCGGATCCCGCAGCTGGTCAGCCCATCGGGTGATCAGCCGAGCTCGACTTGCAGCTCCTTCAACCCCCGGATGACGAAGCCCGGCTTTTGCTCCGGCTCGGCGGCCAACCGGAGCGTCGGCGCCTGGTCGAGCAACGCCCCGAGAGAGGCGGCCAGTTCGATACGGGCGAGCGGGGCGCCGATGCAGTAGTGGATGCCCGCGCTGAAGGAGATGTGCGGGTTGTCCGTGCGGGACAGGTTCAGGGTGTCGGGGTGGGAGAAGGCGTCCGGGTCGCGGTTGGCGGAGCCGAAGAGCATGGCGATCTCGGAGCCGCGCGGGATCGTCGTACCGCCTATCTCGATGTCGTCGAGCACCCAGCGCTCGAAGAGCTGGAGCGGGGTGTCGTAGCGGAGCAATTCCTCCACAGCTGTAGACAGCAGCGAGCGGTCGGCGCGCAGGGCGGCGAGCTGGTCGGGGTGGCGGAAGAGGGCCCACCAGCCGTTGACGGTGGCGTTGACGGTGGCCTCGTGCCCCGCGTTCAGCAGCAGCACGCACGTGGAGATCATCTCCTGCTCCGTGAGACGGTCCCCCTCGTCGTAGGCGGCGATGAGCCCCGAGATCAGGTCCTCACCGGGATCCTTGCGCCGCTCGGCGATCAGCTCCCGGAGATACGCAGAGAACTCGACCGACGCCTGAACCGCCCGACGGGCCGTCTCCTCGGGCGGGTTCAGCTCGTACATCCCGCAGATGTCCGCCGACCAGGGCCGCAGCAGCGGCCGGTCCGCCTCGGGGATGCCGAGCATCTCGGCGATGACGGCGACCGGCAGCGGTTCGGCGACGGCAGTCAGCAGATCGCCGCCGCCCTCCGCGACCAGCCCGCCGACCAGCCCAGACGCCAGCCGGTGCACATACGGACGCAACTGCTCGACGGTACGCGGCGTGAACGCCTTCGACACCAGGCGGCGGATCCGGGTGTGGTCCGGCGGCTCGAGGTCGAGCATCCCGTGGTCGTTGAGCACGTGGAACGGCTCGTGCTCGGCCGGCGGAGCCTGGCGTCCGAAGTCCTCGTGCGAGAAGCGGTGCTGGTACGTGCGCCCCAGCCGCCGGTCGCGCAGCAGCGCGGCCACGTCCGCGTGGAGCGGGACGAGCCACTGGTCGGTGGGCTCGTAGTAGTGCACCCGGCCACGGGCGCGCAGCTCGGCGTAGGCGGGATAGGGGTCGGCGACGAAGCCGGGCGACCAGGGGTCGAAGAGAAGGGCGGCGTCCATGCGTGGACGCTAACCGAAAGCGCCGCGGAGCGG
>NZ_LOHS01000018.1 GCF_001642995.1 Streptomyces jeddahensis
CCAGCCACGACGGCGCCGCAGACGCTCGACGGCGCAAGGCGAGCCACTCGCAGGCGGCCCCCGCCAGGACGCAGGGGGCCGCTCGCAGGCGGTCCGCCGGCCGCCGCCACCGACCGGCGGACCTGTCTCACATCGCTGCCGGGTCACCGTCGCATCGCGAGCCGCTCGCCGCGGACCGCCCCGCCCGGGGATCGGGCCCTCAGGGCCCGGCAGCCCGCCCGTCACAGACGCAGCAGCCGCTCCGCCGTCTCCCGGTAGTCCCGCAGCGCCAGCCGCAGCTGCTCGGTGTCCGCCGTACGCTCCTCGCCCTCGCCCATGGACTGCCAGGCGGTGCGGATCGTACGGCGGCGGTGGGCGAGGGTCTTCGTCAAGCGGTTGACCGTTTCGTGCAGGACCTCGTCGGCCTCCTCGACCGCTCCCCTCGGGCTGTCGACGAACGCGCTGACGGCGTGCTGCAGACGCACACTCAGCTTCTCGCGTTCATCGGGCGGCAGCAGCCCGCCCACACCCTCGTAATCGGCCATACCGCTCAACTCCTCTTCGGGTGGTGCCGGTTGAACCCCCACAGGGCATGGAAGCGCCCGACCCCGTGGTCCTGGCCGGAGCGGCTCGCGTCATCCGCCGCGCCGCTGCGGCCGGTGCGGCGACGGTGGTCACGGGGCCCGCGGGCGCCGTCTTCCGCCACCAGATCGTCGAAGAGGGCCCGAGCGTCGAGCAGGGCGGCGCGCATCTCCTCCGTACCGGCCCCGCTGCCCTGCGGTGCGGCGGTCCCGGCCTGTGCCACCCGGTGCACCCGGCGGTAGCCGTCGACGTGCGGGCCGTGGTGCACCGACAGGGCGGCCACCTGCTCCTCGTAGTGCACGCCGTCCGGGAACCCGCGCGCGGCCGCCACCTCGGCGAGCAGCCGGTCGGCCTCGGCCACCGCGTCGCCCGGCGAGTCGACGAAACGCTCCTGGGCGTAGTTCCAGCGGGATACGTATCCGTCCCGCGCGGCGGCCTCCAGGGGGCGCGTACGGAGTGAGCCGTGCCGCTTCACGCGGTCGGCGAGGTCGCGTTCCGCTTCTTTGGTGTCGCCGTCGTGGCGGGCGACCGTCCGTTCGTACTCCGGTCCGAAGCGCCGCTTCAGCCCGCGCGAGCTCCCGAGCACGGCGCTGGCCACGAAGGCGCCGATGACGGCGAGCACGATCACGACCGCGATCACGATCAACGCGATGGTGGTGCCTGACATGGCCGGCTGCCCTCCTGGGTCTGTCGCTGGGTACGTCTGCCGCTTGGTGCGTCTGTGCGTCTGAGCGTCTGCGGCTTGGTGCGTCTGTGCGTCTGAGCGTCTGCGGCTTGGTGCGTCTGGGCGTCTGGGCGTCTGGGCGTCTGGGCGTCTGCGGCTTGGTACGCCTGGTGCTTGGTACGCCTGTCGCCTGGGTCTGTCACAGCTACTGTCCCTGCGGCGGGTTGCCCGGATCCCGCCGCTCAAACGGCGCCCGCCCTGCTCCGGGCCCCGTCCGTAATCCGCTTGTGCCCGCCGCCCGTCCCCCGCCGACAATGAGCGTCATGACCGACGCGACGGGCACGACCGCTGCTCACACCACCGAAACGACCGACACCGACACCGCACAGGGGACCTGGACCGTCGCCTCGGAGGCCTTCAGCTCTCCCGTGGCCGCCGCCCTCTGGCGCGCGTACTACACGGAGGTCAGCGACCGCTGGTACGAGCTCCACGAGGGGCGGTCGACTCCGCCGGACGAGCTGGAGCGGGAGATCGCGGCGGACACCGGGGCGGATTTCGCCCCGCCCGGCGGGGTGCTGCTGGTCGCGCGGTACGGCGGGGAGCCGGCGGGCATGGCCGGTGTGCGGCTGCTCGACGCCTCGACGGGTGAGCTGAAGCGGTTCTTCGTACGCAAGGAGATGCGTGGCAGGGGCGGCGCGGTCCTCCTGCTGGCGGCGGCCGAGGACGCGGCCCGCGCGCTCGGCGCCCGCCGCATGGTCCTGGACACCCGGCACGACCTGGTGGAGGCCCGCGCGCTGTACGCCCGCCGCGGATACGAGGAGATCGAGGCGTACAACAGCAACGAATACGCCGAGCACTGGTTCAGCAAGGATCTCCCAGCCGCCGACTGAGGTTCAGCCGGCTACCGCTCCAGCCGACTGATGACGCAGCTGGCTGACAACTCAGCTGGCCGCCTCAGACGCCCGCCTCGACACCAGGGTGCGGCCCCTTGTGAACCGGTCCGTCGTGCGGCCGTTCCGCGTCGCTGCCGCACAGCTCCGCGTTGAGCTCCCGGACGAGCTGGGTGAGATCGGTGGGGCGGTCGCGGGTCCACCAGTCGCCGAGCAGCTCGGCGAGGGACTCCTCGCGGGCCTTCGCCAGTCGCTCGGCGACCCGGCGTCCCTGTTCCGTCAGGACGAGCGTCAGGCCCTCGCGTACGGCGAGGTGCCGCTCCTCGACCTGGCGGGCCGCGGCCGTGATGATGGTCAGCGGTACGGCGCTGTGCTCGGCGAGCACGGCGGGCTCGGCCGAGCCGTGGCGGTTGATGCGCAGCAGCAGCCAGCTCGCCGCGGGCAGCAGGTCGTAGCCGGCCTTCGCGGTGATCTTCTCGTAGATCTCGCGGCGCCCCTCGCGGGTACCGAGCGTCGAGAGAGCGCGCGCCACCTCGTCGTACGACGACCGTTCGACGGGGTTGCTGGCGAACGTCTCGGTCGCGTCGGGCGCGGTCACCGAGCCGCGCAGCTTGTCCTCGTGCAGGAACCAGGCCAGGACGAAGGCGACGAGGGCGACCGGCGCCGCGTACAGGAAGACGTCCGTGATCGACGACGCGTACGCCTGCAGGGCCGCGGGCCGCAGCGCTTCCGGGAGCCGCGCGATGCCACGGGGGTCGGCCTCGAGCGTCTGCGGCGTGATCCCGGGCGGAAGTTGGACGTCTGCGAACGCGCTCGTCAGCTTGTCGCCGAGCCGGTTCGCGAAGATCGTGCCGAAGATGGCCACACCGAACGCGGCGCCGATGGAGCGGAAGAAGGTGGCCCCTGACGTGGCGACGCCCAGGTCCTCGTACGACACCGCGTTCTGCACGATGAGCACCAGCACCTGCATGACCAGGCCGAGTCCGCAGCCGAACACGAAGAAGAACGCGCTGATCTCGCCCGTGCCGCTGTTCTCGTCGAGCTGGTGCAGCAGGAGCAGTCCCAGCGCCGTGATGCCGGTGCCGGTGACCGGGAACACCTTCCAGCGGCCTGTGCGGCTGACGATCTGGCCGGACGCCGTGGAGGCCAGCAGCAGTCCGAACACCATGGGCAGCATGTGCACACCCGACATGGTCGGCGAGATGCCGTGCACGACCTGCAGGAACGTCGGCAGATAGGTCATCGCGCCGAACATCGCGAACCCCACGACGAAGCTGATCACCGCGGTGAGCGTGAACGTCCTGATCCGGAACAGCTTCAGCGGCAGCACGGGCTCGGCGGCCCTGCGCTCCACGGCGACGAACGCGAAGGCCAGCACCACGCCGAGCACGGCCAGCCCGATGATCTGCGGCGAGCCCCACGCCCACGTGATGCCGCCGAGCGAGGCGACGAGGACGAGGCAGGTGGCGACGGAGGCGATGAGGAACGTGCCCAGGTAGTCGATGGTGTGCTGGGCGGCGCGCCGCGGGATGTGCAGCGCGGTCGCGATCACGATGAGCGCCACGACGCCGACCGGCAGATTGACGTAGAACACCCAGCGCCAGCTCAGATGCTGCGTGAACAGCCCGCCGAGCAGCGGTCCCAGGACGCTTGTCGCGCCGAAGACCGCGCCGAACAGCCCCTGGTACTTCCCGCGGTCCCGCGGCGGCACGATGTCGCCGACGATCGCCATCGACAGCACCATCAGGCCGCCGCCGCCCAGGCCCTGGAGCGCGCGGAACCCGATGAGCTCCGGCATGTTCTGCGCCATGCCGCACAGCGCCGAGCCGATCAGGAAGATCACGATGGCCGCCTGGAACAGCTTCTTGCGGCCGTACTGGTCGCCGAGCTTGCCCCAGAGGGGGGTCGCGGCCGTCGAGGCGAGCAGGTACGCGGTGACCACCCACGACAGGTGCTCGAGCCCGCCGAGTTCGCTGACGATGGTCGGCAGCGCCGTCGAGACGATGGTCTGGTCGAGCGCGGCGAGCAGCATGCCGAGCAGCAGCGCGCCGATCGAGGCGAGCACGCCGCCCTTGACATGCTCGTCCCGGCCCATGCCGGGCCGGGCCGGGTGCGTGTCGCTCACGTCCTGGGACATGGACACCTCCTGGTGGCCTGGGGCCTGTTCCTTTCCATCGTGGTAGGTGTCACCCGTTATGGCCTGTTGAGTCCGTTGAGTCCTCGGAAGCCTGTGCGCCGTCCATGGCCGGATCTGCATAATCGCTGGAGCTCATAGGGGAGGGGTCCGGAGAGTGAGCGTGAGCATGAGCGGACAGCAGTGTCCTGAATGCGGCATGGCACGAGACGCGGGAGGGGCGGCCGCCTGCACATGTGCCGAGAGGTCGGCGCAGGCCGCGCGAGACGCCCGGTCCGCCGATGCGGCCGCGGCGGAGGACTTCGATCCGCTGCGTATCCGGCCGTACGTCTCGCTGTCCGAGCGGGACGCCGCGCCGGGTTCCGGGGGTGGCGCACCGTCGGGGTCGGGGGGCGGCGCGCCGTCGGGCAGTGGTCCGGAGGGGGCCGCCACGGTTGGGGTGGGGGCAGCGGTCCCGCCCGGGGCGCCGGTGGTGCCCGGGACGCCGGTCCCGCCGGGAGCGGCCGTGCCGACGGGAGGGCCGGCTGCCGCGCCGAGGCCGGCGGACGTTCGCCTGTTCTCGACGGCGGCTGGGCCCTTCGCGGAACATCCGGCGGCCGAAGGCCCGACTGCGGAACCGCCGGGTGCCGCTCCCGGACCGTATGAGCCGTACGACGAACAGGTCGGCGGGTCCCCGATGCGCCGGCGTCTCGCGCTGGCCGGCGCGGTGGGGTCGGTGGTCGCCGTACTGGCTGTCGGCGCCTTCGCGAGCGGCCTGTTCTCCTACGAGAAGCCGGACCGGGACAGCGCACTCCCCGACGACACCCGCACCAGCGCGCCCGACCTGGTCGACCCGGCACCGACGTCGCGGGGCACGTCCGGGTCCGCCTCGGCGTCGGCGTCGGACTCGGGGTCGGCGGCTCCATCGCCGGACCGATCGACGTCGCCGTCCGCCTCGAGCAGCGGGAGCACGTCGGCCACGGCGCCGTCGGCCCGGTCGGCGGCGGGTACGGCGGCGGCTCCGTCGCCCTTTGCGACTCCGGCGACGGGCACGGTCAGCTCGACGCCCGAGGAGCGGGGTACGGGTTCGCAGGTGCTGCGGCGGGGGGACGAGGGGCCGGAGGTCGTCGAGCTGCAGCAGCGGCTGCAGCAGTTGAGGCTGTACACGGGGGAGGCGGACGGCGTGTACGACCGGTCGGTCGAGGATGCGGTGAGCCGCTACCAGCGGGCTCGGGGGATCCGCGAGAACGGGACGTACGGGCCGCAGACGCGGCGGAGCCTGGAGAGCGAGACGACGGAGCCGTAGCCGAGCCCGACGGCGTCGGGCTCGGCCCCACGAAGCCCCTCGCCTCTGGCTCGGGGCCCCTGCCCGTCACGGACGTCCCCGGCTGGCTCCCCGCGTCGCGACACGCCCCGCCCGTCCCGGGCCGACCTCTCCGCGCGAGGCTCCCCCGCCTCGGGACACGCCCCGCCCATCTTGGGGCGGGGCCGCGCCGGTATGTCCGTCCTCGGTCCGGCGCCTTACCGTTCGTCGTCAGGGAGCCGAAAGAAGCACCGGCCACTGCGGGCGGACACACCGGCACGTCCCCTCAGACCGTAGGGCGGCTGCGGGTTGTGGCCCCCTCTTGCTCTCGCGTCGCGCGGGGCGAGAGAGGGCCTTACGCGTGCCGCGCCAGCGCGTCAGTAGGCGGCCACCAGCAGCACGCGGTCCTCCAACGGCAGGCTCCAGGGCCTGCCCGGCCGAACAACTGCGGGCTCCGACGCCGCAATCACACCAGTCACATGGTGATCGTCGCACTTCAAATAATCACCATCGGCATGGCCGTAGAGTGATGCGCCATGCGAAGCCTGGCCGGTCTGCCGAAGGCCCATCTCCATCTACATCTCGAGGGCGCGATGCGCCCTGCCACGCTCGCGGAACTGGCCGGTGAGTATGGCGAAGAACCGCCGGACCTGGGCGGCGGCTTCGCGTCGTTCGAGGACTTCGGGCCCTTGTACCGTGTCGCCGCGCGGCTGGTCCGCGAGGGCCCGCGGGAGAACCTGCTGCGGTTGGTGCGGGAGGTGGTCGAGGACGCCGCCGCGGACGGAGCGGTATGGGTCGAGCCACACGTGAACCCCCTGACCTACGAGGCCGATCCGCACGCCGCACTCGACGTGCTGGACGCGGTGATCGACGAAGGCCGCCGAACGGCTGCCCAGCTAGGTATCGGCTTCGGCGTCGTGATGTTCGCCCGGCGTAACGCCGATCCTTCCGAGGCCATCGCGACCGCCCGGCTCGCGGCCCGCCGGGCAGACAACGGGGTGGTCGCCTTCGGCCTGGCCGGGGACGAGGCCCGATATGCTCCGGAGCCGTTCGCCGGGGCATTCACCATCGCCCGAGAGGCCGGGCTGATCTCCGCCCCGCACGCAGGCGAACTCGCCGGCCCGGCCAGCGTTCGCGCCGCACTCGACGTGCTCGGCGCGCAACGCATCGCCCACGGCGTACGAGCGGTGGAGGACCCAGCGCTCCTCAGCCGCCTGGCTGCGGAAGGCGTAGTCCTCGACGTCTGCCCCACCTCAAACGTCGCCCTCGGCGTCGTGAAGTCCCTGTCCGCCCACCCCCTCCCACTGCTGCTGCACGCAGGCATCCGCTGCACCGTCAACGCCGACGACCCCCTCCTGTTCGGCCCCGGCTTGCTGGAGGAGTACGAAACAGCCCGCACAGCCTTCGCCCTCAGCGACCACCAACTCGCCGCGATAGCCCGCACCTCAATCGAGTCTTCCGGCGCCCCGCCCACCCTCGTGGACGAAGCCATCACACTCATCCGCGACTGGCTGAACACCCCTGACCATGCCAAGACACCTGCAGGCCAAGAGCCACCACGACTGACGCACCCGTAAGCAGCCATCGGGAACAAGCGACCGAGATTGCGGGACAACCTTCAGCTCCGGGTTTTCCGGCACCGAGGAACGCCCCGGTGACCCCCCGGCACCCGTCACCCCACCTGCACCCGAATCTCCCCGTCCACCCCGGACTCGACCCGCACCCCGGACAGGTCCGCCACATGGACCGTGGGCCCGTACTGGGCCGCCCGGGCCCCGACCCCCACAACCCGCATCCCCGCGGAGCGCCCCGCGAGGATCCCCGCCTCGGAGTCCTCGAAGACCAGGCAGTCGGCCGGGTCGATCCCCAGCTCGGCGGCCCCCTTCAGGAACCCTTCGGGATCCGGCTTGCTCGCGCCGACGGACTCGGCGGTGATCCGGACCGGGGGAAGGGGCAGCCCGGCGGCGGCCATACGCGCGGTGGACAGGGCCACATCCGCCGAGGTCACCAGCGCATGCGGCAGCCCCGCGAGGGAGGCGAGGAACGCGCCGGCGCCCGGGATCTCGACGATGCCCTCGACGTCGGCGGTCTCCTCGGCCAGTACGCGCGCGTTGTCCGCGTAGTTCTCCTCCATGGGCCGGTCCGGCAGCAGCAGCGCCATGGACGCGTACCCCTGCCGGCCATGGACGATCTTGATGACCTCGTCGAAGTCCAGCCCGTGCCCCTCCGCCCAGCGCCGCCAGCACCGCTCCACCACCGCGTCCGAGTTGACGAGGGTCCCGTCCATGTCCAAGAGAAGGGCACGGGCGGTCAGAACGGTGGTGGTGTCGTGTGCCGTCATCGGCATGCTCCAAAGAGAGTGGTTCCGGACAGGGCGCTCCGGGAGGTCAAGCGGCCCCGCCCGCCGGTCAGGGAAAACGGGCGGGAGCCACTTTGTTCCTCCACGATACAAAACGAATCCGTCAAGCCGCCACCGCCTCGTACAGACTCCACACGCCGAGCCCCAGCATCAGCAGAGCCGCGATCTTGGTGATGAGCGCCAGCGGCACCCGCTTCATCAGTGCCTTGCCGCCGAGAATGCCGAGGCCGGCCACCGCCCACAGCGCCAGCACGGCGCCGAGGCCGACGGAGAGCGGGTCGTCGTAGCGGGCGGCGAGGTTGGCCGTCATGATCTGGGTGAGATCGCCGAACTCCGCGACCAGGATGAGCATGAAACCCGCGCCCGAGACCTTCCAGAAGCTCTGGTCCTCCGGCTTGCGGATCTCTTCTCCGTCGTCGTCGTGCTTCTGCATCAGCAGCATGGCCGCGCCGCCCAGGAACAGCACGCCGGTGAGGGCATGGAGGATCCGGTCCGGCAGCAGGGTCAGGACACTGCCCGCCGCGACGGCGAGGGCGACATGGATAGCGAAGGCGGCGGCGACACCGGCGAAGACGTACGAGGCGCGGTAGCGCGTGCCGAGGACGAGCCCGGCGAGGGCGGTCTTGTCCGGCAGTTCGGCAAGGAAGACGACGCCGAAGACGAGCGCCATCACGCTGATGCTGATCAAGGTTCCTCAATCGGTCGGGCCACCCGCCGGGAGATTGCTCACATGCGACACCTCGGCATGGCAGCGCGCATGGACGCACACGGACGTGTGCACGGGCACTGCTTGCCGAAGGTCTCACCGGCCGGCCACTAGGGCCTGCCTCCGGGCGCCGGCTCAGACGAGCTGAGCAGTATGTCGACGGTCCGGCATCGGGCTACTCCCCTTCCGCGCCGTCCATCGTACGGGACGCCAGGACATCACGTGTACGGGCCATTGGTCCCGGGATGACGGCAACCGGGACCGTCACACCCCTTGTTGTGTCATGTTCTCGTCATTAACTTCTCACCTGGCGCGCGCCTGTTCGAAACCTGGCGCCGTCACCCTGAACGCGCCTGCACGCCCAACTGCCCCCCACCTCAAGGGAGTTCGCATGCCCAAGATCTACGCGCGTCGACGACTCAGCATACTCGCCGGCCTCACCGGGCTGATAGCCATGACCGGACTTTTCACCGGTCCGGCAGCCCAGGCCGCCCTCCCCACCCCTGTGAGCGCCGCCACAGCCCGCACCTACCTCGCCTCACTGACCGTCGCGACCGAGGACCGCACCGGTTACAACCGGGACCTGTTCCCGCACTGGATCACGCAGTCGGGGGCCTGCAACACCCGTGAGGTCGTCCTCAAGCGCGACGGCACGAACGTCGTACAGGACTCCAGCTGCGCCGCCACGAGCGGCAGTTGGTACTCCGTCTACGACGGCGCGACCTGGTACGCCGCGTCCGACGTGGACATCGACCACCTCGTCCCGCTCGCCGAGGCCTGGGACTCCGGCGCCGACAGCTGGACCACATCCCGCCGCCAGGCCTTCGCCAACGACCTGACCCGCCCTCAGCTCATCGCCGTCACGGACAACGTCAACCAGGCGAAGGGCGACCAGGACCCGGCCACCTGGATGCCGTCCCGCACCACGTACCACTGCACCTACGCCCGCGCCTGGGTCCAGGTGAAGTACTACTACGACCTCTCCGTGGACTCGGCTGAGAAGAGCGCCCTGACGAGCATCCTCAACGGCTGCTGAATCGATCGTTCTCGGCATCTGCCGAATCGATCACCCTGAGCGGCCGCCGATCGTGGGCCGCCGTTCACCGGAACCTGCCCGCCGGCCTCCGTCGTTCCGTACCGTACGGGGCGACGGAGGAGGGTGATCACCATGGCACGGCTGCGCCTGGGACCGCTGCTGAGATATGTCGACGGCTCGTCGGCGACCGTGTGGGTCGAGGCGAGCCGCCCGTGCACGGCCGAGGTGCGCTGCGCCGACGGGTCGTCGGGCCGGGCGCGCACGTTCCAGATCGCCGGGCATCACTACGCGCTCGTCCCGGTGACCGGCCTCACACCCGGCACCGAGACGGCGTACGAGGTCACGCTCGACGGCAGCAGTGTGTGGCCGCTGCCGGACTCGCCGTTCCCGCCGAGCACGATCCGTACGCCCGATGCCCAGGTCTCGCAGGTCAGCGTCGCCTTCGGGTCCTGCCGGTGGGCCGCGGCGCCTGCCGACGAGAAGGACCCGGTGGGTCCTGACGCGCTGGACACCCTGGCCGCCCGCCTCGCCGCGGACCCCGCCGCCGAGCGGCCCGACGTGCTGCTGCTCCTGGGCGACCAGGTGTACGCGGACGAGACCTCGGGGGCCACCCGACGCTGGCTGGCCTCGCGCCGCGATCTGCGCGAACCGCCCGGCGCCCAGGTCGCCGACTACGAGGAGTACACGCACCTGTATGACGAGTCGTGGCTCGATCCCGAGATGCGCTGGCTGCTCTCCACCGTCCCCAGTCTGATGATCTTCGACGACCACGACGTGATCGACGACTGGAACACCAGCGAGTCCTGGCTCGCCGCGATGCGGGCCACGCCCTGGTGGCGCGAGCGCCTGCTGAGCGGCCTCATGTCGTACTGGGTCCATCAGCACCTCGGCAATCTCCCGCCGGACGAGCTGGAGAGGGACGAGGTGTATACGGCGGTCCGCGCCACGCCCGACGGCACCGAGGCGCTGCGGTCCTTCGCCGCCCGCGCCGATGCCGATCCCGCGTCGGTCCGCTGGAGCTACCGCCGGGACTTCGGCCGCGTGCGCCTGCTGATGATCGACACACGCGCGGCGCGCGTCCTGGACGAGGACAACCGGGCGATGCTCGACGCCGACGAGGAGCGCTGGGTGCGCGAACAGGCCCTGGATTCCCGGGGATCCTTCGACCATCTGCTGATCGGCACGTCGCTGCCGTGGCTGCTGCCTCCGCTCGTCCATGACGCCGAGGCGTGGAACGCCGCGCTGTGCCGCGGCGAACGGGGCCCGCGCTGGGCACGGATGGCCGAAGACCTGCGCCGACGCGCCGACTTGGAGCACTGGGCGGCCTTTCCCGCGTCGTTCGATGCGCTGACCGCACTGATCGCCGAGGTGGGCACGGGGCCGGGAGCGCCGGCTACGGTGTGCGTCCTGTCCGGGGACGTCCACCATGCGTATGTCGCGGAGCCGTCCTGGCCGGACGGGCGCGATCCGGATGCCCGGGTGCTGCAGCTGACGTGCTCGCCTGTGCACAACTCCATTCCGGCGTCGATCAGGATCGGTTTCCGGTTCGGCTGGAGCCGGATGGGCCAGGCGCTGGGACGGCGGTTCGCACGGCACGGAGGTAACGGGGAGCCCTCGATCACCTGGCGGAAGACAGGCGGTCCCTGGTTCGGCAACCAGCTGATGACGCTGACCATGCGCGGTCGTTCGGCGGCGCTGCGGCTGGAGCAGGCGCGTGCCGGGCGGCAGGGCGGCGGGCCACGGCTGGAGGCGGTGGAGGAGTCCGTACTCACCCCGTGATGCCCGACATGGGACGCGATGCCTGTGATGCTGTGTGTTGCCCGTGAGACGGCCCACACCTGGGGCCGGTCATCCGTCAATCGGTAGGGCTGTCCGCGGTCGCGACGGCATGATGAGCCGGACCGTCCGCTTCCAGCGGGCTCTGGTACGACAGCAGCCACCGCACCACACGCCGAACAGCCGCACCGCACGCAGCCCCACATGCTCCGGGAGCCACGCTTTTGACTGCCGCGATCCCCCACCCCTCAGGACCTGCCGACGGCCCCCGGGGGACCCGTGCAGCCGTCGCCCTCGTCGGGGCGGGACCGCGCGGCACCAGCGTGCTGGAGCGCCTCTGCGCCTCCGTATGCGAACTGCTGCCCGGGACGCGGTTGACGGTCCACGTCGTCGACCCCTCACCGCCCGGCGCGGGCCGCGTCTGGCGGACCGCACAGCCGCCCGAACTGCTGATGAACACGGTCGCCTCGCAGGTGACGCTGTTCACCGACGACAGCGTGGACTGCTCAGGGCCGATACGACCGGGCCCGAGCCTGTACGAGTGGGCCGCCGGGCGCAGCACTCGGGGGACGGGCGGGGACCTCGGCGACATGGACGGCAGAGGCCCGGCGTACGGGCTCGGTCCTGACGACTATCCGACGCGCGCCTGCTACGGGCGCTATCTGGAGTGGGTCTTCGGCGAGGTGGTGCGTGCCGCGCCGCCCGAGGTGCGGGTCGAGGTGCACGCGGCGCGCGCGGTCAAGCTCGACGACGAACCCGACGGCCGCCAGTACCTCGTCCTGGACAGCGGCGCCGAACTGCGCGGCCTCTCGGCCGTGGTGCTCGCCCAGGGCCACCTGCCGCTCGTCGGCGACCCCGCGCAGGAGCGGCTCGCCCGGCACGCGCGGCGGCACGGCCTGCGCCACTTGCCACCCGCCAACCCCGCCGACCTGGACCTGTCGGCCATCACCCCCGGCGAGCCGGTGCTGCTGCGGGGCCTCGGGCTCAACTTCTTCGACCACATGGCCCTGCTGACCGAGGTGCGCGGCGGCCGCTACGAGCGCGGCGACCGCGGGCTGCGGTATCTGCCGTCCGGCCGCGAGCCCCGGCTGTACGCGGGATCGCGGCGCGGCGTCCCGTACCAGGCCCGCGGCGACAACGCCAAGGGCCCCTACGGGCGGCACCAGCCGGCCGTCCTGACGCCCGAGGCGATAGCGGGCTTCCGCAAGCGCGCGGACTCCGGCGATCCGCCGGACTTCCTGACGGAGATATGGCCGCTGGTCGCCAAGGAAGTGGAGACCGTCTACTACGAGGCGCTGCTCGCCCCGGAACGCCTGGAACGCTCTCATGCCCCGGCGCCAGGGGGCTTCCGGGATCGTTTTCGCTTCCGGGATCGTTTTCTCGCCACGCCGTACGGCAGCGCCCAAGAGGCCCTCGTCCTGGACGAGTTCGGTGTCGCGGCGGGCGATCGCTGGTCGTGGGACCGGATTGCGCGCCCGTACCGCGACCGTTCCTTCTCCGGCCCCGGCGACTTCCGCGACTGGCTGCTCGCGTATCTGCGCGAGGACGCGGCGCAGGCGGCGCTCGGCAATGTCGCCGGCCCGCTGAAGGCGGCCCTGGACGTGCTGCGCGACCTGCGCAACGAGCTGCGGCAGATCGTCGACCACGGGGGCCTGACCGGTGCCTCGCGCCGCGACCACCTCGACCGCTGGTACACCCCGCTCAACGCCTTCCTGTCGATCGGCCCGCCCCGGCGGCGTATCGAGGAGATGGCCGCCCTGATCGAGGCGGGCGTGCTGGAGGTACTGGGGCCGCGCCTGGAGGTGCGGCCGGTGGAGGGCGCCTTCGCCGCGCACTCCCCCGATGTGCCCGGCTCCGCCGTCCGCGTCACGACGCTCGTCGAGGCGCGGCTGCCGGAGCCCGACCTGCGGCGGACGGCCGACGAGCTGCTCGCGCGCCTGCTGGAGACCGGCCAGTGCCGGCCCCATTCCATCGGTGGTTACGAAACGGGTGGTCTGGACGTAACGCCGCGCCCGTACCGTCTGATCGACCGGCAGGGCCGGCCCCACCCCAGACGCTTCGCCTTCGGGGTGCCTACCGAGGGCGTGCACTGGGTGACCGCGGCCGGGGCCAGGCCGGGAGTGGACTCGGTCACGCTGTCGGACGCCGACGCCGTGGCCCGTGAGGTACTGCGCACGGCGGCCGGCGGGCGCGAGGGCACGGGAACGGGCACGGGAACGGGAGTGGACGCGAAAGCGAGTCCGGACGCGGCAACGGAAATGGAAGCAGCGGCAACTGAAGTGAGAACGGAAGCTGTATCCGAAGCGGGGCGGTGGCCGAATGTTGAACTTGCAAGCATTGATTAGGGATGCCTAATCTGTGGGCTCGCTCCGTTACGTCCCCACCCGAAGGAGTTCCCTCACCATGACTGGACGTCTCAACAGCGCCCAGCCCTATGCCCTCGGCCTGTTCCGTGTCGTCATCGGCCTGCTCTTCGCCTGCCATGGCGCCTCCAAGCTCTTCGGCATCCTCGGCGGCGCGGACGGCCAGGGCGGCACCGTCCCCTCCGGCACCTGGCCCGGCTGGTACGCGGGCGTCATCGAGCTGGTCGGGGGCAGCCTGGTCGTGCTCGGCCTCGGCACCCGCTTCGCGGCGTTCATCGCGTCCGGCGCCATGGCGTACGCGTACTTCAAGGTCCACCAGCCCGGGGCGCTGTGGCCGATCCAGAACGGCGGCGAGCCCGCGGCGCTGTTCTGCTGGGCGATGTTCCTGCTGGTCTTCACCGGCTCCGGCGCGCTCGGCCTGGACCGCCTCTTCGCGTCCCGCGGCTCGCGGGATACAGCGAGGGCCAGGGACGGACGCTCACCGGTCACGGCCTGACAGAACCGTTTGACCGGCCTGCCAGAACCGTTTGATCACGGCACGGTGGCGCCTGCTCCCGCACTACGCGCGGGGGTGGGCGTCAAGCGGGACGCGTCAGGCACGGTCGGCCCCGGCGGCCGCCGCCTTCGCGGGCGCGCGGTCGCCCCCCGGGTCGGGGCGTCAAGCGGTGTCGGCCGCGACGGCCGCCGCCGTCGGGGCCGTCCCGTCGGACCGCCGCCCCCGCACCTCCAGTCCGGCGAGCAGCTCTGCCGTCGCTTCGGCGATCACGTCGACAGCGCGCTCGAACACCTCCCGGTTGTGGGCGGCCGGCGCACGGAAACCTGAGACCTTCCGCACGTACTGAAGCGCGGCGGCCCGTATCTCCTCCTCGGTGGCCTCTTCGGGGAGTACGGGCGGACGGAGCGTCTTGATGCTGCGGCACATGCGTCCAGTGTCACCCCGGCCACTGACAATCGGGCCCGACACTCGGGCCCGACACCGGGGCGGCGACCGGCACCAGGGCGGGGCCCGGCGCCAGGGCGGGACTGACCTCCTCCGGATTCAGCCGGCGAGGACCTTGTCGAGGAACGCCCCCAGATTGGTGAGGGTTCGCTCGATCTTGTCCTCGAGCGGCAGGGTCTCCTCGTACGGCACCTTCAGACCTGTCTGCTTCTTGCCTCGCAGATAGAGCGAGCAGGCCAGGTCTGCGCACACGTACGCCCCAACGGTGTTCCCCTGCCGCCCCGCGGCCCCCGCTCGGGGCGCCACTAGCAGGCACACCCCGGTGCCGGGATGCCCCGTCAGGCACAGTGAGCACACGGTCGTCTTGGTGAAGCCGCGCCGGATGCCCTGCGGCGCACGGAGCGTCACCCCCACGAGCCGACCGTCACGTACCGCAACGAGATATCCGCGGTCCGGCGCGCCCGGATCGCGCCAGCCGAGGAAGTCCATGTCCGCCCACGGCAGTTCGGACAGCTCCCGAGGAAGGCTGATGCGTTTCGCCTCGCCCTTCGAGCAGTTCGCGAAGGACGCGCGTATGGCTGTCTCGTCGATCGGTTCCATGATCAGGCGACGCTAGCAGCGGGCGACTGCGGAGGTCTTCCGAATTTCCGGGCACCGGTCACTCGCCGTTTCCGGGCACCGGTCACTCGCCGGCCACATGCTCTAGCCGCCTGACCTGGATCGGAACGTACGGCTTACGCCCGGATCGACACGTTCGCATGAACTCCCATAAGGAACTCGCATCCAAAATTCGAACAGGCGTAGCATTGCCGCGTGGCTGCGACCCATGACTTCCCGAGCGACCTCCTAGCCGGCCAGGAGGAGCTGCATCAGGTCCGGGCAGAGCTCCTGGCCCTGCTGAAGCGGCTGCCCTGGTCGGTCGAGCCCCTGGACGGCTTCAGCGACGACACCGGCTGGCGCAAGGTGGAGCGCCCCGCCTCCCCCGGCTGGACAGCGGACGAGCAGGCGGAGGTGGAGAAGCTCCGCCAACGGGAGCAGGAACTCGCGGTGTTCGTGACGTGCCACCGCTTCTGGTCGGACGTGTCGGGCCCGGAGGTGGTGGAGGCTCGCATGAAGCTGAAGCACGTACACGGGGAGCCGTCGGCCGACAAGGGCTGAGCATCTTTCAGGGGACGGGCGGCGACGGCGGCTGGCGCCACGAGGGACGGCGACGGCGACCGGCGTCATGAGCGGCGCCGACTGACACGTATGACCAAACACCCCGAACCCGGGGGTCCGCAGCACGCAGACACGCCGCGGATGCCCGGAATTTCCCCTGTTCGGCCGACAGCGGTTGCCGCGCCACCGGGGCGGAGGTGTGCTGGTCAAGGCGCCTCGGAGCCGCAGGCGCACGGACGGGGGCGGCCCGCCGTGACGTGCCGGGCCAGCCTTCTCCGACCTACAGACATCACACTGGGAGGCAACCATGCCGCACCGCCAGGGAGACCGGGTGGAATACCGGGACGAGATGAACCAGAAGCAGACGGGCGTGATCCAGGACGTCCAGGGCAGCGGGCAGCAGGCGCGCTACACCGTGCAGAACCTCGAGACCCAGCGCCAGGAGCAGGTCCGAGAACAGCAGATCGAGCGGGACCTGGACTGACGCCCCTGCCGACACTGCACCGATGCGGGCTCACGCTTACGGCGTGAGCCCGCATTGACGTCTGCATTGCCGTCTGTATTGACGTCTACTTGACCTCTGCGCTGCCGTCGCGCTGAGTCGGTCGAGCGTCACATCCCCAGGGAGACGGCCAGCCGGGTGAGCTCGGCCGTGCTGTTGATGTTGAGCTTGGCCCGGATGCGGCGGAGATAGGCGTCCACCGTGTGCTGCGAGAGCCCCATGTGGCGAGCCGTCTGCAGGTAGGTGCGACCTGCGGCGATGTGTCGCAGCGTCTCCTGCTCACGCGGAGCCAGCGCAGGCGCGGGGGCTTCGGCGTACGGCGTGGCGAGGGCGAGGCTCATCGGATCTCCTCCGGCAGATCGGGATCGGCTCGGCTCGGCCATCACTGCTCACACCCTCGGAAACAGGAGGCTTATGTCCGAATACTTCTTTTTGTTCCGTTTCGAAAAAGCCTGCCTGCCCCACTTCACGACGGTGTCCGCCGACTGTCACAGACGTGTCACAGGGCACGTCCGCTGGCTCGGTTGACCGCCGCAGCGAGTGCGCGGCGGTCCTGAGCCGGCGAGTGTCTGCGGCGGTCAACCGAGGGCGGTCAGCCGAACCAGCGGCCGTCGCGCACGAGGTCGCGCCCCCCGCAGCTCGTTCTCCTCACGCCAGGCCAGGGAACTCCCCTTCCGCCCATGTGGATGACCTGACGGCTCAGCGAAGCTCCTGGATGCGGACCAGGTTGCCCGCGGGATCACGGAAGGCGCAGTCACGGATGCCGTACGGCTGCTCGGTCGGCTCCTGGACGACCTCGGCGTCGCCGGCCAGCACCTTCTCGAAAGTGCCGTCGAGGTCCCGGGTGGCCAGCAGGATCCAGCCGTAGGTGCCCTTGGCCATCATCTCGGCGATGGTGCGGCGCTCGTCCTCGGTGACCCCGGGGTCGGCGGCCGGCGGCGCCAGGAGGATGGACGTGTCGGGCTGGCCGACGGGGCCGAACGTGATCCAGCGCATCTTGCCCTGTCCGACGTCGCTGCGGACCTCGAAGCCGAGGATGTCGCGGTAGAAGGCCAGGGACGCGTCCGGGTCGTCATGCGGCAGGAAGCTCGTGTGAATGGTGATGTCCATGACGATCAGGCTAGGGCGGCTCCGTGACGCACGCTTCTCGATTCCTGACCGATCTGGCCAAGTATGCAGCTATTCACCATCACTCTCAGACGACGTACGAGACGGTCAGGACGGCGACCGCGAGAGAGAGCATGCCCAGGCAGTTCAGCCAGAACTCCTGCCGGAGAAACCGTGCCCGGATATGGGCGTAGACGGCGCACAGGAAGTAGGCGACAACCCCGACGTTCGCCGCGAGACCGATCCCGTCGTACGCCAGTCCAGCGACAAGGCCTGCCGTGGCGAGCAGCTTGATCACGATGAGTGTCCACCACCATTCGCGGGGCAGGCCTACCCCGTCGAGACAGCCCTGAATGAAGGCCGGTGGACGGATCGATAGCAACGCGTCAACAAGCAGGGCGAGGGCAAGCAGTGCCGTGGGCCACCAAAGATTCGGGACGTGGAACATCATTTCTCCGGTCGGTTCACGATGAGGCTGACGACGTCGCGAAACCCCTCGCGCCCGACGTCATCGGGAAGCGCCCCGTTCGACACCGTCATCAGGATGCCGAGGTAGGCGAAGTAGATCGATCGGGCTGCCCTGCCCGCATCGTCCTCGTCGTGCCCCGCTCGCGAGAGCACCTGCTGGATCTCGCCGATCAGGGTCAGTCCGAGGTTCTGGAAGATCGCAGAGTCGTGTCGGCCACGCACGATCGTCGCCGCGTATTCGCGCGACAGCTCGAGGTCGAGCGCGAAGTAGTCAACGAACGGTTCGATCAACGCGATGACGTCGTCGACCGTGTCGGCCGACGGCTGTTCAGATCGGCCTCGGTCGCGTTCTCGATGCACGGCATCGATCCAGCCGTCGAAGATCGCAACGAGCAGCCCATGCTTGTCGCCCACCGCCATCACACTGCCCGCGCTGAGCCCGGCCTCGGCGGCGATCTGCCGGACGGTCGTCGCGTCGAAGCCCTGCTCGCGGAAGAGTCGCTCCGCGGCTGCGAGCACCTTCTCCCTCGAGAGCTGCCGCCGCTCTGCACGAGACTGAACACGTTCAATGAACACGTTCATAACGTAGCGAGGACTTGGCCCTGGTGGCAACCGCTCGACGAATGGGTGCAGATGGGAGGCAGTTGAGGTGGTCAGCTGTTCGACGCGCTGCCAGGCGGCCGGAGAGTCGATCGAGTCATGGCGTCCGAGGTCGGCGGAGCGACTTTGGGCGGGAGCCCACGGGGCGAGTACACACGTGGAGTCAAAGGCCCCCAGCCGCGATCGGCTGGGGGCCTTCGTACTGGTGGGCGCGGACGGTTTCGAACCGCCGACATCTGCCTTGTAAGGGCAGCGCTCTACCGCTGAGCTACGCGCCCGGGACGAGTCGACAGCCTACCTTGCCCGCGCCCCTGCCCTGCAAACCCGTATCGCGGCAAGGCGGGCGATGCGGCGTCCGTGCGGCCCGCTGACGGCGAAGTCACCCTGCGCAGCGCGAACTAACCGGCCCGTGTGTTCGTCCTTAACCGGTGGGAGAATGACACGGGGCAGGGCGGATGACAGCACGGGAGAGGGACGTGACGGCGACACCTTCGCAGCCGTACACACCACAGCCGTATGAACCACAGCCGGACACACCACAGCCGTATGAAGCATTTGTGCCGCGCACTCCGCGCGTGCGTTCCCGTCGCCCCGGGCTCCGTCCCGGCCTCCGTCTAGGCGCCCGCCTCCGACCGTGCGCCCGCCTCCGTCCAGGCGCCGTCCTCCGTCCAGGCGCCGACCTCCGTCCCCGTGCCGGCCTCCGTCCCCGCCCGGGTTCCCCGCTTCGCCCCGCGGCCGCCGTCCTCGACATGGCTGCCCTGATCCTCCTTCCCCTCCCCCTGTTCGCGGCCGTGCTCCCCGCCGCGTTCGCCGGTGGCGGTACGCGGCGGTGGTTCGGTGGGCGCGGGGAGAGTCAGCGGGCCGAGGCGCAGGCCGCGAAGGATGCCGCCGCGGCCGCGTTCTACGAGCTGGACACGGCCCAGCGCGATCTGCGGATCTCGATAGAGACGATCACCGCGGTCGACGACTCGCCCGCGGCCCGGCGGGCGGTGTCCGACTTCGAGACGCTGGGCCGCCGTATCGACGAGGCCAGCCTGCAGTACATCACCGCGGTCGACGCCCATGACCTGGACCGCGACGATCTCGAGGCGTCGGTGGCGGCGCGTGCGCGGACCGAGCTGACCCGGGCCAGGGACGAGCTCGGCAAGGTCAAGAAGGACCTCGACCGCTTCTCCGAGGGGCTCGGGCCGCTGCTCGACAAGGCCGAGACGCAGCTGGCGCGCCTCGCCCCGGCCGTCGAGCGGGCGCGGCAGTCGCTGCTCGCCGCCAGCAACGCCCTCGATGCGGTACGCGGAGCGGGGCTGAAGGCCGACGATCTCGCGGCCCGGCTGGCCGCCCTCGGACCGGAGCTGACCAAACTAAACCAGGGCGCCGGGCGGCACGGCGTAGCGGAGACCCTGCAGCGGGCCGAGCGTGTGGCGCGCGACGCGGAGGCCGTGCGAGCCGAGGCCGAGCGGCTGCCGGAAAGGGCCGCCGAGATCGACCGCCGGCTCGTCTCACTGCGGACGCGCGCGCAGGCCCTGACAACCCGCGCGGGGCAGGTCGACCCGGTGCTGAGCGAGCTGCGGCGCCGGTTCACGGCCGCGTGCTGGCAGGACCTGCAGCGGGTGCCGGAGCAGGCGGAGGACAACGTCCGGCAGGCCGAGCTGAAGCTGAGGGAGGCGCAGCAGGCGCGCGAGGCGCAGCGCTGGCCGGACGCGACCTCGCTCCTGTCCACGGTACGGGCGCTGCTGAACGCGACGGACGAGGCGGTCTCGGCCGCCGGTGACCGGCTTCAGCGGCTCAACGCGGTCGCCAAGGATCCGCAGCAGGAGATCGAGCGCACCCGGTTCGCCATCCGCGACGCCCAGCGACTGGCGATGGCGGGCCGCCATACGCCCGATCCCCGGCATGCGCGACCGCTGGACGACTCGGTCGCCCGTCTCGAACGCGCCATCGCCACGCTGGAGGGGCGCCACCCCGACTACTGGCACTTCCTGACGGAGACAGAGGCCGTCCGGCGGGCGGTGGCGCGGGTGGTCGGCCAGATCCGGGAAGAGCGGGGGGCGGCGGGGGCCTGAAGGGCCGGTACGGCGCGCCGTCCACCGTCGCCGGGGCCTGGGCCCTCGTACGGCCAGCCGTCCACCGTCGCCGTCGCCGTCCGCGTCCCGCCGTCGCCGACCGCCGGGGTTGGCGACGCGGCCTCCGGGTCGGCGCGCGACGCCCGTGGCCTCCAGGTCGGCGGCCGAGGCCGTGGCCTCCAGTCGGCGCCCGAGGCCCGTGCGGTCCGTGCCCGATGCGCCGGGGCCGGCGGCACGAGCATTGGCGTTGTCCGTGGCGCAGGCGGATCCTGGTGTTACGTACGCGGCGCGGCGCCCCGCGAGACACCCCGTACGCGGCCTCCGCGAGCGCGTCAAGGAGGGCGGACATGGCAACGCACATACTTCACCCGGAGACCAAGCGGCACTTCCGACTCGACGAGCATCTGCCCGTCGACCACCGCCTCAGCAAGTTCTACCGCGTCGGCGCTGGTCTGATGGGGCTCGTCCTCATCGCCTTCGGGATCTTCGGGCTCATCGGCAAGGTCGGCTTCTTCGACACCCGCGGCGACACGGTCGCCGGGCTGAACACCAACGGCGCACTGAGCGTGCTGTCGATCTGCATCGGGCTGCTGCTGTTCGCCGGGATGGTGATCGGCGGGAACGTCGCCTCGACGATCAACATGATCGTCGGCGTCGCCTTCATCCTCAGCGGCTTCGTCAACCTCGCCCTGCTGGACACGGGCTTCAACTTCCTCGCCTTCCGCATCCAGAACGTGCTGTTCAGCTTCGTGGTCGGCGTGATGCTGATGTTCTTCGGCATGTACGGCAGGGTCGGCTCGGCCCTACCGCACGACAACCCGTACTGGCGGCAGCGTCATCCGGACCAGGCGGCCGAGGAGGAGCGGCAGCGGTCGCTGCCCCGGCGCGGCAACCTGAGGCCGGCCACCGGGCTGGACGCCGGTGCCGACGACGCCCGCAGCACCGGCATCGGTGTCGCACCAGGGCGGCCACCGCACCGGTGACACGGTGACGCGGTGACGCGGTGACCGAGCGCGCTCGGTCACCGTGCGCCGTACTCCGTGCCGTCTCGGCACCCGACCGTTAATCTGTGCGCATGCCTCGCTACGAGTACCGCTGCCGGACCTGCGGCGACACCTTTGAACTGAGCCGTCCGATGGCCGAGTCCCCCGACCCCGCGGCCTGCCCCGCCGGGCACGACGACACCGTCAAGCTGCTCTCGACGGTGGCGGTCGGCGGTACGGCCTCGGCGTCGGCCGCCTCCGGGCGCACCAGCCCCGGCGGCGGTGCCGGTGGCGGTTGCTGCGGCGGAGGCTGCTGCGGCTGACCGCCGCACCTACCGACGCAGGGACCCGACGCCGCCCCCACCAGCGGCGTCGCTCACCTCTTCCGGACGACCGCGTGCGGATGACCGCTTCCGGACGACCGCGTGCGGATCACGGCTTCCGGATCACCGCTTCCGAGCCAGCGTCAGCCCGTCCGCCACCGCCAGCATCACGCTCTCCACCCGCTCGTCGGCCTTCACCCGCTCGTTGAACTCCTTGATCGCCGCCGCAGGACCGGTGGCCCCGGGATCGGTCACGCCGCCGTGCAGGAAGACGTTGTCCACGACGAGCAGCCCGCCCTGGCGCATCCTCGGCACCAGGGCCTCCCAGTAACCGATGTAGTTCTCCTTGTCCGCGTCGATGAAGGCCATGTCGATGCCCGGCTCCTCCGGGAGCGCGGCCAGGGTCTCCAGCGCGGGTGCGATCCGTAGTTCGATCTTGTCCTCGACACCGGCCTTCGCCCAGGCCTCGCGCGCATGCTCGGTCCACTCCTCCGAGACGTCGCAGGTCAGAAGGGTGCCGTCGGGCGGCAGCGCCTGCGCCATGGACAGGGCCGACAGTCCCGTGAAGGTGCCGACCTCCACGATCCGCCGGGCCCCCGTCAGCCGTACGAGGAACGCCAGGAGCGGCCCCTGCTCCTGAGCGACCTGTTTGCCCGCCACCAGGGGGAGCTGGGTGTGGGTGACGTCCACGAGCATGCGCTGCACCGGGTCGAGCGGTGGGTTGTGCCCGAGCATGTACGCGTACAGTTCCTCGGTCAGCGGAGTGGTCTTGCTCCTTGCCACGTGGACCTCCTCTCCCCCAGTGCCTTAAAGGCCTGGGAGGTACCCCCATCGCTCCCCGGTCGGCTCGTTCCGCTCCCGGTCGGTGGGCTACCGCCGTGTGCCTGCGAGCGTAGTCCTCGCCCTGGTTGTGAGAGGGAGCCTTCTCACACCTCGGCCCCGGCACCCCCGATCGCACCCGAGGCCTCGACGGCACCCGAGGCCTCGACCGCACCCAATGCCCCGGCGGCAGCCGCTGCCTCCGCGAACCGCCGCAGTATCTCCTCGCCCGCAGCCACGCCCAGCTCCGCGAGAGCCGTGATCCCGGGTGCGGTCCAGCCGCTGTCCGCGAGTTCGCCGTGGCCGGGGCGCCAGGCCAGGTCGGCGGCGAGCAGGAGGTCGGCGTCCAGGAGGGAGTCGCCTGCCGCGAGGGTGAGTTCGGCGCCGGTACGGCGGGCGATCTCGCGTACGGCCGCGCTCTTCGTGAGCGGCTTCGGGACGGCGTAGATCTTGCGGCCCTGGAGGGAGACGGTCCAGCCCTTGCCGTCGGCCCAGTCGGCGAGCTCCTTGACCCAGCCCTCGGGGAGCAGGTTGCGCTCGACGACGAGATAGGCGAAGAGGTCCTCGGCGACGCGCTCCTTGCGCACCCAGGACGCGTCGGCGGTGGCCAGCATGTGGCCGCGCACCTCGTCGAGCGAGGCGCACTCGTGGTCGAGCCGGGCGGCGACCTGCCGGCGCCAGTCGCGGTCGGTGACGCCGTCGACGAGCAGATGGCCGCCGTTGGCGCAGATCGCGAACCGCGGCGGAGGGCCGGGGAGACTGATCCGGCCGTACTGCTTGCGGGTGCGGGTGGTGGTCGGGACGAAGACGGCGTTGCGGCCCAGCTCGGCGAGGAGTCCGGCGGCCGTCTCCGTCATGAACGACAGGGGCTTGCTCTCGTGCACCTCGACGCAGAGGAGCCGGGGCGCCTCGGCGTCGGGCATGGCGAGGGCGAGCGCCGCGCTGGAGTAGATCAGCGTGCGGTCGAGGTCGCTGGCGACGAGCACCGTCATCAGTTGCTCACCGCCTTGCCGTCGGCGCCGGTGGCGCCCCGCGTGTACTTGGGGTGGATCAACCCCACGCAGCTGTACGGGAGTTCGGCCACTTCCTCGACGGGGACGCCGCGCTGTTCGGCCAGCAGCCTCACGTGGTCCAGGTCGGAACCCGCGCCGCTGTGGGCGAGGATCTTCCACGGGACGCGGCGCAGCAGCACGCGGGTCGTCTCGCCGACGCCCGGCTTGACGAGGTTCACGTCGTGGATGCCGTACTCCTCGCTGATCCGCTCGACGGCGGCCCAGCCCTCCCAGGTGGGGGCCCGGTCACCGGAGAGCAGCTCCTTGACCTGGGCATCCACGGCGTCGGCGACCTCGTCGAAGCAGGCCGCGACGGCGTCCAGGAACGCGCCCGAGACGTCCGCGTCCGCGAGCTCGCGGTAGAACTTCGCGCCGTGGTAGTCGTCGGGGCCGACCAGGTCGGCGCGGAGCACGGTGCGCGATATCAGCCCGGAGACGGTGGAGTTGAGGCAGGCGGAGGGGATGAGGAAGTCCTCCCGGGTGCCGTAGGTGCGGACGCAGGAACCCGGGTCGGCGAGGACCGCGATCTCCGGGTCGAAGCCGCTGACGCCCTCCGCCTTCTCGAACTCCACCAGCGCCTGGGCGAGTTCCCGCGTGATGGCTCCCTTGCCGGTCCAGCCGTCCACGAAGACGATGTCGGCCGGGTCGTGGCGGTCGGCCAGCCAGCGCAGCGCGTTGGCGTCGATGCCGCGTCCGCGCACGATCGAGACGGCGTAGTGGTGCAGGTCGAGGCCGCGGCGGTGCTGGGCCCAGCGGCGCATCAGTACACCGACGGGTGTGCCGGCGCGGGCGAGCGAGACCAGCACGGGACGGGGCGAGCGCTCGGCGAGCACGGTCTCCGTCACGACGCCGACCGCCTGTGCGATACGGGCGGCCGACGCCTCGAGAGCGGCATGGAAGAGCTCCTGGTATTCGGGGCTCGGCTGGTACTCGACGGGCAGCGACTCGGCGTAGTGCGCGCCGCCGCTCTGGATCGCCTCCTCGCGCTCCTCCGTCGGCGCTTCGAGGCGTACGTCCGAGAGGTCCCGCAGCAGCCAGCCGACCTCCTCCGGCGCGTACGAGGAGAAGGCTGGGCCGCGGAGGGGCTCTGGCAGCATGGAGGGCCTTTCGGGTACGGACCTGGGCCCGGGGACGTACGAGGGGACGACCGCGAGCAGGACGTGTGAGGTGTGCGCGGCGAGCTGTGCGAGCAAGCCGTCCGCGGCGTGCAGTGCCGGGGTGTCGGCTGCGGAGTCGACGACGGCGACGACGGCGTCGAAGCCCGCGCCCGCGACGTTGTAGGCGTAGCGCTCGCCAGGCCCGTCGTCCGGGTCGTCGTGGGCGGGGAAGACGAGGCGGCTGCGTATCGCGTAGCCGGGGTCGTCGACCGCGAGGACGGGTGAGCGGGTGGTGGTGGAGTACCGGACCTCGGCGTCCGTCGTGCGCTCCAGCTCCTCCGCCAGCCTGAGCGGCGCGTACATCAACTCCTCGAAGCCGAGGACCAGGACGCGGCGGGCGTCGGCGGGCAGAGCGGCGGCGAGGCGCTCCGCCATGGCGGGCAGGGCGCGCTCCAGCCGCTCCCGGTGCGCGGGCGTGAAACCGTGGCGGCCGCCGTCGGGGACGTCCTGCGGCCACTGCAGGTCGATGCGGGTGGCCACCGCCCCGGCTTGCGCGGCCGCGCCGCCCTGCCGCTGCCCCTGCTCGTACGCGGCGACCAGCTCCTGCCCCTTCTGCAGGACGCCGTCCGGAAGCCGCACCGTGCCGCTCGCCGCCGTCACAAGGTCCACGCGCGCATCGATCTCGCGGGCGAACTCGTCGAGGCGTCCCTGGTCGGCGGCGGAGCGCATGTCGACGAGGGCCACGATCACGTAACGCTCGCGCGGATAGCGTCCGTGGAGGGCGCGGATGGTGTTGAGGACGGTGTTGCCGGTGGAGAACTCGTCGTCCACCAGCACCAGCGGGCCGTCGCCCGCGAGCAGCGCGGGATCCTCGGGCAGCAGCAGATGCGAGGTGGCGTGCGAGTGCGACTCCTCGAAGCCGCCGGCCTGCGCGACTCCCGGCACGGAGCGCCGCGTCGAGTGCAGATACGGGGCGAGCCCCACGCCGTCGGCGACCGAGTGCCCGAGGCCGGTGGCCGTCTCCGCGTATCCGAGGACCACGGCGCGGCCCGCCTCGTCGGCGCCGAGCAGCTCACGCACCCGCTCGCCGAGCGCGAACCCGTGGCCGTAGACCACGGCGGGCGACTGCGGCACATGCTTGCCCAGGACGTTCGACACGAGCAGATGCGCCCGCTTGGGGTTGCGCCGCAGCGCGAGACCCAGCAGGTCGTGCAGCTTCTCGTCGCCTTCGAGCTCGACACCGAGCCGCTGGGCGACCCACGTCCCGGACCACACCACGTCGTTCACGTTTCCTTGCATCGTTCAGCCGGCCAGACCTGCGGTGAGCAGATCGACGAAGCCGACGTCCTCCCTGGCGACGCCGAAGACCTCGGCGCGCAGCAGGGTGCGCTCGGCCCAGGCGCGGTGCGGCTTCACCTCGTTCATCTTGTTCGTGTACGCGGACCGCAGGACGCCACCGCCGCACCGCTCGGGCCGCAGGATGTCCTGGGCGTCGCTGTACTCCTCGTGGCTGACGACCGACAGCGCGTGCACGGGCACCACGTGCGACGGGTGGATGCAGGTCTTGCCGAGGAGGCCGTTGGCCTGGTCGAGGGCGATCTCGCGGAGCAGGCCGTCCATGTCGTGCTCGATGAGGGACTCGCGCAGGTCCTCCGCGCGGCCCTCGAGGAAGGGGCTGCGGCGCAGCTGCGGCTTGAACATGCGTTCCTGGAGCGGGAAGTACTCCCACACCGGGCCGGTCACGGTGAAACCCGTGCCGTCGGCCCTGGCCAGCAGATTGACCACGTCGGAGATCACGGAGGCGACGATCCGCACGTCGTAGGCGGTCATGTCGGGTGACCTGCGCAGGCCGTACGCCGAGCAGAAGTCGGTGACGCCGAGCCGCAGCGCGAGCACGCGGTCGCGGTACTTGTCGACGGTGCGGAAGATGCCCGTCAGGGTCTCTACGCGCGTTTCCAGATGCAGCAGCTCCGGAGATTCCAGCACGGGCATCGCGAACAGCCGGATTCCGCTCGCGGTCTCCGTCGCGGCGAGCGCCTCGAGAAAGGGCACGCCGCGCTCTTCGTTGAACTTGGGGAGGACGAAGCCGGACACCAGGCGGGCCGCGGCGCCCAGGCGCGTGACGAGGTCCGGGATCTGCTCCGGCACGCGGACCCGGATGAACAGCAGGGGCAGCTCGGCGCCCGCGTCGGGACCGCCGGACGCGGCCGCCGCGGAAGCCCGCTCCGCAAGGTCCGTGAACTGACGTACGAGGTTCTCCTCGGCGTCCCGGACGTCCGCGTCGCCGATCGAGTCCTCGAGGCACACCACCATGGAGACCACGCCCCGGCCCGCCTGCTTGACGATGTCGTCCGCCAGGCGTGGTCTGGTCGCCGGGCTGTACAGGGTCGCGCCGAGGGCCACGGAGAGGATCCGCGCCGGAGAGCTGGCGGTGAAGTCGCACGGCTCCTGGTGGAAGAGGCGCTGACGCACCTCTGGGGCGATGTGCCCGAAATGACGCATGTGACTCCCCGTATCGCCAAGGTGGCTCGTCGATGGTGGCCGGTAATAGTACGTAGAGACCCGTGTCAAGGGTTCCCACCGGCTATGAAATTCAGGTAACCCGCCCATGTCGGAAGTGCGCAAGACGGCCTCCGTACCAGGAACCCCCACGTTGTCCCCACGCGCACCGGGAGGGCAGGATGACCGCATGACGCACGCGATGCTGAAGGGGTCGAACGTCCCGATCAAGGCCACGGCGGTGCGCGCCGTGCTGCGTTGGGCCCCCGGCCAGGGTGTCCCGGACGTAGACGCCTCGGCGCTGCTGCTTGGCGCCGACGGGCGCGTGCGGTCCGACGAGGACTTCGTCTTCTACAACCAGCCGCGCCACCCCTCGGGCAAGGTCTGGCGGCTCGGCAAGAAGCGGGTGACCGACGGCCTGACGGACACGATCCAGACGGACCTGGCGGGGCTGGCCGCCGAAGTGAGCAGGGTGCTGCTCGTGGCATCCGCGGACGACGTGCCGTTCGAGCAGGTACGAGCGCTGCGCATACTGCTGCACGACGCCGCCGACGCGGACGGTCAGCCGCTCGCGTACTTCGACGTCAAGCCGGAGACGGGCGCGGAGACCGCGCTGATCTGCGGGGAGCTCTACCGGCGCGGGGACGGCTGGAAGTTCCGTGCGCTGGGTGAGGGCTATTCGAACGGGCTGGTGGGGCTGGCCACGGACTTCGGTATCTCTGTGGACGAGTCGGAGGGGGCCGGGGAGGGCGAGGCCGAAGCGGGCGCCGCCGCCCGCGGGGTGGAGGCCGGCGCCGCCGCCCGCGGGGTCGAGGCGGGCGGCGCCGCCTCGCTGCCGCTGCCGCCTGAGCAGGCCGCTGTGCAGGCTGCGCCTGCGCCAGCGCAGACGACGGGTCAGTCCGCGGCGCAGCCGACGACCGTCCAGCCCCCGCCGCAGCCTGCGCCTCAGCCCGCGTACGGCTATCCGCCGCAGCCCGCGTACGGCCATCCCGGGCCCGTGGCGGCCCAGCCCGCCGCCGCGCAGGCGGGGCCCGCGTACGGGTATCCGCACCCGGTCGCCCCGGCTCCGGCTCCGGACCCGAACTTCCGGCTGCCGCCGCAGGGGCCGCAGTTCCTGGGCCGCTGAGCGACGGTGTCGCACAGGTCGTAACGTCAACGCACCCGCCGTCGTGGGGTTGTGCCCACCCTCCCCCAGCTACCGCTGGGAGGTGCCCCCAGCCCTGCGGAACGATTGCCCACAACGGTGAGTGGCTACTGCCGCCACAACGGTGCGACCCGCAGGCGCCGTCCGGACGAAGGGGACGTGGCGGGATGTGCGCCCGCAGCGGCTGGCGCAAACTGTGGGCTCGCCCTACGACGTACGGCTCGGCGCCAGACCGACGAGGACGTACATCCCGGCGCGGCCCCGACCCACCACCGGCAGGTGGCGGCGCCCCGGAGCGGAGCCGCAGACGCGCACGCCCCAGCCCACAGCCGAGAGGTGGCGCACCAGCCGACGACGGTCGCAGGCGCGTACACCCCATCCCCCGACCGGCGGTGGGCGAACCGCCCACCGCCGTCAGCGGCGGCCCGCCTTCGACTTGTACCCCCGCCCCCACTGCAGCCCCCACCCATAGAGCCGGTCCAGCTCGGCCTGGAAGCCGTAGACGAATTTCACCTCGCGGCGGACGACGAGTTCGCCCTTGATGTTCTCGATGGAGACCACCGCGCAGGAGCGGGCCTGCGGTGCCCGCTCGTCGAGGTTGATCTCGATCCGGGGCCCGTTGCTCGGGTAGAGCGTCACCTTGGCGTGCGTACGGTCGAAGGCCGGGGTCTGGTCGTAGATGTAGACGAACACGAGCAGACGTTTGATGGACTCGCGGTGGTCGAGATTGACGTAGATCGTCTCGCCCGACGGTGAGCCGAACCGGTCGTCGCCGCTGAGCTTCACGAACGGCGGGGCGTTGAGGGCGCCGAAGAAGCTGCCCAGCGGCTGCACCACGCCCTTGTCCCCGTCCATCAGCTCGTACAGACAGCCGATGTCGAGGTCCACATTGACCACACCCTGGGTGTGTGCCTGCACCACATCGGGCTGGAACAGCTTGAAGGGATGCCGCAGCCGGCTGCCGCTACGTTGCTTGCCGATGATGTCGGACGTACGCATCCGCCAGGACAGGTTGATGCGCAGATTGCCGGTGGCCGCGCCCTGTTTGGTGAGCGAGACGGTCGGATTCCGCTTGGTGAGTTCGATGGAGTTGGTCGCCGCACTGCCCGACTCGAACTGCGTCGAGCGCCCGCGCCACATACCGTCCCAGAAGGACATACCGCTCCCCCCATGTTCTCTGCGTCGCATGCGCCGTGTACGCATGGGCGCCTCATCCACATGACCGCGGGGCGGCCCCGAGGACTCGTCCTCGATGGCCGCCCCGCAACTGAGCGTTCCTCACTCCGGCCCGGGTCACACCCGGGAACCGGACACATACGGTCAGACCCGGGACGAGACCTCGGCCTTCTCGTCCGAGCCCTCAGCTTTTCCCTCGGCCGCCGCCAACGCCCGGTTGCGGCGCACCGACGACCAGAACGACCAGCCGATCAGGACGACGCCGATGAGGCCGGTGATGATCTCGTTGATCTCGTACTGGATGGTGACCAGCAGGATCACAGCGAGGGCGCCGATGGCGTAGTGCGCGCCGTGCTCCAAGTAGACGTAGTCGTCGAGGGTGCCCTGGCGCACCAGGTACACGGTGAGCGACCGGACGTACATGGCGCCGATGCCGAGGCCGAGCGCCATCATCACGATGTCGTTGGTGATCGCGAAAGCGCCGATGACGCCGTCGAAGGAGAAGGACGCGTCCAGGACCTCGAGGTAGAGGAACATGAAGAACGCGGCTTTGCCCGCGAGTTTGACGGCCGAGACGGGCTTGCCGGCTCGCTTGGCCTCTTCCTCCTCCTCGTGCTCGCGCTCCTCCTCTTCCTCGAGCTTGTCTTCGAAGAAGCCGGAGAGGCCGCCGACGACGAGATAGGTGATCAGACCCGCGATGCCGGAGATCAGCACCGTCTGTGCCTTGTCGACGTGCGCGCCGCCGTGCTGGTGGGCGTGGGTCGCGAAGGTCATCGCGGTGATCATCAGCACGATGAGGGCGATGCAGACCGACAGCATGTCGATCTTGCCGAGCTTGGCCAGCGGTCGCTCCAGCCAGGCCAGCCACTTGATGTCACGGTCCTCGAAGATGAAGTCGAGGAAGATCATCAGCAGGAACATGCCACCGAAGGCGGCGATCGACGGGTGGGCGTCGGTCACCAGCTCCTGGTAGCGGTCCTTGTCGGTCAGCGCGAGGTTGACGGCGTCGATCGGACCGATCTTGGCGCTGACGGCGACGATCACGACGGGGAAGACCAGCCGCATGCCGAAGACGGCGATGAGGATGCCGATCGTGAGGAAGATCTTCTGCCAGAAGGCAGACATCTTCTTCAGGATTCCGGCGTTGACCACTGCGTTGTCGAAGGACAGCGAGATCTCGAGGACGGACAGGATCGCCACGATCCCGAACGCGGTCCATCCCCCGTAGAACACCGCCGCGACCAAGCCGAGCGCGGTGACCGCGAACGACCAGCCGAAGGTTTTCAGAACCACTGGCTACCCCATCGTGTGTTGGAGGGTTACCCCCGGGTGAATCCGGAGAGTGATTCCCCCCGCCGTACCCGGCTTTACGAGACGTTGACCCCAAAGTCTAGAGCGATGCCGCGAAGTCCCGACGCGTACCCCTGTCCGACGGCCCGGAACTTCCATTCCCCGCCGTACCGGTAGACCTCGCCGAAGATCATCGCGGTTTCCGTGGAGGCGTCCTCGCTGAGGTCGTAGCGCGCGAGCTCTTGGCCGTCCGCCTCGTTGACGACGCGGATGAAGGCGTTGGTGACCTGGCCGAAGGTTTGCCCGCGGTTGTCGGCCTCGTGGATCGAAACCGGAAAGATGATCTTGTCGCAGGCGGCGGGAACCTTGGAGAGGTCCACCAGGATCGACTCGTCGTCGCCGTCGCCCTCACCGGTCAGGTTGTCGCCGGTGTGCTCGACCGAGCCGTCGGGGCTCTTGAGCTGGTTGTAGAAGATGAACCACTCGTCGCCCAGCACACGGCCGCCGCTGCACAGCAAGGCGCTGGCGTCGAGGTCGAAGGGGGCTCCGGTGGTGGAGCGTGCGTCCCAGCCCAGCCCGATCATCACCTTGGTGAGGTTCGGTGCGGCCTTGGAGAGGGAGACATTGCCCCCCTTGGCTAGCGTGACGCCCATGATCTGGTCCTCCCCGAGCTGCTGCGTCTACCGGGGGCGTGACATCGGCGGCCGTACGCCGCGGGCCCCCCGGACCCCCGACCGGGGGCGTTGGCCGATCGCTTGAGTTGCCGAAGCCGTCCGGCGCCGCACGCGGTGTGCGGCGCCGGACGGGAGGCAGACGTGCCGCGCCTCAGACGTTCACGCCGAAGTCCTGCGCGATGCCGCGCAGGCCCGACGCATAGCCCTGGCCGATGGCCCGGAACTTCCACTCCGCGCCGTGGCGGTAGAGCTCGCCGAAGACCATCGCGGTCTCCGTCGAGGCGTCCTCGGAGAGGTCGTACCGCGCGATCTCCGCGCCGCCCGCCTGGTTGACCACGCGGATGAACGCGTTGCGCACCTGGCCGAACGACTGCTGGCGGTTCTCGGCGTCGTAGATCGACACCGGGAACACGATCTTGGTGACATCGGCCGGCACGCCGGCGAGGTTCACCTTGATCTGCTCGTCGTCACCCTCGCCCTCACCCGTGAGGTTGTCGCCGGTGTGCTCCACGGAGCCGTCGGCGCTCTTGAGGTTGTTGAAGAAGACGAAGTCCTGGTCGTTACGGACCTTGCCGTCCTCCTTGGTCAGGATGGCGCTGGCGTCGAGGTCGAAGTCCGTACCGGTGGTGGTGCGGACGTCCCAGCCCAGGCCGACCATGACCGCCGTCAGGCCCGGCGCCTCCTTCGTCAGCGATACGTTGCCGCCCTTGCTGAGGCTGACTCCCACGAGTCCTCCCAATGGTTTTCAGGGGCGGGGAGCCCCCGTCGTGCGTTGGCATCGGATCAACGAGTGGATCCTAGTGACGGGTTCCCGGCCCTCGCAGGCCTTGAGCCCGAACAATCCGGGTGTCGGGCCCGGAAACGGGTGGCCGGGACGGTTCGGACTCGGGCGTCCGTGACGCCGGATACGCGTCAGAGGTTCTCGAGGGCCTTGACGTACTCGTTCAGGTCGCGGGCGTCCGGCAGCCCGTTGACGACGGTCCAGCGCACCACGCCCTCCTTGTCGATGATGAAGGTGCCGCGCACCGCGCAGCCCTTCTCCTCGTCGAAGACGCCGTACGCGCGCGAGACCTCACCGTGCGGCCAGAAGTCGGACAGCAGCGGGTACTCCAGACCCTCCTTCTCGCCGAATACGCGGAGCGTGAAGGGGGAGTCGTTGGAGACGGCGAGCAGCTGGACGTCGTCGTTGACGAACTTCGGCAGCTCGTCGCGGAGGGCGCACAGCTCGCCGGTGCACACGCCCGTGAAAGCGAACGGGTAGAAGAGCAGCACCACGTTCTTCTCGCCACGGAAGTCGGAGAGCTTCACGGCCTGGCCGTGGTTGTCCTTGAGCTCGAAGTCCGGGGCCTCGGTGCCGACCTCGATCGCCATAGTCACGCATCCCTTCCATGGGGCTGATCAGATGACGCCCACCCTACGCAGTGGGTCGTACCCGGCGATGCGCGAGGCCCCCACAGACGTACGTCCGTGGGGGCCTCGCGGCGGCCGTGCCCGGCCCGGGCAGGGCGAGCTGCCCGGGCCGGGACCGGGTCAGCGCTTCTTGACCGCCGCCTTGGGCGTGACCAGACGGCTGCCGATCCAGTCCTTGCCGACGCTGATGCTCTTGGTCTGGGACAGACCGGCCGTCTGCGCGGCTTCGTTGATGTCGCTCGCCTCGACGTAGCCCTCGCGGCCGGTCTTCGGCGTCATCAGCCACACCGGAGAACCCTCGTCGATCAGCGTGGTGGCGTCGACCAGCGCGTCCGTCAGGTCGCCGTCGTCCTCGCGGAACCACAGCAGCACGGCATCCGCGACATCGTCGTAGTCCTCGTCCACGAGCTCGCCGCCGATGACTTCCTCAATGGCCTCGCGGAGCTCCTGGTCGACGTCGTCGTCGTAGCCGATCTCCTGGACCACCTGCTCGGGCTGGAACCCCAGCCTCGCGGCAGGGTTCGTCCGCTCCTCCGCGTGGTCCGCGGTCGCGCTCACGGGTTGCCTCCTGATCATGTTTCCTATGGGGGGTCTCCCCCGGCTCGTGGTGAGCCTGAGGGAAGTCTTCCAGCCACGCGCGTGCGCGAAGCATTGGCCGTAGTCCACACGGGCCGGACGGATCGCGCAAGTACCCGGCCGTGGAGACCGCCGAAACGGTGACGTTCCGGGCCGTCTCGCCGCAACTTCAGGCAGCACATCACGCCGCCTGGTGGCCGATGGCCCACTGTTCTGTCCGAGTTTGCCAACTTCGCCCCCACGAGTGCCAGGGAGGGCCGAACTCCTTTGCGGAACGGCAGTGCACACGGGCGTATCGTTGCGATTTGGACGAGCCCATACGGGGCTGCCGGACAAGCGACTGAGTTACCTCTCGGTAGAGATGACGTTTCCGTCCCCTAGGTACACGATGGGGATCGGCGCAAGCAGCAGAACCATGCCCCAGCAGTGGCTTCAGACAGTGGCCCCCGGACAGTGAAGGAACAGCGTGGCTTCCGGATCCGATCGCAACCCGATCATCATTGGCGGCCTTCCCAGCCAGGTCCCGGATTTCGATCCCGAAGAGACCCGGGAATGGCTCGACTCCCTTGACGCCGCCGTCGACGAGCGGGGCCGTGAGCGCGCCCGCTACCTGATGCTGCGGCTGATCGAGCGCGCCCGCGAGCGGCGCGTCGCCGTGCCCGAGATGCGCAGCACGGACTACGTCAACACGATCGCCACCAAGGACGAGCCGTTCTTCCCCGGCAACGAGGAGATCGAGCGCCGGATCCTGAACGCGACCCGCTGGAACGCGGCCGTGATGGTGTCGCGCGCCCAGCGCCCCGGCATCGGTGTCGGCGGCCACATCGCCACGTTCGCCTCCTCGGCGTCGCTGTACGACGTGGGCTTCAACCACTTCTTCCGCGGCAAGGACGAGGGCGACGGCGGCGACCAGGTGTTCTTCCAGGGGCACGCGTCGCCTGGCATCTACGCGCGCGCGTACCTGCTCGACCGCCTCTCCGAGCAGCGGCTCGACGCGTTCCGCCAGGAGAAGTCGAAGGCTCCGTACGGCCTGTCGTCGTACCCGCATCCGCGGCTGATGCCGGACTTCTGGGAGTTCCCGACGGTTTCCATGGGCCTCGGCCCGATCAGCGCGATCTACCAGGCGCGGATGAACCGCTACATGGAGGCGCGCGGCATCGCCGACACGTCGAAGTCGCACGTGTGGGCGTTCCTCGGCGACGGCGAGATGGACGAGCCCGAGTCGCTCGGCCAGCTGTCCATCGCCGCGCGGGAGGGCCTGGACAACCTGACGTTCGTCGTCAACTGCAACCTGCAGCGCCTCGACGGCCCGGTCCGCGGCAACGGCAAGATCATCCAGGAGCTGGAGTCGATCTTCCGGGGTGCCGGCTGGAACGTCATCAAGCTGATCTGGGACCGCTCCTGGGACCCGCTGCTCGCGCAGGACCGGGACGGTGTGCTGGTCAACAAGATGAACACCACGCCGGACGGCCAGTTCCAGACCTACGCGACCGAGACCGGCGCGTACATCCGCCAGCACTTCTTCGGCGGCGACCACCGGCTGCGCGCGATGGTCGAGAACATGACCGACCAGCAGATCCTGCACCTGGGCCGCGGCGGTCACGACCACCGGAAGATTTTCGCGGCGTACTCGGCGGCCCGCGCCCACAAGGGCCAGCCGACGGTGATCCTCGCCAAGACCATCAAGGGCTGGACGCTCGGCCCGAACTTCGAGGGCCGCAACGCCACCCACCAGATGAAGAAGCTGACGGTCGACGACCTGAAGCGCTTCCGCGACCGGCTGCACCTGCCGATCTCCGACAAGCAGCTCGAGGACGGCGCGCCGCCGTACTACCACCCGGGCCGCGACTCGGAGGAGATTCAGTACATGCACGACCGCCGCAAGGGTCTGGGCGGTTACGTGCCGACCCGGGTGGTGCGGTCGAAGCCGCTGGCCCTCCCCGAGGACAAGACGTACGCGAGCGTGAAGAAGGGCACCGGTCAGCAGTCGATCGCCACGACCATGGCCTTCGTCCGGCTGCTGAAGGACCTCATGCGGGACAAGGAGATCGGCAAGCGGTTCGTGCTGATCGCGCCCGACGAGTACCGCACCTTCGGCATGGACTCGTTCTTCCCGAGCGCGAAGATCTACAACCCGCTCGGCCAGCAGTACGAGGCCGTGGACCGCGATCTGCTCCTCGCGTACAAGGAGTCGCCGACCGGGCAGATGCTGCACGACGGCATTTCGGAGGCGGGCTGCACGGCGTCGCTGATCGCCGCGGGCTCGGCCTACGCGACTCACGGCGAGCCGCTCATCCCGGTCTACGTCTTCTACTCGATGTTCGGTTTCCAGCGGACCGGCGACCAGTTCTGGCAGATGGCCGACCAGCTGGCGCGCGGTTTCGTCCTGGGCGCGACCGCCGGACGCACGACGCTGACCGGTGAGGGTCTGCAGCACGCGGACGGCCACTCGCAGCTGCTTGCGTCGACGAACCCGGGCTGCGTCGCGTACGACCCGGCCTTCGGCTTCGAGATCGCGCACATCGTCAAGGACGGCCTGCGCCGCATGTACGGGTCGTCGGAGGAGCACCCGCACGGCGAGGACGTCTTCTACTACCTCACCGTCTACAACGAGCCGATCCAGCACCCGGCCGAGCCCGCGAACGTGGACGTCGAGGGCATCCTGAAGGGCATCTACCGCTACAAGGCGGGCGAGCAGGGCGAGCTGCCCGCCCAGATCCTCGCCTCGGGCGTGGCGGTGCCGTGGGCGGTCGAGGCGCAGCAGATCCTGGCCTCGGAGTGGAACGTCCGGGCGGACGTCTGGTCGGCGACCTCCTGGAACGAGCTGCGCCGCGAGGCCGTGGACGTGGAGCGGTACAACCTGCTGCACCCGGAGGAGGAGCAGCGTGTCCCGTACGTGACGCAGAAGCTCTCCGGCTCCGAGGGTCCGTTCGTGGCCGTTTCCGACTGGATGCGGTCGGTTCCGGACCAGATCTCGCGGTGGGTGCCGGGCACGTACCAGTCGCTGGGCGCGGATGGCTTCGGCTTCGCCGACACGCGTGGTGCGGCGCGGCGGTTCTTCCACATCGACGCGCAGTCGATCGTGGTTGCGGTGCTGACCGAGCTCGCCAATGCGGGGAAGATCGACCGCTCTGTGCTGAAGCAGGCGATCGACCGGTATCAGCTGCTCGATGTGGCGGCGGCCGATCCGGGCGCGGCGGGGGGCGACGCGTAGCGGGTCGCGGCGCATAGCAGGTCGAAGGGCGGCGGGCCGCGGGTCCGCCGCCCTTCGGCGTCGCTGCGGCGAGGGCTCTTTCCCCCACCCCGCCCCTTCCCGTAACCAGGGGGCTCCGCCCCCTGGACCTTCG
>NZ_LOHS01000019.1 GCF_001642995.1 Streptomyces jeddahensis
GGGCGGAAGGGGGGTGCGGGTTCTTCCTCGGGCGTGCCGATTCACTCGGGCGTGCCGGTTCCCTCTGGTCTGCCGGTTCCCTCGGGCGTGCCGGTTCCCTCTGGTCTGCCGGTTCCCTCAGGGGTGCCGCTTCCCTCAGGCGCCGGAGGCGCCGCGATGCCGGGCGGCGGAGCCGCTAACGCTTTGGGCGGCGGAGCCGCCGGGACCGTGGGCGGCGGAGCCGCCAATGCTCTGGGCGCCGGAGGCGCCGGTGCCTGGGGCGGCGGAGCCGCCAATGCCGCCGGCGGCGGAGCCGCCGGAACACTGCCCGTCCAGGGCGCCGCCACGGCTCTCGCCCTGCCGCTCCCCCGCGTAGACCCGAACGACCCCAACGCCGGGTTCCTGGCGGGTCTGATGGCCTCCGCACCCGCGGAGCTGATCACCGCGCTGCGCGCGGCACCGACCGGCTCCCCGGAACTGCGGCTGCGCGAGCTGCGGGCCCTCCTGGAGATGGGCGAGCACGGGTCCGCCACCCGGGTCCTGGAGGAACTCGAGAGCGACCATCCCGACGACTGGCGCGTCGTCTGGTACCGCGGCATCACCGCGCTGGCGACCGCGGACCACGAGGTCGCGGCGCTGTCGTTCGACGCGGTCTACGACGCGTTCCCCGGCGAGCCCGCCCCCAAGCTCGCGCTCGGCGTATGCGCGGAGGTGCTGGGACAGCTCGACAACGCCGCCGAGTACTACCGCCTCGTATGGACGACCGATCCCAGCTATGTGAGCGCCGCGTTCGGCCTGGCGCGTGTGCAGTTCGCCGCGGGAGACCGGCGCAACGCCGTGCACACGCTGGAGTCGGTGCCTGAGTCGTCGATCCACTACACGGCCGCGCGTGTCGCGGCGGTGCGGGCGCGGCTGCGGCAGCGCGTGGCCGCCGACCCGCTCCTCGATGATCTGACGGCGGCCGCGGGCCAGGTCGAGGCGCTCGGCGCCTTCGGCCTGGATGCGGTACGCCGCGAGCAGTTGTCGGCCGAGGTGCTGGGCACCGCCCTGGACTGGGTACTCTCCGGTAGCCAGGGTTCCGGACCCGGTGCGAACGGCGGCCGGACCGCGTTGCTCGGCAGTCGACTCGACGAACGTGGGCTGCGGTTCGGTCTCGAGCGTTCGTACCGGACCCTGGCCCGCCTCGCCCAGGGCGGCGAGGAGAGGATCCAACTGGTGGAGCGGGCCAACCGGTTCCGCCCTCGGACGTGGGTGTGATGCACCGCCGTACCGGGGGCCGTACCCCCGTGCCCCGGACCGCAGCACTGTGCAGCACACGCCCGTACGCAATGGTGAGGTGAAACGAGTGACGCCGCAGATGCACCAGCTGGCTGCCGGGGCGACCTGCCCCAGCTGCGAGGAGCCGCTGGAGTCGGGTGACCGGTTCTGCGGTGCGTGCGGGTACGACCTGTCGGCGCTGCCTGCGCCGGAGGACCACCCCACGATCGCCATGAACGGCACGGCACCGGCGCCGCCCCAACCGGCCGCGTCCCCGTCCCAACCGGCGCCGCCCCGGGCCCAAGCCGCGCCGCCCCCGTCCCGACCGGCGCCGTCCCCGGCCGCCGCCCCCTCCGTCGACTGGCCGATCGCCCCCGAGACGGACAGTTCCGACACCCCCGTGCCGGTACATCTGCCGACCGACCTGCGCGGCATCGACTCGGGAAGCCCAGCGGGAACCCCAGCGCCGTCCCACGCCCCCTCCCACGATCTCCTCCCCCACGGCCTTGAGGGCATGGGCCGTGCCCCCATCGACGGGGACCCTGCCGGGGGCACCCCGGGAAACCCCCCGACCGACCCCCCGACCGACCCGCGGACCGTCGCCCCCGGCGAGCTGTCGCCGCCCGAGCCCGATACGAAGCTGTGCGTCGCCTGCCGTACGGGCCGTGTCGACCAGGACGGCTACTGCGAGCACTGCGGGCACGCCCAGCCGCGCGAGCGCGATCACATGGAGCAGGAGCTGGGCGCGGTGGCCGCGGTCAGCGACCGCGGTCTGCGCCACCACCGCAACGAGGACGCGTTCGCCGTCTCCTCGACCGCGCTGCCCGACGGCTCACTCGCCGTCGTCGCCGTCGTCTGCGACGGGGTGTCGTCGGCGAGCCGGCCCGACGAGGCGTCACTCGCCGCGTCCCGCGCCGCCAATGAGTCGCTCCTCGAGAGCCTGCCGCGCGGTACGCATCCGCAGCAGGCCATGCACGACGCGATCATCGCGGCCTCCGACGCGGTCAACTCACTGGCCATGGAGCAGACCTCCCCGCAGGAGCACGCTCCGCACCAGCAGAACGCGCCCGCGTGCACCCTGGTCGGCGCCATCGTCGCGGGCGGCCTGCTGGTCGTGGGCTGGGTCGGCGACAGCCGCGCGTACTGGGTGCCGGTCGACCGCACGTCCCCCGCGGCGCGGCTCACCGAGGACGACTCATGGGCCGCGCAGATGGTCGCCGCGGGTCTGATGAGCGAGACGGAGGCCTACGCGGACGAGCGCGCCCATGCCATCACAGGTTGGCTCGGCGCCGATGCGTACGAACTCGAGCCGCACACGGCTTCCTTCAAGCCGGACCGGCCGGGTGTAGTGGTGGTGTGCACGGACGGACTGTGGAACTACGCGGAGGCGGCGGAGGAGATGGCCGAGGCCATCCCGGCCGACGCCGCCGAACGCCCGCTGCGCAGCGCCCAGGTACTGGTCGGCCATGCGCTGGACGGTGGGGGCCACGACAACGTAACAGTGGCGGTCCTGCCGTTCCCGGTCCCGCCGCAAGGGGCAGGATCGGCCTGAGACAGACCTGGCGATTCACGTCACGTACGCATTTTTCGCCCACAGTGCCGTGGGAAGCCTCAGGGGGGAGCAGAGTCCATGGCCAACTTCTCGAAGTCCAACGCGCCGCAGTTCTCGGTCGAGGTCTACCAAAACGAGTACCTGCCCGAGGGCGGCCGTGAGGTGAACGCCATCGTCACGGTGACCTCGACCGGAGGCGGCACAATCGGCTCGGCGGTGACCGCCCCGCACCTCTATTCGGCGGGTCAGGCCCCGGACGCCGCCGTGGCGATCATGGTCGACTGCTCGGGTTCGATGGACTATCCGCCGACGAAGATGCGCAACGCCCGCGACGCCACGGCGGCCGCGATCGACACCCTCCGCGACGGTGTGCACTTCGCCGTGATCGGCGGCACGCATGTGGCCAAGGAGGTCTATCCGGGCGGCGGCCGGCTGGCCGTGGCCGACGCGACGACGCGTGACCAGGCCAAGCAGGCGCTGCGCAGGCTGTCCGCGGGCGGCGGCACCGCGATCGGCACCTGGCTGCGTCTCGCCGACCGCCTGCTGTCCTCCGCGGACGTGACCATCCGGCACGGCATCCTGCTGACCGACGGCCGCAACGAACACGAGTCGCCGGAGGATCTGAAGGCCGCCCTCGACTCCTGCGTGGGCCGTTTCACCTGTGACGCCCGCGGTGTCGGCACGGACTGGGAGGTGAAGGAGGTCACCGGGATCGCCTCCGCCCTGCTCGGCACGGCCGACATCGTCGCCGACCCGGCGGGCCTCGCAGCGGACTTCACGCAGATGATGGAGACGGCGATGGGCAAGGAGGTCGCCGACGTCTCGCTGCGTCTGTGGACGCCCATGGGTGCGGAGATCAAGTTCGTGAAGCAGGTGGCGCCCACGGTCGAGGAGTTGACCGACCGCCGCACGGAGGCGGGCCCGCGCGCCGGGGACTATCCGACCGGCTCCTGGGGCGACGAGTCCCGCGACTACCACGTCTGCGTCGAGGTGCCCGCGGCCGGTATCGGGCAGGAGATGCTCGCCGCCCGCGTGTCCTTGGTGATTCCCCGGGACGACGGTTCTGTACAGGCGCTGTCCCAGGGGCTCGTACGCGCGGTGTGGACCGACGACATGGCGGCGTCGACGTCGATCAATCCGCAGGTCGCGCACTACACGGGCCAGGCGGAACTGGCACAAGTCATCCAACAGGGGCTGGATGCCCGTAAGGCGGGAGATGTCGATGGCGCAACGGCCAAACTGGGCCGCGCCGTTCAGCTCGCCAGCGCCTCCGGGAACGCGGATACTGCGAAACTCCTTGCGAAGGTGGTGGACGTGGTCGATGCCGCGACAGGTACTGTGCGACTGAAAGCGAAGGTCGAGGAGGCCGACGAGATGACCCTCGAGACTCGGTCGACGAAGACGGTTCGCGTGAAGAAGTCGTAGGAACTGCCGCAGCGGACGACGCGGACAACCGGCAGACCGGCCGCCGCGGCCGGAGAGAGAGCGGCCTAGGGGCCGAAGAAGGAGAGGGGGAAGCGCCGACATGCCGACCTGCCCGAACGGACACCAGTCGGGTTCCGACGACTGGTGCGAGGTCTGCGGTCACCGCATGGCCGGTGCCGTGCCCCCGCCCCCACCCCCGCCGCCCCCGGCACCCGGGTACGGTTTCCCGCCGCCGGCTCCGGGCGCCCAGCAGGGCGGACCGCCGCAAGGCGCCGCGCCCGACGCGGAGCTCTGCCCGCAGTGCCGCACCCCGCGCGAGGGCGGGGCACCGTTCTGCGAGGAGTGCCGCTGGAACTTCCTGACGAACACGGCGACCTCGTACACCCCGGCCGCCCCGCGCCCGCCGGCCCCCGGTCCCGGCCCTGGTCCAGGTGTGGGCGCGGGCCCCGGCGGCCCCAACCCGGGGCTGCAGTTCCGGCCGCAGCCGGGTCCCGGCCCCGATCCGTACGAGTATCAGAGCTCGCGGCCCTCGCAGATGAACCGGCCCGCTGAACCGATTCCGCCGTTCGGTGGCGATCCGTTCGGGAACGACCAGTCGGGGCAGGTGCCGCCGCCCGGCCACGGTGGCCCTGGCGGACCCGGTGGCCCTGGCGGACCCGGGGGTCCGAGTACGCCCGGGGGTTCCGGTGGCCCCGGGACCTCAGGCGGTACCGGCGTGCCCGGGGGTCCGGGCGGGCCCGGTATTCCGCAGGCCTTCCTGCAGCCTGGCCGACCGGCCCAGCCCGCGTTCCCGCAGGAGACGGGTCAGCCGCAGGCACCGGCCCCGACTGGGCCCGGCGGGCCGGGCGGACCTGGCGCACCCGGCGGACCTGGCATCTCCGGTGGGCCGTCCTTCGGTGACGGCGGTGGCGGCGGTGACGGCGACTGGGTGCTCTCCCCGCCGTCGGCCCCGGGCAACGGCGCGGGCGGGCCCGGTGCGCCCTCGTTCCAGCAGCCGCAGGGACAGACCCAGCCGCCGGGTGGCTACGCGCCGCCCGCCACCTGGACCGCGACCATCGGCCCCGACCGCGAGTACTTCATGGCGATGATGCAGCGCTCGGGCCCGGAGGCCGCGGGGCTGAACCTGCCCGCGTACTCGCCGGAGCAGCAGCGTCAGCTCGTCGGCAACCAGATCACCATCGGCCGCCGCCGCCACTCCACCGGCGACACCCCCGACATCGACCTGTCGGTGCCGCCGGAGGACCCGGGCGTCTCGCACCAGCACGCGGTGCTGGTCCAGCAGCCCGACGGCTCCTGGGCGATCGTCGACCAGAACTCGACCAACGGCACCACGGTCAACGGCGCCGAGGAGCCCATCCAGCCCTTCGTCCCCGTACCGCTGCGGGACGGCGACCGGGTGCATGTGGGCGCGTGGACGACGATCACGATCAGGCGCGGTTAGCCAGTCGGACTGCGCAGGGCGGGCGACTGCGCAGCGGCGGGCGACGGAAGGACAGGCGACGGAGCAGCCGCCGGGGGAGGGATGGGCAGCGAAGGCCCGAGGACCCGTACCCGCGGTCGGCTTCAGTCCGGAAGGGGCCAGGCGTACGGGCCTTCGGGGTCGTCCAGCCAGGCCCATTCATGGTCGCCGCTGACCGTGATCCCGAACCGTTCGCGCCCTGGCCGCTCCCGCTGCCACAGGGCGAGCGCCTCCATCGGATCGAGGCTGCCCGCGGACAGGGCCAGCAGGAACCGGAACATCTCGTTGTGCAGGGCCCTGCGCGGCAGCCCGCCCAGTTGCCGTGCGTCGTGCTCCTCCCGGCCCGTACCGCGCAGCGGCACGAAGTACGCGGGTGTGTGCAGGAAGCGTCCCTCGGCATGCCCGGTGTCCTGCACGTCGAGCGCGACCAGCCCCGTCGCGAGCGGCGCGAGGATGCGGGCGCCCGGACGGCACTGGGCGATCCACGGGCGCGGCACCGACACCACGGTGCAGGTGGCGATGATCCGGTCGAAGGGGGCGCGCTCGGGGCAGCCGCGCGCCCCGTCGCCGGTGACGACCACCGGGTGGTAGCCGACGGCCGCGAGATGCCGGCGCGCGGACTCCGTGATCTCCGGGTCGAGATCGATCGTCGTGACGTGGTCGTCGCCGAGCCGGTGGGCCAGCAGCGCCGCGTTGTAGCCGGTGCCCGCGCCGATCTCCAGGACCGTGTCGCCGTCCCGTATCCCCAGCTCGACCAGCATTTTCGCCATCAGCGACGGCTGGCTGCTGGACGACACGAGCCGGCCGTCGCGTACCCGCGTGGCCAGCGGCCCGTCCTCGTAGGCGCCCCTCAGCCAGCGGGCGCGGCGCTTGGGATCGGGGTCCTCGCCCCACAGCCGCTCATAGCCGCGCGCGGTCTCGGGGGCGCCCACGAAGTAGTACGGCACGAACAGATGCCGCGGGACCTCCGCGAACCCCCTCCGCCAGACCGGGTCGTCGTCCCAGGCGCCGGTCGCCTCGATCTCGCGCACGAGTGCGGCCCGTGCCGCGGTCGCCGCGGCAGCGGGATCCTCGTTCACCGGCGGGCTCAGGGCCATACACCCACTGTCCTGCGGTACGCCCGCGGAGGCGAGGCAGCTCACTGATGGGCCTCACCCATGGGCGCGTCCTCGAACGTACGGGTGCCGGCCGGGTCCTAAGCCCTCCGTCCTCCGCCGGGGTGTCTGAGACCATGGGACACGTGCTGCAATTCCGGGGAGAGCCCCGGACCCCCGGCCGACCGACGCCAGGGGGCGTACCCGAGACGAGACCCATTGCGAGGCCAACCGACGTGACCGAGATTCCGCGCGGCACGCTTCAGGAGCAGTCCTTCTACGAGCAGGTCGGCGGCGAGGAGACCTTCCGGCGTCTGGTGCACCGCTTCTACGAGGGTGTCGCCGAGGACCCGATCCTGCGCCCCATGTATCCGGAGGAGGACCTGGGCCCGGCCGAGGAGCGCCTCGCCCTGTTCCTGATGCAGTACTGGGGCGGGCCGACGACGTACAGCCAGCGCCGCGGCCACCCGCGGCTGCGCATGCGCCACGCCCCCTTCACCGTGGACCGCGCGGCGCACGACGCATGGCTGAAGCACATGCGCGTCGCCGTCGACGAGCTGGGCCTCTCCGAGGAACACGAGCGCACGCTGTGGAACTACCTCACGTACGCGGCGGCCTCGATGGTGAACACAGCGGGCTGATCCGCCGCCGTCGTCGCCGCCGCCTCGACGTGGCCAGCGGCCTGCGCACCTGGACCGTGCTCACCACGACGATGGGCCTGATCGGTTTCGGCCTCACCGCGGCGCTCTGGCCGCGGTGTAGGACGCGGGGCGGCCAACGGACGCGAGAATCGACCTGCGGCCGCGAAGGGGCGCGGGGAACTGCGCGACCAGCCACGACGGCGCCGCACCGAACCAACGGCCATCGCGGCGCCGCGGGGCTGCGACGGCCATCGCGGCCCCGCGGCGGAGCCCCACATCGGCACCCCCAGCGGAGCGTCAGCGCACGCTGACGCTGAGCGCCCCGAGCCCCGCCCTGCGCACCGCGATCGACCCGTACGGCGTACGCAGCCTGAGCCATGCGCCCGACGAGAGCAGCGCCAACTGCTGCGCCTCGCCGGGCGCTGCCGCTGCCCTGGCCGTGGCGTTCGCGGTGGCGCGGACGGGACGCAGGAAGCCCAGTGCCTGTGCCGCATGGGCGGCCCGAACCGGCAGGTGTGTGTCGCCCAGCGGCCGCGACCATATATCGCGGCCGATACGGTCCAGCTCGGCACGGGTGCGCTGCTCGGGCGCCAACTCCTCGACGCGGGAGCGGAATTCGGCGACCGCCCCGGCCACCGTGGAGCGGATGGCGTCCGGCGCGGGCAGTCCCGGCTCCTGCCGCCAGCCGCCGCGGGGCGGGAGCAGCCCCGCCCAGGGCGGGCCGGTGACGCTCGAAGGCACCCTGGCGGTGCCGGCGTTCTCGTCGACGGATTCGAGGAGTTCACCCGCCGAGACGGTGGCGTCGAGCGTGGAGCCGCCCCCGTCCTCGTACGGCTTCGTGAGCCGCGCCGTGCGGATCGCGAGGACCTCGAACGACGGCGGCTGCCCGAAGACCGCGAGCGTGGTCCCGGACGCCTGGAGGCGTACGGCGGCCGCACGGTCGTAGTGGATCAGCCGGGCCAGGAAGGCGGCCAGGTCCGCCGCCTCCCCGGCGTCGGCGAAGTGCAGCGTCGGTGGCGCCGTCATGCGGCGAGCGCCTCCGACTTCTCGCCCTCCAGGTACTGCTGCAGGAACGTCTTCTCCTCGGCGGTGATCCGCCGCGGCCGCTGTGCCTCGAGGTTGTACGGGACGACGACCGTCGACGCCCGCACGTACACCTGGTCGGGGTCCTTGATCTCGTACGCGATGGTGAGCGACGCGGCGCTGATCTTCGTCACCCACGATTCGACGGTCACGGGCTCGTGCCGGTGCACGAGCGGCCGTACGTAGTCGATCTCGTGGCGCGCCACGACGGAGCCGCCCGAGAAGGAGGGACTGCCGTCCCCCGGCGCCAGCCGGAACATGAAGTCGATCCGCGCCTCCTCCAGATAGCGGAGGAAGACCACGTTGTTGACGTGCCCGAAGGCGTCCATGTCCGACCAGCGCAGGGGGCAGCTGTAGATGTGACGGGCCACCGGCGCCTCAGCCTCGCGTCAGCTTCTTGTAGGTGGCGCGGTGCGGACGGGCGGCGTCCGGGCCGAGCCGCTCGATCTTGTTCTTCTCGTACGACTCGAAGTTGCCCTCGAACCAGAACCACTTCGAGTTGCCCTCGTAGGCGAGGATGTGCGTCGCCACGCGGTCCAGGAACCACCGGTCGTGGGAGACGACGACCGCGCAGCCCGGGAACTCGAGCAGCGCGTTCTCCAGCGAGGACAGAGTCTCGACGTCGAGGTCGTTGGTCGGCTCGTCGAGGAGCAGCAGGTTGCCGCCCTGCTTGAGGGTGAGCGCCAGGTTGAGGCGGTTGCGCTCACCACCGGAGAGCACCCCGGCTGGCTTCTGCTGGTCCGGGCCCTTGAAGCCGAACGCGGACACGTACGCCCGGGACGGCATCTCGACCTGGCCGACGTTGATGTAGTCCAGCTCGTCCGAGACGACGGCCCACAGCGTCTTCTTCGGGTCGATGTTGGCGCGGGTCTGGTCGACGTACGAGATCTTGACGGTCTCGCCGACCTTGATCGAACCGGAGTCCGGCTCCTCGATGCCCTGGATCATCTTGAACAGCGTGGTCTTGCCGGCGCCGTTCGGGCCGATCACGCCGACGATGCCGTTGCGCGGCAGCGTGAAGCTGAGGTCGTCGATGAGGACCTTGTCCCCGAAGGCCTTGCTGAGGTTGTTGACCTCGACGACGACGTTGCCCAGACGCGGGCCCGGCGGGATCTGGATCTCCTCGAAGTCCAGCTTCCGCATCTTCTCCGCCTCGGCGGCCATCTCCTCGTACCGCGCGAGACGCGCCTTGGACTTGGCCTGCCGCCCCTTGGCGTTGGAGCGGACCCACTCGAGCTCTTCCTTGAGCCGCTTCTGGCGCTTCGCGTCCTTCTGGCCCTCGACCTTCAGACGGGCGGCCTTGGTCTCCAGGTACATGGAGTAGTTGCCCTCGTAGCCGTGGAGACGGCCACGGTCGACCTCGCAGATCCATCCGGCGACGTTGTCGAGGAAGTACCGGTCGTGGGTGACGGCGACGACGGTGCCCGGGTACTTGGCGAGGTGCTGCTCCAGCCAGTTCACCGACTCGGCGTCGAGGTGGTTGGTGGGCTCGTCGAGGAGCAGCAGGTCGGGCTGCTCGAGCAGCAGCTTGCAGAGGGCGACGCGGCGCTTCTCACCACCGGAGAGGTTGGTGACCGGCCAGTCGCCGGGCGGACAGCCCAGGGCGTCCATGGCCTGCTCCAGCTGGGAGTCCAGGTCCCACGCGTTGGCGTGGTCGAGGTCCTCCTGGAGCTTGCCCATCTCCTCCATCAGCTCGTCGGTGTACTCGGTCGCCATCTGCTCGGCGATCTCGTTGAACCGGTCGAGCTTGCCCTTGATCTCGGCGACACCGTCCTGGACGTTCTCCAGGACGGTCTTCTCCTCGTTCAGCGGGGGCTCCTGCAGCAGGATGCCGACGCTGTAACCAGGGGTCAGGAAGGCGTCACCGTTCGACGGCTGCTCCAGACCCGCCATGATCTTCAGCACCGTCGACTTACCGGCGCCGTTCGGTCCGACCACGCCGATCTTCGCGCCCGGCAGGAAGCTCAGGGTGACGTCGTCGAGGATCACCTTGTCGCCGTGCGCCTTGCGCGCCTTGCGCATGGTGTAAATGAACTCAGCCAAGAGAAACCGTCCGGCATCTGAATCTGGGAGTGGGCAGATACACCCATCTTGCCGTACTGCCGTCGCTCGACGAAAACGGGATACGCCGGGGCGGGCGGGTGATGCCACCGGCGCCCCCGGCGCCGCGGAGCCACGCCGGGCCTCCACGCAGCCCAGGAGGCCCGAAGTCACCCAGGGTTGCCCCGCCCTCACAGCACGTCGGGCTGGATCCGCCCTCGGTTCGCGCGTCGATCAGTCCTCGGTCGGCGTCTTCTTCTTCCGCACCAGGAACACCGCCGCGCCGCCGACCACGACCAGGGCCACCGCTGTCCCCGCGATCCACGGTGTGGCGCTGGAGCTCCCGGTCTCAGCGAGGTCAGTGCCGCCGGAAGTGCCCCCGGCCGACGCCGGACTGGGCGTGGAGACCATCTGCACCGTGTCACCACCCCCGGCGCTCTCGGTCTGGCAGTCGAGTACGCCCTTGATCCGCTTGTCGAGGCCGTTCAGCCCCTTGATCGTGAAGTCGTACGCCTGGTCTTCCTGCAGCGGTATGGTCACCGTCTGCGACTGCCCGGCCGGGATGGTGTGCTCGAGCCCCATCAGCTCGAAGGTGTAGGCCTCGTCGCCCTCGTTGCTCACGGTGATGTCCACGCCGCTCTTCGCGCAGTTCTTCTCGGCCGAGACCGCCGGTATCGCACCTGTCGTCGCCCAGTCGGCGGTCGCCGTGGCGGCGACCGCCGACTCGCTGGAGCCCGCGAGGATCTGGGTCTGGCTGCGGGTCTCGGAGGCGAAGGCACGGCCGACCGGCACGGTGGTCGACGCCTGCAGCTGCAGCTCGGCCGAGCCGTCGGGAGCGCCCTCGGGGACCTCGAAGTACAGCTGGGTGCTGTCGGACGCCGTCGTGACGGATTTGCCGTTCTTGTCGACGGCCTTCACGCCGCTCGTCGCGGAGTCTGCCGGCGGCGTCACACTGACCCGGCCGGCGTTGGTCCGCACGGTGACCGGGCCGAGCCTCTCCCCGGGGTGCCCGGAGACGGCGGGCGGGTCGAGGGTCAGCGAGGCCTTCGGCTCCGCGAGATTCCGCGCGCTCTTCTGCAGATAGTCCGCCAGCTTCTCGGCGTCAGGGTCGACCGCCTCGACGTCCGCGTCGTCCGAGTACCGCCAGATCGCGACCTGCGTGCCCGCCGCCGCGTCCTGCTCGCTGAGGCCCCGCGCCCCCGCCTTCCTGGCCAGCTCGGCGAGGTCGTTGACCTGCGGGTAGGAGTTCTGCAGGATCCAGCGGATCCTGCCCGCGTCCGGGTTGCCGCCGAGCGATGTGCCGCTCCAGGGAGTCTCCTGGTACCTGGCGTCCTTCTGCGTGGGGTTCTGGATGTCTATGCAGTACGTCTGCAAAGTGCCGCCGCCGTCGACGGACATCTCGAAGAGGCCCGCGGGGACGCGCTGTTCTTCCTGCTCTTCGCCGCTTCCGTGGACGACTGCCTCGCCGTGGATCTTCAGCCCGGTCAGCGTGGCGGTCGCACCGCCCTGGTGCTGCGGGACGTCGTCCGCGACGGCCGGGGCCGCCGCGACGATCGCGCCGGCGGCGACGAGCCCCGGCGCGAGGGCCGCGGTGGCGAGGCGGACCAGACCCCGCCTGTGGACAGAGAACGCAGAAAACACAGAATTCCCCTTCAGGCGGGACCCGTTGACATGGGGGGGGTGGTCCCGCCGGCAGAATCAATTGCCCCGTGGGCTATGCCGGGCATCCTATGAACGCGGCGCACCATGATCCCCAGTCATGTCATCGGATAACCGATCCGACTCGGAATCGTTATCGCCGACCGGGTCGGCTCCACGCGCCGTGGTGCGAGCTGCGGCTACGAGTACGTGACCCTACGTCACATATGCTGCCTGCGGGGCCAGTTGGCTCCCCGCTTCGAAGACCGGCTCGGGCTCGGGCTCGGACGCGGACGCGGGCGCGGGCGCGGGCGCGGGCGGCACACCGGTGCCCGCGCCGAAGGGTGGTGGCTCCTCCATGCCCCCTGCCGGACTCCGCTCCCCCTGCGACGCCCCCTGAATTCCCGGCGCCATCCCGTAGGCCGCCTGCACCGCCTCGCGTTTCATGGCCCGGCGGAACGCCGAGGTCCCGCGCGACATGTCATGGCCGATCGCCAGCGCGTCGATGTCAGCCGACATCCATTGCTGTCCGCCCCGCTCCTCCTGCCGCACCTTGAGCCTGCCCTGCACGATGACGGGGTCGCCGATGTTCACGGACGCCATCACATTGGCGGCGAGCGACCGCCAGGCGCACACCGTGAAGAAGTTGGTGTGCCCGTCGACCCATGCCTCCTTCACACGGTCCCGGTGGCGTGCGGTCACTGCCAGCCGGAAGCGCGCCACCGACCCCGTCGGCAGCTCGCGCTCCACCGGCGTCGTCGCCACGTTCCCCACGACGGTCACCATGGTCTCGTTCATCTCCGAACCCCTCCCTGTGCGTGTCCGACTCCCCGTCAGAGTGCCTCCGCCGGACCGGGCTCGCCGAGACCTGTGGGTTACCCGCTGGTTGTGGACAACTTCGTCACCCCTCCGGACCGCCCGACCCCGATCACCTCCACGTACTTCTCGCGCACCTCCTGGTACCGCAGCAGCTCCGCCGCCACCGGATCCAGCACGCGAGCCCTGCCGCAGGCGGCGGCCGCCTCCCTGAGGCGCCGTTCCGCCTCCGCTCCGTACCGCCGCGCGGGCCCGCGTACTGCCACACCGCAGGCCCGCTCGACGCACGGGCCGCCCACGATGCCCACCGACATGAGCAGCACCGGCACGCCCAGGTTGGGCGGGCAGACCCCGATGACCTGCGCCAGCAGCCACAGCCCGCCGATGATCTGGACGAGGGTCATCGACGCCTGGACGAGCACGGCGAGCGGCCACCAGCCGGGCCGCGGCGGCCGTTGCCCCACAGGCACTCCGGCGGTCACCGCCACCTCGTCGAGCGCCTCGGGCAACCCCTGCGCACCGCGTGCGGCGGCCTCGCGCACGGCCTGTGCCCACGGCGCGGGCAGCCCGTGCGCCGCTTTGTCCGCCACCGTGCGTACCGCCTGCTCCACGCGCTGGCGTGCCGCGGCCTCCTCGTCCACCGGCGCCGGAGGACCCGGCCGCGGCCGCAGCGCGACCGGTGCGTTCCGGGCCTGGTACCACCGCCACAGCCGCAGCCACGGTGTGCCGCACGCCTTGTTGGCGTTACGGGTCCAGACCCGCTCCGCGGCCTCCCCGGCAGCCGCGGCGCCCACCGCCTCGGCGAGCTGGTCGGTGAACTCCTGGCGCGCCGACTCCGTGAGCCCGGGGCGCCGCTCCGCCGCGTAGAGGGGCCGCAGGCGTGCCGCCGCGGCGTCCACGTCCGCGGAGATACGGCGGACGGGGGCGCCCCGTTCCGCCACGAACTGGTCGAGTGCGTCGCGCAGTTCGCCGACCCCCTCGCCCGTCAGCGCGGACAGCGCGAGCACCGTCGCGCCCGGCTCGCCGTACTCCCCGAGCGCGACGCCGTCCTCGTCGAGCAGCCGCCGCAGATCGTCGAGCACCTGGTCGGCGGCGTCGCCCGGCAGCCGGTCCACCTGGTTGAGCACGACGAAGGTGACCTCCGCGTGCCCAGCCAGGGGCCGCAGATAGCGCTCGTGCAGCACGGCGTCCGCGTACTTCTCGGGGTCGACGACCCAGATCACCGCGTCGACGAGCGCGAGGATGCGGTCGACCTGTTCGCGGTGGGCGGCGACGGCCGAGTCGTGGTCGGGCAGGTCGATCAGGACCAGGCCGCGCAGCTGCGCCTCCCCGTCCGGGCTCTGCGCGGGCCTGCGGCGCAGCCGCATGGGGATGCCGAGCCGGTCGAGCAGCCCTGCGGCACCGTCCGTCCAGCTGCACGCCACGGGCGCCGCGGTGGTCGGCCTGCGCACCCCGGCCTCGGAGATGGCCGTCCCGGCGAGTGCGTTGAACAGCGACGACTTTCCGCTGCCGGTGGCCCCTGCGATGGCGACCACGGTGTGCTCGTCGGACAGTCTGCGCCGGGCGGCGGCCTCGTCCAGGACGCGGCCCGCCTCGGCGAGCGTCCTCCTGTCGAGCCGGGTTCGGGACAGTCCGATGAGCTCGCGCAGTGAGTCGAGCCGGGGCCGCAGCTCCGTGTCGTACCGGGTGCCGCCCGGCGCGGACGAACCCGTCGAGGCGTCGCCTCCGCGAGGGGGCTCCGCTCCGCCGTCGGCGAGCTGGTCGCTCCCGGCTCCGCCCTTCGCCTCGCCGGCCTCGCCCGCTTCGGCCACGCGCCGCGCGATCAGCCCGTCGTCCCAGGTGCCGTCGCTCTCCCGGTCCGGCCGCAGGCTGCCGCGCGCGTGCTCGCCGCCCCGGCCGCCGTCGTCGTCCACGCGCGCGTGCCTGGTGTCGCCACCGGCCGCTCGGGAGCCACCGCCCTTCGAGTCGGGTCCGCCATCTGCTCCTGATGTGCCGGACCCCGTTGTGCCGGACGGGCCCGAGCGGCGAGCCCTGCCCGATCCTCCGGTGGGGTCGGAGTGATCCCTGTGGTCAGTGACTGCGGTCACCGCGGTCACCTCTCCTTCTGCATGACGGACAGCGCGGCGATGAGTTCGGCCTGGGGTTCGGGGTGCACGCCGAGGGCGTCGAGCGGGGCGAGGCGCCGTTCGCGCTCGACCCTGAGCACCTTGTCCACGTAGCTGGTGAGCAGGTTTCCGCCTCGGTCGCGCAGCCGGAGCGCACCGTGGGCCCCGATGCGCTCGGCCAGGTTCTCGCCCGCCGAACGGGCCCGGCGCCCGCCCAGCAGAGCGGTGGCGAGCAGAGCGGCAAGCGCCACCGGGTCCGGCGCGCCGCCACGCGGGTGCACCCGCACATCCGATGGAGCATCGAGGGCGCGCACCTCCTCCTCCGCATACTCCTCGATGACGCGCCGCCACCGCCGTACGGCCATGCCGACGCGGTGTTCGGCGCTCTCGAGGCCCGGGGCACGGACCGTCAGCCCCGGAGCGAGACCGCCGGGTTCGTGCCGCCAGGCCTCGTCGACGCGCTCGTCGGCCGCCGCCACCGCGTTCAGCAGCAGCGTCACCAGGCTCTCGACGAGCGCGTCGAGCAGTTCCTCCGGGCTGCAGTCCAGCGGATAGCTCCGCCAGCGCTTGAGAGCGTCCCCCGCGAGCACGGCCCCGGCCTGCAGACGGCCCCGCACGCGCGCGTGCTCTTCTTCGTAGGCCTCCTCCACAGCGGCGGTGAGGCGGAGTGCGGCCGCGTGCTGGGCGGCGACGGCGCCGGCGAGCTCGGGCGTCCGCGCACGCAGCGAGTTCATGACACCGTTGGCGGTACGGACGATGGCCTGGCGGCGGGCTCCCATGTCGTGTGCGCGATGGGTCAGCCAGGCCCGCAGCGGCGCCACGGCGGTCCCGGGCAGCAGCCCGCCGCTCTCCGCGGACTCGGGCAGCTCGGGCACGGTGAACCGGGGCGCGTCGCCGAGCCCCGCCTTCGTGAGCAGCGCCGCGTACTGCCGTGACACCTCTGTGGCGACCTGGTGCGGCACCCGGTCGAGCACGGTGACGAGCGTCACGTTGTGCTCCTTGGCGGTACGCAGCAGATGCCAGGGCACGGCGTCGGCGTACCGGGCGGCGGTGGTGACCATGACCCACACGTCGGCGGCGCAGATCAGCTCGGCGGCGAGGAGCCGGTTCTCGGCCACGAGCGAGTCGATGTCGGGCGCGTCGAGGAGCGCGAGGCCGGGCGGCAGGGTGTCGACGGTCTCGATCCGCAGCGCCCGCCCCCCGGGTCTGGCGGGCGGCCGTCTGCCCCGCCATGTCTCCTGCTTCGGCGCCCGCACGCGCGCGAGGTGGGGCAGGACGCGCTTCCCGGTGTACCAGTGCTGGTCGTCCGGATGGCAGACCAGCACCGGTGTACGCGTCGTCGGCCGCAGCACCCCCGCCTCGGTGACCTTGCGCCCCACGAGGGAGTTCACGAGGGTCGACTTGCCGGCTCCGGTGGAGCCGCCGATCACCGCGAGCAGCGGCGCTTCGGGTTCCTTGAGGCGGGGCACCAGGTAATCGTCGAGCTGCTGCAGCAGTTCCTCCCGGTTGGCACGCGCGCGTGCCGCCCCCGCCACGGGCAGCGGAAAGCGCGTGGCGGCGACACGGTCGCGCAGGACAGAGAGTGCGTCGAGCAGCTGAGGCCGTACGTCGAAGGTCACCACATGCGAAGAATGCCCAATTTTGGAGCCTTTCTGAAGCATATGGGTGCCTCTGCGCGCCGATCAGACACGCGGGACGGAAGGGGCCAGTGGGGCGCAGGCATAACGAGTGCACAACACCCGGGGCGTGAGAGGCCAAAAGCGGTGCAGGATTCGTACCTGCCTGCGATTATCGGGACCGCTTCACTGAACCTCCACATCGAACCGCGGAGGGGAAGCACGAGAGACAAGGATCCAGGAGCCCTATCCTTGTCCCCGGCAAGGTCCCGGATCAGCCCCACCCAGGGCCCCAGGCCACCGGCCACCACCCGGCCCCCGTAGCTCAGTGGATAGAGCAGGCGCCTTCTAAGCGCTTGGCCGCAGGTTCGAGTCCTGCCGGGGGCGCCCTTTCTCCGCCCTCCCATCGGGAGGGCGTTTTTGCTGGTCAGAGGGCGTTTATCGGGCTCGGCGAAGCTGCTTCGCGGGTGCGGGTGCACCCTCGGGCGGACTCGGCGGGTGTCCGGCTGGAGACGATTTCGTCCGGCCCTCGGCGGGTGTTCTTCCCGAAAACTTCCCGAAGTTTCGGTGCGGTCTCTCTGCAGTCGCCGCAGGACGACCATGTCGCCGCAACCGAATAGATGAGGGCAAAACGGCATACAGGTTGAAGGAGCGCTGGATATCAGATCATCCTTGCCGCCATGAGTCTCGTCTCCACCTCCCTCGATGTACCCGACATGGCCGACTACGCACACGACTGGGTCTTGGTCGATGTGGAGACGTCGGGACTCATGGCCCGGCGAGATCGCGTGCTGTCCGTCGCGGTGATCACGATCGGGCCGGACGGCGAGCAGACCGGGGAGTTCTCGACCCTGCTCAATCCGGGCTGCGATCCGGGACCGGTGGAGGTGCACGGGCTGACCGTCGAGCGGTTACAGGGTGCGCCGACCTTCGACCAGGTCGCCGGGCGGATCGGCGCGATGCTTCAGGACCGGGTCCTGGTCGCCCACAACGCGCAGTTCGACTACGACTTCCTGGCCTACGAGTTCGCCCGTGCGCGGATGTGGCTGCCGGTGTCGCAGCGGCTGTGCACCCTGGCTCTGAATCGCCAGGTGGATCCGCCGACGGACGACATGAAGCTCGGCACCCTCGCCGCCCATTACGGCATCCCCCAGCAGCGCGCGCACGATGCGCTGGACGACACCCGTGTGCTGGCCGGGATCCTGCGGGCGTCACTGCGCGAGGCAGCACGGCTCGATCTGCCCCTGCCGCTGGTGACCTGCCCACCCCGGGCAGAGTCGCAGTTCACGCCGAAGCCACCGAAGACTCCCTGCGCCTACCGCAATCCTGGACGGCTGCCTCCCGGCGAACCTCTCCAGCAGGGCATGAAGGTCGCGATCACCGGTGAGACCGCCCACGCCCGGGCGGAGCTGGTCGGGCGGGCGGTCGCCGCCGGGCTGAACATGATGACCTCCGTCAGCCGGCACACCAGCGTGCTGGTCACCAATGAACCGGCGTCCGGTTCGGCAAAGGCCCGACGCGCAGTCGCCGAAGGCGTGCCGGTCATCAACGAGCACACCTTCCTGCGGCTGCTGGCCGACGTACGACCGGGGACAGCACATGAGGCGACCGCCGCCGCTGTCGCCCCCGCAGCCGAGCCGGAACCAGAACCAGTCGTCGGCCCCGCGGAGTCGGCGCCCACCACGGCCTCTGCCGCGCCCGTGCCGGAGGCCGCGGCCCTCCCCAGGGTCGCCCCCGGTGCGGGAGTACCCGCTCCGCGCCGACCGGAGCCCTCCATCGGCACGTTGGACAAACCTCTGGCCGGGCGTCGCGTACTGGTGCTCGGTGGTGTCCATGCCGATGCCGCGGCAGCACGTGCCCGCATCGTCGAGCTGGGCGGGTCCGCGGCGATCAACCTGTCCGCCAGCGTCACCGACGTCGTACTCCTGGAGGGAGGGCAGGGCGACCGGCGCATGAGCCGCATCACCGCCCTCGAACTCCCCGTGCACGACCTCCACTGGCTCACCGCTCCGACCGCCACCGCCCCGGCCGCGGCAGCCCTCCGGACTCAGGAGCCGCACGTGATGCCGAGAGGCGGTGTCATCGACCTGCCCATGCCGCACGGCAGACCCGCGCCGGAATGGTACGTCACCGCCGGCTGGGCCCCGCAGACCGACTACGAGATCGACGTCGTCGCCTTCCTCCTCGACGAGGACGAACAGGTCACCTTCGACGAAGACTTCATCTTCTACGGAGCCCCCGAGAGCCCGGCCGGGACTGTGCGGCTACTGACCGGCGGCCCCGCGGAGCAGACCATCGCCCTCAACCTGGCCTCCCTGCCGCCCGCGACGCGCAAGGTCGTCGTCGCCGCGGCCATCGACGGCACCGCCACCTTCGGGACGGTCGGTGCCATCCAGATCAGTGCCGCCCCCGGCAGCAGCGGGGCACCGCTCGCCCGGGCCACCCTGGACGCCGCCACCACCGAACGCACCATGCTGCTCGCGGAGATCTACCGCAGAGGCCCGGTCTGGCGCCTACGCGCCGTCGGCCAGGGCTACGACCGCGGCCTCAACGCCCTCGCACGCAGATACGGCGTCGACATCGCCGACTGAACGCCGGCACCGGGAGCGAAGATCTGCGCGTCCCTGCGCCTGGTTCAGGCTCGGCGACGCGGTGCGGGCGTGGATCCGGGCTTGGGAACCGGCATGCTCGGGGCCGGCCCTGCGGGCAATCGCTGGGGGCCTTCGATGCGCTGCTGGAGCTCGGCGAGCTGGCCCGTGATGCAGCGGGCGTAGGTGGCGAGCAGGACGGGGACGCTGTTGCCGGCCCACTCGGCGACCTGGGCGGGTGGGATGCCGTGGTTGAGCCAGGTGGTCAGGCAGGTGTGGCGCAGGTCGTAGACGCGCTTGCCCACGGGTGACTCGTATTCGTGCTCTGGCAGGACCGCCTTGCGAGCCTTGTTCCAGGCGCGGCGGAAGACCGATCCGGCCAGCAGCCCGCCCTTCTCGCCGGGGAAGAAGAGGTCGCCCGGCTGGAGGCCGTCCCTTTTGATCAGGTCGCGGAGGACAGCGACGAGTGCCGGGTGGGCGGGGACGGGGCGGGTGTCGCCCTCGGCGCGGCCCTTGAGGTCGCGGGTCTCGTGGACGCGGCCGTCGTCGGTCCACTGGCTGCCGACCTCGGGCTCGGCGGTGTGGACGAGCAGTTCGCCCCAGCCCTCGGCGGGCAGTGTGGTGGCGCTGACGCGGAGGGCTACGGCCTCCTCCGGCCGCAGTCCGGCGTAGTAGAGGGTGGCGAAGAAGGCGTGGAGGCGGTGGCCGGTGCGGGGGCGGTCGGCGATCCAGGCCAGGAGGCGGGCGACCTGACCCGGGTTGAGCAGCGACCGCTTGTCGACGGCCTCGGCCACCTTGGGGGCGGCGCCTTCCTCCTTGCCCTTGGGGAGCGGGTTGGCGGTGAGGATCTTCTGCCGGACGGCGTACTTCATCGCCACGTTGAGGATCCGCTGCTCGCGCTTGACGGAGCTGGCGGCGGCCGGGCTGCCGTCCAGAAGTGTGTCGAGCGCTTGCAGGACGGCGTCGACGCGTTTGGTGTCCTCCCAGGCCGTCATGGGCAGGGAGTTGCGGGCTATCCACGACAGGACGGTGCGGACTTCGGGCGGCGCCTCGTCGCGTCGGAGCTTGTTGAAGGCGTACTCGCGCAGGGCCCGGCGTACGTCGATGGGGTCGAAGCGGTCCGGGAGTTCGGTGCGGAGCAATGCGAGGGTGACCTTGGTGAGGGCCTTGGCGGTGTTCTTGCGGTTGTTGGCCGAGATGCGCGGCCACTTCATGTCGACGTACTGGAGGGCGAATTCGTAGTTGGTGGCCTCAGAAGCGGAGGTGGCGTGTGAGACCGGCAGGCCGGTGTCCATGTCGAATGGTTCACCGTTGTTCGCGGCTACGCGCAGCGTTGCGCGGAAGGATTCGGCGAGCGCGCTCGTGGCATAACTCTGGCCGTGACGCCTTCCGTTGACGGACCACCGGACGGTGTAGCTGGTCTTGCGCTTTCCCCTGTAGATCTCCGTGTCGTAGAAGCGGACCTTGTAGGACCGGTTGCTCAAGCGTGGTCCTCGCAGTCGGTCAGCCAGTTCTCGTAGTCACTGCGGCGGATGCGCAAAGCGCCGTTGGGAATGCGTATGCAGCGCGGGGCTGTGCCCTTCTTCCGCCAGTCGTAGAAGGTGGAGCTGGAGATGCGGAGGTCGTCGCAGAACTCTTCGACCGTGAGTTTGTCGGTGGGGCGGCGGGGCGGAGACGTCAAGCGGTGTTCCTTGGGCAGGGGGCGGGGCTGTCCTGCATTTGCGCCGGGTCGGTGCGAAAGGCAGGCGGACTGTGGAGTTGCCAGTCGATAGCGGCGTGGATCCGTGGGCAGGGTCAGCACCTCGATTGGCACCACAACTATCCAGAGAATCGCCGGTTTCGCTAACCGGCGATCGTCGTCTATATTGCGCTCGCGCGGTTCGCCGCGAAGCGGTTGCGCAGGGGCGGGAAGTACCGAAAACCGGCACATCAATCGACTATTTCGTCAACCGGCGATCGTGCCCTAAAGTTTTGGGACCGCCTTCTACCGCCTTCTCTCGGCACCCTTTCTGCCGTGAGAGATGTCGCGGGATAGGGCTGGACTTGCGCGGCCCGGGTGTGGCTATGTGTTGACGGCACCCCCGGAAAGCGCGAGCGGCCACCAGTGCGCCACGCGCCGTCGGCCGGTCAACTCCCCCACCCCTGATGCCCGTACCGCCACGACGACGGTGAGCCGTGGGTTCCCCGCCCACCTGCAACCGAGTGAGGAACCGCCCCTCTTGGCCCGAATCCGCACCATCAAGCCCGAAGCCTTCGTCTCCGAGTCCCTGGCCGCCGTCTCCCTGACCGCCGAGCGCACCTTCATCGGCCTGCTCACCCAGGCCGACGACCAGGGCCGCCACCGCGACCACGCCGCGATCATCGCGGGACAACTGTGGGTACTGCGCCCAGAACACGGGCCCTCGGACGTCGAGACGGACCTCGCCCAGCTCGCCGACGCCGGACTGATCTGCCGCTACACGGGGCTGGACGACAAGCGGTACCTACACATCGTCACCTGGAGCCGACACCAGAAGATCAACCGGCCCAGCAAGAGCCGCCTCCCCGCCTGCCCGCACCACGACACCCCGGCCGCCGGAGCCACGCCAAGCCCCACGGGGGTCGGCTTCACGGAGCCCTCCGTGCCGCCTCACGCAGCCCTCCGTACAAACGCACGCGAGATGCGCGAGCCCGCACCGAATCCTGGCACCGATAACGAATCCGCAGGTCAGGACGGGTTCACGGAGCCCTCCATGAGGGCTCACGGAGGACGCCCGGAGCCGCAGGTGAAACCTCACGGTACGGATCTAGGACCTAGGATCATGGACCTAGGAAGTACCCCTTCGGGGGGCGCGAGCGCCCGCACACGCGACACCGTCTCGGCCCGCCAGCTGATCGCCGAGTACGTCGCTGCCTGCGCCCACCGCCCACCAGCCGGCGTCCTGGACCATCTCGGCCGGGAAGTGCGCAAGATGCTCGACGAGGGCATCGCCCCCGCCCACATCCGGGCCGGACTCGAACGCCACCGGGCCAAGGGCCTGCATCCCAGCACCTTGCCGAGTCTCGTCCACGAGGCCATGAACGCCGCGCCCGTGCCGGTCGGCCACACGCCGTGGACGAACCCCAGCGACATCGACGCCGCCTACGGAGGTGACCTCTGACCGCCACCCTCACCCGAGAGCCTCGCCAGGTCGGTCCGCTCGCCAACCGGCTCAACACCATCCTGGCCAGCCGCGGCATCGACCCCCGCGTCACAGCCGAGGAACCGCCGCCCGAGCCCGTCACGGCACTGGAACTCGCGGACGCCCGGATCCCCGCCCGCTATCCGGCAGTTTTCGTGTCGGCGTACGCCGGGACGGGCGCCGTGGCGCCCAAACGGAGATCAACACCCCCACCTCAGCACCAGCAAGTTGTACCGGGAGTAGCGGGAGAGGGGGCATTTGACCCGGCGGGCGCTGATCCGTGAGCGCCGAGCCGGCAGCATGCGGTCTGCCTCCGGCGAACTGGTGTTCCGTCGACGTGGACCGCATCCACTGGCCCTGCTCCGTCGACCACTTTTCTCCACTCGGGTCGTCGCACGAAGTCCTGGCAAGTTTCGGCAAGTTCCTGGCTTGAGGGCTCAGTCGGGGGCAAGCTCTGGCACAGAGATCGTTACCGGCATCCGAGGAGGACATCATGGCCCTGCGCAAGCTCGGCAAGGACCCGGAGAGTCCCAGTGGCGGCTCGCCCACCATCTACCTCGACGAGGAGAAGGACAGCTACCTCGTGCAGGGATGGAAGGTGGAGGACGCCGAGCGTCTCGGACAAATGGACATCCCCGGCCACGAGTCGGTGGTGGAAATCCCTCGGCGCATGGTGCAGTTCTTCCTGGAGGTGATGAAGGATGACGAGGCCCCCGACGTTTGAGGAGCTGTTCCGCGACTGCCAGAGGACGGCTGTCCATCTGGAGATGCGCGACGCCTACATGAAGTCGGACCCGGCCTTCATCGACTGGAAGGCCGGTGTGGTCCTCGATCCCGCCGAGCGCTGGGCTGACTGGCACGCCATCGTCACGGAGGCGACCGCGCGAGGCGTCGAGGTTCGTCGCGCCCGCGTCATGTCGACACCGGTCAGCGAGTACATCCGCTTCGAGTACGCCGTGACCGATGGGTTGAACATCGCTGCCGGCGAAGAGGTGCGTTGGCTCTCGCGCCGCAACGCGACCGATATCGCGCTGCCGGGCAACGACTTCTGGCTGTTCGACTCCAGCCTCGTCCTCGTCAACCACTTCGACGGCGAGGGCGAGAACATGGAGGTGGAACTCACAGAGGACGCTGAGGTGGCGAAGCTCTGCGAATCTGCCTTCGATGCCGTGTGGAAGCGGGCGACACCTCACGCACAGTTCGAGCTGGCCTGATAGCTCGAACAGCATCCTCGCACCGACATGACATCACCCTCTTCGAGCGTCCATGAAGCCCGCAAGGCGCTCGGGCAACGCCTCGCCGAGATCCGGAAAGCAGCCGGACTCACCAAGCGAGCACTGGCCCACAGCCTGGGTTGGCATGAGTCGAAGGCTTCGCGCTTCGAGAGCGGCGCCCGCGCGCCCTCAGAGCGCGACCTTCGCGACTGGTGTTCCGCGTGCGGCGCGGAGAGTGAGGCAGAGGACCTCGTCTCGACAGCCCGCGGAATTGAGGGCATGTATGTCGAGTGGCGCAAGATGGAGCGCCATGGGCTCAAGTGGGCGCAGGAGTCCGTCGTTCCCCTGTGGGAGCGCACCGAGCGCTTTCGTATTTACTCGCCGTGGCTCATCCCCGGCCCCGTCCAGACGGCCTCGTACATCACCGCGCTTCTGACCTCCATTCGTGACCGCCGAGGACTCATCGACGATGTGCCGGCTGCCGTCAAGGTGCGCGTGGAAAAGCAACAGGTCGTCTACGGGAACCACAAGTTCGCCATCCTCCTGGAAGAAAGCGTTCTGCGGTACCGCATCGGCGGCACCGACGTGATGGCTGGCCAACTCGGCTATCTCCTCGGCGTCATGGCGCTCCCGTCGGTGAGCATCGGCATCATCCCCCAGGACGCCGACCGCTCTGGCCTCTGGCCCGTCGAGGGATTCTTCCTCTACGACGACGATTTGGTGAACGTAGAGTTGATCTCGGCACATCTCACCGTCGTCCAGAAGCACGAACTTGCCATGTATGCCAAGACGTTCACCGAGCTGGCCGAACTTGCCGTCTACGGCCCTGCAGCGCGTGAACTCATCACCGCTGCCATCGAATCTCTAGGGTGAATGCCCGGCAAGTTCCGGCACACTCGTGGAGCCCCACCCAACTCCCTTCCTAGCTTTATAGGCACGGCTGAAAGCGTGCTCCGGAGGGGCCAGTGATGACTTTGGCAAGTACGGGCAAGACGTTCGAGACGGCCGAGGATACTGAAGGCGACGAGGCGCCCATCGACGTAGAGGCGATCTCCTCGCAGACAAATTCCGTCCTCGGCCTGGAAATGGGCACCACGACCCGCGAGGCGATGGACAGGCAGCTGCCGACCATCGCCGGTCACTTGAATCGGTTGCTCCGCGAGGACTTGGGCGCCGGCTATGACAGCGAGGTGCGGCAGCTCCTACGCGAGGGAACCAGGTTGGTCGACCTCACGAACCGGCGGACCACCCAGACGCCTACCTTCGGTACCTACCTGTATCTCCGCGATGTCGCCCTTCTGACTCGGCGGCTGCTGTGGGTCTATGCCGAGCGGAACGGGCTGGATGCCCCGTGAGCGTCAGGGACGACCAGATCGTTCGGGAACTCTCCCATTACCTCCACGAGCACCCTGCCGACAGGATGGCGCTGCTGCCGGTCTACGACGCGGCCCGCGACCACTCGCAGCGCCGCGCCTGCACCCACGGCCGTCGCTGCCCCGTCGTGGTGACGGGAGCCGTCGTCCTCGACGAGCGCCATCGCGTCCTGTGCCTGCGGCACGAGGGAGGCTATGCCCTCGCGGAAGCGGAGCCAGAGGACGCGGACGACTCCCTCAGCGAGGCGGCCCTGCGCCTGCTGGCAGAGGAAGCCGGCATCCGGGACGTATGGACGCAGCCCGGCGCAGAGGGGCCCTTCCTGGTAGACGTGACCCGGCCGGGGCAGCACACATACGGGCCCCGCCTCAGGGTCGGCATCCGCTACCTCTTCCGGGCCCACTCGGGCGCGGTCTTCCCTTCAATGATCGAAACGGGCGCAGCGGCCTGGGTGCCCCTCACCGAGATAGGCATCCCGTCGGTCCGCAGTCGCCTGGAGCGTCACCTGATCGGAAACCGATGAGCCCTCGCCACGAACAAATCGCCTACGCGGTAAGCCTCCTCGCACTCGGCGGCTCGCTCCTGCTCGGCATATGGAGGGGCTGATGTACGAGCGCAGGATCAAGGAGCCGCCCTCCATACCGCCTCCGCCTCGCGGAACCGTAGGCAGCAACCGGCCACCGAGCGATGTCCGCATCGGTGACTTCATCTACCTCGCCGGCGCGTACCAGCGAGTCCGGGACATGCGCTCGGCCGGCACCGCAGCCCACCGCGTACTGATCTTTGCCGGGCGGGAGCCCTGGATCATGCGAGAAGCCCGGATCACATACCGGCCCATCGACTTCCGCTGACCGCGCCCGGTTCAGGCGTCGCATCGTCACTCTCACCTCACCATGCGAGGAGCTTTGCCATGCGCTTTCGCAAGATCCATGGCGCCGGAAACGACTTCGTCCTGCTGTCCGACTTCGCCCCGGAAGGCGACAAGGAGTGGCCGCGATCAGCACCAGCCCCGCCCTCCTCGAAGTCACCTGCTTCAACGCTGACGGCTCGATCGCCACCATGTGCGGCAATGCCCTGCGGTGCTCCGCCTGGGCCGCTCACCGTGATCACGGCTTCCAGCAGATGAGGCTCCGTATGGCCGGCGTGGAGCACGAGGCGATCGTGTCCGACGACTCCGTGTGGGTCACAGCCGAGGTGGGCGCAGTTCTCCCCCGGCGTTTACAGACCGTCATCAACGGTCGGCCGACTTGGTTCGACAGCGCCCACACCGGCACGGAACACGTCGTGGCCATCGTGGACGACGTAGACGCCATCGACGCAGTCCTGGTCGGGCGCCTCATCCGCCACCACGCCGACCTTGCCCCACTGGGGACGAACGTCAACTTCGTCCAGTCCGCCGGCCACCAGGCGCTGAAGGTCCGCACCTACGAACGCGGCGTCGAGGCGGAAACCCTGTCGTGCGGAAGCGGGGCAGTCGCAGCCGTTGTCGTCGCCACCATGCGCGGACTGGTGGCGCGACGCCCCGTCACAGTCCACAACCGCGCCGGTCAGCCGCTCACCGTCCGGCCGCACGACGACCGGCCGAACCGAACTCACTGGGTCGGCGGCCCGGTCACCAACACCTTCGAAGGAGTACTCGCATGACTCTCTTCCTCAACCCCAGCTCGGACCTCGCGGTGCAGAAGGCCGCCGGGCAGCTTCGAGAGTGGGGGCATGGCCGCCAGGACCTCGGCGTCGCCCTCATCTACGGTCCCGTCTCCGCCGAAGACAGGCTCTACCACTCGAAGTGCCCCATCGAACAGCGCTCTGTCACCGCCCTGGCCGAGGCATTGGAAGAGATCGGCGCCCGCTGGAAGGTACTGAACCCTTGCGAGCCCGACTTCATCATGGAACTGGTCGAGTACGACGTGGTCCTCTCCAACTTGCACGGCCCGTACGGCGAGGACGGCCGGATGCAGGGGCTGCTCGACTACCTGCGCGTTCCCTACTGCGGCAGCGGAGTCGGGGCATCCGCGGTGGCTGCCGACAAGATCCTCTGCAAGCGGGTGATGCTCGCCCTCGGCGTCCCTACGCCCGGCTGGCACGTCTGGGCCGGTGGCCCGGTGACCTGGAACGGGCACCCCTTGATGGTCAAGCCGCCGTTCGGCGGATCCAGCGTGGGCATGAGCCTCGTACGCGATCCGGCGGACCTGCCTGGCGCTCTGGCGGACGCTGCCGGCGACGAGGGCGACGCCGTGCTCGTCGAGGAGTACGTGACGGGCACGCCGATGACGGTGGGGCTGCTGGAGCTGCCGGGCGGCTCAGTGGTCATCTTCCCGCCGCTGGCCACCGAGGCTGCCGAAGCCGACTTCTACGACGCCGACACGAAGCTCGACGAGAACTCCAGGGGCACCGTGACCGTGCGCGCCGCCGAGTTGGAGCTCGATGTGCTGGACAAGATCACCGGGGATGCTCGGACGCTGTGGGAGGGCCTCGGGCTGCGCGGATCAGCGCGCATCGACTTCATCGTCACCGCGGACGGCGAGCCGTACGTGCTGGAGGTCAACAGCACGCCGGGTATGTCCCGTGACAGCAACTTCGTGGTGGGGGCCGCGATGGTCGGGCTCACGCACACGGACGTCGTGTTGGCGATGCTGCACGAGGCGCTGGCCCGCCCGCCATACGATGTTCCCCTGCCCACTCCCGCGTTCGCCGGCACCACACGGGCCCGGGAGGCTGCCGTCTCGCCGTAGGAGCCCGCCGCTGTGCAGCGCGTCCACGATGTCCCCATGTGCCGTCAGCTCATCGACCCTGCCGAGTGGGATCAACACGGAGGATGGGCACTAGGAGACAGGATCGAATGGTCCAACCGGGCCTGTGGCCTCGCATCACTGAGAATGATCCTGCTCGCCTACGGGCGCGGAGCACCCACGGTCACGGAACTCCTGAAACTCGCCGTCAAACATGAGGTTCTGACCCCGCGTGGAGCACTCCACGCGGGGATCGCGAGCCTGGCGACCGACCTCGGAGTCCCCTCGGCCGCAGAACCCGTACCCGTCGAAGACCTTCTCACCCAACTCGACAAAGCACCGGTGATCGTGTCAGTCACCGAGCAGTTCCCCGACGACGGCCGCACGGGCGGCCATCTCGTCATCCTTCGCGGCTACGAGGACGGTCCCGACCCGACGGTCCACTTCCGAGACCCGTCGGCCTGGGGTCAGACGCACGACCGAGTGCCGCTCAGCCGCGTGTCCCGTTCCTACACCGGCCGCGCAATCACCTTCGCGCCCCTGATCAACGGAGAGTCCTGATGACCGAGGCAGACGGCGACACGACCGAGGCCGCAGGCGGCCGGAGGATCGCCGTACTCGGAGAGATGCTGGAACTGGGAGACGAGGCCATCGAAGCGCACCGCGAAGTGGGGCGCATGGTGGCCGAAAACGGCGTCGATCTCGTCGTGGCAGTCGGCGGAGACCTCGCCAAGCAACTAGCCCTCTCCGCAGGCGCTGCGGGCGTTCCGGACATTGCGCTGGTAGGCGACAACGCCACCGCTTCCGCCTACGTCGAATCCATCCTCCGCCCGGGTGACGTCGTCCTCGTCAAGGCATCCCGTGGCGGTCAACTCTGAGCACAGGTCTACCAGCCGGGCGATCTTCTCGGCACGTCACTCACGGTCCAGGCTGTTCCTGCTGGGCAGGAGCAAGGGCAGCTCGCCTTCCTCAACAAGGCAGCCGGAGAGCGCCGGAATGACTTCGTCGCGGAGCTCCGTCGACTCGCGGCGCATCCGGCCCGGTGGGTCCGCCAGCAGGTAATTGACGCCGAAGGCACTGTCGCGGCCATCTACAGCTACGGAGTACGTGACGGCCAGTTGGTCGTGCCGCTGCTCCGGGTACTTGACTGCCACCCCATGCACCAAACGCTGGCCCGTCAGATTCTCTTTCGGTTGCGTGATCACTGCCGCCGCTCGGGCGTTCGCCTGCTGTCTCTCACCGACAGACGCCTCCAACCAGCCGTACGCATCGCAGCCAGCGAGGACGGCTTTCGAGAGCACGACGGGGCGCTGGTCACGCTTGTCCTGGACATCTGCGCGGACGCCCAGACAGTGGACGAGCAGGCACAGTCCACAGCCGCCCTCATCGGTCTTCAGATACCAGCCGTACCAGCCGCCATGCCGTCAGCGGCCGCTGCCGCACTTGAGCGCGCCTGGTGGCCCGCGAAGATCACTGATTCTCAGCTGCCGTGCTTCCTCGTTCCGATCCAACCCATGTGGTCCAGCGATCTCTTCGGCGTCCCTAGCGCGCTCATTCCCCGAGACGATCACCTGGGCATCAGCCGCGAGCACGTCTACTACCGAGCCGCGCGCTCCCGAGGCGAGAAGGTCCCGGCTCGGATCCTCTGGTACGCCAGCTCGGACAAGAACCAGTCCGTTTCCGCTGTGATCGCCTGCTCCCGCTTCGACGCCACCGTGGTCGACACGGGACGCTCCTTGTACAACCGCTTCAGGCACCTGGGAGTGTGGGGGTTGGATGACATCCTGCGCGCGTGCGGTGATCGCGGCCAGGCACGCGCTCTACTGTTTTCCGACACAGAGATCTTCCCTCGACCCGTGGGACTGCACAAAGTGCAGTCGCTGGCCGCGCAGCGCCAACACCCGCTCGGCGTGCAGTCGGTCTTCGAGATCACTCCCGACCTGTTCAGCGCCATCTATCAGGAAGGCCAGCCAGCCCAGTGAACGAGCATGAACGCTCACTCCTGATGTCCCTCCATCCCCGCTACGCCTCGGCCATCCTGGACGGCAGAAAGTCCGTCGAACTCCGCCGCCAACGCGTCGCCGTGCCGCCGGGAACGAAGGTCATCCTGTACGCCACATCCCCCGTGATGGCCTTGGTGGGCACCGCAACCGTCACTGCCGTGCAGGTCGGCACACCGTCCGTGATCTGGAAGGCACACAAGGAACATGGCGCTATCAGCCGCCGTGACTACCTCGCCTACATGGAAGGCGCGGAACAGGCGTCAGCTCTGCTCCTTGATGCCGCCAGGCCCTTCTCCGATCCAATTCCGCTGGCCCACCTCCGTACTGGAGGCTCGTTCCACCCGCCCCAGAGCTACCGCTACGTCGACCCCGACACGCTGCGGGACTGGGTTCAGGGACACCCGACAGCGGAAGAAGTACTTCGAGAAACCAGCCCCCGGCCAGCAGCCAGTGAAGCCAAACGCTCAGGGGAGAAGCAGGCACAACGAGGTACGAGTTCACCCCTCGGCGGCAATATGGTTCTCGCACAGCATGTAGCGGCCTAGGGTTGGCTGAGCCCTCAGGCGGCACAAGGCCCGGTAGGCCCTGCCCCGTCACGGGTTGAGCGTCACCGCTGGGAGCCATCTGGGAGCCAACCTGCTCCCCGAGCCCCTTCCACACCAACCGAGACCGTCCCGGCCCAATGCCCTGACCAGGCAAAACCACGAAACCACCCAGTGTCGATCTTGATCGAACCTCATTCGGGACGAAGAGGTCGTGGGGTCAAATCCCGCCACCCCGACGGTGTAGTACCAGGTCAGGGGCCTGATCCATCAAGTGGATCAGGCCCCTGACGGGTTTCTGGAGATCGTTTGGGAGAAATCTGGGAGAAGATCTTGGTCGGGTTCTCCCAGGCGAGTCGGCCAGTCCCGTGCCAGGTCCGCCGGATCCGGGCGTCTCACTGCTGCACGTCCGCAAATCCTTGAGGCCGCAGGCCATGTGCCCGTGCGCTTCGCTCGTGGCACTTCCTGTACCGCGACTGTGCACACCCGTATTCGCCGGGGGCGCGCACGTCGATGACCGTCAGCTCGTGCGGGCGGGCGTTGGCCTGATCGGCGCTGAGCGCGGTGGTGGTGGAGCGACGGGGATTTTCCTTTGCCCGGTCAAGGTTACCCCTTCGGTAGGATACCCAAGGGGGTATCTCGAAGGAGCATGGGTTGTGGAACTGGCGATGGCGGCTGAGGAACTGAAGACGGTGGTCAACCGGCTGCGCCGGGCGCAGGGTCAGATCGCCGGTGTGATCAAGATGATTGAGGAGGGGCGGGACTGCGAGGACGTCGTCACCCAGCTCGCCGCGGCGTCCAGGGCTCTGGACAAGGCCGGTTTCGCGATCATCGCCACGGGGCTGCAGCACTGCCTGACCGATGCGGACATGGCTGCTTCCGGCGACCGGGAGCAGATGCGTACTCGGCTGGAGAAGCTGTTCCTTTCTCTGGCCTGAGCTGTGGTGCCGCGACGCCGGATCACCCGCCCGCTTCGGACCGGTTGGCCACATGGCCTGGCTACAAAAGGAGAGGGATCCGGAGCCGGGTCCCTCCCCTTTGTGGTGTGGTTCAGCGGTTGCGCAGTGCGGCCAGCGTGTTGTCGAGGTCGGCGGCGCGGGGGCGGTTGTGGGGGAGCTTGGCGAGCATGGCGGCCATGCCGCAGGTGTTGGTCACAGCGGAGAAGACCAGACCGCCCGCGATGCCGACGGAGATGAGCTGGAAGGCGGGGTGGACGACGAGCCCGAGCAGCAGGCCGAGCAGCACGATCACTCCTGCGGTGAGCCTTACCTGCCGCTCCATTCCCCAGGTGGCACGGGGGGCGCCCTGGGGGCGGTGGAGTTCGTGGCCGTCGGCCGCCCAAGCGCCGGTGCCTCCCGACAGTGTGGCGGCGGTGACGCCGTTCTCCGCGAGGATCTTGCAGGCGTTCTCGGAGCGGGCGCCCGAGGCGCAGACGACCAGGACGTCGCCGCGGTCGGTGGCGTGACGGATGTCGGGCACCGCGCGCCGGATCTGGTCGAGGGGGATGTTGAGCGCGCCGGGGAGATGGCCGCCGGCGTATTCGCCCGGAGTGCGCACGTCGATGATGGTCAGTTCGTGCAGGCTGGCGCGCGCCTCGTCGGTGGCGAGGGCCGTGGGTGTGGTCATGGCAGACGTCATCCTTGTGTGTCGGAGTGTGCTGAGCTTGATCTGACGGGAGCCGGACTGAAGGCGGTCCTGAGATGCGCGGTGGGGCTGGAGAAGCTCTCCTGGTCCCTGGTCTGAGCCGGCGGCGGCCCTCGTGTTCAGACGATCACGTCAACGAGCATGAAGGCCGCCACTGCCAGCAGGACGCCGGCGAAGATCTTCTGAAGGGTGGTGCCGGAGATCTTCGTCGCGAGGCGTTTTCCGTCCCAGGCGCCGAGGATCGCGGCTCCGGTGAAGGGGCCGATGATCTCCCAGAGGAGCCCGCCGCTGGTGCCGGTGCGAGCGGCGAGCGCGGCGAGTGAGTTCACTGTGATGACGAGCAGGCTGGTGCCCACCGCCCGGCGCATGGCCAGTCCCAGGACGCTCACCAGGGCGGGCACGGCGAGGAATCCCCCGCCGACCCCCAGAAAGCCCGTCACGGCGCCGAGTCCGGCACCGGCGCCGGCCGCCTTGCCGGGACGGATTCGGTCCGGCGGCTCGGACGTGGACGGACGCAGCATGCGCAGGGCCGCCAGCGCGGCGATGACCGCGAACGCCGCTGTCAGCACCGATTCGGGCAGGCGCCCGGCGACAGCGCCGGCGAGGAAGGCGGGGACGATGCCCGCCGCGGCGAACAACGCCCCTGTCTTCCATGCCACGTTCCCGCCGCGGGTGTGGGCGTACAGGGCGGTGGCGGAGGTGGCGGTGACGATGATCAGGCTGGCGGTGGTGGCGGCGGCCGGAGTGAAGCCGAGCAGATAGATGAGTGCCGGTACGGCAAGGACGCTGCCGCCACCGCCGAGGGCTCCGAGGGCGAGACCGACGACGGCCCCGGCGATGAGGGCGAGAACAAGTACGGTCACGCTATCTGGCCGCTGTTCCCGCGTTCGTCGACGACGGGGTGTCCGGCGGCGGCCCACGCGTTCATGCCGCCCTCGACGTCCACCGTGTGCGCTCCGCGTTCGGTGAGGAGCTTCGCGGCCTGCTGGGAGCGGTGTCCACTGCGGCAGATCACCACCAGCGGACGGCCCTGCGCCTCGGCGGGCAGGGTGGCGCCGGCGACCAGTTTCGTCAGCGGTACGTGGACGGCGCCCGGGGCGTGGCCCGAGTTCCACTCGGGCTTCTCGCGGACGTCCAGCAGGACGGCGTCAGGCCGGTCGCCGCTGGTACGGCTGTGTGCCTCGTCGACCGTGACACGGGGCCCGTTTCGGCGAAAGAGGAACATCACACGCTTCCTTCCTTGCGGGGGAACGGCCGAACTCAGGCGGAGGCCAGGGGCAGCCCGGCATCCGTTGCGGCGTCGAAGCCGTCGTCGACGGCGACCACCATGCGGCCGGCGGCATCGAGCAGGGAGGCGGCGATCGCCGCACGCATCCCGCCCGCGCAGTGCACCCACACCGTCCCGTCCGGCACGTCTCCGATACGGCCGTGCAGCTCGTGGATCGGGATGTGGACCGAGCCGTCGATGTAGCCGCCTACGCGCTCCGAGTCCCGGCGCACATCCAGGACGACCACCTCGTCGCCGCGCTCGCGCACCTGGGCAAGGTCGGCGAAGCGGGCACGCGGGAAAGAAGCGAGCCGCTCGCCCTCATGGACCCAGCCGGCCGGGTCGCCGGTGGCGGCGGCGGCAGGGCGGTCGACGCCTACCCGCGCGAGTTCCCGCTGCGCGGCGCCGATTTGCTCCGGGGTGTCGGCGAGCAGGGTGACGGGCTTGCCCCAGGGGATCAGCCAGGCCAGGTAGGTGGCGAGCTTGCCCTCGCCCTCGAAGTTGAACGAGCCGGCCACGTGCCCCTCGGCGAAGGCCATGCGGCTGCGCAGGTCCACCACCCACTCACCGGCGGCCAGCCGGGAGGAGATTGCGCCTGCATCCGCACGCCTCGGCGGGGTGAGGTCGACGGGGGCGGGGCCGGCGGCGTTGGCCGGGCCCATGTGCGCGTAGTAGGCGGGCACGTCCTCCAGTCCGGCGAGCATCCGCTGAACGAAGGTGTCCACGTCCAGGGTGAGCGCGTCGTTGCTGGTGCGCTCCTTGCCGATCGTGGTCGCGTCCCCCTCGGCCTGGGCGGAGGAGCAGAAGCTGCCGAACCCGTGGGTGGGCAGCACGGGCACCTCGTCGTCCAGCTCGGCGGCCAGGCGGTGGGCGGAGGCGTGCTGGGCCCGGGCCAGCTGCTCTGTCAGCCGAGGCTCCACCAGGTCGGGGCGGCCCACCGTGCCGATCAGCAGCGATCCGCCGGTGAACGCCGCCACGCCGCGCCCATCGTGTTCCAGGACGTAGGAGGTGTGGTGCGGGGTGTGCCCGGGCGTGGCGATCGCACGCAGGACCAGACCCGCGTCCACGTCTACGGTGTCGCCGTCGGCGACGGGGGTGCGGTCGAAGGACACGTGCGCCGCGGCCGGCACCAGATAGGAGGCGCCGGTGACGCGGGCCAGCTCCAGGCCGCCTGTGACGTAGTCGTTGTGCACGTGGGTCTCGGCCACGTACGCGATGCGCACCCCGCGCCTGGCGGCGGCGGCGATCACCTGGTCGATGTCGCGCGGCGGATCGATGACCACCGCGGAAGCGGCCCCGCCGGCCAGGTAGCTGCGGTTGCCCAGACCCTCGAACTCAAAGGTGTCGACGAAGAACACGACTGCGGCTCCTCCACAAGAACGGTGTACCCCCGGGGGTATTCGGTGCCTACCTTAACAGAGGTACCCCGGGGGGTATTCCTGTGGTCCTGGGAGTCCCCCATATCCCCGGGTGCGGCATTGCGTCCGCTGCGCCGGGTACCCGGCGGGGTATCAAGGAACCGGGTTTTCCGCCTCACCGAAGGAGCAGCGCACCATGTCCTACGACCGCACCGTCCGCCTGGCCGTCACCGACTTCGACGCCGCCACCGCCGCCGTCCGCCAAGCCCTGGCCGACCAGGGGTTCGGCAGCCTCACCGAGATCGACGTCCAGGCCACGCTCAAGGCCAAGCTAGGCCACGACATGGAGGACTACCTGATCCTTGGCGCCTGCAACCCGCCGCTCGCCCACCAGGCCCTGGAGGCCGACCGCTCCATCGGCCTGCTCCTGCCCTGCAACGTCGTCGTCCGCCGCGACGGCGACCACACGCTCGTCCAGGCCCTCGACCCGGACACCATGGTCACCCTCACCGGCCTGGACGTCCTCAAGCCCGTCGCCGACGAAGCCACCGTCCGACTCGACGCCGCGCTCAGCGCCCTGGCCGCCACCTGACCTCTCCCCGGTTCGGCATCTGACCGACCCCGGCACGCGGTGCCGCAGTCTTATCTCCCGGCCGGTGCCGCTTGGCCCTGCTGCGGACTGCGTGGACCAGGCACGGCCGCGGCGGTCATGTCCAGGTGCAGCCGGCTGTTCATGTCCAGCTCGAACCGGCCGTAGGGGTTCACGTGCGTCCACAACAGCGGTGACAAGTCCCGCCAGCCCGCGTCGGTGAGCATGCCGGCCCACTTCGGATCAGCGAGGACCTGCTGCATCAGCAGCGCGTGACGTGCACGAGGACGGACTGGAGCAGGTGCAGGGGAGCATGGACACCTCCTGGGACTCCTTGTCCGCCCCGGCCAGGTCGCCGTCCTTGCCATAGAAGAGGTCCTTGTTCGCGCTGTTCCCGTTCTCCACCACCTGCAAGCCCTCGTGGATCTCCTGGCGCAGCTCGGCGTCGGCGAGGTAATCGCGGACGAACGCCGTGCGCCGACCGCCCGACTTCCTCGATCGCCTGGTGGGTGGGGTGCTTCGGCCCGCCGCGGGTGAAGCGGCGCAGGACCTGCTTGCCTCGGCGGTGCCCAGCCACAGCGCGGTGGTGTACTTCACGATCTGGTCGTACTGCTGGCGGATCAGGTCCCAGTCGATCGTCCAGCCGACCCCGCGACAGCTCCACCGGACACAGCTCGGTCGCCAGCCACGCGGCTAGCCAGTTCTAGTCCTCCTCGGTGTTCGCCCGGAACCCGTACGCCGCCCGGATCTCGCCCCGGTGCCGCTGGATTGCCTTGCTCTGCCAGTCGTACTCCGCCCACGCCCCGGCCGGGACCTGCACCTGCTGGGCCACGTACTCCACCGCGACGGACGGCACCTCTCTGACCGACTCCGGGAACCGGGCCTCCGCCTCGAAGAACTTCAGCAACAGTGCGAACCCGGGCCGGGTCGCTCCGGACTTGTTCCCCACCCGCTTCATGCCATCTTCCAGCAGCGTCCAGACCTCGATCAGGCCCTCCGGCTCCCAGTCCTACCGCACCCCGTCCCCCCTCTATCCCGACCGAGATCACTCGATCAGCTCGACGAGGCGCCCAGCCAGGAGAAACGAGGAGCAGGCAATCACCCAGCGCTATATGTCCGTTCGCCGCAGCGATACGAGAACAGGGCCTTCAACGGCGCGATCATCCAGATCGACACAGAGTCCTACCGCCTCGCCCGCACCAAGGCCCAGGCCCAGCAGGCCGTCGCAAGCTGACCGCATCCGCGTCAGCAGTGGTCCAGCCGCTGTCAAGACCCGCTCGGCCCCGTCCGAGGCTCGAGGAGAGCGAGGGAGAACTCAAACGCCCGATCGGCCCGCGCGCGGTCTCCCGAGACGAGAAGGTCGAGCTGAAGTCCCCGTATCTGAGCCAGGAGGAGGGTGGCCAGGGCTGACGCGTCCTCGGGCTGCCACCCGTCCTGCCTGAGCCACCCGGAGATGAAATCGACGTCGTCCAGCATCGGCTGCGTCAGCTCCCCGCCGTCCTCGGACTGCCACCCCTTGCCGGCGACGATTTCGAACATGAGCAGGAACTGCCGCTGCGCCTTCGGCTCGCACAGCCGTCGCCAGGTGATCCTCAGCAGTTGCGCCGTCGACCCGGCTTCCTGGAGTTCACTGTCGGCGGTCACCTGAGCGAAGAGATCGGTGCGGATCTTCTCCACTACGCACTTGATCAGCTCATCCTTCGACGAGAAGTGGCGCAGCAGCGTCGCATGGGTCACCCCCAGCGCCTGGGCCACCGGACGCAGCGACAGGCCGGCGATGCCGTGATCGAGCACGTACTCGGTGGCCGCGGCCAGCAGCTCCGGCCGCCGGTGCTGAAACCGGAGGGTCCGCCCGTCGACGCGCTCGGAACTCATCAGCTGTCGTCCTCACTCCGGATGCCTGGTTTCAATTAAGCGTACCACTCGGTTGTCCTAACCGCGTGGTACTGCTACTTTCTCTCACGCCGAAACCGGAAGCCTCCGCATCGGCCGAGACTCACGAGTACCCTCCCGCACCCGGCCCCGGCCGACGCCGCACCGGCCATCTGAACGGAACAGCATGAGTAAATGGACAGCAGTCGACATCCCCGATCAGACCGGCCGCACTTTCGTGGTCACCGGCGCGAACAGCGGCCTTGGCCTGGAGACCGCGCGTCGGCTGGCCGAGCACGGCGCGCATGTGATCATGACGGTGCGTGACCCGGAGAAGGGCCGGGCGGCCGCCGCAGGCCTGCCCGGATCGGTGGAGGTCCGCACCCTGGACCTGGCGGACCTGGAGTCGGTCTCCCGGTTCGCCGCTGGAGTGGAGCACGCCGACGTACTCGTCAACAACGCGGGCGTCATGATGACGCCGAAGCGGACCACCGCGCAGGGGTTCGAGCTCCAGTTCGGCACCAACCACCTGGGGCACTTCGCGCTGACCGCTCTGCTGTACCCCGTGCTGCGCGCCGGGTCGGCGCCCCGGATCGTCACCATCAGCTCCACCCTCCACCGGCGGGGGCGGATCGACTTCGACGACCTGCAATCCGCGCGCTCCTACTCCCCGTCCGCCGCCTACTCCCAGTCCAAGTTCGCCAACGTCCTGTTCGGCCTGGAGCTGGACCGGCGGCTGCGCGCGGCCGGCAGCCCCGCGATCACCGTGCTCGCTCACCCCGGCTACACCGCCACCAACCTGCAGACCTCCGGCCCGACCGGCCTGCTCAACCTGGGCGGCCGGATCGGCAACCTCCTGAGGGCCCAGCACGTCACCATGGGAGCCCTCAACCAGCTCTACGCCGCAACCGCCCCCGCCGTCCAGGGCGGCGAGTTCTACGGCCCCGACGGCCGGGGCGAGAACCGTGGCCACCCCAAGCTCGTCAAGCCTGTCCCGTCGGCGACCGACACCGATGCCGCCCGCCGCTTGTGGGAGGTCTCAGAGAAACTGACTGGCTTCTCCTTCGCCCCCTGAGAAGTGACCGGCGCACGCAGTCAGGTCCCTCCGGAGACGACGACCGCCGCACCGAGTCCCTCACGCCTCCCGTACCAACCACCGCTTCCGTGCCGCCCCTTGGTTTCCCTGACGGGCAATGCCGCCCCCAGACTCCTCATGGCACAGTGATCAGCGGAAGGGCGATGTGGCACCGCTTCTGGCAGATGACCGACTTCACGGTCTCCCGTCCACGATCAGCGTGAGCGCCTTCGCTGCCCGAGTGGAGTCCACCGTGGCCACGGCCCTGAAGTGCTCTCCGGCCAGATCAGCACGTTGCCTGGCGAGGCGACAACCTCCCCGACAACCCGGCACAGGTCCTCGACCGGCTCTGTGGCGCGGCCTGATTTCTTCCATCCTCAACGCAGATCGGATAATTGATGAACATTGTGCTCTGGGTCCTGCAGGGAACGCTGGCCGCCGTTTTCCTCGCCGCGGGCCTGCCGAAGATCGCCAAGCCGAGAGAGGAACTCGTCGCCCCCATGGGCGAATGGGTCAACTCCTTCCCCGCCCCGGGAATCAAGCTCCTCGGTCTGGTCGAGGTTCTCGGCGCCGTCGGCCTGGTCGTTCCGCCGCTCGCCGGAGTCGCCCCGGTCCTGAGCCCGGTCGCGGCCGTCGGCATCATCGTGATCATGGTCGGTGCCATCGTGGCCCACGCGCGAGAATCGGCGGGGTCCAAGATCGCCATGAACATCGTCCTGGGTGTGCTCGCGGCCGTCGTGGTGTGGGGACGCTTCGGGCCGTACGCGTTCTGAACGGAAGTAAGGTCGCCGTCCACCAGCGGGCGACTCTGCTTTCCGAACGCCCGCTCAACGTCGCGCTGCTCGTACTCGACCCCGAGACGACCGCCGGACTTGGGGCGACCAATCGCGACATCCTGACCCGCGTGGCCGACCAAGTCGCGGCGGCCAACGCCCGGCTGGCGCGGGTGGAACAGACACGGCAGCTGTAAGTCTTGATCCACGGGCTTCGGTCACGTGGCCGCCGCAGCGGTGATGTTGTTCCACCGGCGGTGGGCCTCGGTGGCCTGGTGCTGGTGATGGCGGCGCCAGGCGGACCAGTGCAGGATGTGGTCCCGGTCGCGTCGGGGTTGCGGAACTGCGGTGATCCGCAGGATGGCCAGGAGTTCGCGGCCGCTGGCCGGGGCGAGTTCCAGGCCGTGTCCGGCTCCGTCGGCGGTGCGGGTGCGGGCGTGGGTGACGGCGAGGACGGCGGCGGCGAACAGGCTGATCAGGCTCCAGCGCATCCAGGAGGTCCAGCAGGTCACCTGGCCCTGGTCGAGTCCGGCCAGGCCCTTCGCCCCTTGAGGCGGTCGACGTCGGCGGGTGTGTTGTACAACCTTCGAGGCGTGCGCGGCGGCACTCGACTGGCTCGCTGGCGCGCTTCCCGGCGAGCCGGTGGTGCTCGCCACCCAGAGCGCCAATGTCGCCTCGATGCGTCTCGCGGCGAAGCTGGGGTTCACCGAGGTAGAGCGGTTCGAGGCATGGGGCGCCGAGCAGTGGCTCGGCATGTGGTCCCCGGTCACGCCGTCCAGTTGAGTCCCGGGCCGTCTCGGGGCCGTCAGAGGGCACTCAACGACGACCAACGCTGACAACCAACGACAGCTAAGCCGCAGGTCACAGCGTTGATCGATTACGAGGCCGCAGGCCAGAGCCCCGACCCTTCACTTCTTCGGATACTGATCGCGCTTCACAGGGATTGACTCACCCATTGAGACTCCACCGACCGCAGTTCGTCGTCTGCCGCTGGGCCCTGCCGAGCCCGAGGG
>NZ_LOHS01000020.1 GCF_001642995.1 Streptomyces jeddahensis
TATGCCCTGGTTCTGCTCGGCCACGCCCACCCGTCCTCTTGATGATTCGCTGACGCCTTTTTAACGCACGGGTCGCGCTCGCGTTCCAACGGGGGTGAGGACCATTGCCGGGATCCGCAGGCCGAGCGAGGGCCTGCGGCACAACGACGAAGTGTGACCGGGCTCGCTAGTTGGCACCAGGCCACGTTCACGACCTGCACTGATACCAAGTAGCTTCGGCAGCCGGAGCCGCAGAGTCAGCGAAATAGTTGGCGCTGGGTACAGCGCAGGTCATGAGGCGTGCGTCGCCATAGCGGGGCCAGAAACCGGAACTCGTGCTTCCAGACAATTCTCCTGGAAGGAGTGAAATGGGGCCATCTCGGCGGGGTAGGGGGATGGGGTCAGTGGGCGGGCGTGCGGCCCGTCAGTGGTGCGGGGCGGCGATGGCGGCGAGATGCGTGCCGGGGCGGACGGAGAGTCCGTTCATGCCGTAGATGATCTTTCCGGTGGCGATGGCGGTGATCTTGTGCTCGGTGCCGTCGACCGGGTCGATGATGCGGCCGATGGTCTGTCCCTCGGTGACCTCGTCGCCGGTGACCGCGTCCGGGTACCAGAGGCCTGCGACGGGAGACTCGACGTCGCCCGTCCAGATCCAGTCGCGTGGCTGCACGGTCGGCTGCTTGATGTGCTCCGACGCCTCGATGGCACCGAGGTGGTGCAGGATCCGGTAGAGGGCGTCGAGCAGCCTGTGTACGGTGGCGGCGGCGCGGTCGCCGAGTTGGCCGGTCTCCACGAGGATCGCGGGGATGCCCTGCCGGTTCGCCGCGGCGTGGCTGTTCCCGCCGTCGGCGCTGGTGCCAAGGATGACCAGCTCGTATCCGATCGCGTGGGCCATCGCCTTGTTCTTCGCGTCCAGCTCGCCGTCGCCGGTCAGGCGGTAGCCGACGAAGTCGAGCAGGTGCTGGTCGATGCCGCCGCTGTGCAGGTCCACGTAGGCGTCGGCGCCGTCGATCAGGTGCTCGAAGAGCCAGGCCGCCATGCGGTCGGTGGGGCCGCCGTCCTTGTCGCCGGGGAAGACGCGGTTGATGTTGACGCCGTCCAGCGGGGAGATGTTGAGCCTGCCGCCGTAGACGGCCGGGGGGTTGGCCACGGGGCAGATCACCAGCTGGCCGGCGATCTCGTCCGGTTCCAGCAGCCCGGCCAGGCGGGTGGTGGCGTCGACGGGGATGAACTCGCCGCCGTGGACGCCACCGGTGATCACGACCCTCGGGCCGGGACGGGAGCCGTTGACGAGGATCAGGGGGACGTCCACCGTCGTGGTGCCCAGGTCGGCGGGCAGGGTCCCGCGGGTCTTCTGGCCGGGCTCGGCCCTCAGCGCGCCGATGGTCAGGGTCATGCGTTTTCTCTTTCTGACTCAGGCCGTGGAACGGCCGTTTGTGGTGATGAAGTCGATCGACTGGGAGGCGCGGCGCTCCGGGGCGAGGTCCGCGGCGATGCCGCCCATGGCGGGCGAGACCTTGAAGTCCTGGCCGGAGAAGCCGGCCCGCGGGGCACTTCTCGCTTTCGCGGGCCACTCTCGTTCCTTGCCTCAGTAGACGGTTACCCGTCTCAGGACTGAACGGCCGAGCGCAGCTCGGGCAGGGACAGGACCTCGTCCAGCACGTCGACGTAGAGATCCACGTGCTCGCGGCGGAAGGTCATGGGCGGTTTGATCTTCAGTACGTTGTCGTGCACGCCATTGGGGAAGACGATGACGCCTCGCTCCTTCATGAGTTCGGTGACCATGAAGGCCTGCTCAGTGGCCGGCATTTTGGTGGTGCGGTTACGGACCAGTTCGACGCCGAGGTAGAGCCCTTCCGCCCGCACGTCACCGATGAGCGGTTGGCGCTGCTGGAGCTCGCGCAGCGACTGGGCGAAGTACCCGCCCACGCTCACAGCGTTCTCCCTCAGCTCATCCTGCTCGACGATGTCGAGCACGGCCTCGCCGATCGCGCAGGAGACCGGGTTGCCGCCGAAGGTGTTGAAGTACTTCATGCCCGTGTCGAACGCGTCGGCGATCTCCCGAGTCGTGACCACCGCCGCGAGGGGATGCCCGTTCCCGAGCGGCTTGCCCATCGTGACGATGTCCGGGACCACCTTCTGGAGCTCGAACCCCCACCAGGGCCCGAGTCGTCCGACGCCGACCTGGACCTCGTCGGAGATGCACAGGGCGCCCGCCCGCCTGGCAGCGGTGAACACGCCGTCGAGGTAGCCGTCGGGGAACACGATGTTTCCACCCGATCCCATCAGGGACTCGGCGATGAAGGCGGCCGGGGGTCGGCCGTCGGCCGTGATCCGCTCGATGACAGCCGCGGCGTCGCGCGCGTACTTGACTCCGGCGTCCGTGTCGTCGTACCCGTAGGTGCTGCGGTAGCGGTCCGGGATGACGACCTCGTGGGTGGTCGCGGGTGCACCGGCGCCGCCGGGGCCCTTGTAACGGTTCGGGCTGATCCCGGTCACCACGCCGGTGTTTCCGTGGTACGCGCCGTCGATGTTGACTATGTGCTGACGACCTGTCACCTGCCGGGCGATCCGCAGCGCCAGGTCGTTTGCCTCGCTGCCCGTGCACACGAGGAAGACGACCTCGAGCGGGTCGGGCAGCGTTGCTACCAGCTTCTGCACGTAACTGGCGATCTGCGGGTAGACGAAACGGCTGTTGGTGTTGAGCTTGCGCATCTGTCGGGTGGCGGCGGCCGTCACCCGTGGCTCGGCATGGCCGACGTGGGTGACGTTGTTCAGCGAGTCCAGATAGGCCAGGCCGTCCTCGTCGTGGAACCACACGTCCCGCCCGCGCACAAGGTTCATCGGGGTGCGGTAGTAGTTGCGCTGGGAGCGAGCGATGTGGCGACGGCGCACTGAGACGACGTCGTCAATGGTGGGGGCCGGGGTGGAGCACTCGGTGAACCCGAGGAGCCGGGCGGGGTCGGGTGACAGGTGGCTCCACACCTGCCGTGCGGAGGGCGGCACGACACGAGGGGGCGGCCACGTGGCCATCCGCGCGGTGCGGTGGACCTGCACCTGGACGCAGGATCCGAGCGGGTCCGTCTCCTCGCTCGCGCCGGCGCGTCCCAACGGCGCCCCGGCCGGGACGGTCGCCGCAACGGGCGGCGTGTCGTCGAGTCCCCACCAGCACGTCCAGAACTCCAGCCCCTCGACCGCATGTCGCAGCACCAACGGCATCCCGGAGCCACCGCGGGCCTCGACGACGCCGGACAGCGGGCTGGCAACCTCCTCGGCGTCTGCCACGATCAGCGAGCCGCCGACCTGAACCGTCGCGGGCTCGTCGGCTCCCGGGCGGCGCCGGCCCCCCAGGAGCAGCGATGCGCTGAGGTGGGGCACGTAGCCCCGCCGCCGTCGTCCGTCGAGGACGTCGTCGATGCTCGCGCGCACCGCCCTCGCGTCGTGCCAGTCGACTTCGTCGTAGAGATCACTTGCCGGTCGCAGGTCGAGCAGTTGCGGGGCCGGTGCGTACGAGGCACCGTCTCGGGCCGCCTCTGCCAGGACCTCTTCCAAATTCCGCTGCTCCCGCGTCGGGGGGAGCCCACACGCGACCCGGAACGTCGCCTCGGCGACGTCGGGGCAGACCTCGGCCACCTGCGCGATCGCGGGCCAGGTGTGTTGCATGCGGGTCCGCCCGTACGGCGTGTCGCTCTCGGAGACCCGGCGCGTCCACGTCACGGCGTTCATGCACAGCCGGGCGGCCGCCAACGGATAGACAGCCGCCAGTTCCTCAGCCGTGAGGGGGAGCACCGAGTGGAAGCCGGCCACGACTTCGGCCGCCGCAGCGAGCGGGTCGGCCTTGCGGACCATGGCGTAGCCCGCCGCGATCGCCACCTCCGCCGCGCGCACGCTGTAGAGCGAGTCGCCCAGGTCGACGATGCCCGAGATCCGCAGCACCCCGTCCTCGTCAGCGTCGGCGAGGACGTTGGCGTCATTGAGATCCTGGTGTACGACGCTCCGCGGCAGTCGGTCCCAGGCCGGCAGGAGATCGTCGTACCAGCCCATGATCGTGCGCACCGCCTCTCGCCGGTCCGCGTCCTGTACAGCGTGCAGCGACGCCTCGACGATCTCAGCGGCCCGGCGCATGTCCCAGTCGTGCGGTTCCAAGCCCACCGGTGGCTCCACGCTGGAGAGTCCGAGGCTCAGCCGCCCAGCGGCTTCTCCCAGCTGGCGCAGAAGCGCTGCGGGGTGGTCGTCGAGATCCGCCAGGACCCGGCCCTCGATCCAGCTCATCACGCGAACCACGTGCGTTCGGCCCTCGTGGACGACGGCGGCAAGGAACTTCCCCTCGCGTGTCGGGACCAGCCGTGGCACCGGAAGGTCGGGAACGGTGGAGGCCAGATGCTGGAGGAGCGAGTTCTGCCAGAGAACGTCGGCCGAGTCCGGCTCCGCGCGGGTGACCCGTACGAAGTAGCGCATGCCGTCGTTGCCGGTGATCCGGACGTTCTGGTCGACCTCCCCTCCCAGTGGGTGCTGAACATATCCCTCGAGTCCGAAGGACTGCCGCAGCACGTGATCGAGGAGCGAGCCCGGCAGTTGGCCGGTGTGACCGGGGATGGTCGTTCCGTCCTGGCCGGTGGTGGTCGCTGAGGTCATCGGTGCGTTCTCTCTCTCGTCGTCAAGTCGCTCATCACTCACCGTGGGCCTGCGCCACGACGCTCAGGTCGTGGCCAGTCCCCCGCCGCCACCCGTGTCGGACCTTTGCCCGACGCTGACAGCCAGCTCCCGGACGGTCCGATCGATTGCGGTTCCCGGGGGCGGCGGGCAGAGCTGCCGCGGCTGTGTCTCGATCCCTTCACGGGCTGCGCAGACCTCGACCAAGTGGGACCCGGGCATCATGGTCCTCGACCCTCGCCTTGAGCTCGGCGTAGTCTCTGGGGGAGTCCTGGGTGATCTCGATACCGCTCTGCCTGGCGAACCGCTGACACTGACCCGAGGAACGCGGCGCCCTCAGCAGCGCCTACTCAAGGTGACGGACTGGGGATCAGGTGCCTACCGGAAGTGCCATAGCTGCTCCAAGTGCGGGGTCATGTCACGAGCCCACTCCAGCTCGAGGTGATGCCTCAGTGAAACACCGCGGAGAATCCGGCAACAAGGGACGCGAGGCCGCGACATCGACCCCGTATTTTGTGCCTATGCACAATTTCTGTCAGGGAGCGCCACCGGCATGCCAGCGGCATTACCCGGAGACGGCCCTGGATCCGTCCGGTGACGGCTGTCGTCGGGAGAGGCGGTCCTCATGAGCGGCCCGGGACGCCGTCAGGGCGGGGCCCGCCACGACGCCGTGCAGGCGATCGCGCGCCGGCTCCTCGAGGAACGACTCGACGAACTGACCTCTCGTGCTCTCGAACGACTGGAAGCCGAGGAGCCCGCCTACGCGTCGGCGGACTGGGACCCGGTCCAGAAACGGGAGGGGATGCGACGAACCCTCGAACTCGCCCTGACCCGGCTGGCCGGCGGTCCCGTGCCCCGGACGGTCTCGCGCGCCACCGAGGACGTGGGACGCGAGCGAGCGGAGCAGGCGTTTCCCCTGACCGCTCTGATGCACTCCTTCCAACTGGACCTCAGGACCCTGTGGGAGGCCGTGCTCGCAGAGGGGCGAGCACGGGGCATCAGCGCCGATCCCGACTTCCTCGACGGATTGATCCGCGTCTGGGAGGCGACGGACGCCAACAGCGTCGAGGTCGTCGACGCCTACCGCCGTACCGAGCGCGACCTGGCGAGCCACCGTACGGAGGTGCGCAACCGCGCCTTCACCCGCCTGGTCCTGGAAGGGGAGCAGGATCCCTCCATCGTCGCCGAGGCCTCCACGTTGCTGGGCTTCTCCGAGAACGTCGCCCTGACCGTGGTCGTGGTCGAATCCGTTCCTACCGGGGACCCGGCTGTGTCCCAGGTCGACGACGCGCTGCGTCGGGGCGGCCTGGTACATCACTTCGGATGGATGGGCGACGAGCTCCTCGGCATCATCGGTCACGGACGGCGCAATGAAGAGGCCGTGCTTGCCATGCTCCGGCCGTTCGCCCCGTGGCGCTGCGGCGTCGCGGAAGTCCCCGGCCTGGCGCTGACGGCGCGGGGCATCCGGTTCGCACGTGCCGCGATCCGCAGCTCCGCCCAGCCCGGAGTGCGGCACGTGGAGGGCCACTGGATCGGGGCGATCATGTCGGCGCAGGAGGAGCTCACCGGTGCGATGGCCACCGGCGTGCTGCGCCCACTGCTCGAGCTGCGCGACCGCGACAGCATCGTCGAGACCCTGCGCTGGTACCTCGACCTGGGCTCGGTCGCCGAGGTGGCCGCACGCACCTACCGTCACCGGAACACGGTGGGCAATCGCCTGCAGGCTGCGGAAGAGGCGACCGGGCTGAAGCTGTCCCGACCGAACGACGCCGCCCGGCTGGTCCTCGCCCTAGCTTGGCTGGAGACGGACGCGGGCGCCCGCTTCCGGGCGACGATGTCCTGATCCACCGATCGCTGGACGGGGCGAGGCAACCGGCCGGGGCCGCGACCCAGAGAGCCGGCGCCAAAGTACGGCGGTCAGAGGCCACATGCCCTTCATGAGGACGGCAGCCTTGGCGGCCGACAGCCCGGTCACGCCGCGGGGCAGCAGCGCCAAGCGGCCGCAGTTCGCGCCGGAGCCACTCGCGGTGCTTCTCAGAAATTGTGCACAGGCACAAAATACGCGGTCGATCTCGCGGCCTCACGTCCCTTGTTGCCGAATTCTCCACAGTGCTTCACTGACGCATCACCTCGAGCCGGAGAGAGGCTCATCGCATCGGCGCAGTAACGATGCTGCCGCCGACTACCTGATCAGCATTCGTCGTCCCCGGCCCTGCCCGGGGGCTCGTCCTCCAGCGGCGGCCCCTCGGGCACCCCTCAGCCCCCATCCCCCTAAACAGGTCGCTGCCCCAACGCCTCGGCGGCCTCCTGAACCCGGTGTCCCATATACCCGGAAAGAGGTTGAACACCATGCGTCAGATCGTCACCTTCGATGCCTACGGCACCCTGGTCGACTTCCAGCTCGGCCCCACCACCCTGAAGGTCCTGGCCGACCGGCTGGACCTGGACCGTCTGAACGTCGACGAGTTCCTCGACGACTTCCGCATCATGCGGTTCCACGCCGTCCTGGAGGCATACCGCCCCTTCCGCGAGCTGCTGCCCGCCAGCCTGGAGATAGCGATGCGTCTGCACGGCCTGGAGTACCGGCAGTCCGACGGCGAGGCCCTGGTCGCGGCCGTGCCCACCTTCGGCCCCCACCCCGAGGTCCCGGCCGCCCTGCAGGCACTGAAGTCCCGGTACGAGATCGCCATCATCTCCAACACGGACGACGACCTCATCGCCCAGAACCTGGCCAACATGGGCGTCGAGTTCGACCATGTCATCACCGCCCAGCAGGCCAAGGCGTACAAGCCGTCCCGGCAGGCCTTCGAGTACGCCTTCCAGACCATGGACATCGACCCCGCCCAGGTCATCCACGTCGCCCAGGGCTGGGAGTACGACCTCATCCCCACCCGCGACCTCGGCCTCGCTCGCCGCGTGTGGATCAACCGCTACGGCCACAACGGCTCCATGGGCGCTCGCGGCAGCGCCGACTACCAGCCCTTCGACGAGCTGCCCGACCTGTCCGGCCTGCCGGCCCTGCTCGGCTGCTGAAGCCGGGACCCGGACAACACACCCCTGGACTACCAGGAGGACCCGAGGGCGTACGTCATGAAGTAGATCCCCTACTGGCTCGACACAGCCCTGCCTTCCCCGACCGGACCGGCAAGCCCCTGCCCGATCAGGCGGACTTGGTGGTCATCGGCGGCAGCCTCACCGGCCTGTCCACCGCCCATCACGCGGCACGCAAGGGCGCCCACGTCGTCCTCGTGGAGAAGGACAAGGTCGGCTCCGGCGCCTCCGGGCGCAACGGCAGCATGTGCACCCAGGGCATCACCATCAGCCCCGCCGAGGCGCGCAAGCGCTACGGGCAGCCGCGGGCCCGGGAACTGTACGACGCCTTCCGCGAGGCGGTGGACCTGGTGGAGGAGCTGACGGTCAAGGAGCAGATCGACTGCGACTTCCACCGCGTAGGGCGTCTGGGCGTCGCGTTCAAGCCGCAGCACTTCGAGAGCATGCGAGCCAAGCAGCGCGACCTGGCCGACAACTTCGGTCACGACACCACGCTGCTGAGCAAGAGCGATCTACGTGCCGAGCTGGGCTCCGACTAGTACCACGGAGCCCAGCTCGACCCGCTCAGCGCGCACCTTCACGTCGGCAAATACGTCCATGGCCTGGCCGAGGCCGCCGAACGCGCCGGGGCTCAGATCCACGAACGCAACGCCGCGACCGCGCTGCACCGCCTCCCCGAGGGCGGTTTCCTCGTCGAGACCCTGCACGGCACCATCCGTGCCAAGCAGGTCATGGCGGCGACGGACGCCTACACCGACAAGTCGCTGCCCTGGTTCCGCAAGCGGCTGATCAACGTCGGCAGCTTCGTCATCGTCACCGAGCCACTGGGCAGGGACGGCCGTTGACCAGGTTGTACGCGGCCGTCGCACCGGTCGCCGCGCGCCTCGCCGAGCCAGGACACGCCGTGCAGCGCCTCCGTCACGGTGCGCAACGAGGCGATGCCGAGGCGCTCGACGGGCGGTGCGTACTGGTGCAGCAGCGCGATCCGCTCGTCGAGCGTGAGCCTCCCGAGCAGGTCGTCGACGCGCTTGTCGATCGGCAGCACCGGGTCGCGGAACGGAAGCCGGGCGCCGGCAGGGACGAAGAACCCACGTGGAAAACCTCCAAGCAGGCTGATTTGATGCGTTGAAGCGCTTCGACACTCCCACCGCAGCCACAGGCTGTCAACGACAGAATCCAAAGAAAATTGCCCAACCCTGCCATCTTGCCTCGCAAGAGACATGTCATTAACGTTCGCCGCCGGGTGAAGCGCTTCGACACTCCGAAGGGGAAGGGCCGCCGCGATGAGTAACGAGGTGAACCGCAGAAGCTTCGTCGGCAAAGCCGCCGCCGTGGCGGGGTGCTGCCGCCATGGCCCTCTTGCCTTCCGCCTGCGGAGGTGGCGGCCGGCAGCAGACCGGCACGAACACGAAGTCGGGCCTGAAGGCGGCGCTGCCCGCCTACATGCCCAGCAAGTCCCTCAACCCGACGTCCCCTCGGTACCGCACCACTGTCTCCGGCGTCCCGGCCAAGGGCGGCGAGTACACCGCGGTCACCCCGCAGTGGAGCACCGTGCCTCCGCCGGGGAGCTCCTTCTTGGAAGTTCGAGAGCAGCAAGCTCCTCCACATGTACGAGATGCCGCAGTTCCGTGCAGAAGCACTTCCGCGCCGGTGTGCTCACGTGCGCGATCAAGGGGTGAACCGGTCGCCCACCTGCTCCCCCGCCTTGACCGGGAGCGGCTCCCCCCGCCCATCCCCGCTGCTGGAGCGGAGCCGCTCCCTCACCACCGTCAGGAATGACACGGAGGCCACCATGGTGACCCTCGCCGACGTGGCCAGACACGCGGGTGTCTCGTCCAGTACTGCCGCCCGGCGGCTGCGCGGTGCTCCGCACGGCCTGACTTCCCCGCCCGAGTTGCCCGCGCCCGCCTGGCCGCTCGTCCCCGGCCCCGCCGAGGCCCGCCGAGGCCCGCCGGAACGACTTCGACCGCAGCGAGTTGCGGCCGCAGTGGATCTCCGTGCGCGACCGTCCGGAGGAGCGCTGCACCACCAAGGAGAGGGCCGGATGGCTGACGCTCCGCGCCCGCGGCGCCTCGCTGGACAAGCCGGACGTCGTGTTCGTCGGCCGCCTCCAGCAGCGCCTGACATGCCCGGTGCGCACGTGCATCGATCCGGCGCAGGGGCGCGGCAGCCTCGCCGTCCGGCTGGATGAGGAACACCACTCCGAGATCGAGGCGTCCGACGGGAAGGTGCAGGCGCTGTGCCGTGTCGGACCCGCTGCGCACCGTCGTGGGGCCCCGGTCCGTGCCCTCCTGGCCCCTTGGTGCTCGGCGTCCGGATCTCCAGCACCCCACCGCGGGATGCCCGCACCGGACCCGACACCGTCGCACTCGGCGTCGAGGAGCCGGACGGCACATTCACCGTGCTCGGCACGCTCGACGGCCGCTGTCTCTCGACGGAGGTGGCCGGCGGATTCACCGGACGGGTCATCGGCCTGTACCCCTCGGCCGGCACGGTCCACTTCGACTGGTGCGACTACGAGCCGCTCGGCCTCTGAACCAGCGCCGCGAGTCGAGGCACCACGTCGCCTTCCGAAAGACGAGCGGCCCTCCCCCCTTGACCGCCTGCCGCTCCATCCCCTCGCGGGCGGAACCCCCGCTCGGCCAACAGAGAAAGGTCAGAGATGAAGAGAACGCACCACCCCACCGGCCACCGCAGAAGCGGCCCCGACCGGGTGCTCGGCCTGCTGCTGGCGCTGGTCGCCGCGATCGGGCTGACCAGCACCACCGCGTTCGCCGTACCGTCCCACAGGGACGCGTCCGCGGCGATGAAGAACATCGAGCTCAGTCCGATGAGCACGGTGGCCGCGATGCAGCCCAGCTGGAACCTGGGCAACACCCTGGACGCCATCCCCGACGAGACGTCCTGGGGCAACCCACCGGTCACCAAGGCCCTGCTCGACACCATCAAGTCCCAGGGCTTCCGCAGCGTCCGCATCCCCGTCACCTGGAGCGGCCACCAGTCCTCCACCGCCCCCTACACGATCGACGAGACGTGGATGAACCGCGTCAAGCAGGTGGTCGACTGGGCGCTGGCCGACGGTCTCTACGTCGTGATCAACGTGCATCACGACTCATGGCAGTGGATCGCCGACATGCCCACCGACCACGACAACGTCCTGGCCCGCTTCAAGGCCACCTGGACCCAGATCGCCGCCACATTCAAGGACTACCCGGGGAGCCTCCTCTTCGAGAGCAACAACGAGCCGCAGTTCAACAACACCACCGACGCCCAGGGCATCCAGTACAACGACGAACTGAACACCGCGTTCCACACCGTGGTGCGCCAGTCCGGCGGCAACAACGCGACCCGTCTGCTCGTCCTGCCCAGCCTGCACACCAATTCCGGCCAGGTCTTCCTGGACGCCCTGGTGAGCGAGATGAAGTCGCTGAACGACCCCAACCTCGTGGCCACCGTGCACTACTACAGCTGGTACCCGTTCAGCGTGAACATCGCCGGCGGCACCCAATTCGACGCCACCGCGCAGAAGGACCTGACCGACAACTTCGCCCGGATCCGCGACACCCTCGTGTCCAAGGGAATCCCCGTCTACGTGGGCGAGTACGGCCTGTTGAAGTACCCCGACTACTTCCAACCCGCGCCGCGTGTCGAACGTGGCGAGGCACTGAAGTACTTCGAGATGTTCGGCTACGAGGCCCGCATCTCAGGGGTGACCACGGCCCTGTGGGACGCGTACAACTTCCTGAACCGCTCCACGCTGCAGTGGCGTGAGCCCGAGCTGATCAACCAGATCAAGTCGAGCTGGACCACCCGCTCGGGGACGGCCTCCTCGGACCGTGTCTTCCTGGCGAAGTCGAGTGCGATCACCGCCAGGACACTCACCCTGAACCCGAACGGCACCACCTTCCAGGGCCTTTGGCAGGGCAGCACAAAGCTCGTCCAGGGCCGGGACTACACCGTCTCCGGCAACGAGCTCACGCTCACAGCCACCGCGCTGACCCGGCTCGCCGGCGACCGCGCCTACGGGATCAACGCGACGATCGAGGCCCGCTTCTCCCGGGGCCTGCCCTGGAAGATCTTCGTGACCACGTATGACAGGCCGGTGCTCTCCAACGCGACCGGCGACACCAGCGGTCTCACCATCCCCACCCAGTACCGCGGTGACCAGCTGGCCACCATGGAGGCCAGGTACGCCGACGGCAGCAACGCCGGCCCGGTCAACTGGACTCCCTACCAGGAGTTCAACGAGGCCTTCTCTCCCGACTACCCGGGCAACGGTCTTGTCCTCACCTCCAAGTTCGTCGACTCACTGCGAGACAACACCCAGGCGACGCTCGTCTTCCACTTCTGGAGCGGAGCCACCGTGACCTACAACGTGACGAAGAACGGAGGCTCTGTGACGGGAACCGTCGCCTGACCGTTCTCGGCCCCGGGTACCAGGAGTTCACTTCACGTTCACGCCGGACTACCCGAACGGCGCGATCCGGCTGACCTCCGACTACCTGAAGACCCTCACCGACGGCTCCACCGTCACCCTGAAGTTCGACTTCTGGAGCGGGGCCTCCGTCACCTACCACGTGACCAGGTCCGGCGACACGGTCACCGGCACCGTCTCCTGACCACCGATTGACCGACCCCGGCCCCGTGTGCCCCACACGGGGCCGGGCGTCAGAAGAACAAGAGGAATCGCCTTGCCTTACAGCATCAGCGCGGATGGCCTGGAACGTCACACCGCCGAAGAGATCCTCCGTGTCGAGCCCTGGGGGCCGCACGCAGTCCGGGTCCGGGCCTCGTCCGGGACAGTCGCCCCTTCCGCTCCCGGCGCGCTGGAGATCCCCTCGCCCTCCCCCCGCGTCGACGTGTCCGTCGCGGAAGACGGCTCTGCCCGCTTGGTCAACGGCCGCCTCGCTGTCGAGGCCCTGCCGGACGGACGGCTGAGGTTCCTGCACGCCGCCTCGGGCCGTGAACTCCTCGCCGACAAGTCCCCGTACCCCCATCATCCCGGCCCCCGCGTCCATGCGGCCGGCGGCCGGACGGAACAGCACTTCGAGGCCTACGCCGGCGAGCGGCTGCACGGCCTCGGGCAGCATCTGCACGGACTCCTGGACCAGAAAGGCTGTGTGATCGACCTCGTCCAGGGCAACACGGTGGCCGCCATCCCCTTCTTGCACTCCTCGCGCGGCTACGGACTGCTGTGGAACAACCCCGCCACCGGCCGTGCCGAACTGGGCACCGACACCACCCGGTGGGTCGCCGACGCCGGCGGGCGGGTCGACTACTGGATCACCGCCGGCGACACTCCGGCCCAGATCCTGGACGCCTACACCCTGGCCACCGGACGTCCGCCGCTCCTGCCCGAGTGGGCGTCCGGTTTCTGGCAGTCCAAACTGCGCTACCGTACCCAGGACGAACTCCTGGCTGTGGCACGGCAGTACAAGGAACGCGGACTGCCGCTGTCCGTCATCGTCTGCGACTTCTTCCACTGGCCCGCGATGGGCGACTGGCGTTTCGAAGCAAGCGAATGGCCCGATCCCGCCGCGATGGTGGCAGAGCTCTCCGGCCTCGGGGTGAAGCTCGCGGTCTCGGTATGGCCCACCGTCGAGCCCGGCAGTGACACCTTCGACGAGCTGCGCTCGGCCGGATGCCTCGTACGGGACGGCGACGGCGGCCTGCTCACCTGCCACTGGCCCTCCCGTAGCGCCGAGGAGCCGATGCGCCGGATGGCGTACTACGACGCGACCAACTCCCACGCGCGCGCCGCGCTGTGGCGACGGCTGAGCGACAACTACCTTTCAGCGGGCGTGGCCTGCTTCTGGCTGGACGCCTGCGAACCCGACCTGCCCCGGGATGTCGCCGACCGTGCCGTCTACGCCGCCGGTCCGGCCGCCGAGGCCGCGAACCTCTACCCGCTCCTGCACACCCGAACCGTCGCCGACGGCCTGCGCGCGGCCGGCGAGGACCGGCCGTTGTCCCTGGTCCGCTCCGCATGGGCGGGCAGCCAGAAGTACGGCGCCGCACTGTGGTCCGGCGACATCCCCACCACCTTCGACTCCCTCGCGCGGCAGATCAGAGCCGGACTGAACGTCGCGATGAGCGGCGTCCCCTGGTGGAACACCGACATCGGCGGCTTCTTCGGCGGCGACCCCGACGACCCCGCCTACCGCGAGCTGCTGATCCGCTGGTTCCAGTACGGCACCTTCAGCCCCGTCATGCGGCTGCACGGGGACCGCGTGCCCCACCACCCGGCCTTCTCCACCGACATGACCGGCGGGCCGAACGAGGTCTGGTCCTACGGGGAGCAGGCGTACGGCATCCTCCGGGACCACCTGCTGCTGCGCGAACGCCTGCGCCCGTACCTGGACCTGCTGTCCCAGGACGCGCACCGCACCGGCGCACCGCCGATGCGCCCGCTGTTCTTCGACTTCCCCGAGGACGAACGCGCCTGGGACGTGGACGACCAGTTCCTGCTCGGCCCCGACGTGCTGGTGGCACCGGTGTACGAGCCGGGCGCGCGCACCCGCCGGGTCTACCTGCCCTCCGGCGCCCGCTGGTACGACCCGGCCACCGGACACGTGCTGGAGGGTGGAACGGCACCCGACGCCGACGCCCCACTGGAGCGCATACCCGTCTTCGTACGCGAAGGAGCCGCCGTCGCACACGCGTTGCGCTGACGTGTGCAGGTGCCGGGGCGCGCCTCCGTGCGGCCCGCACCTCCTTCAGGACCGCGGCGGTCCGACGGAAGAAACCCCGAAGAAGACCCCTTCTCACAGATGGAGCAACAGATGGCAGACTTGCGGATCACGAACAGTGGCGCGGCAGCGCTGACGTTCCACCCACTGATGGCGGAGGCGCCGCGCCCGGCTGCGGGCGCGCCCGCGGTGATCGTCATGCCGGGCGGCGGCTACACCTTCCTTGCCCCGCACGAGGGGAAGCCCGTCGCACAGTGGCTGAACCAGCTCGGATTCGCCGCCTGGGTGCTGGAGTACCCGGTAGGGCCACAGGACTTTCACCCCGCGCCGCTGGACTCGGCTCGGGCGGCGATGCGTGAGGCGCGCTCGCAGGCGCCGGGGCTGGGGGTCGACCCGTCGCGCATCGGGGTCCTCGGCTTCTCCGCGGGCGGCCACCTCGCCGCCCACCTCGCCGCCGGCCCGGACACGGCCGACGACGAGCGGCCCGCGTTCGCGGTGCTCTGCTACCCGGCGACGTCATGGCACAACTTCGGCCCCGCCGCAGTCGGCGAACCGGACAGCGACCCGCTCCTCGGCCCCGGCTCGACCCCGGAACAGCGCCGCGCGGTCTCCATCGAGCTGATCGCCGTCCCGCAGACCCCCCCGACCTTCATCTGGCACTGCGCGGACGACGACACCGTCGGGGTCGACCACGCCCTGTCCCTGACCCGGCGCCTGGCCTCCCTGCGGGTCCCGGTCGAACTGCACGTATTCCCCACCGGCGGACACGGCGTGGGACTGGCCCAGGACATGACGCCCGCCGGCACGTGGACCTCCCTGTGCGCGCAGTGGCTCTGCAGGACGACCAGCCACTAGTGTGCGCGACCGGCTGCGCATCCTCGCGGAGGAGCGCGGCACCACCATCACGGAGCTGCTGGAAGACCTCGCTACTCGGGAGCTGACGGCTGCCGAGCGGGAGCAGCGGGCTTTTGAGGCTGCCCGTGAGCTCGGCATCGAGTACACCGAGCAGGTCCAGCAGGCCGGCCAGGACGCCTGGGCGACGATCCGCGCCCATCAGGGCGGCGCCGCCGCATGAACCTGACGGCCGTCCTGGACCACACCGCTCTGGCCGCCCTGTTCCGTGCGGATCCCTTCTACACCGGCCTCTACGTCGAGGCCTCGCGTGGCACTGGCCGAGTCATCATCCCGTCGCTGTCCATGCTGGCCGCCGAACGGCAGCTCGCCGGTGCCGGCAAGCACGCGGCGTCCCTGCGGTTCGCGGAGAACATGACGTTCACCGCGGCACACGCGGTGGATGCGATGGACTGGCGAAACGTCGACTGGCCGGTGGCGCACGCGGCAGCGATCGCCTGGCAGGCGGTGAAGGCGGGGGAACCACTCACTGTCCTGTCGCTGGAACCCGAGCTGTACGCGGGCACCGGCATCACTCCACTGAACCCGACCTGACCTTCGGCCCGGCGGGTCTGCGGCGCCAGCCGCAGACGGTGTTCAGCATGGTGGGTATGGAAAACGCGACGGCGACGCACGACGAGCGGCTGCGGGACCTGGAGGCGGATATTGACGCCCTCGCCGATGCCGTCGGCACGCCGGGGGAACGGCCGATCACCCAGCGTCTGGACACGATCGAACGAGTTCTGTTCGCTCTTGCCCGTACGCAGGGCGTCGACCCGGACGCCATCTGAGCTTTGCCCGCCTGCATGGCTGCGACCCGCGAACACACCAGGTGTTCGCGGGCCGCAGCCCTATGCGCGCTGGTCAGACGATCGCCGGACGCGTGTCACGGCAGAGGTCTTGAGTGTGGGGTGCCTGCTGCTCTACTGGTTCATGGATGGTCGAGGCCCAGGTGGTTGCGGCGGGCGGTGGCCAGGGCGCGCCACCGCTGACGGGTGGTTGGTTCGCCGTCGAGCCAGCGGGCGCCGGACACGTGTGACAGGGGCAGGTCGGCCATGTAGTGGGCGATGTCAACGTAGTAGGCGTAGTCGCCGTTCTGGGTCTGTTCCCGCAGCCGGGAAAGGGTGGCGGCAAGAGCGTCGTGGTCGTCGAGTACGGCCCGGTGGAACGCTGCGGCGAGTTCGAGGGTGGGGATCACGGAGGTGAGGCCGGCGATGTCGAGTTCGGCGCGCAGGTTGTGAATGCGGTCGTCGAGCGCGGGATTTCCTGCGTCACGGATCAGGGTGGCGATGGCCGCGTTGACGGTGGTGGCACTCAGGTCGAGGTTGGCAAGGAGCTGGTGGGCCAGATCGATTTCGTCGTCGGCCTGGCGGGGGTCGTAGAAGGCGACGGCGAGGGCGCGCAGGGCTTGGTTGTGTGCGGCTTCAACCACTGGTCCCGCCTCTTCGAAGAGCTCCCTGGCCTCGTGTTTATGCGCGCCACAGCAGATCCCCGCATCGCCTCGATCATCGTCTGGAGCGACGTCACACGGGCCGAAGCCCCACAGTGCCCCATCGTCGCCGAGGAGCGTGGAAGAGGAGGAGACGCACGACTGCTCACCTCCCGCACCAGTGCACTCCACGAAGCCGACGTCGGCCGAAGCGAGCGATTCCGCCCACGCCGACGCCTCGGCCTCTACGGGACACAACTCGCAACAGCCTGCGACCAGAATCGGCCCCTCCACGTCTCCGTACGCGCGGTCGTCGAGGAGGAAACCCGCACTCGCCGCGCGGCCAGAGTTCAGCGTCCCTGAGGAAATAGCAGGTCAGTGGGGCCCGAGGATGACAAGCTGAGTCCATCACCTGCCAGGACGCGTACTCTGACCGGTGCCAACTATCCCGCTTTTATGCCAACTAAAAATCCTCGTCACACGAAGTCAACGGCGTACGCGCGGCATCCCCAGGCCGATCCAGGAGATGATTTCGCGCTGGATCTCGTTGTTGCCGCCGCCGAAGGTGAAGATCACGGCGGATCGGTAGCCGCGCTCCAGTTCGCCGTGGAGGACGGCGCCCGCGGATCCCTCTTTCAGGGCTCCGGCCGCCCCCACGACCTCCATCAGCCATGCGTACGCGTCGCGGCGCGCCTCGGAGCCGTAGACCTTGACGGCGGAGGCGTCCTGGGGTGTCAGCCTGCTCTCCTGGACAGCGTTCACCATCTGCCAGTTCATGAGCTTCATCGCGTCCAACTTGGTGTGGGTCTGGGCGAGGCGGTGGCGCACCCAGCCGAGGTCGATGACGCGGCGGCCGTCGGCGAGCTTGGTGTCCATGGCCCAGCGCTGTACGTCGTGCAGGGCGCGGATCGCCATGGTGCCGTGTGCGGCGAGGGTGACGCGCTCGTGGTTGAGCTGGTTGGTGATGAGCCGCCAGCCCTTGTTCTCGTCACCGACGCGGCGGGAGATGGGGACGCGGATGTTCTCGTAGTAGCTGGCCGTGGTGTCGTGCGAGGCGAGGGTGTTGATGACGGTGCACGAGTAGCCGGGGTCGGACGTCGGCACCAGCAGCATGGTGATGCCCTTGTGCGGTGGCGCGTCGGGGTCGGTACGCACGGCCAGCCAGACCCAGTCGGCGGTGTCGCCGTTGGTGGTCCAGATCTTCTGGCCGTTCACGACGTATTCGTCGCCCTCGCGGACGGCCCGGGTCTTCAGCGCTGCGAGATCGGTCCCGGCTTCGGGTTCGCTGTAGCCGATCGCGAAGTCGATCTCGCCGGAGAGGATCTTCGGCAGGAAGTAGGCCTTCTGCTCATCGGTGCCGAACTGCATGATCGTCGGCCCGACCGTGTTGAGGGCCATCAAGGGCAGGGGTACGCCCGCCTGGGCGGCCTCGTCGAAGAAGATGAACTGCTCCATGGGCGTGAGGCCGCGGCCGCCGTACTCCTTCGGCCAGCCCACGCCGAGCCAGCCGTCCGCGCCGAGGCGGCGGATCGTCTGCCGGTAGAACCGCTTCTGGGCCGCCGGTTCGGCGTACCGGGCATGGGCCGTGTCGGGGACAAGACCGGTGAAGTACGCACGCAGTTCGACGCGCAACCGCTGCTGCTCAGGCGTGTATTCAAGGTGCACGGCGCCTCCTGGTCTCCCTGGCTCGTTGACCCGGACCTGACGGCGCACACAGTAGAACTCGTTTCAGAAATAGGGAATGGTCGCGTGCGCGGGAGTCAGCCGAGCGTGGATCAGCCGAGCGTGGAAAGGAAGTCCGCGCAGGTGCGCGCACAGCGGCGACATGCCTCGGCGCAGGTCTCCGCCCCCGGGTGGCGGTCGAGCAGCTGCGCGCAGTCCAGCGTGACCGACATGCACCTTTCGAGCTGGAAGCGCAGCTCGCACTCGTCCTGGCTCACGTCCTCGGAGAGCGTCCGGCAAACCTCGTCGCACACCGTCGCGCACGACATGGCCCTGCGGCGCAGCTCCTCCGCGCCCGGGTCGTCGACGGCATCAGGCTCGGCGCCGGTGTCCGGGCCCGCGCTCGTCAGGCTCGCCTGCAGCGCGCACAAGCGGGCGCATTCGGTGCAGGCCTGCGCGCAGGCGAAGCGATCCTCCAGAAATCGGACGAGGTCCTGCCGGCTGACGGCCTCCTGCCGGCTCACTGCCTCCGGTCGGCTGAGCGCCTTCTGCCGGCCCGGCCTCGCCCCGGCGGCCGGCCTTGTCCCTGCGGCGGCCTGGTCGCGGCCCGCACAGGCACCCGCGGCGGCCTGATCCTGGCCCGCGCCCGCCGCGGCCTGATCGCCGCCCGCACGCGCCGCGGCCTCGTCCCGGCCCACACCCGCCGCGGCGTCACCCGTGCCCGCACCCGCGGCTGCCCGACCTCGGCCCGGGCTCCCCCCGGACTCGTCATGCCGGAGTCCTGCCCGATCCCTCCGAGCAGCAGACCGAGCAGCAGCCGACCTAGCAGCAGCCTCAACGTGGCCGACGGCGGTCGAATCCTGCCCGACCGCATCCGCTTCCGGCCGCCCGGCGATCTCGGCCCGCCGGGCCGGAGTCTCATCGTCCCCAGCGATCTCGGCCCGCCGGGCCGAAGTCTCGTCGTCCCCGGCGGTGACCCCGCTCCCCTGATCCGTCGCCCGGTCCGCCGCTGTGTACGACACAGCGCCCCTCCTTCCACAGACATCCGCAGACGCTTCGCGGGCCTGCGACGGTGCGGGCCCGCGGTTCCTGGCGGGTAGCCGTGCGCCGCGCGGCCAAACCCGCATAGCCGCCGCACTCGGGGTACTCGATGCATGCCCGGTATCGGACCCGAGAGGACCGGGAGGTCTCATGCTGTCCACACCCGTGGCTGTGACGAGCGGCGAGGTGTCTCTCGCGGGAGACCTGACCGTGCCGGACGACGCCACCGGCGTCGTGCTCTTCGCCCATGGCAGCGGCAGCTCCCGCCACAGCCCGCGCAACCAGGCCGTCGCCGCCACGCTCCGCGAGGCCGGCCTCGGCACGCTGCTGTTCGACCTGCTGACGCCAGACGAGGAGGCCGAGGACGCGATCACCGGCGTCCACCGGTTCGACATCGCCCTGCTCGGCCGGCGGCTGACCGGCGCGGTGGACTGGCTGGCGGCCCGGTCGAGTGATCTGCCGCTGGGCCTGTTCGGCGCGAGCACGGGCGCAGCCGCCGCGCTGGTCACCGCCGCTGAACGGCCCGAGTTCGTCCGTGCCGTGGTCTCGCGGGGCGGCCGTCCCGACCTCGCCGGAGACCAGGCGCTGCAACAGGTTCAGGCGCCTGTCCTGCTGCTCGTGGGCGGCCGCGACGAGGTCGTACTCCAGCTGAATCGTGAAGCACAGGCCAAGCTGCGCGCCCCCAGCCGGCTGCAGGTGATCGAGGGAGCGACCCATCTCTTCGAGGAGCCCGGAACGCTGGACCAGGTCGCCGTCGCCGCCGCGGACTGGTTCGGCGCCATGGGACGGCCACCGGAGGCGGACCCGGGCCACGACGGGGGACGCGCACAGCAGTAGCCCCCGACGGGGGACGCGCTCAGGAGTAGCACTCGGAAGGAGTGGAGTCCATGCAATTCCGTGACCGGAGGGAGGCCGGCCAGATACTGGCCGAACGGCTCCGGGTACTGCAGGAGAAGGGTGCTCTGCCGGAGCCGGTCGTTCTGGCCCTGCCACGCGGCGGCGTCATCGTGGCCGAGGAGGTCGCGCGGGCGCTCCAGGCCCCGCTCGACGTGCTCGTCGCCCGCAAGATCGGGGCACCCTTCCAGCCGGAGCTGGGGGTGGGCGCCATCGCCGGCGACGATGCGCCGCTCTTCGACAAGCGGACGCTGGACCAGCTCGGCCTGACCGAGGTGGAGCTGGCCCCCGTGGTCGCACGCGAGCGCGAGGAACTGCGCCGGCGTGAGGGGCTGTACCGCCAGGGCAGGCCTGCCCTCGAATTGGAAGGCCACACGGCCGTCGTCGTCGACGACGGGGTCGCCACCGGCGTCACGGCCCGGGCCGCGCTGCGTTCGCTGCACCAACGGCACCCCGAGCGCATCGCTCTGGCGGTCCCGGTGTGTTCACCGGAGGCGTTCGGCCTCCTGCGCCACGAGGCCGACGACGTCGTGTGCCTGGACCGGCCCAGCCCCTTCACGGCGGTCGGGCTCTGGTACGAGGACTTCGAGCAGGTGACGGACGACGACGTGCTGGCGGTGCTGCAGCGGCAGTGACCAAGGATGAGCCGGCAGCCGCCGCGAGATCACCCGTGATCCCGCGGCGGTACACGCAGTCGGGTTGTCAGCGCTGATAGAGCCCGACCAGCGTGCCGCTGGCCAGTTGCTGACGGTCGAGCACGCCATGGATGTCGTCGGCGGTCGCGTCGTCGGGGAGCGACACCGGCGCCGGGAGGGCGTACAGCCGGAAGAAGTAGCGGTGCGCCTTGTCTCCCCTCGGCGGGTTCGGGCCGCCCCAGCCCAAGCCTCCGTAGCCGTTGCGATGAGCGTGGCCGGGCTTCGTCTCGCCGGTGTCGAGACCGTCGATGCGGGGATCAATCCCGGTCACCAGCCAGTGGACGAAGGTCCCCGACGGCGCGTCGGGATCTTCGCAGAGCACGGCCAGCTCCGCCGCGTCGTCCGGCACTCCGGACCAGGTCAGAGGCGGCGAGACGTCGTCGCCCTCTTTCGCGTACCGCCGCGGGATCACCGCGTGATCCGAGAACGCGGCGCTCTTGAGTTCGATACCAGCCATGCGCCCGGAGTACCCCGGCAGGCGCCACGCATGCAGCTGGCGGCACGCATGCAGCCGCTCATCCCGTGCGGCCGATGCCGCCGCTGCCGAACCCGCCGCTGGAGCCGATGCTCCAGCGTCTGCGGTACTGGGCCGTGCTGCGCCTGTTGGGCGTGCGGCCGAGTTCGTACGGCATGAGGCGTCCGCGGTCGGTGGGTACCTCGTCCGGCTCGCGTACCTCCCAGAGGTCCAGCGGGCCTTCGTCTTCGGCGGTCACGCGTGGGCCCTCGGACCGAGAGGCCCGGGCTGCCCCGGGTGTACGTCGCCGGTTTCTGAGGCTCATCCGTACCACCCAGACCAGGGCCGCGGCAGCGAACAGCCCGGTCACCAGGGGGGCGACCCGGACGGACGTCGGCGTACGCAGGGGCATGTTGTCCACGTTTGTTAGCTTCATGCCCACCATGTACCCGGCACCTCGGTCACCACTCAGGTAACGTCCCGCATCCTCGCCGGTACGAGGTGTGGCCGCGGGCGCGGCAATCCGCGCGGGCCGAGGCCCCGCGGTCAGCCCCCGCCTGGGCCGAAGGCCACGCGGTCAGTCCCCGCCTGCCTCGGCCTCCTGCCTCGCGGCCTTGGCCTCCCTCTGCGGGACGACCGTGTACGCAGGGTCCTCGGCCGAGGCGATCCCCGCGGCGAACACGCCGAAGCGCACGGCCGCGGAGCCGGTCAGCAGGGCGATCCCGCCGACGGCGGCAGCGGCGCGGCTGCGGCCGCCGCGCAGCGCAGCGAGCGCGGCCCCCGAGGCGCTCAGCAGCTCGGCGCTCTTCAGGAGGGCACCGGCCCGCCCTGTCCGGTAAGTCTCGGCGATCATGCCGAGGCGCCGTTCGGCGGCCCTCCTGATCGCGCTCTCGGCGGCGGCCGCCAGGACGCCGGCGCAGCGGGCCGGGGCGTTCTCCCGGGTGGGGCCTGCCACGAGGGCCATCCCGGCCGCGGCGGCGGTCGCGGATGCGCCGAACAGGTAGGGCAGTTCGCGGTGCGCGCCGTGCCAGGCGGGTACCGCCGTGTCCGCCGCCAGCACCCCCGTGTACGTGGCGACGCCCGGCCCCAGGAGCGCCGCCGCGCCGGTCGCCGCCGCTCCGGCGCGGGGCAGCCTCCCGGTCACTGCACTCGCGGCGGCCGCTCCGGCGGCGGGCCCGTAGGCGGCGAGCAGCCACGAGCCGACGCTCATGGGCGAGGTCGGTTTGAACACGCGCAGCATGTTCACGAACCGCTCGGGCTTGCCCAGGTCGTGCACGAGGGCGGTGGCCGAGAGCGAGACGGCCGCGAGGGAGGAGATCTTCATGGCGGTCGCGGTGGTCGTACGGCCCGTGAGGTGCGCCCCGGCGGCCAGCACGGATCCGGCTCCCGCGAGCCCGCCCAGGAAGAAGTACCCGGCGATGTCGCGGGGCGACCAGGCGGGGGCCTTGATGACGGGCCTGCCGTAGTACGAGCGGAACTCGGCCCGGGGCACCATGAGTTCCTCGCCCCGTCGGCGCCTCCCGCCCTTGGTTCCCTGCAGGGCCTCCGGGGCGGCCTCGCGCCCGGGCCGCTCCCCGCGAACCCCGTCCCTGGTGACGTCGGAACCGCTCACCGCCTCGCCCTCCTCCCCGCCAGTGCGGGCAGCGCGAACGACGCGAGGAAGCCGCCCGCGAGGGACAGCGCGGCCGCGCCCGCGTGCTTCCACATGGCCGGAAGGTCGCGCGTGGTGACCACCGGGTCGGGTGGCAGCCCGTACACCTCCGGCTCGTCGAGCAGCAGGAAGAACGCACCGTCGCCGCCGACCCCGTCGTCCGGGTCATGGCCGTAGAGCCGGGCGTCCGCTACACCCGCCTTGTGCAGTTCGTCGACGCGGAGCGCGGCTCGCTCGCGCAGCTCGTCCAGGGGCCCGAACTGGATGGAGTCGGTCGGGCACGCCTTGGCGCAGGCGGGTTCCAGGCCGGTGCCGAGACGGTCGTAGCACATGGTGCACTTGAAGGCGCGGCCGTCGTCCTGCCGCTGCTCGATCACGCCGTAGGGGCAGGCGGGTACGCAGTAGCCGCAGCCGTTGCAGATGTCCTCCTGGACGACGACCGTGCCGAACTCGGTGCGGAACAGCGAGCCGGTCGGGCAGACGTCCAGGCAGGCGGCGTGGGTGCAGTGCTTGCAGACGTCCGAGGACATCAGCCAGCGAACCTCGCCGTCCCCGTCACCTGAGGGCTCGGCAGCAGCGGGTTCCCCTGCGACGAGCGGCAGTTGGGTGCGCCCCTCGGGGGCCGGAACCCGAGCCGGCACCTTCTGCTCGATGAACGCGACATGCCGCCAGGTCGACGCCCCGAGTCCCCCTGTGTTGTCGTACGACATACCGGTGAGGGAGAGGCCGTCCTCCGGGATGGCGTTCCACTCCTTGCACGCCACCTCGCAGGCCTTGCAGCCGATGCAGACCGAGGTGTCGGTGAAGAACCCCACCCGCTCTGGGGCTTCGGACGCGGTAGGCGCTTCGGGCGCTTCGGTCATGTCCGGGCCTCCGTTCCGGTGGTGTCGGTGATGCCGGCCCGCCGCCGGTACTCGGCGACCAGCAGCGGCAGGTCGGGCCCGCGCGGGCGGCGGCCGGCCCGGATGTCCGCGGTCAGCGCCTTGTCCTCCTGGATGTGGGCGTTGGGGTCGAGGGCGATGGCGACGAGTTCGTTGGCGGCGTCGCCCGGGACGGTGCCGTTGGGACCCCAGTGGAAGGGCAGGCCGATCTGGTGCACCGTGCGCCCGTGCACGGTCAGCGGCCTGATCCGCTCGGTCACCAGCACCCGGGCCTCGACGGCCCCCCGGGCGCTCACGATGGTCGCCCAGCCGCCGTTCTCCAGCCCGCGCTCGGCCGCGAGCGCCGGGGAGACCTCGCAGAAGAACTCCGGTTGCAGCTCGGCGAGATGGGGTGTCCAGCGGCTCATTCCGCCCGCGGTGAAGTGCTCGGTCAGCCGGTGCGTGGTGACGACGTACGGATAGACGTCGGCGCCCGGTTCGTCGCCGCTGGGGTGGTACCGGTTGCCCTCGCGCCTCAGCAACTCCCGTACCGGCGACCGAGGAGTCTCGGGATACAGGGCGTTGCCGAACGGCGAGTCCTGCGGTTCGTAGTGCGTGGGCAGGGGTCCGTCCTCCAGGCCTGCGGGGGCGTAGAGCCAGCCCTTGCCGTCGGCCTGCATGATGAACGGGTCGTCGCCGCGCAGCGCGTCGGGCCCGGTGGCGTCGTCGGGAGGTACGTAGCCCGGCGGGCGGTCGGGCAGGAAGTCGGGGTTGTCGTGCCCGGTCCACTTCCCGGCGGCCTCGTCCCACCAGACGTAGGCCTTGCGTTCGCTCCAGGGCCTGCCGTCGGGGGCGGCGGAGGCCCGGTTGTAGAGGATGCGGCGGTTGGCGGGCCAGGCCCAGGCCCATTCGGCGGCGACCCAGTCCTGCTCCGTGTGCGGCTTGCGGCGGGCGGCCTGGTTGACGCCGTCGGCGAAGATCCCGCAGTAGATCCAGCAGCCGCAGTTCGTGGATCCGTCGTCCTTGAGTTCGGTGTAGGAGCTGAGGGGTGCGCCGTCCGGGCCGTGGCCGTTGATCTCGCCGAGCACGGCGGCCGCCACCGGCTCCCGCAGCACGCCGTCCACCGGGTAGTCCCAGGTCAGGTCCTTGATCGGCTGATCCATCGGGTCGGTGGAGCCGGCCAGCCGCTCCTTGATGCGGCGCCCGAGGTGGTACATGAACCACAGATCGCTGCGCGCGTCGCCCTCGGGCTCCACGGCCGCCTCGTGCCACTGCACCCACCTGTTGGTGTTGGTGAAGGACCCGGACTTCTCGGTGTGCGCGGCGGCCGGGAAGAAGAACACCTCCGTGCCGATGTCCTCGGTGCGTAGCTCGCCCGTCTCGATCTCGGGGCCGTCCTTCCACCAGGTCGCGGACTCGATGAGCGAGAAGTCCCGCACGACGAGCCAGTCGAGGTGGGACATGGCGAGCCGCTGCAGCCGGGTGTTGGCGGAGCCGACGGCCGGGTTCTCACCCATCAGGAAGTAGCCCTTGCAGACGCCGTCGAGCATGGTGGCGACCGTCTCGTACGTACTGTGCGAGCCGGTGAGCCGCGGCAGATGGTCGAAGCAGAAGTCGTTCTCGGGCGTGGCCGCGTCGCCGTAGTACGCCTTGAGGAGGCTTACGAAGTAGGCGCGCATGTTGCCCCAGAAGCCCTTGTCCGTGCGGGAGGCCCGGATGAAGGAGTCGAGGTCCTCATGCGCGTGGGCGTGCGGCATGGGCAGATAGCCGGGCAGCAGGTTGAACAGCGTCGGGATGTCGCTGGAGCCCTGGATGGAGGCGTGGCCGCGCAGCGCCTGGATGCCGCCGCCGGGGCGGCCGATGTTGCCGAGCAGCAGCTGCAGGATGCTCGCGGCCCGGATGTACTGTGCGCCGGTGGTGTGCTGGGTCCAGCCGACCGCGTAGGCGAAGGAACTGGTCCGGTCGGGGCCGGAGTTGGCGGTGAGCTCGTCGCAGACCCGCAGGAACGTTGCGCGGGGGACGCCGCAGATCTTCTCGACCATCTCGGGCGTGTAGCGGGCGTAGTGGCGCTTGAGGATCTGGTACACGCAGCGGGGGTGCTGGAGCGTCTCGTCGCGCTCGGGGCGTGCCGCGGCCCGGGGGCCTCCGGAGCCGTGGGTCTCGGCGCCGCCGGCCGCGTGGACCCGGTCGTGGCTGTCGCCGGCGGGCTGATGCCACTCGTACTGCTCGTCGACCGCGCCGATCGGCTGCTGCACCTCGGTGTTCTCGTACTGCCAGCTGCGCGGGTCGTAGTGGTGGCGGTCCGGATCCAGGCCGGAGAAGACGCCGTCGAGGTCCTCCGTGTCGCGGAAGTCTTCGCTGACGAGCGTGGCGGCGTTGGTGTACGCGAGGACGTACTCGCGGAAGTCCTTCTCCTCGGTCAGCACGTGGTTGATGATCCCGCCGAGAAAGGCGATGTCGGTGCCCGCCCGGATCGGCACGTACAGGTCGGCGAGCGCGCTGGTGCGGGTGAAGCGCGGGTCGACGTGGATGATGCGGGCGCCGCGCGCCTTGGCCTCCATGACCCACTGGAAGCCGACCGGGTGGGCCTCGGCGTAGTTGGAGCCCTGGATGACGATGCAGTCGGAGTGCTGCTGGTCCTGCATGAACGTGGTGGCGCCGCCGCGGCCGAACGAGGCGCCGAGTCCGGCGACCGTGGAGCTGTGGCAGACCCGCGCCTGGTTCTCCACCTGGACCACGCCGAGTCCGGTCAGCAGCTTCTTGATCAGGTAGTTCTCCTCGTTGTCGAGGGTGGCCCCGCCGAGGCTGGCGATGCCGAGGGTGCGAGCGGTGCGCAGGCCGTCGTGCTCCCACTCCCAGGTGCGGCGGCGCGTTTCGACGACCCGGTCGGCGACCATGTCCATGGCCGTCTCCAGGTCGAGGGGCTCCCAGTCGGTGCCGTAGGGGCGGCGGTAGAGCACCTGGTGGCGGCGCGACGGACCGGTGGTGAGCTGGAGGCTGGCCGAGCCCTTCGGGCAGAGCCGCCCGCGGCTGACGGGCGAGTCGGGGTCGCCCTCGATCTGTACGACCTTGTCGCCCTTGACGTACACCTGCTGCCCGCAGCCGACCGCGCAGTACGGGCAGACACTCTTGGCGACCCGGTCGGCCGTGGCGGTGCGCGGGCGCAAGGTCTGGGTGCGGTGGGAGGTGACGGAGCTGCCGCGGCCCGAGGGATCGGTTCCGGTGAGCTGCCGCAGGACGGGCCATGAGCGAATCGGTCCGGGTATGGCCATGGCGTCCTCCCAGGTGGCTGCTGGCCCCGTCGCTCCAGGGGGTCACGGTCGGTGGCCCCTCAACCCGGGACCGTGTCCCCTGGCGGTCCCGTTTCAAACGACCACGGCTACAACCATGGTTTTGCCCCGTTTTGATGCTATATCCATGGATTTCCAGTACGCAGCTTGGGCGCCTGGCGCGAGCTGTGGCGGGTCGGCGCGCTGGCCGCGGCCGAGCGCACCGTCGCCCAGCTCGACGCACGACAAGTGGCCGTCCTCATGGCTTGCTGCCGTGGCCGCCGCTTCCGAAACCCCCACTGGAACCGCCGCTCCAGCGCCTGCGCCGCTGATCCCCGCCCCGTTTGCCGCCGACGTTGCCGAAGCCGGGCGACTCATGGGGCGTGAGCCGCGTGTCTCCCCTGGGCACCTCATCCGGCTCCCGGCTCTCGGAAGCCTCGCGAACGGGCCCCGACGCAGGAGGTCGCGGCTGCTCCTCGGGGCGCGGCGGGGCGGACTCCCGGTTCCGCACCCTGATGCCGAGCCAGACGGCGGCGATGAGTACGGCGACGATGACCACGCCCACCAGGAACGGGGCGATGCCGCTCAGCACGGGGTTCGTGGCCGCGATGGCCGTGTCATGTGCTGTCATGCGGCCCCGGGTACCCCGCGCGACGACGGACTCACTTCCGTCTCGCCGCGAGGCCGGGAGGCCGCGATCCACTGTCTGGGTCCGGCCCGGCGACACCTTCCAGTACGTCATCACGGTGCACGGACACCGGCTCCAGCACCCAGACCCTGCTGGCCGGGGCGGGCGCGGTGGGGATGACGGCCCTGGGAGCCGGGCTCAAGGTGATGGGACGCAGGAGCCGGAACGGGCCGCGCGGTTCGGGGCGGCCCGGCACGTACTGCCGGCTGTGACGCGGGCCGGCGGCCCTGGGCGCAGCCCTTCGCCGACGGGCCTTGGGCGCAGCCCCTTCGTACCGCGCACCGCGCCCGGGGCCGCTCCGCCGACTACTCGCCGCGGTACGGCAGCGTCGTGCCCGGCAGCTCGTATTCGTCGCGGCGGCCGCACATGCCGTAGCCGCCGTGCCGGGTCGGCCCGGCGTCGTACGCGTCCGCGTCGGTGAGGTAGGCCGGATCGCCGGATTCGAGAGCGTCGAGCTGCGCGCCGGTGCGCTCGGCCGCGGCAAGTGCACCGGCCCGCCACAGCTCGCGCCAGGCGGGCACCTTGGCGCGTACGAGCCGGGCCGCGGCCCGCTGGAACTCCAGGTACGGGCCGTTGTCGCCCTTCTCGAGGGCCTCGCGCAGAACGAGGTAGCCCTCGATGGCCAGGTCCCGGCGGCGCCGGGCCGCCTGCTCCGCCTCGGGGCCGGTCTTTGCGGGCAGCGCCGCGGCGGCCGCGTACCGCTCGGGGTCGGCGAGCACCTCGGGCGGGAACGTGAAGACGGCGTCACCGGCCTCCGGCAGGCCGCTGTTCTGCATCAGCACGGTGATCCGCAGTCTGCCGCCCTGCACCATGCGGTGCACGGTGCCCGGTGTGAACCACGCGACGGAGCCGGGCTCCAGCGGTGTCTCCCGGTACCCGGCCGGGCTGAGGGTCTGGACCGCTCCCCGGCCGCCCGTGACGACGTACGCCTCGGTGCACACGAGGTGCAGATGCGGGCTTCCGCCGCACACGCCGTCCGCGGCCTCCCAGTCGTAGGCGCTCAGGTGCGACAGGCCCACGGCTCCCGGCAGAGGGCGCGGCAGAGCCGGGCTCAGCGGCGTGGGGTTCACCGGGCCGGAGTTCACCATGGCAGGGCCTCCAGATAGGCGGCGACCCGGTCGCGGTCCCATGCGCCGTCCGCGACGACCACCCGGTAGCGGTAGGTGAAGGACTCGCCGGGCGGAAGCGCGAACTCCTCGAAGAACGCCCAGGAGAACGCGACGGTCGGGATCGGTTCCGAGCGTACGAACCAGTGTGACGCGTGGATCGCGGTGGACTCGAGGTTCTCCGGCGCATGGGCGAAGACCAGCGTCGAGTGGGCGTCGACGTCGTCGCGTTCGGCGGTGAAGGCGAGCCAGGGGCCCTGGGTGCCCATCAGCTTGCCCGCGTCCGCGCCCTCCGCGCGGTCGGGTCCTTCGGGGCCGAAGACGGCGCCACCGGTGAAGTCGCGGGGGCCGCGCCACTGCAGCCCGGTGTAGCCGGCCATCTCGCGGCCCGCGGTCGTCGGGGAGCCGAAGTGCAGCGGTTCTTCACGGATGTTGGTGAGCTTGATCGTCCAGTCCAGGGCCCAGGCGCCCGCCTCCTGGTCGACCGAGTGGACGGTGATGCCGCGCTGCTCACGGGCCCACTCCTGACCGCCGTTCGCGACCCAGGTGAGGTCCTCGGCGAGGGTGAAGCGGTCGTCCTCCAGCGCGAGGACGGGGAACCCGTCGTGGCGCATCGAGCCGACCCGCTCGGGCAGCTCCTGGTAGCCCTCGCCGTGGATGTAGCTGTTGCCGCCCCAGAAGTTCTGCCCCGACAGATGGCTGGCGGTCATCTGCAGGCCCTTGTGCCAGCGGTGGTCGTTGGGCCGGTAGCCAGTGACCTGGTGTCCGGCGAGGGTGCGCAGCGGGTGGATGTACGGCTTGCGGGACTCGAAGGCGACCGGGTCGGGCCGGTACACGTACCGCAGCAGTTCGACGCCGCCGGCCTCGACCGAGAGGTGCTCGCCCTGGGTGTGGATCAGCTTGATGGTCATCGCGCGGGGCTCCAGTCGGGGTGGTTTCCGTGCATGGCCGTGTAGTAGGGGTCGCCTTCGACGATCTCGCCCGCGTGCACCGGCGCCCCCGTGAAGGCGGCCTTGTAGAGGGCTGCTGCGAATTCCATGGTGCTGCGTGCGTCGGTTCCGCTGCCCGGGGGCCGTACGCCCGCTTCGTAGGCGTCGAGGAGGGCGCCGAGCTGTGCGGCGTGCGAGCTCGGTACGTCGGCCGCGGGCGTGCGCCAGGATGCGGTGCGCTGGGCGGGGATGTGCGGGGCGGCGGTGTACACCCAGTCGTCGTTGCTGTGGCCGTACAGGTGGGTGAGCTCGACCGTCGCGTTGGCGCAGTCGATGCGGATGCGGCTCACCTCGTGCGGGGACACGACGCTGTTGACCACAGTGGCGAGGGCGCCGTTCGCGAAGCGCACCAGCGCCGTCGAGACGTCCTCGCTCTCGGTGTCGTGGACCAGCCGGGACGCCATGGCCCGCACCTCGGTCCACTCGCCGAGCAGGTGCAGCAGGAGGTCGTACTGGTGGATGCCGTGGCCCATGGTCGGGCCGCCGCCCTCGGTGGCCCAGCGGCCGCGCCATGGCACCGCGTAGTACTCGCTGTCGCGGTGCCAGGTGGTCTGGCAGTGGGCGACCAGCGGGGCGCCGAGCTCGCCGCTCGTGATCAGTTCGCGGGCGTGCACGGCGCCGGAGCCGTAGCGGTGCTGGAAGACCGCCGAAGCGTATGCCCCGGAGGCCTGCTCGGCCGCGGCGATGTCGTCGTACTCGGCGAGGGAGAGGCACAGCGGCTTCTCGCACAGCACCCAGGCGCCCGACTTCAGCGCAGCCACCGTCTGGTCGCGGTGCAGGGACGGCGGAGTGCCGATCAGGACGAGGTCGGGGCGCTCGGCGTCGAGCATGCCGCCGAGATCCGTGTAGCCGGCGACGTGACCACCCGCGAGCCCGCGGAACGCTTCGAGCCGGTCCGGGTCGATCTCGACGGCGGCGACCAGCTCGGTCCGGTCGGCGTGGGCCCGCAGCGCTGTCAGATGACTGCCGCTGACGATGCCTCCGGTACCGACGACGGCGACACGGAGGCGACGGGGCTGGGCGGACATGGAGGGGGCTCCTCGAACGGCTAGATCGAATTATGAAAGCGCTTGCTGCAGAGGACCTTAGGTAGTGGGTGATCGTTCACACAAGCCCCCGGACACAGTCTCGCGCGCTCGATGCGTGACCGGACGGTGACATCTGACACATCCAGTACGGGCCCTTACGGACCGGCTTCTCCGGCCCGTACAGCTCTCGACGCGGCACCCGCGGCCACGGCACAGTGATCTCCGCACCCGTCAGGGGCACTCCAGGTGCCCACAGCCGAGGAGCCGCCGTGACCACCTGGGTCGGCCGTACCGCCGCCGAGATCGCCGCTGCCGTGCGCGAGGGGCGGGTCACACCACGCGACGTGGTCGCGGAACACTGCGCGAGGATCGAGCAGCTCGACGGGCGGATCGGCGCGTTCCGCCACGTGCGCGCCACGGAGGTCCTCGCGGAGGCCGACGAGGTGGGGGCGCGCCCCGATCTGGCGGAACTCCCCCTCGCGGGTGTGCCCGTGGCCGTCAAGGACAACCTCGCGGTACGCGGCGAGGCCACCCGCAACGGCTCCGCCGCCACCGACAAGACGCCTGCGGCGAGCGACCATCCCACCGTGGCCCGGCTCCGCGCTGCCGGAGCCGTGGTGGTGGGGCTGACCAACGTGCCGGAGCTGTGCGTCTTCGGCACCACCGAAGGGGTGCACGGCACGGCCCGCAACCCGTGGGACCCCACGCGCACGGCGGGCGGGTCGTCGGGCGGCTCCGCGGCCGCCGTCGCCGCGGGCATGGTGCCCATCGCCCTCGGCAACGACGGGATGGGTTCGCTGCGCATTCCGGCCGCCAACTGCGGGCTCATCGGGCTGAAGCCGGGCCCCAGGACCGTCCCGGCGGGTATCGGCAACGGCGACTGGTTCGGGATGTCCGAGAACGGCCCGTTGGCGACCACGGTGGAGGACGCACGGCTGCTGCTCTCCGTACTCGCGGACGCCGCTCCGGCACCCGGACCCGGGCCGTCGTCCCCGCGCAAGATCGCCGTGTCCGTGCGCAGTCCGCTGCTCGGTGTGCTCGTCACGCGTCCGTACGCGGCCGCCGCACGCGAGGCGGCCGACGTGCTGTCGGACGCGGGCCACGAGATCCGCCGCGCCGACCCGCCCTACCCGTGGTGGCTGGCCACGACGTCGCTCGCACACTGGACCGCGGGTACCGCCGTGGATGCCCAGGGCCTCGACCCGCGGAGGCTGACCCGGCGGACGCGCGTCCATGCGGCGGTCGGACGCCGTTTGCTCGGCGCGGTGCGGCGGGGCGATCGCCGGGAGCAGCTGCGCCGGCTCATGGAGCCGTTCTTCGAGGAGCACGATGTGCTGCTCACCCCCGCGCTGGCGCGGCGCGGCCCGGCGGCCGCGCCCTGGCACGAGCGCGGCTGGCTGCGGAACGTGCTGGCCAACACCCGGTACTCGCCGCTGACTCCGCCGTGGAACCTGACCGGCTGGCCCGCGATGTCGGTCCCCTTCGGGACCCTTCCCTCAGGCGCGCCCTGCGCCGTCCAGCTGGTGGGTCCGCCCGGATGCGAGCAGGGGCTGCTGGATCTGGCCGGGCAGCTGGAGGAGCTTCGCCCGTGGGTGCGCACGGCGCCCTCGCCGTGATCTCTGCGGGCCGTACGCATACGCTCCGTACCGGCCTCAGAGCGCGCGGTACATGATGTGCAGGCCCACCAGCCCGTGCCGTGGGTGCTCGTACGCGTCCGGGACGGTGCCCAGGATGGTGAAGCCGAGCGAGGTCCACAGCCGGACCGCCGGGTTGGTCTCCACCACGGCGTTGAAGACCATGCCGGTGTAGCCGTCGGCCTTCGCCTGCTCGAGGACGTGCTCGGCGAGCCGGCGTCCGATGCCGCGGCCCGCATGGTCGGGGTCGACCATGAAGCCGGCGTTGGCGATACGGGCGGCCGGGCCGCCTGCGCCGTAGTTGGGTCCGACAGACGCGGAGGCGACGATAACGCCGTCGTCGTCCTCCACGACGTGGACGCGTTTGCCCGCGCCCATCCACAGGGCGCGGGCCTTCTCCTCGGGGGTGTCGGGGTCCCAGGAGTAGGTCTCCCGGGCAGCGACGGTCTTCCGCCAGAACGGCCAGATCTGGGACCAGTCGGCGTCCTCGCCGTTCCTTTCACCCTCGCCGTGCTTACCGGTTCCCGCGTCTCTGATCAGCATGGACACGAGTCTTGCATGGTCGCGTCCATGCTGGTCAACGGGTTTCCGGAGCGGCTGTGGGCGGCTCCGGCAGGGAATGCGGAGCGACCGGTGAGTGGGGGTGACGCTCAGTCGACGCTGGGCAGGATATGCGGCTCCGCAAGGTCGTCTTCGTAGCCCGCAAGCCGGATGGGGGCCGACCGGGCCCACACGTCGAGGCTGCCGAGTTCTTCGGGTCGGCGGCCCGCGCGCTCCGTGCGTTCCTTGGGGCGCTTGTCGCTCTTCGCCTTCTCTGGTGTCACCGCGCACTCCTTCTGTGTCGGGTAACCCCGGACGTACCGCCATGGCCCGCCGCTGCCGGGCGCCGGCGCCGCCCGATGGGCTGCAATTTCTGGGCAGTTCGGTCGCGGTGGCGCCGGTTCTGGTGGGAATGGGCCGTGGTGGCCGGCTTGTCCCGGGACGGACCATGGGTGTTGGTGGAACCCACTGGAAGGTCCGTCTCCCCCAGGGTAACCATATGAGCGGGTGCCCGCTCGATGGGGCTGAAAACTGGCACGACCGTGTCTGGTTTGCCGTGATTTCACTCAGCCATGGTCTGATTCTCACCCAACTCCGCCCGATCCGCTTGCTATCGCCAAGCCGGGGAGCGATCGCAGGATCGCGCGAGCCGCATGCGCGCGCAGATGCGCGCACAGGGAGCAAAGGCGCACGCGACGCAGGTCCGCAGGCATGCACATGCAGAGCCGCAGGCATGCACATGCAGAGCCGCAGGCATGCGCATGCAGATAGCGAAGGCGCACCGTTAAGGCGCCGTTGGCTGCCTCGACAGACGGCCGTGCTGTGCTGACCGTACCGGCAGTCCGGAACCCGTGGGAGGAGTCGCGCATGGAGCGGATGAAGAGCACGGAGGACATCGAACTGCGCAGCGTCGAGGAGCTGATGGACGTCCTGTACGCCTGCCGTGGCGCATGGGACACCCCGGACCGCACCGGCGATCCGGTCGATCTCCACGACCATGCGCTGCAGACCGCCGCGCTGCTGCGCCGCTCCCACCCCAGCGACAAGGAACTCCAGGTGGCAGGCCTGGTGCACGACATCGGGTACCTGCTGCGCCCAGGCGACGAGGCCGCACACGCGGATCACGCGGCGTTCGCGGTACGGCCGCTGCTCGGTGACCGCGTGGCCCGCCTCGTCCGTCTCCATGTGCCGGCCAAGCGCTATCTGGCGGCGACGGACCCGTGGCACGGACTGTCGCCGCAGAGCGCCCTCACGCTGGAGCTGCAGGGCGGCGCGATGACGCCTGCCGAGGCGAGGGCCTTCGAGTGCGACCCGATGGCCGAGGACGCGGTGACCTTGCGGCAGGCGGACGACTCCGCGAAGGTCGCCGGGCTCGACGCGGGGGTCATGGAGGACTGGCGACCGGTGCTGGAACTGGTGGCGGCGGCCCAGCGCTTCCGGCCCGGAGGAGCGGGCCTCCCGGCCAACTCCGCGGCTCTTCCCCGAGGCTGACGGTCACTCACATTTCCTGACCGGCCGCCGCTGCTCTGGGCGCCTCCTCAGACGTGGTCACCCGGGAGTGGCACGGGGTGCCCTGCGTCGCAGGGGTGCCGCTGTGCCCACCCGTGCCGCCCCTAGCGGCACGACTGCCCACAGCGGTGGCGTGCAGCTCCCGGCGTCGTCACCACTTTCCGGGCGCGTAGTCCTTCAGGAAGACGCCGTACAGGTCCTCGCCCGCCTCGCCGCGCACGATCGGGTCGTACACGCGCGCCGCACCGTCGATCAGATCGAGCGGGGCGTGGAAGCCGGCCTCGGCGAGGCGGACCTTGTCGGGGTGCGGGCGCTCGTCGGTGATCCAGCCGGTGTCGACCGCGGTCATCAGGATGCGGTCCGTGTCGAACATCTCCTTGGCGCTGGTGCGCGTCAGCATGTTCAGGGCGGCCTTGGCCATGTTCGTGTGCGGGTGGCCGGCGCCCTTGTAGCCGCGGCCGAAGACGCCTTCCATGGCGGAGACGTTCACGACGTACGCGCGGCCGCCGTGGGTGCGGGCCGCCGCCGCCATCGCCGGACGCAGCCGGCTGATCAGGATGAAGGGGGCCGTGGAGTTGCAGAGCTGGACCTCGAGCAGCTCGACGGGGGTGACCTCTTCGACGGTCTGGACCCAGCTGTTGGTGTCGTGCAGGTCGGGCACCAGGCCACCAGCGTCGATCGCCGTACCGGCCGCGATGCGCTCCAGGGACGCGGAGCCGGAGACGAGCGCGAGCTCGGTGACGTCCTGCGCCGTGAGCGCCCCTCCCCCCGCCACCGGGAGCTCGGCGACGGCGCCGGATCCGAACGTGCCGATCACCTCGGCAGAGGGCAGCTCACCCGCCGGCAGCGGCGCCGCCTCGGCGGCCACGAGTTCGCTGTAGGCCTGCGGAGAGCGGCGTACGGTCTGCGCGGCGTTGTTGATCAGGATGTCGAGCGGGCCTGCGGCGGCGACCGAGTCGGCCAGCGCGAGGACCTGGGCCGGGTCGCGCAGGTCGATTCCGACGATCTTCAGCCGGTGGATCCACTCGTCGCTGTCCGGCATCGCCTTGAAGCGGCGGATCGCGTCGTTCGGGAAGCGCGTGGTGATCGTGGTGTGCGCGCCGTCGCGCAGCAGCCGCAGAGCGATGTACATGCCGATCTTGGCGCGGCCGCCGGTGAGCAGTGCCCGCTTGCCGGTGAGGTCGGTGCGGGCGTCGCGGCGGGCCCGGTTCTCGGCGGCGCACGTCTGGCAGAGCTGGTGGTAGAAGACGTCGACCTCGACGTATCGCTGCTTGCAGACGTAGCAGGACCGCGGGCGCTGGAGTATGCCCGCGATCTCGCCCTTCGCGCTGGACGAGGGCAGGATGCCCTGCGTCTCGTCGTCGATCCGCTCGGCCGAGCCGGTCGCCGTGGCTTCCGTCACGGCCTTGTCGTGCGCGGTCTTGGCGGCCCGCCGCTCCTGGCGGCGCCGCTGCTTCACGGTGCGGTAGATGCCGGAGGTGGCACGCCGCACCGCGATCGCGTCAGGGTGGTCGACATCCAGCTTGTCGAGCTCCTCGAGCACCGCGAGGCAGACAGCGAGACGTTCGGGGTCGATGCCCGGACCGTACTCCTGGTCCTGGCTGTCCTGTGTCACCGTCATCGCTGTCTGTCCTCGTATTGCTCGCGCACCCTGACGTTCCAAGAGCCGAACTTTACGTAGGCACGCGTGTTCCCACCAAACCGCTCACTCCACGGCGACCCTCCTCCGCGCCTCGGCCTCGGCGAGCCCGGCCAGCTCCGCCAGCTCGTCCCGCAGGGCCTGGGCGAGCCGGTCCAGGTCGGGCACGGCGTCCGCGTCGGCCACCAGGCCGTAGTGCACCTGGCTGCGGTACGTCGACACGGCGACCGCGAGGGACTGGCCCCGGGCCAGCGGCGCGAGCGGATAGACCTCGGCGAGCGGGCAGCCGCCGAGCTTCAGGCCGAGGCTGGGCAGCGGCACGCTGGTGACCAGGATGTCGAACCACAACCGGGCCGCCTGTCCGACGACGGGCCCGCCCAGCTTGTGGCCGAGCGCCGGCACATGGTCGGCGAGCAGCGCCACGGCGCCCGCGCCCCGGTTCGGTCCTGCGTCCTTGTTGCGGTCCATGGCGGTACGCACGGTCCGCAGCCGCGCGAGCGGATCCGGATCGGCGACAGGGAGCCGTATCAGGTACCCGGAGAGCCGGTTGCCCTGCGGGTGCGCGGTGCGCGGCCTGCGCCGGGAGACGGGGATGAGCGCGCGGGGTTCGACGCCCTCGCTGCCGTCGCCGCGCTGGTCCAGCCAGCGGCGCAGCGCCCCTGCGACGACGGCGATCAGCACGTCGTTGACGGTGCCGCCGGCCGCCTTGCGTACGCGGTGGACGTCGTCGATGTCGAGGGCGACCCCGGCGGTCCGCCGGGTGCCGGTGGCCCGCGAGGTGAGCGCCGGAGAGGAACGTACGTCCCAGGTCGCGCGTGCCACGGAGGCGCCGATGTCGAGCGCCTGTGTGACATCGGCGACAGCCTCCCTCAGCAGCCCTGGCAGTCTGCGCGGAGCCAGGTCGCCGAGGGTGAGCGGCCGCACGCCCGGCAAGGGCAGCCGGAGACCGCGCGGGGGCTCCTCCGCCGGACGGGGGCGGGCGGGGGGCAGATCGACGGGGTCCATCACGGCCGCCGCGAGCGTCAGGGCGCGCAGTCCGTCGGCGAGCGCGTGGTGGAACTTGAACAGCACGGCGAAGGACGTGCCGTCGGCGGCGGGCAGGACGTGCGCCTCCCACGGCGGCCGGCACCGGTCCAATGGCCGCTCCATGAGGGCACCCGCGGCCGCGTGGAAGTCCCGGACCGGTCCGGTGAGCCGGACGTGGTCGACCGGGTCGAAGCCGCGGTCGGGGACGCGGGCCGCCCCGCCGACCGGCAGCAGGACGTCGCGGATTCTCATCCGCAGGCCGGGGACGGCGGCGGCACGGGTGGCCAGGAGTTCGGCCGCGTGCTGGGCGGCGGAGGGCGAGTCCGCAGTGAACACGCCGAGCGCACCGAGGTGCATCGGGTGTTCGGCGGACTCGATGTTCCAGAACGCCAGGTCGAGTGGTGCCAGCAGGTCAGGAGTCAACGGCTTGCCTCGCGTGGACGACGGTGAGCCTGCAGTCAATCGGCGGCAAGCGATTACGGTCAAGTACGATCAGGCTACGCTCAGTTAAAAGCAGATTAATACCCGCCCCCGCGGGAGCGGTGTGACACGTGGGACCCATGACATGCATATCGGCCGCGAACCGCGGGTTCTCCACGGTTCGCGGCCGACCGGCGTACGAAGTCCCGCTCCCGGGTTACAGCACCTGCTGTCCCTTGCCGAGGGCGATGACGCCTCCCTTGGAGACGGTGTACAGCTCCTGGTCCCGCTGAGCGTTGACCCCGATGGCCGCGCCCGCGGGAACGTCGACGTTCTTGTCGAGCACGGCGCCGCGCACGACCGCACCGCGCCCCACGTGGACGTTGTCGTGCAGCACCGAGCCCTGGACGACGGCGCCCTCCTCCACGACCACGCCCGGCGAGAGCACGGACCGGGTGACCTGGCCGCGGATGATGCAGCCGGGGCTGACGATCGACTCGCTCGCGATGCCGCCCGCGACGAACTTGGCGGGCGCCAGCTGACCCGAGTGCGTGTAGATGGGCCACTGCCGGTTGTCGAGGTTGAACACTGGCTGGTCCGCGATCAGGTCCATGTGGGCTTCGTAGTACGCGTCGAGGGTCCCCACGTCGCGCCAGTAGCCGTGGTCGCGCGGGGTCTCGCCCGGCACGTGGTTGCCGTCGAAGTCGTAGACGTGGGCGACACCCTGCTCCGTGAGCATCGGCAGGATGGAGCCGCCCATGTCGTGCACCGATTCCTCGATCTCCGCGTCCTGCTGGAGTGCGTCGATGAGGGTCTTCGTGGTGAAGATGTAGTTGCCCATCGAGGCGAAGACCTTGTCCGGGGCGTCCGGCAGACCGGGCGGGTCGGCGGGCTTCTCCAGGAAGTTGCCCACGCGGATGCCGTCGGGGGCCGGCTGGATGACGCCGAAGGCCGAGGCCTCGGCGCGCGGCACCCGGATGCCGGCGACGGTGACTCCGGCACCGCTCTCGATGTGCTGGCTGAGCATCTGCCGCGGGTCCATGCGGTACACGTGGTCGGCGCCGAACACCACGATGTAGTCCGGCTGCTCGTCGTACACGAGGTTCAGGGACTGCAGGATGGCGTCCGCGCTGCCCAGGTACCAGCGGGGGCCGAGCCGCTGCTGGGCGGGGACCGGCGTGACGTAGTTGCCCAGCAGGCTCGACATCCGCCAGGTCGTGGTGATGTGCCGGTCCAGCGAGTGCGACTTGTACTGCGTCAGGACGCAGATGCGCATCATGCCGCCGTTGACCAGGTTGGAGAGCACGAAGTCGACGAGCCTGTACGTGCCGCCGAACGTGACCGCCGGCTTGGCCCGGTCGGCGGTCAGCGGCATAAGCCGTTTGCCCTCGCCACCTGCCAGGACGATTCCCAGCACATTGGGTCCACCGCGCATCGCGCCCCCTCTGCCGCCCACGCCGTCGCCGGCGTCATACCGTTTTCTCGTACACCTCGACCGTGCGCCGGGCCACCGTGTCCCAGCCGAACTCGCGCACGGCCCGCTCTCGTCCGGCCTCGCCCATGCGTGCCGCTTCCCCGGCATCCGCGACGAGCCGGTTCAGGGCCTCCGCGAGACCCTCTTCAAAACGTTCCTGCTCGGTCGCCGCGTAGGGCACGAGAAGACCGCTCGTGCCATCCGCGACGACCTCCGGTATGCCGCCGACCGCCGACGCCACGACGGCCGTGCCGCACGCCATCGCCTCCAGGTTCACGATGCCCAGCGGCTCGTACACCGACGGGCAGACGAACGCCCGCGCATGCGTGAGGAGTTGGACGACCTCGCCGCGCGGCAGCATCTCGGGGATCCAGAACACCCCGTCCCGCAGCGGCCTCAGCTCGTCCACCAGGGCGCGGAACTCCTGGCCGATCGCCGGGGTGTCGGGGGCGCCCGCGCACAGGACGAGCTGTGCGGCGGGGTCCAGCCGGCGCGCGGCGCGCAGCAGGTGGGGCACGCCCTTCTGGCGCGTGATGCGGCCGACGAAGAGGACGTACGGCCGGTCGGGGTCGATGCCGATGCGCTCCAGGACGTCCGTGCCGTGGTCGGGCTGGTACATCTCGGAGTCGATGCCGTTGTGGACAACGTGCACCTTCGCCGGGTCCAGGGCCGGGTAGCAGGTGAGGATGTCCTCGCGCATCGCGCCGGAGACGGCGATGACGGCGTCCGCGGCCTCGATCGCGGTGCGCTCGGCCCAGCCGGACAGGGCGTATCCGCCGCCGAGCTGCTCGGCCTTCCAGGGACGCAGGGGCTCCAGCGAGTGCGAGGTCACCACGTGCGGGACGCCGTACAGCAGCTTGGCGAGATGGCCGGCCAGGTTGGCGTACCAGGTGTGGGAGTGGACGATGTCGCGGCCCTCGAGCGCGGCCGCCATCGACAGGTCCACGGAGAAGGTGCGCAGGGCGTCGTTCGCCGTGTCCAGGACGGGCCACGGGCGGTGGCGGTGGACGCCGTCGGTGGCGCCCTCGCCCCAGCAGTGCACCTGCAGGTCGGTGAGCGCCCTCAGCTCGCGGGCGAGGAACTCGACATGGACCCCCGCGCCGCCGTAGACGTCCGGCGGGTACTCCCGGGTGATCAGCCCCACTTTCACGCAGAACCCCCAGTTCCCTCAGCCGGCTCCTCCTTCATGGTCACCCACTTGGGGCTGTTGCGGAAGAGCGCAACGGAGCCTGTTCGCCGCGAGGGCCGCCCGCGGAGGCGTCCGGGGTGCGGCGGGTGCGGGCGACGGCACGAGGCAGCTGTGTCGAGGCCCGGGCGGAGGGGGTGGTGAGGCACGACAGCAGTAGAGCAAGCGGCAGCAGGCACGTCGCCTGTCACGAGCGGGCCCGCCGTCGGTGTCACCCACCCAGGGGAGGACCCGGGGCCCGTCGTACTCCATCGGCAGTACGACGTGATGCATGCCCAGGGACGACGACGTTAACGATCTCGGACGGCATCGTGGAAGGCATGACAGACGACCGTGCGCCGGAGCCCGTGACGAGGAGCGCCCCATGAGTGCCCTCGCGCTGTCCGTGCTGCTCTCCCTGGTCTCCGCCGTCGCCTATGCAGGCGGAGCGATCGTGCAGGAGCGGGTCGCGGCGGGTACGCCGGACCAGCCGTACGCGCCGATGCGCAGTCCGGGCTGGTGGGCGGCGGTCGCTCTCAGCGGCATCGGCGGCCTGCTGCACGTGGTCGCGCTCGCGTACGGCCCGTTGAGTCTCGTACAACCGCTGGGTGCGCTGACGATCGTCTTCGCGCTGCCCATGGCGGCCCTGTTCGTGCGCCGTCGCGCCGGGGCCACCGCGTGGCGCGGCGCCCTCATGGCGACCGTCGGCCTCGCGGGTCTGCTGTCGCTGACCGGTTCGGCCGGGTCGCACTCGCTGGACGGTTCGCAGCGGCTCTCCGTGGGGCTGGCCACCGCGGGCGGGATCGTCGCGCTGATGGCCGCGGCACGCGCGGCGCACCGGCACCCCGCGGTGCGCAGTGCGCTGCTCGCGGGAGCGGCGGGTGTCGCGTTCGGCGTCTCCTCGGTGTTCACCAAGACGGTCGCGGTGGACTGGACGGCCGCCTCGCCGATCGCGGACCTGCCGAGCCTGCTGGTGATAGGCGCGCTGGCGACGGCGGGGATGCTGCTGTCGCAGGCCTCCTACCGCGGTGCGGGGCTGGCCGCGCCACTGGCAACGCTCACCGTCGTCAACCCGGTCGTAGCGGCCGCGATCGGCATCACGATGTTCGGGGAGTCCTTCCGCTACGGCACGACGGGCACGGTGATCGCGCTCGCGTGCGGCGTCGTGGCGGCGGGCGGGCTGATCCTGCTCACGACGGAGCGGATCAGCAGCGACGCCGAGGGCCGGCGCGGCGCGAGGGCGCCGGTGGCGGCCGGAGGGCCGGTGGTCTCCGCTGAGCTGGTGACCTCGGCCCGGCCAGTGGTGTCCGCCGAGCCGGTGGTCCCCGCCGAGCCCGTGGTCCGCTCCAGGCCGGCGGTCTCGGCCGGGCCCCTGGGTGAGCCGCTGCCTGCGGTTCCGGTGCTTCCGGGACTTCCGGTGGTGCCGGGACCTCCGGTGGTGCCGGGACCTCCGGTGGTGCCGGTCGTGCCCGCCGCGCCGGTCACCGTCCCTTCCGCGGCGGCGATGCAGATGTCGCTCAGATCGTGACCCCGCCGGCCCGCAGATAGGCGAGCGGGTCGATGTCGGAGCCGAAACCGGGCCCGGTCCGCACCTCGAAGTGCAGATGCGGGCCCGTGCTGTTGCCCGTGGAACCGGAGCGCGCTATGCGCTGGCCGCTCACCACGTTCTGCCCCGCCTTCACGGTGAGCGCCGATAGATGCGCGTACTGGCTGTACTTGCCGTCCGCGTGCCGGATCACCACCTGGTAGCCGTAGGCGCCGCCCCAGCCCGCGGACACGACACGCCCGGCAGCGACGGCCTTGACGGAGGTGCCGGTGGGCACGGGGAAGTCGACCCCCGTGTGGTAACCCTTCGACCACGAGCCGCCGGCGGCGCGGTACGGGGTGCTGGGCGAGGCGGCGACGGGTGCGGCGAGCCGGCGCGTCTCGTGCTTTGTGCCTGTCCCGGCCCTCGTGTCGCTGCCATTCGCCGCCTGCGAGGGCGCCTCGGACGTCGCCTCGGACGTACGGTCGTCTGAACGCCCGTCGGAGTCCTTGCTCTTGTCCTGCTTGCTCGAAACGTGCGCGTCGTCCGTGCCCGGTGTGGCCGAAACCCGTAGGGAGAGCCGCTGTCCGGGGATGATCAGGTTCGGGTCGGATCCGACCGTCCTACGGTTGACCGCGTACAGCCGCTGCCAGCCGCCCCGCACCTGCCGCGCCTCGGCGATCCCGGAGAGGGTGTCGCCGCGGACGACGGTGTACATCTCGGCCGTCCCGGCGCCCGACTGCGGTGTGGTCTCCGGTCTGACGTCCTTGACGTCGCGTTTCCTGTTGCCCTGCGGACTGCTCGCCGTACCGGTGCCGGAGGTGTCGCCCCCACGGTCCCCGCAGTCGTTGCCCGACTCGCAGGCCGCGGCCTTGTTCCAGGTCTCCACGTCGGCGGCATGCGCCGTGCCGGTGCCGATCAACGGTATGGCCATTCCGGCGCCACCGGCGGTGACGGTGAGCGATGCGCGGTTGATCCGGTTCGGCTGGTGACGGCGATGGCGACCGCGTACGGCCATGGGAAGCCCCCCTTGCTTCTCACTTGCGACGTACGAGGGCCGTCCCTGCACCCCCGCGGCATCAGGCGCCGCAAAAGTAGACGCCGGGAACACGCCGTGACAAGACAGCAATCGGCCGCTCAAATCCCTTCCGCGCACACCGAATTGCCCGGAAGGCCCGCCTGCACTGAACGGCCCGGCAACGCCCGACGTATGTCCCCTCGGCGCGCCGAAGGAAATTCACTGCGTGCGGTTTCCGCGCGGGGCGGCACAGTGTCGCCCCGGACAGAGCACGCCGCGGAGCCATACTGGCCGTCACGACCGGCATTCCCGATTCCAGGAGCTACAGGCACATGAGCACTTCAGCCCAGATCGGCGTCACGGGGCTCGCGGTCATGGGGCGCAATCTCGCCCGTAATTTCGCGCGGAACGGCTACACCGTCGCCGTGCACAACCGCACCGTTTCCAGGACACAGGCCCTCATGAACGAGTTCGGGGACGAGGGGGATTTCATCGCCGCCGAATCGGCCAAGGAATTCGTCGCCGCGCTGGAGCGCCCGCGCCGCCTGGTGATCATGGTCAAGGCGGGCGGGCCGACCGACGCGGTGATCCATGAGTTCTCCCCGCTCCTGGAATCCGGCGACATGATCATCGACGGCGGCAATGCGCACTTCGAGGACACCAGGCGCCGCGAGAAGGAACTGCGCGACCGCGGCATCCACTTCGTCGGCACCGGCATCTCCGGCGGCGAGGAGGGAGCGCTGCACGGGCCGAGCATCATGCCGGGCGGCTCGCCGGAGTCATACGCCTCGCTCGGTCCGATGCTGGAGAAGATCTCCGCGAAGGCCCCGGACGGCGCCCCCTGTGTGACCCACGTCGGCCCGGACGGCGCGGGGCACTTCGTGAAGATGGTGCACAACGGCATCGAGTACGCGGACATGCAGCTGATCGCGGAGGCGTACCAGCTGCTGCGGGACGTCGCGGGCTACTCCCCCGCGCAGATCGCCGACATCTTCCGCACCTGGAACCAGGGGCGGCTCGACTCGTATCTGATCGAGATCACGGCGGAGGTCCTGTCGCACAAGGACGTCATGACGGACCAGCCGTTCGTGGACGTGGTGCAGGACCAGGCCGAGCAGAAGGGCACCGGCCGCTGGACCGTGCAGATCGCGCTCGACCTGGGTGTGCCGGTGTCCGGCATCGCGGAGGCCGTGTTCGCGCGGTCGCTCTCCGGGCACACGGACCTCCGCAGAGCGGCACGCGGACTCGCGGGCCCCAAGCCGCAGCCGCTGGACAGGACCGAGGCGGGCCGGTTCGCCGACCAGGTCGAACAGGCGCTGTACGCGTCGAAGATCGTGTCGTACACGCAGGGCTTCCACGAGATCGCGGCGGGCAGCCAGGAGTACGGCTGGGACATCGACCTCGGCGCGATCGCCTCGATCTGGCGCGGCGGATGCATCATCCGCGCGGCGTTCCTGGACCGCATCCGGACCGCGTACGGCGCCCGTCCGGACCTGCCGAGCCTCCTCGCCGACCATGGCTTCGCGCGCGAGATCGGCTCGGCGCAGGACGACTGGCGCGCGGTGCTGGTCGCGGCGACACAGCAGGGCGTGCCGACGCCCGGCTTCTCGGCGGCGCTCGCGTACTACGACGCCCTGCGCGCCGAACGCCTGCCGGCCGCGCTCACGCAGGGCCAGCGGGACTTCTTCGGCGCGCACACCTATCGGCGTACCGACCGTGAGGGTTCGTTCCACACGCGGTGGGGCGGAGACAGGTCCGAGATCCCGGCGTAGGACTCACCCGGGCCAGGAGACAGGCCCGGGCTCCGGGTCCGGCACCGGGTCGGGACCCGGCGGTTTGGGGATCGGCGACGGGGGTGGCTGCGGCACGGGGTTGGGTTGAGGACCTGGGCCTGGCCCTGGGCCTGGGCCGGGTCCTGGACCGGGTCCTGGGCCGGGTCCTGGACTCGGACCTGGGGCAGGCCCTGGACCCGGTCCGGGCCCGGGCGCCGGGTCCGGGCCCGGGTGGGGCTCAGGACTCGGCGCCGGGTCCGGGTCGGGGACGGGGCCCGGCGGCGGATCGGGTTGCCCGGGGCCTGGTGTCGGACCAGGCCGGACCGGGTCGGGGAACGGATGGGTCATGGCGCGCCTCCAGCGTCGACACGTCGACTTTCTGGACTTGTCCCCCGCGTACCCTGCGGTTTGCCGCCCACTCACTCCGTCGATGGACAGGGCTGGGCCCTCCGGGGGCTGCCAGCGCTTGGCCCACCGGGGGGTGCGTGAGGCCGTACGCAAGGGCACCCGCCGTCGTGGGTTGTGCCCACCCTCCCCCAGCTACCGCTGGGAGGTGCCCCCAGCCCTGCGGAACGACTGCCCACAACGGTCAGCGGCGCCTGCCCACAAGCGGCCAGGCAGCGCGAAGGCCCCTCGCTTCTGCGAGGGGCCTTGCTTGTCTGTGCGCCGCCAGGGACTCGAACCCCGGACCCGCTGATTAAGAGTCAGCTGCTCTA
>NZ_LOHS01000021.1 GCF_001642995.1 Streptomyces jeddahensis
GTTGTGCCCACCCGTTCCGCCCTGCGGAACGATTGCCCACAACGGGAGCGGCGCGCCTGCCCACCGGCCGCGGGCGCACGGGGACGTCAGGGCCCGATATCAGGGTTCGTCCAGGGTCGGACCCGCTCCCGTCGTGCCTCATCCGCCGTCACCATGGACACATGACGGATCAGCATCCCGCCGCCTCCGACGCCGACCAGGGCTCCGCCGAGCCGGCGCCCCTGTCGACGTTCCGCCGGGACCGCCGGCACAAGATGCTGGGCGGGGTCTGCGCCGGTCTCGGCCGGCAGTGCGACGTGGACCCGGTGATCTTCCGGATCGGTCTGGCCGTCCTGGCGGTCACCGGCGGCCTGGGCCTCATCTTCTACGGCTTCGCCTGGCTGTTCGTACCGTTCGACGACGAGGAGGAGAACGAGGCCCGCAGGCTGCTGTCGGGCCGGATCGACGGCCCGACCCTGACGGCCGTGCTCTTCGCGCTCGTCGGCTGCGGACTCTTCCTGTCGATGCTGAACAACGGCGGGGTCCTGACCTTCGCCGCGGTCCTGGCGCTGCTCCTCGCCGGCGCCGGCTACTGGTCGGCGCAGCGCGGCACCGCCGAAGCCGACCCGCTCGCCGCTCAGGCTCCGGACGGGGGCACCGGGGGTGCCTCCCATGGGTTCGGCTACGGGGGAGCTCCGCCCGAGGCGCAGCCGCCCCCGGTCACCGACCCGATTCCGTCCTGGTGGCGCGATCCGATCGTCAAGGACGGCACGCACGTCGGCGGCACGGGCTACCTGTGGGGACCTCCGGATCTGCAGGGCTCCGCCGCCGCGCCCAGCACCTCACAGCCGGCGCGCGCGACCAGCACGTACGCGACAGCCCGCCCGCCACAGCCGAGCGGGCCGCGCGGTAACGGCTCGCACGGCCCGCGCTGGATCGGCGGCTGGGTGTTCCTGCTTGCACTGGCCGCGGCGGCCCTCGGCACCGGCCTGACCTGGGACGAGCACACCCTCGTCACCAGCCTCCAGACCGGTCTGGCGGCTGCGCTGACCGTGTTCGCGCTGGGCATCGCGATCAGCGCCTTCGCGGGCCGTACGGGGGTGGGCTCGATCCTGCTCGCGATCGTCACGGCGGGACTGCTGACGGCGTCGGCGGCTCTGCCGAAGGACGTCACCACGCAGTGGGCGCGCACGGAGTGGGCACCCGCCACGGCCGCCACGGTCCAGCCTGCGTACCAACTGGGCACGGGCGTCGGCACGCTCGACCTCAGCCGCGTGGACATCGGCGAGGGGAAGACCTTGACCACGCACGCGGAGGTCGGCGTGGGCCGCATCGAGGTCGTCGTCCCGCAGGACACCACGGTGAACCTGCACGTCGAAGTGGGCATCGGCGACATTCAGCTGCCGGGCGACGACCAGAAGGACGTGGACGTCGCCCCGGGCAAGGAGAGGAACGTGACGCTGGAGCCTCCGGCGGGCAGCGGCAAGGACGGCGGGACCGTCGACCTGCGGCTGCAAGTGGGCGTCGGACAGGCGGAGGTGGTCCGTGCTACGTCATGAGTTCCAGCCGGGGAAGCTGGTCGCGGGCGCATTCCTGCTGGCCGCGGGGGTCGCCTACCTCGGAGACGCCCGCGGGGCCTGGGAGACCCCGTGGTACGCGATCATCCCGATCGTGGTGGTCGGCCTGTTCCTCGCCGCCGTCACCACGGGCATGACCTACGCGGTACGCCGCAGCCGACGCAAGGCCCCCAGGCCCGGGCCCAGTCCCGCGGACGGGCCGCCTCCGCCCACCTGAGCGCCCCGCGCCCCTGAGCGGCCCCGGCTTCCCGGCTACGCGTACTCGGCGGGGGCGGCCTACGCGTACTCGGCGGGGCTACGCGTACTCGGCGGGGGCGGCCTACGCGTACTCGGAGCGTCGCCCGCGCCGCCCCCTGATGGCCGCATCCACCGACAGCACCGACGCGCCCGCGAGGACCAGCGGCAGCCAGGCCATCAGATACGCCAGGTCGTTGCCGTAGTAGAAGGGCTTCGTCGCCCAGCTCACCGTCAGCCAGAGGCTGAGAGAGATCAGGGCGCCGCCGAGCGCGGCGAGCCGGGTCAGGAAGCCGAACAGGGTGCCGATGCCGACGGCTACTTCGCCGAGGGCGATGGCGTATCCGAAGCCGACCGGGCTCTCGAGCGCCAGGTCGACGAGCGAGGGGATCGCGGAGACGTCGCGCACTCCGCGCATCATCTCGCCGACCGAGCCCGTCCCCGTCGCCGACATGAAGGCGCTGTCGGTGAGTTTGTCGATGCCCGCGTAGATGAAGGTGAATCCGAGAAAGATCCGCAACGGGACCAGCGCGTAGCGGGTCGCGGTGTCCCGCCAGTCGCTGCGATCTCCGTTGACATAGCTGATGTGACTGTCCGTGCGCATACCGTGCACCATCGCGCTGAGCCGCCTCTCCCACCCGGTCGCTTTAGTCTTCAACAGACTTCATACGTACGCCAAGAAGGCGTGGTTCACCAGGCATATGACGTATTCGTCGGCAGACCCAACAATTGCGCGGCATTTTCCAGCGGTTCGGCGGAATGTCCACAACTATTCGGCGGTATCACCGCGCCCGTACGCAGGCCGCGCACCCGGGCCGACGCGCTTCGCGCTCCGCGCCTCAGTCCACCACGTCGATCACACACGCGTTCGTTTCCACGCCCGCCGCCGTGATCACCCGGACCTCGACCCGGCCGGGCTCGACATCGACGGGCACCGGCACCGTCAGCACGGTGTCCGTGGGGTTGGTGAAGCCCCCGGGTACCGGGACGAGCGGCACATGGGCGTGCACCGTGCCGATCCGGACGACCATGCGCGCCAGCCGGTCCGCCGTGCCCGCCCCGGGCGGGACGAAACCGGCGCCGCGGATCTCGACGTCGTCGCCGGTACGGATGGGGGCATCGAGGTCGCCGGCCTCGCGGGCCCGTACGACCGAGAGGATCACCGGCCGCCCGCCTTCCGCGTACTTGCCGGCGAGATACGTCGCGGCCGACACCAGCACCAGCAGCGCGAGGCCCCACGGCAGATCGGGCAGCTGCTCGGGGCGGCGCGCAAGCCGTACCGCCGCGAAGACCAAGGCGACGGCGCTGACGAGGACGTACTGCGTGTCGGCGAAGCTGCCGCGGCCCGCGTCGTCGGTGAGCAGGTCGGCGGCCCGGGGCCGGTCCGCGCGCACCTTCTGCAGCCGCTGGCCCAGCACGCGCAGCGCCACGACACGGCGTACGAGGACGGCGACACCGCACACCACCGCGACGACGGTCACCACCCCGGCACCGCGGGCGAGGTCGAGCCCGGCGATCAGCTCGTCGCGCTCCCGGCGAGCGGAGGCGGCGGCGAGCTCGCCCGCGAGCACGAGCACGGCGTAGACGACGAACAGCACCCAGCAGGCGGCCACGGCCCGCGAGGTGGACAGCCGGTTGTCCTCGCCGATCACCGGCGCGAGCACTCCGCCGCGCGCCCGGTGTGCATAACCCGCGCCGCTCAGCAGGGCGGCCGCGACGAGGGCCGCGAGCAGCCCGGCCGTCCGTGCCGCGGACCACCCGGCGCCGATCGCCGTGAGCGCCTGCACCAGGAGCAGTACGGCGACGGCGGCCCAGACGACCACGAGGGTGCGTCGCCAGAGCCGCGCCAGCCATGCCTCTCCCTCGGCACGGCTGCGTTCGGCGACGAGGTCCGCGGACTGCGTCAGCTCGTCCGACACCCACTGCCGTGACGCGCCGGCCGAGTGCGCGACGGCCGCGGGCAGGCCCTGACCGGCGGCCAGCTCGTCACGCTTCGCGAGGAACGCCGCTACGGCACGACGGTGTCCTTCGCGCGCGCCGTGCGGGCAGTCACCGCATGCGCAGCCGCCCTCGTGCGAGCCCTGTCTCGCCTCCTGCACCGCCACGACCGCCGCCGCCTTCCCGCGCGCTTCCAAAATCCCGAATCCCACATCCCGAAGATCCCGTGGATCCTGCTTATTGGGTGTTGCTCCCGTTATGGGATTCTTGTCCGCCAAATCTGCCTGTCGTGCTGGGAATTGTGCCGCACCGCAAGCGTCGCTGTTCCCGCGGGTCAGGTCAGGGCGGGTGATGCCGGGAATGCTGTGTTGACCCGGCTGCGAGAATTTCGGTATGGCCGAGATCATCCAGCGGGACGGGGCATGGGCGTTCGACGGCGCCACCGTCCGGATCACACCCGGCCTCCACCGCTCCGTGTCGCTGTTCCGCCAGACGTACGGGGAGGTGGCGGTGCCGTTGGAAGCCGTGGCGGGCGTCGCCTTCGAGCCGGAACGCAAGCGCGGGCGACTGCGCATCCGGCTGCGCGAGGGTGCCGACCCTTTGCTGCAGGCCACCGGCGGCCGGCTGCCCGACGCCGCCGACCCCTACCGGCTGAGCGTCGACACGGACCGCGCAGGCGTCGCCGAGTACGTCGCGGAGGAGATCCGCCAGGCCCTGCTCCTTGAGCAGATACCGAAGGAACCCACGTCGTCGTATCTGCTGATGGGCCCGCCCGTCCCGGTGTCGGTGCGGTCCAGCGACGGCACGGTCTCGTTCGACGGCACACAGGTCCGTATCGACTGGAGCGACAGCTCGGACCGGGTGAAGCGGGCGACGGGACCGCGCATCATGGAGCTCGCCGATCTCGTCTCGGTCGAGTGGCTGCCCAACTCCGGGTACGAGGACGGGTTCCTCCGGTTCGTCACCAGGGAGACGGCGTTCTCCACACTGCCGCCGGAGAAGGACCCGTACGCCATGGACCTGTGGGGCAACGCTCGCCGGGACCTGCTGACGGCCCTGGTCGCGACCGCGGTCACGGCGCGGCTGCCGCACCCGTCCACCCACACCGGCGAGAACGCCGCCCGTCCCCTTCCGCGCCCGGCGGCCCCGCGCGACGACGCGCCGCCGCCCTCGGGGACCGGCCCCGTGGACCACGACGTCCTGCTGCGCCGCCTGCGCGAACTGGGCGCACTGCACCGCGAGGGCGTCCTGACGGACGAGGAGTTCGCCGCGACGAAACGGGCGGTGCTGCGCGGGTTCTGAGCAGTTAGCGCCCTGAAGGGGCGCGGGGCTGCATCGATATGCGGCTCCGCCGCGTGGGCGCGACCAGCCACGACGGCGCCGCAGCGAACTCCTACGACAGCAGATCGGGTCCCGTACTGCTGACGGCACGCCACAGCGGCTGGTAGTTGATCCACGCGACCAGATCGCCGCCGAGCTGGTCGCGGGTCGCCACCGCCTGCTTGTGGTCGATCAGCGTCGGCCGGCCCGCGGCCCGGGCGCTCAGCTGGACCTGGCAGCAGCGCTCCATCGAGATGAACCACCAGGCCGCCGCGTCGACCGAGTCGCCGACGGTCAGCAGGCCGTGGTTGCGCAGGATCACCGCCTTGCGCGGCCCGAGCGCCGACGCGATCCGGCGGCCCTCGTCCGCGTCCACGGCGACACCGCTGTAGTCGTCGTATAGGGCATGATCCTCGTAAAAGGCACACGCCTCCTGGGTGATGGGGTCGAGGAGTTCGCGCAGCGTGGACAGCGCGCGCCCGTACACCGAGTGGCAGTGCGCGACGGCGACCACGTCGGGGCGGGCGGCGTGCACCTGCGCGTGCACGGTGAACGCCGCCTGGTTGACGTGGTAGCGGCCCTCGACGACCTGACCCTCCGCGTTGGCCAGGACGAGGTCGCCGCTGGTGACGTGCTGGAACGGCACCCCGAAGGGGTTCACCCAGAAGCAGTCCGTGTACTCGGGGTCCCGCGCGGTGATATGTCCGGACACTCCGTCCTCGTACCCGAGACGCCCGAACACCCGCAGGGCCCCGGCGAGTCGTTCCTTGCGGTACCGCCGCTCGTCGGCGACCGACTCGTGCGCCGGTGGCATGGCGAACTGCAGATGATCGGTCGGTATGGGCACGGGCGCGTGCATGGGTCTGTCCTCCGGCCGTCGGTGTGCGGACCTGGTCGTCGTATGGGGCCGGAAGTTACCGCCGGTCACGGCAAGAGGACAGAGTCTTGAACAAAAAGCTGGCGGCCGGATCGGGGGGGCCGGGTCAGACCGGCCGCCGGGTGGCGGTCAGAGCTGGTCGATCTCGGTGAGGTCGATGTCGATGTCGAAGGGCACGGAGAGCTTGAGCCTGTCACGGAAAGGGCCAGTGGGCTGGTAGATGCGCCGCTCCTTGTCGAGCTCAAAGGTATGGACGACCGGGCGTTCATCCGTACCAGCCATCTCGACCCGCCAGAAGTAGGGGATCCCGGCATTGGCGTACTTGTGCGGCTTGGTGTCGGTGTCGCGGGACTCGGAATCCGGCGACACCACCTCGACTGCCAGCAGCACGTCCCTGACCTGGTAGTAGGTCTGCTGCGGGCTCCGCACCGACGTGGCGCGCACGACGGAGACATCCGGCTCCGGGCCGTTGCGCTTGTCGATCACTACGGTCATCTCGCGGCGGACCCTCAGCTCAGGGGGGACAGTGCGGCGCAGACCGCTCACCAGCAGGTCGATCACAATGCTGTGAAAGTTCCGCTGCGGGCTCACGAAGACCAGGCTCCCGTCGATCAGCTCAGTGTGCGGCGGGAGGTCAGGCAGGGTAAGAAGGTCGTCCACGGTGTAGCCATCTCGCGGTGGCACCGCCCAGTGGTGCGCGATCTCTGCGCTCATGAGTGCTCCCATGGACGTAAGTCTGGCCCGTGGGATCAGACTACCCACCGTGAACGACAACGCCGCCGCCCAAACGAATGGGCGACGGCGAAGTCGTTGACCCGTTCGGGAGTGCTACTCCCACTCGATCGTCCCCGGCGGCTTGCTCGTCACGTCGAGCACCACGCGGTTGACGTCCTTGACCTCGTTGGTGATGCGGGTCGAGATCCTGGCCAGTACGTCGTACGGCAGGCGCGACCAGTCGGCGGTCATGGCGTCCTCGGACGAGACGGGCCGCAGCACGATGGGGTGGCCGTAGGTGCGGCCGTCGCCCTGGACGCCGACGCTGCGGACGTCGGCGAGCAGCACGACCGGGCACTGCCAGATCTCGCGGTCCAGGCCCGCCGCGGTGAGCTCCTCGCGGGCGATGGCGTCGGCCTCGCGCAGCAGGTCCAAGCGCTCCTTGGTGACCTCGCCGACGATACGGATACCGAGGCCGGGGCCCGGGAAGGGCTGGCGGTGGACGATCTCGTCCGGCAGGCCCAGCTCGGCGCCGACCATCCGGACCTCGTCCTTGAACAGCTTGCGCAGCGGCTCGACGAGCTTGAACTCGAGGTCCTCCGGCAGGCCGCCCACGTTGTGGTGGGACTTGATGTTCGCGGTGCCGGTGCCGCCGCCGGACTCGACGACGTCCGGGTAGAGCGTGCCCTGCACCAGGAACTCGACCGGCTGGTCGTCGGGGGCCTCGGCGATGATCTCGGCCTGGGCCTGCTCGAAGACCCGGATGAACTCGCGGCCGATGATCTTCCGCTTCTCTTCCGGGTCGGAGACCCCGGCAAGCGCGTTGAGGAATCGCTCCTCCGCGTCGACGACCTTGAGCTGAACGCCCGTGGCCGCCACGAAGTCCTTCTCGACCTGCGCAGTCTCGTCCTTGCGCATCAGGCCGTGGTCGACGTACACACAGGTCAGCTGCGAGCCGATGGCCTTCTGCACGAGTGCGGCCGCGACCGCGGAGTCGACGCCGCCGGACAGACCGCAGATCGCGCGCTTGGTGCCGACCTGGGCGCGGATCGCCTCGACCTGCTCCTCGATGACGTTGCCCGTCGTCCACGTCGGCTGCAGGCCGGCGCCGCGGTAGAGGAAGTGCTCGAGGACCTGCTGGCCGTACGTGGAGTGCATCACCTCGGGGTGGTACTGCACGCCGTACAGCTTCTTCTCGTCGTTCTCGAAGGCCGCGACCGGTACGACGTCCGTGGACGCCGTGACCGTGAAGCCCTCGGGCGCGGCGGAGCAGGCGTCGCCGTGCGACATCCACACGGCCTGCTCGGACGGGGTGCCCTCGAAGAGGGTCGAGCCGGGGCGGGAGACGGTCAGCGACGTACGGCCGTACTCACGGGCACCCGTGTTGTCGACCACACCACCGAGCGAGGTCGCCATCAGCTGGAAGCCGTAGCACATGCCGAAGACGGGGACGCCGGCCTCGAACAGCGCCCGGTCGACCGTCGGCGCGCCCTCCTCGTACACCGACGAGGGGCCGCCGGAGAGGATGATCGCCGCGGGGTTCCTGGCGAGCATCTCCTCTACCGGCATGGTGCTCGGCACGATCTCGCTGTAGACGCGGGCCTCACGGACGCGGCGGGCGATGAGCTGGGCGTACTGCGCACCGAAGTCGACGACCAGGACGGTGTCGGGGGCGGCGGGGGACGCTGATGGCACGGCGGCGGCCTTCCGGCGTTGAGCAGGCGGATCTGCGTGAGCAGAGGGGTCAGGCATCAGCCCGGCCTGCGTCTGGCAGGGGGTCTGATATGTCGATTCTACCGGGGCGCGCACCCCGGTCTTCCGGCTCCGCTGGCCACCCGCTCGGCCTACGCCCTCGGTACGCCTTCGCTTACGCCTCGTCTCACCATCCGAACCCGCGTGGACGCTGCCCGCTGCGGGGACCATACTGATCGCATGCGCAAGCACCAGACCTTCGTCTTTACCTATGGCAACCGGCCCGCCGGCTGCCATGGTCGTGCTGCTTGAGCATCTGACAAGCGACTTCCAGGCGCCCCGGGCCGACAAGGCCCGGGGCGCTCTGTCGTTCACGGGCCCTGCCGCTCCGGGGCACCACCCCGACCGGGGCACCACCCCGACAAGGAGCAACCGAGATGACCACCACCTCCGCAGAGAAGACCGGCGCCCGCACCGACGAGGCCGCCGGCCTGATCGCCGGCGCCCGCGAGCGCATCGACGCGCTCGACGACAGGATCATCGGCCTGGTCCAGGAACGGATGGCCGTCTCGGCCGTGATCCAGGACGCCCGGATCGCCTCCGGCGGACGCCGCGTGAACCTCTCCCGCGAGATGGAGGTCCTCAGCCGCTACCGGGACGCGCTGGGCAAGCCCGGCACGTCGCTGGCGATGACGCTGCTCGAGCTGTGCCGGGGCCGCATCTGACGTGCCACGACGCACCTGGCGCTCGCAGACGTGTTCGCAGATGTGCACGAGCCGGCGGTCGGTACGAGCACAGGCGTACAGCCGCGCACACGTTCGCATCCGCTCTCACCCGTACGGCGCGTGACCCGGCTTTCGCGGGCTTCGTTGGTCCGGGTGTCCGTGCCAGCCAGGGGCGGCTCGTTGGAGAACCACGCGTGGCTCCGCTGGAGCGATGAGGCGTACGGATCGTGCTGTGCGTCGTGGGACCTCGCTCCAGAGATGTGACCGGACGGCAGGGGACAGCAGCCCGGTCAACAAAGGGCCGGTCGGCTCCGGGGACGCCCGGGCCGACCGGCCTCTGCTTCATCGGGAAGCAGCACTCAGCTGGTGAAGCGGTACTCAGCCGGTGGCGGTGCCGGCGACCTTCTCCAGCTTGGCGACCTGGGCCTCGACGACCTTCGCTGGAACCTCCGCCTTCTTGGGGTCGAGCATGTTCATCGCGTAGAAGGCCACGAGGGTCGAGCCGCTCCGGACGACGGTGAAGCCCATCGCCAGCGTGTCGCCGTCTATGTCTCCCGTGACCTTGTACGAGACGGCCTCGTCGCCCGCGTCAGGCGCGTCGAGCGCCTTGACGCCGCTGTACTTGTAGTCGGCGTGCTCGTAGTCGGTGCACTTCTCGGTGGCCGTGCGCAGCCCTGCCATGACCTTCTCGGCGTCGGCCTGCTCGTGCGCGAGGAGCGCGAGCGAGGTGACCGTGGCGTCGAGCTCGTCGGGGCCCGAGAGAGTACGGCCGGTGCGGGCCTTCGCCTTCGGCTGTGTCGTGAACATGAACATGTCCGCGAGCGGCTGGCACTCGGCCGGGTCGGCGGGCACGATGTCGGACGGCATGTCCGCACCGGACATCTTCTCGATCTTGTAGCCCTTGAGGTCGGTGCTGGTGACGACGGCCTTCTCCAGCTGCGCGGCGGTCAGCGCCTTGGCCCCGGCCTCCGCGGCCGCGGTCTCCTTCCCCTGAGAGCTCTCCTTCGGCGACGCCTTGGCTTCGCTCGCGCCGCTGTTCCCGCCGCACGCGGCGGTCATTCCCAGAGCGGCCACCACGGACGCGGCCACGAGGGCCCGCTTCGCAGCTGACTTCACGTCTCGTTCTCCACTTTCATGATCCACGGCCCGAAAGGCCGTCCGCACGGAAACCGAATCCGTCCGAGGAAGCGCCATCCAAGTCCGCAACAAGACCGTTTTGCCAGCGATTTACGTAACGATCCAAGATCACCGAAATGGTTGTACGGCCGTGGTCACGACCCCACAACGACCAGGCAAAGGACACGCGAACGACGCACGGACGCGGCAGGCGGACTCGTGCCCGCCGCCTGCCGCATCGCGAGTCCGCCCGCCGCCTCCCTTCAGGTACGGGTGACCGTCCCGCACTCTTCGTCGCGGTCGGCGCCGAGTTCACGACTGCGGTCGTAGGGGTCGACGGCGGAGCCGGTGGGTGCCTCGCCGTTGGGCGTGGCAGAGCGGAACTGCGGGTGCAGGAAGCCGTCGTACACGTCGCAGGCCGAGTTGCCGATCTCCTGATCGTAGCGGAGCACGGCCAGCTTGCCGGGAGTGACCTGGTACTTGGCCGGGTCGGACAGCTCCAGGTCGAGCACCCGGCGGATGATCGTGCGGGTGACCTCGGTCGATCCCTTCTCTGCACGCGTCACGGGATAGACGAAGGTGTAGTCGGCGTGCACCACCACCGAGGCGCGCTCGCCTTCCTTGAACGTCATGCGGCCGCGGGTTTTGACCACGTCGCCGACCAGGCGTACTTCGGCGGGGTCGAAGCGGCTGAACATCAGCAGCGGGTCGTGGTCCTCGTCCGGCTCGCGCAGCGCGGTGTCCAGCAGATCGTGCAAATCCTTCTGGAGGGGCTCGATGACGCCGAGCGCGGTCTCGGGGCGGTCGCCGCGCAGGGTCGCGGGATTCAGGTTCGCGTCCACGAGCAGCTTCTTGGTCTGTTTCAGCGCGAAGGCGACCTGAGCCTTGGTCAGGGAGCCGACGGGCTCGGCCTCGGGCAGGACGATGCCCTCGGCGCCGTCGGCGTACCGCTCGGCGGGGGAGCCGGCGAACGGCTGCGCGAGAGTGGGGGCGCCGGGAAAGTCCTCGTCCGAGGGAGCGGCGGTCGGCTGCGCGGTCTCCGGCGGGAGCGGCGTCGCCGGGGCGGCCGCGTCATCGGCTGCGAAGCCGAACGGGGCGCCGGGGAGCAGGGACGGCTTCATCGCCACCAGGGCCACCGCGAGCGCGACCGGAACGCCGATGACCGCCCAGACGCGCCGTCGCCGGGCAGCGCGCCGCTTCGTCTCGTGCCACGCCGGGCCGGTGCGCCAGCCCGGGGGCAGCTCACCGCGCGCGTCCTGCTGCCGCAGCCGCTCGGTGACCATACGGGCCCGCGCTGACGGCTCCTTCGGGGCCGAGGCGCGTATCTCGCTCTCGGTGTCCCGGATGAACTGCTCCCATACCTCGTCGGGCAGGGACGAGGACGACTCGGCGCCCGCTTCGGATCCGGATCCGGAGTCCCCGGATGGCTTCTTGTCAGCCACGGTGCTCAGTTCTCCTTCCGTTGGAGGTACGGCACCTTAGGGCAACCGCGCGGCCGCGGAACCGGAGGGAGGCCCAGGACGAGACGTGACGCAGGCCACATAAGAATTCCCTAAGAAGGGGCACAACCTTTCCCGTGGGCCACAGGTCACATGTGCGGAACCAACGGCCACATCCGCGTCCCCCCATGAGGCGGAGGCCTCCTCAACTTCGTACTGCGGTGCCGCAGTACGCCGGACTTCCCTGAGGTCTTCATGAAGCTTCGCCGTGCCATGGCCGCTGCAGCCGCGACGGCTGTCATAGCCCCGATCGCGCTGCTGTCGGCGCCTGCCGCGTTCGCGGACGACACCACGACCACGACGTCGGAGAGCAGCACCCCCGCAGCGGAGGCCAGCAGCCCGGCCGCCGACGCGAGCACCCCCGCAGCGGAGGCCAGCAGCCCGGCCGCCGACGCGAGCACCCCCGCAGCGAGCGAGAGCGCCCCCGCCACGGACGCGAGCAGCCCGGCCGCCTCGCCGACCGAGTCGGCGTCGCCGAGCGCGGCGCCGTCCGAGTGGCCCGAGGAGTGCCCCGTCGACGAGGACGGTGTCGACGTCGACTCGCAGCTGGCGCTGTCCGTCTCCGGTCTGCCCGGCAAGATCGTCGCGGGCAGCGGCTGGCACAAGTTCACGCTGACCGCCGCCAACAAGAGCGACAAGGCTCTCGGCACCGTCCAGTGGCTCGCCGCCGTGGACAACTTCTCGGACAGCGACGACGAGAAGGACTGGCTGAGCACCTACGCCCAGCTCGAGTACTTCAACCCGGAGACCAAGGCCTGGGAGTCGATCGCCGACGAGATCGGCAACGGCTGGTACTTCGGCGAGACGTCGCTGGGTGCCAAGGAGGTCGTCGACATCAAGCTGCGCGTGAACATCAGCGCGAAGGCCCCTGCCGGCGACGGCTTCACCATCGGCCTCGGCGGCTACGTGGACGAGGAGAAGAACTGCGTCCACAGCTCGTTCGCGTTCTACGAGTTCACCGTCCTCCCGGCCGGCAGCGACAACAAGAACCCGGGCGAGGCCAAGCCGGGCAAGGGCAAGAAGCCGTCCGGCGGCAAGGAGCCGCAGGGCGGTGCCGACGAGATCCCGGCCACCGGCAACCTCGCCGAGACCGGTTCCTCCTCGATGCTGCCGACCATCGCCCTCGTCGGCGGTGTCGCGGTCGTCGGCGGTGCCGGTGCGATCTTCGTCGTCCGCCGTCGTAAGAGCGAGGGCGCTGCCGCGTAAGGCACGGCCCAAGCCCGCACAGACGGAAAAGGACCCGCGCTCGGAGGGGAGCGCGGGTCCTTTTCGCATGGCGGGTCCTTCTCGCGTGGCGCGGCCACCGCCCCTGGGGGCGGGCGGCGGCTACGACCGCTTCGGGGGCACCGCCGGCATACCCAGGAACGGCAGCTTCAGCGCGCCGAACGCGTCCGCCGGGACGACCGGGGACTTCGGCGCGACGGGCGCAAGCCGCTGGTACGCGGCGCCCTGTGCCGGGCGCGTGTCCTCCTCGCCGTTGTTCGGCCAGAAGGACATGGCCCGTTCGGCCTGCGCCGTGATCGTCAGGGACGGGTTGACGCCGAGGTTCGCCGAGACCGCGGCGCCGTCGACGACCGAGATGCCCGGGTGGCCGTACACCCGGTGGTACGGGTCGATCACGCCCGTCTCGGGCGAGTCCCCGATCGGGCAGCCGCCCAGGAAGTGGGCCGTCAGCGGGGTGCCCATCAGCTCGCCGATGTTGGAGCCGGCGAAGCCGTTGATCTCGTCGGCGAGGAGGGTCGCGGCCTGCGTGGCCTCGGGGATCTGCTGCGGGTTCGGGGCGCCGTGGCCCTGGCGGGCGGTCAGCAGGCCCTTGCCGATGCCCTTCGGCTTGCGGTACGTCGTCAGGGAGTTGTCCAGCGACTGCATGACCAGGCCGATGATGGTCCGCTCCGACCAGCGCCGGTTGGAGAGCTGGCGCACGGCGAGCCACGGGTGGCGGGCGATGTTCGCCAGCCAGGCCCTCACGCGCGCGCCCGGGCGGTAGGGCACCTGCAGCGTCGTCAGGCCGCCCATCGCGTTCGAGCCCTTGCCGTAGCGGACGGGCTCGATGTGCGTGCTGTCGTTCGGATGGATCGAGGACGTGATCGCCACGCCCTTGGTGAAGTCGACCTTCGCGGCACCGTGCTTCTTGCGGTAGCGGCGGTTGTCGGTCTGCGCGCCCACCAGGGCCTCGGAGTTGGTACGGGTCAGGGTGCCGAGCCGGTCGGAGAGGTGCGGCAGCTGCCCGCCGTCCTTCATGCGGTGCAGGAGCGTCTGCGTGCCGTACGTACCGGCCGCGATGACGACCCGGCGAGCCCGGTACGTCCGTCCCTTGCCCTTGCGCCTGTTGTCGGTGGGCAGCGTGGTGATGGCGAAGCCGCCCGCCGAGTCCTCGGTGACGGCGACGACCGTCGTCATGGGGTGGACGACCGCGCCCGCCTTCTCCGCGAGGTAGAGGTAGTTCTCGTTGAGGGTGTTCTTCGCGCCGTGGCGGCAGCCCGTCATGCACTCGCCGCACTCGGTGCAGGCGTTGCGGGACGGTCCGACGCCGCCGAAGTACGGGTCCGCCACCTCCGTCCCCGGCCCCGCCTTCACCGCCTCCGAGCCGTCGGCATCTTTCCCGTCACCGAAGAAGACACCGACCGGCGCCATGTGGAAGGAGTCCCCGACGCCCATCGCCTCCGCGGTCGCCTTCAGATGCACGTCCGAGGGCGTCATCGTCGGGTTGAGCCGCACACCGAGCATCCGCTCGGCCTGGTCGTAGTACGGCTTCAGCTCCTCCTGCCAGTCCGTGATGTCCTTCCACTGCGGGTCGTTGAAGAAGGGGGCAGGCGGTACGTAGAGGGTGTTCGCGTAGTTCAGCGAGCCGCCGCCGACGCCCGCGCCCGCCAGGACCATGACATTCCCGAGCAGATGGATGCGCTGGATGCCGTAGAGGCCGAGGGCCGGGGCCCACAGGTAGTTCTTGAGGTCCCAGGAGTTGCGCGGCAGGGTCTCGCGCGTGAAGCGGCGGCCCGCCTCCAGGACGCCGACGCGGTACCCCTTCTCGGTCAGCCGCAGCGCGGACACCGAGCCGCCGAAGCCCGATCCGACGACGATGACGTCGTAGTCGTACGGGTCGTCGTGGCCGTCGTCGCCCGGGATTCGGGCAGACTCCTCCTGTGACACTGGCTCTCCTCGTCGAGAACTGCTGAGAACGGGTGATTGAGAACGGGGTGGCGGCTAGCGCAGGCGCAGCGCCTTCATCACCCGCAGGCTCCGGCTCATGAACGCCGCGTACTTCTCGTCGTCCATGCCGAACGCGGGCGCCATCGGCATGATCCGCTGGTGGGCGACGGTCTGGGCCTCCGTGTACTTGAGGATGCCCTCGGAGCCGTGGCGGCGGCCGATGCCGGAGTCCTTCATGCCACCCATCGGGGACTGGACGCTGCCGTACGCGGCGGCGTACGCCTCATTGACGTTGACCGTGCCGGTATGCAGCCGGGCCGCGATGGCGCGGCCTCGCCGCCCGTCCTTCGTCCACACGGACGAGTTCAGGCCGTACGCCGTGGAGTTGGCGCGCTCGACCGCCTCGTCCTCGTCCTTGAAGCGGTAGATCGAGACGACCGGGCCGAAGGTCTCCTCGTGGCACACCGCCATCGCGTCCTCGACGCCGTCGAGGATGGTGGGCTCGTAGAAGTACGGGCCGATGTCGGGGCGTGCGACCCCGCCCGCCACGACCTTGGCGCCCTTTTCGACCGCCTCGTCGACATGCCGCTGCACCGTCTCCAGCTGGCGCTCGCCGGCCAGCGAGCCCATGTCCGCGCCGTACGCGAGAGCGCTGCCGAGCCGCATCGCCCGGGTCCGCTGCGCGAACCGCTCCAGGAAGGCGTCGGCGATCGACTCGTGGACGTACAACCGCTCGATAGAGATGCAGAGTTGGCCCGCGGTCGAGAAGCAGCCGCGCACCGCGCCCGCCGCGGCCTTGTCGATGTCCGCGTCCTCGAGGACCACCATGGCGTTCTTGCCGCCGAGTTCGAGCGACACCCCGACGAGCCGGGCCGCCGCGCCCTGCGCGACCTCGCGCCCGGTGCGGGTCGAGCCGGTGAAGGAGACGTAGTCGGCGTGCCGGACCACCTCCGGTCCCACGACCGGGCCCTCGCCGATGACGACCTGGAAGACCTCGGCGGGCAGCCCCGCCTCGATCAGCAGGTCGCGCGCCCACAGCGCGGTGAGGGCGGTCTCGGTGTCGGGCTTCATCACCACCGCGTTGCCCGCGACGAAGGCGGGCAGCGCGTCGCCGACCGACAGTTCCAGGGGGTAGTTCCAGGGGACGATCTGGCCGACGACACCGCGCGGGTGGCGCAGTTCGGTGACCTTGGTGAGGGTCGGCACGGCGCCGGTGTGCCGCTTGGGGCGCAGATACGCGGGCGCCTTGCGGCCGTAGTGACGGGCGACCACGGCGACGGCCTGCACCTCCTCGTGCGCGTGCATGCGGGCCTTGCCGGTCTCCAGCTGGATGAGGTCGAGGATCTCGGCCTGGCGAGCGAGCAGCAGGTCGTGGTAGCGGAGCAGGACGGCGGCGCGCTGCCGTACCGGCGTCGCGGCCCACACCGACTGGGCGGCCCGGGCCCTCTCGAAGGCGGTCGCGACGTCCTCGGACGTGGACTCGGGCAGATCGGCCAGCTTCTCGCCGGTGAACGGCGTGTGGTTGGCCGTGCGTCCGGAGCCGGCCACGCCGCGCGTGAGCTGCACGACCAGCTCGGGCGTGACCACGTCGGCCACCGTGCGCACGCCCGCCGGGGCGGGGGCGAGGGGGTTCGTACCGACCGTGGCGCCGGTCTTGTCCGGGGTGGCCCCCGGCGTGGAGGCGGCTTCGGTGGCCTGCGAGTCCGTCATGGGCGTGAGCGTAGGGCCACGCCAGGCTTTTGGGTACCCGTCGGTAATGGCTTTCACGGACTGCGCACAAGGAGCCAGCGACCGCTGGCGACGAATGTCCTGAACAGGGGTTACCCGGGGTTATGGGAGCCGGATATGCCCGACCCCGCACGATCCCGTCGCGACCCCGCGCGACGGGGGCGATCCCGCACGGCCGCACGGGATCGCGCGGACCACCCGTCCGATCAGAGCTTCTCGATCTTCAGGTTCTCGATGGCCGCCTTGGCGACTTCCCGGCCGCGCTCCGTGAAGTCGCCCTTGCCCGGATAGTCGATCCAGAGTTTGTACAGGTCGCCGGACTTGGTCTTGTAGTAGAAGACCCTGGCCTCGCGCGGGCGCGGGGTGTCCGAGTCGGTCTGGTCGTCGACGTAGGTGACGGTGTTCTCGGCCGCCTTCTCCTTCTCGTACGAGGTCTCCTTGGTGCTCCCCTTCGGCGCGGGCTTGTCCGCCATGAAGGAGAAAACGCCGTCCTCCGTGTCCTCCATGGAGTCCATGTCGTCGTACGCCTCCGAGGCCGCGGAGCCCGCGATCTCGTCGAGGCTGTCCTCGGACTTCTTGTAGAGGGTCAGAGCGATGGAGAGCGAGTAGCTCGGGTCGGTGTAGGTGACCCAGTGCTCCTTGTCGTTCGTGCCGTCAGGCTCGGACCTCACGTAGTCCGCGGGCACCGCCAGCGTCGCACCGAGGGCCTTCTCCTCGCGCGTCTTCCACCCCTCCGGCAGCGGCCCCGCGAAGGGGTTCGCGATCACCAGATACGCCGTCACGGCGGCGGCCACGACTGCGGCCCCGAGGCCAAGCCACGCCGTACGGCCGAGCCTGATGTGCGTGCCGCCCGGCCCGCCGCCGATCTGGACGACCTGCGTCGGCTGGAGCTGGGGCTGGGGCGGCTGTGCGGCCTGCTCAAGCAGGTGGCGGATCCGGGCGGCACCGGGCCGGTGCGCGGGGTCCTTCTGGAGCAGGCCGTTGATCGCCTCGGCCAGCGGGCCCTGCGCGGAGGCGGGCGCCGCGGGCGTGGCGTTGAGCACCGCCTGCAGCGTCGAGGGCGTGTTGGTGCGGCGGAACGGCGACACGCCCTCCGTCGCCGCGTACAGGACGACACCCAGCGACCAGAGGTCGGAGGCCGGCCCCGGGCGCTGGCCCAGCACCCGCTCGGGGGCGATGAACTCGGGTGAGCCGACGAAGTTCCCGGTGTCCGTCAGGCTGGTCTCGCCCTCGATCTGGGCGATGCCGAAGTCGGTGAGGACGACCCGTCCGTGCCGGCCGAGCATGACGTTGTCCGGCTTGACGTCGCGGTGCAGGATGCCCGCCTGGTGGGCCGCCTCGAGCGCGCCGAGGACCTCAAGGCCTATACGGGCGGCCTCGCGCGCGCCCAGGGTGCCCTCCTTGAGCGCGTCGCCCAGCGAGCGGCCCTGCACGAACTCCATGACGATCCACGGCCGTCCGTCCTCGACGGCCACGTCGTGCACGCTGACGACCGCCGGGTGATCGAGCCGGGCCGCGGCCCGGGCCTCGCGCCGCATGCGCTCGAACGCGTTGGCGCGCTCCCGCTCGGGCAGGTGCTCGGGAAGCCGGGGCTCCTTGACCGCCACCTCGCGGTCGACGGTCTCGTCCTTCGCCCGCCATACGGTGCCCATGCCGCCGTGGCCGAGTTTGGACAGCAGCCGGTAGCGGCCGGCTATCAGACGGCCGGCGCCCGGGTCCGGCTGCGCCTGCGGCCGAGAGGGCTGCTGGTCATGCGGCGGCTGCGGCGCGAACTGGGTGGGAGTGGCATACGGCGACGCGGGCGGCTGCTGCGCGTACGGGTTGTCCTGCGGGGGCTGCGGAGCCTGGGCGTACGGGGGGTTCTGCGGGTTGTGCTGCGGGGGCTGCAGACCGTAGCTCGTCGGCTCGTTCGGCTGCCCCTGTTGTCCCCCTTGGTTCATCATGGCCACATCTTTGCGAAGCGGAGCGACGCATTACCACCTGGGGTCGAGTTCGGATGCAGCACCGTGACAAAGCACATCACCCTTCGTCCCACGGCTGATCAACCCGCCGTCGGGACGAACGAGTCCACCGCCGTGTCGAAATACCGTTTCGCCTGGTCGGACCGGCCGACCGGCGCCGAGACCCACACGTCGTACATCCGGCCGCGCTCCTCCCAGCACAGGTCGTACGTACGGCGCGCGCCCTCCGCCTCGGTGAAGCCGTCCCAGGTGAACTCCCAGAAGGCCGCGGGCCGTCCGTCGTGCGTGGTCGCGGTGACCTCGCCGTCGCGGTAACCGGGGTTGTTCTCGGGGCCCTCGGCGTGGGAGCGGCGCATCACCTCGAGCGGGCCTCCCTTCTCCGGGTCGGACACCTTGATGCCGATGCGGAAGGTGCCGCCCGGCGACATGTAGAACACCCGGGCCCCCTGCGGCTTGCGCGTGAAGCCCTCCGGCACGGCGAGTGAGAAGCCCTTCGGGTCCTTGGCGGTGCGATAACCGGCCGGTGCCGCGGGCGCCGGAGTCGCCGTCGTGGTCTCCGTCTGCTGCCGGGTCACGGTCACCGTCGGAGTGGGTCTCTCCGGGGAAGCGGTGGGCGACGGTACGGAGGTGCCGGGCGCCCGCTCCACGTCGCCGTCCGGGCCCATGAGCAGCACGGTCACGGAGACGCCGGCCCCGACGGCGGCCAGGACCAGGGCCGCTGCGACCAGCACCGTACGGGTCGAGCGCCTCGGCTTCGGGGCCCTGGGCTCGGAACCGCGCGGTGACGCAGGCCTCGGCACCTCAGCCCGCGACACATGTGGGCGCGATACGTGTGGGAGCGACACGTGGGCGAGTGGCACGTGTGGGCGCGGCATGTGGTGGCGGGGCATATCGCGCTGCGTGGGGACATGGTCGGTCGGCAGCTGCGGGGTGCGGCCGGTATCGATGTAGGCGCGCAGCATGCGTTCCGCCTCCGCCGCCGTCAGCCGGCGGTCGGGGTCGCGCTCCAGCAGTCCGACGACGACCGGCTGTAACGGAGCGGCCGCTTCCGGGAGCCGGATCTCGTCCATGACGACGGCGTGCAGGACGCCGCCCAAGGAGTCGCGGTGGAAGGGGGATTCACCGCTGAGCACCGTGCACAGCAGTGCTCCCAGCGACCACAGGTCGGATTCGGGGCCGGTTCTGTCGCCGGACATCCGCTCGGGCGAGGTGTACTCGGGGGAGCCGACGAACGACCCGGTCTCGGTGAGCGTCGTCGCCCCGCTCACCTGCGCGATCCCGAAGTCGGTGAGCACGACGCGGCCGGTGCCCGCCTCCATCAGGACGTTGGCGGGTTTGAGGTCGCGGTGCAGCACGCCCGCCTGGTGCGCCTTCTGCAGGGCGGCCAGCAGCGCGAGTCCGATACGGGCCGCCTCGGCGGCGCCCACCGGGCCTTCACGGGCGATCCGCTCCGCGAGGGAGCCGCCGTCGATCAACTCCATGACCAGGTACGGGCGTTCGTCGTCCTCGACGACGTCGTGCACGACGACCACGTTCGGGTGGCTGAGTTGGGCGACCGCCCGTGCCTCGCGCAGCGTGCGCTCGCGCTGCAGCCGTGCCTCCTCCGGGGAGAGCGTCTCGTCGAGAGCGAGCTCCTTGACGGCCACCTGGCGGCCGAGGAGTTGGTCGGTGGCGCGCCAGACGACGCCCATTCCGCCCCGTCCAAGGCGCGCCTGAAGCCGGTAGCGGCCGGCGATGACGCGGACGTTGTCCCCCTCGGTCCCCATGCGCCCCATCATGCCGCACGCGTGTGCACATGGAAGGTCATCCTCCGGCCGACGTGACCGGATCAGGTCGGCTGGCGCTTTCGGGCCGTTCCGATCCGTACGCAAGCGCGAACGGCGTCCGGCCGTAGGGGGCCCGACGCCTGCCCCGCGACGGCTGGGCTGATGGCCGCTGGCTGACGGCTGCTACGACGGCATCCCTCAGCCCGTGACCTGATACGTCGCCGAAGCCTGCTCGTACAGCCTCGTGACCTCGTCGCGCTCCGCTTCCGGACCGCGGACCTGGACGACGTGGTAGCGGCCGTCGATGATCAGCGCGAGATTACGCACGTAGATCTCCCGCCCCTTGGCGTCCTGCCAGGTGAACTGCCCCTCTGCCATGGTCCGTCCGCCCACCTCGATGGTGCGCATGCCGCTCGAGGAGGCCCAGCTGGAGTCGCGGAAGGGCTGCAGTTCCGGCTCCTTCTCGCGCTGGTACGTCATGGGGTCGCCGCCGTACACCGATGTGCTGTCCCGGCCGGAGACGACGATCAGCGTGAAGCCGCCGTCCGTGTAGCGGACCTGATCCTGGTCGTTGGCCGGATGCCGGTCCCAGCCGCGGGCCACAGCGATCTGGAAGCCTTCCGGGTCCTTGCGCAGGACGAACCCCTCCGGCAGCTCGGGCCCCGTGGTCTGCGTGTGCTGTGAGCCGCCACCCGGGGTGGCGGCACCCGCCTCGGAGCCACCGCTCGAGGCGGCGGCACTCGCCTCGCCCGCAGTTCCCGTACGGTCCTGTCCCTGACCGCCTTCGTTGCGGGGCTGGGCCTTCGGCATGAACAGCATCGCGTAGGCGATGGCCGCGGCGAGTCCGAGCAGGATCAGCAGAAGCAGTGTCCGGCCGAGCGCCTTCGGCCCTCGCTGCCGTGGCTGCCGTGGCTGCCGGCCCGGCTTGGCCCGCTTGTGCCGGCCGCTGTGCCCGGTGGTGGCGGGCGCGGCGGCGCGGCGCTTCCGCACGATCTCGCCGCGGCGCCGTACGACGGGCAGGCGGCCGGTGTCGTACGGCGGCGTCGCCACGACGTTGGCGCCCGCGTCCGGTTCCGGCGCCGACCTGACGAGCGAGCGCAGCCAGCCGCGCAGCTCCTCGAAGTCGATCCGCTCCGTGGGGTCCTGACGCAGCAGCGACTCGACTACGGGGCGCAGGGGGCCGCACTCCTCCGCGAACGCGGGCGGCTCCGCGCACACGAGCTGCACCAGTTCGGCGGTGCTCTCCTCCGGATACGGCGCGTGGCCCTGCACCGCGCGGAACAGCAGCGCGCCCAGCGCCCACAGGTCCGTGGCCGGGCCGACGGGCGGCGCGAGCTGCCAGTTCTCGTGCACGGGACCGGCCTGTTCCGGGGCCCATCGCTCGGTGACGGGTCCGACCACCACCATGCGGGCCTGCCGGGCGCGTTCGGCGGCCAGCGGCGTGGTGGGACCGCCGCTGCGGCGACCGGGTGCCACGAGTTCGTCCCAGCGGGTGCCGGTGCTGCTGGTGGTGCTGCTGTTGCTGGTGTCGGTACCGGTGCCGGGCGCGTTGCCGCCTGATGCGGCGAGCGCTGATGATCCGTCGTGGCGGGCCGCCGGGATCATCTCGCCACCGGGCTGGGCTTGGGCTTGGGCTCCGGCTTCGGCTCCGGCTTCGGACGGGCCTTGGGTGTCGTCGGGCTGCCCCGCCACCCCGCGGGCTCGCGGGACCGCCCCGTGCCAGGGCTGCTCCCCGCGCACTCCATGGACCTGGTCGGGCACTCCATGGACCTGGCCGGAGCGTGGCGCATACGACGGGTCGGGGTGCGGTGCCTGGTCAGAGCGAGGCGCGGGCAAGGACGGCGGCACGTCGGGGCGCCGCTCCTGGGTGACCCGCGCGGCGGCCCGCGCGCCGGCGCGATAGGCCGCGATGGCTCCGGCGCGCGCCGCCCTGACGTCGACATCACCACCGGCCTGCGGGGCGGGCCGCCCCAGAGCGGAGGTCGAGGACGTGCCGGCCGGCGTGGACGGCGACGTCGGCACCGCAGCGCCGGAGGAGGAGTGGGACGGCCCGATGGCGGGAGCACCGACAGGACGCGGGCCGCCTGCTCCATCGCCCCGTCCTGAAGCGCTGGTGCCGAAGCCGCCGGGGGCACCGACGCCATCGGCGGCACCGTCAGCACCGATTGCACCGCTAGCACCATCGGCGGCCCCGGCGGCACCCAGGTCGCCGGGCCCGCCGAAGTCGCCAGCTTCCCCATCAGCAGCGAAGTCATCGGCACCGGCGAAGTCTTCGGCGGGCCGCGGATCGTAGCCGCACAGGGCCTCCTCCGCCGCGCCGGCGGCCAGGCCCGTCAGCATCACACGGCCGTCCTCGCAGACGAGGACCGTGCGCGTGGTGATGTTGCGGTGCACCCAGCCATGGGCGTGCAGCGCCCGCAGCGCCGTCAGAACGTCCGAGGCGACCTCGGCCGCCCGGTAAGGCGTGAGCGGCTTCTCCGCGAGCAGTGCCGCCAGCGGCCGGGCAGCAACGAGTTCACTGACGATCCACAGCGAGCCGCCGTCCGCGAACACGTCGAAGACCTGGTCGAGCCGCGGATGATCGGGGATCTGCGCGGCCGCCTGCGCCGCCTCGATCGCGCGCCGCACCGCCGGGTCCGTGGGCCTGCGCGTGGCGCGACCGGGGGCGCGCCGCGGCCCCGCGCCGGCGAACCCCTCCGGACGCCCTTCGGCGTCGAGCACCTCCGCCTCGACGACCTCCGGCAACTGCACCTGAGTGACCAGGACTTCCTGCCCGCTGAAGGTGTCGAAGGCCCGCGTCTGCGCCAGTTCGTACTCGTCCGACGGCGGCAGCGGCAGGCGGTAGCGGTCGGCGAGCACTCGCCCCGCGTAGTCGTCCACGACGCCTCCCCCGTCCCCGCACGGCGGTCAATTCCGTTCGTCTTACGTACCTCTTGCGCACGGATGCGGCTGCGTACCGTCCGCAACCACTCACGATACGTGCCGAAGGCAATCTGCATTGACGGATTCGGGATCTCACAGGACGCGCCGCGAAATCGACAGGCTCGGACGGGAGGGACGGCGGTGGACGGTGTGGACGGGGCCGGGTGAGCTCGGACGGGATGGACGGGGCCGGATGTGATGCACGGGGCCGGGACAGGGCCGGACGGCTTGGACGGGTCAGGTCAGGACTTGGGCGTGAAGGTCCGGGCGAACGTCTGCCAGGTCTCACGCCGCTGCTCGGTCTTCCAGTTCTCCGCCTTCGCCGTGTACATGAGCGCATAGCCGAGTCGCGAGTTCACGACGAAACCACGGTCTATCGACCGGTACTTCGTGCCGCCGTCCACATAGGTGAACTCCCAGTCCGCAGCGTTCCAGCCGCGGTAGCCCACCTTCTCGATCCGGATGCGCTGGTACTGGGAGCGTTGCATGTACCGCTCCTGGTTCTCCCAGTCCTGCACCGCGTCGTCCTTGGGCGTGGTCGTCCAGCCGACCAGCAGCTTCTGCCCGGCCGGGCCGGTGAAACGCGCACCCGCGGCATCCGTCGAGACGTATTTCCAGCCCTTCGGCAGCCCTATCGAGAACCCCTGCCGGTGCTTGTACGTCGTCACGGCGTCGTACTTCGAGCCAGTGCCGTCGTCGCTGCCGGTCTCCGCACTCGAACTCGCGCCCGGGTCCGTCCCCTGGCCCGCGGACTCCTCCGTACCGCTGCTCTCGCTCGAACCCGTCTCCTCGGCGCCGCCCTTGTCCGTACCCGTATCGCTTCCGCTGCCCCGGCCGTCCTCGCCGCTGCCGGCGCTCGCACCGCTGGATGCGGCCCTGTCGCTGCCGTTGCCGCTGTCCTGCGTCGTACCGCCGTCGCCGCCCAGCGCGAACGCCAGCACGGTGCCGAGCACGGCGAGCGCGACGACCACGGCGACGGCCACGAGCGTGCGCCGCGGCACCACATCGGTGAGCGATGCCTTGGGCTGGGGGTGGGGCGGGGTGGCCGGGGACGGCGAAGTGGCCGAAAGCCCGGAAGCGCCATGCGCTGCGGCCGGGCTCGCCTCTGCGGCGCCTCGGATGGCGGAAGTCGCGCTCGTGGCGGACCCAACGGCGCGGGCGCCGCCGGCGCCGTCAGCGGAGCTTGAGCCCGTGTCGGCTGCCCGGTCTGCGTCATCGTCCCCGGCGGCGGTCACGTCGGCCGCACCGGAAGCCGCGGGCGCGGTCTTGGATGACGAAGCGTTTGTTCTGGCGGCGTCCGCTCCCGAAACGGTGGTGCGCGCCGCATCGGCGTCGGCCACTCCCGCCCCGCCGCCACGGGTGTCCCCGGACGAAGCGGCCGCGCCTGCAGCCGTCCCGAGCTCTTCTTCGGCGGCGTCAGCAGTACCGGCAGAGCCCGCGGAACGCGTAGAACCAGCTCCCGTAGCAGCGGCACCGGCAGTCCCCGCACCGCCACCGGGCCCAGCCCCAGAGGCCGCATCGGGACCGGCCACGGAATCCGAAGCCGCCGTGCCCGCCGCCGACGCCGCCGATGCCGCCGACGTCGCGGACGCCGTCGACGACCCCGCGGCGGCCTTGCGCGCCGGCCGCAACGAACGCAGCGCGCCGCGCAGCCGCTCCGCCGCGTCCTCCGCCCTGCGCCCCGCGGCGGCCGCGGCACCACCGGACGACGCAGCACCGGCCGACGCAGCACCGGCGGAAGCGGCCGCACCCGCGGACGCCGAACCGCCGCCCGACGCCGACGCACCGCCCGCCTTGGGCCCACCCCTGCGCGGCCGCTTCTCCGGCACCGGCGGCAGGGGCACGACCTTCGTGGCGTCGGCCGGCTCCGGCTCGGGGGCGTGGATCACGTCGTGCAGGAGGGCGCGCGCGCCCGCGTCGTCGAGCCGCTGCTCGGGGTCCTTGGCGAGCAGGCCGTAGATGACCTTCTCCAGCGGACCCGCGTTCTTCGGCGGCTCCAGCGGCTCGGTCATCACGGCGGTGAGCGTCGCGATCGCGGAGCCCTTGTCGTACGGCGGGAAGCCCTCCACCGAGGCATAGAGCAGACCGCCGAGCGACCACAGGTCGGCCGCCGGCCCCGGCTTGTGTCCGCGCGCCCGCTCCGGCGAGATGTACGAGGGTGCGCCGACGAGCATGCCGGTCGAGGTGATGGACGGGTCGCCCTCGACCTGGGCGATGCCGAAGTCGGTCAGCACGACCCGGCCGTCGTCCGCGATCAGCACGTTGGACGGCTTCACATCGCGATGCAGGATCCCTTCGCGGTGTGCCGAACGCAGGACGTCGAGGATCGCCAGGCCCACCTCGGCCGCGCGCTTCGGCGTCAGCAGCCCGTCCTCCCGGATGACCTCGGCGAGCGACTTGCCCTCGACGAGTTCCATCACGATCCACGGCCGGTCGTCCTCGTGGACCACGTCGAACACCGTCACGGCGCTGGTGTTGCGGATCCTGGCGATGGCCTTGGCCTCGCGCAGCGTGCGCGTGACGAGGCGGCGCTTCTCCTCCTCGTCGATGTTCGAGGGGAACCTCAGCTCCTTGACGGCGACCGTGCGCCCCAGCGTCTCGTCCAGGGCGCGCCAGACCGTGCCCATGCCGCCGCGGCCGAGGACCCCTCCCAGCCGGTACCGCCCGGCGAGGAGACGTGCGCTGTTGTCCTGACGGGGTTCACCCGTCTGCTCCGCCTCCGACATGCGTCCCCTCTGCAACCCGCCCTGACAGAGCCTTCATTGTCTCTCACCCGGGGACCGGCCTACGCCCAGGGTCCGCCGTCCCGCATGATGGGTCGCACACATGGAGGACCCATGCCCCTGCCCCGGACACCGCTGGCACTGCTGCTGGCCGCGGCCCTCCTCTGCCTGTCCACGGGCAGCGCCCCGGCCTCCGCGACAGCACCGGCGGACGCCGCACTTCCGTTGCTCGTCACCCGCGGCAAGGCCCCCGCGGCCGCTCTGCTGGCCCGAGAGGAAAAAGGCTCGCGCTTCGCCCGTACGGGTCCCGGCATACGGCGCGCCGACCACTTCCGCGCGGGCAGCATCACCAAGACGTTCATCGCGACGGTCGTATTGCAACTCGCCGCCGAACACCGGCTGTCCCTGTCCGACACCGTGGACCGCCATCTCCCCGGTCTGATACGGGGCCACGGCAACAACGGCCGGATGCTGACCCTCCGGGCGCTGCTCACGCACACCAGCGGTCTCCACGACTTCACAGCCGACACCCAGGGCACCATCCCCCTCTCTCCCCTGCAGGCGGTCCGCACCGCGCTCGCGCACCCCCCGTCCACGCGGGGCGGCTACGCGTACTCGAACACCAATTACGTGGTGCTCGGCATGGTCATCGAGCAGGTCACCGGCCGTTCCTATGCCGCCGAGGCCAAGCGCCGCATCATCACCCCCCTTCATCTGACGGGCACCTCCTTCCCGGGCGCCCACACCTCACTGCCCTCGCCGCACGGCCGCTCGTACACCGCCGCCGGCACGGACGTCACCGCCCTCGACCCCCGGGTCGCCGGAGCGGCCGGCGAACTCGTCTCCACCCTCGCCGATCTGGGCCGCTTCTACGCCGCCCTCCTCGGCGGAAGGCTGCTCCCGCCCGCCGAACTGCGCGAGATGCTCAACACCCGTGCCACGCACGGCCGCTACGGAATGGGCCTGTATCCCGTACGGCTGCCGTGCGGCACCACGGTGTGGGGCCACAACGGACGCATAGCCGGCAGCTATGTGCGCACCGCGGCCACGCGCGACGGCCGACGCGTGCTCATACTCCGGGTCAACACGGACGGCATAGCCGACCCGAAGCTCGAACCCGCCCTGCTGGCTGCCGAATTCTGCCCCCGGGCGCCCTGAGAGCGGACTCCGCAGGCTGCCCCCGCTACAGAGGCACGATGTCCGGCGCCCCCAGTCGCGCCGCGTCCGCCGTCAGGTCGTCCGGCTGACGCTGGGACTCCCGCTCGGCCTCGACCCGCTTGTGATAGTGCTCCACCTCGCGCTCGATCTGGTCGTCGTCCCAGCCCAGCACCGGAGCCATCAACTCGGCGGCCTCCCGGGCGCTGCGCGTGCCCCGGTCGAAGGTCTCTATGGATATCCGGGTGCGCCGCGTGAGGACGTCGTCGAGGTGCCGCGCGCCCTCGTGCGAGGCGGCGTAGACGATCTCGGCCCGCAGATAGTCGTCCGCCGCCTGGAGCGGCTCGCCCAGTGACGGGTCCGCTGCGATGAGGTCGAGGAGCTCCTCGGTGAGCGCGCCGTAGCGGTTCAACAGGTGCTCGACGCGGGCCACATGGATGCCGGTGCGCGCCGCTATCCGTGCCCGCGCGTTCCACAGCGCCCGGTATCCCTCGGCTCCGACGAGCGGGATCTCCTCCGTGACGCAGTCCGCGACGCGCTGGTCGAGGCCGTGCACCGCCTCGTCCACCGCGTCCTTGGCCATCACCCGGTACGTCGTGTACTTGCCGCCCGCCACGACGACGAGGCCGGGCGCCGGATGTGCCACCGTGTGCTCGCGGCTGAGCTTGCTCGTCGCCTCCGACTCCCCGGCGAGCAGAGGCCGCAGGCCCGCGTACACCCCCTGGACGTCATCCCTTGAAAGCGGGACCGCAAGCACCGAGTTGACGTGCTCCAGCAGATAGTCGATGTCGGCGCTCGACGCCGCCGGATGCGCCTTGTCCAGGTCCCAGTCCGTGTCCGTCGTGCCGATGATCCAGTGCCGACCCCACGGGATCACGAACAGCACGGACTTCTCGGTCCGCAGGATCAGGCCCGTCGTGGAGTGGATGCGGTCCTTGGGCACGACGAGGTGGATGCCCTTGGACGCCCGGACGTGGAACTGCCCTCTCTCGCCCACCATCGCCTGGGTGTCGTCCGTCCACACACCGGTGGCGTTGACCACCTGCCGGGCGCGGACCTCGTACTCCCCGCCGGCCTCCACGTCCTGCACCCGGGCGCCGACGACGCGCTCGCCCTCGCGCAGGAAGCCGGTCACCCGAGCGCGGTTGGCGACCTTCGCGCCGTACGCCGCGGCCGTGCGGACCAGGGTCGCCACATAGCGGGCGTCGTCCATCTGCGCGTCGTAGTACTGGAGGGCTCCCACCAGCGCCTCCTTCTTGAGGCACGGCGCGACCCGCAACGCATGACGCCTGCTCAGGTGACGGTGCATCGGCAGCCCTCGCCCGTGCCCGCGCGCCATCGACATGGTGTCGTACATCGCGACGCCCGTTCCGGCGTAGAGCCGCTCCCAGCCCCTGTGCTGGAGCGGATAGAGGAACGGCACCGGCTTCACCAGATGGGGTGCGAGCCGCTCCAGGAGCAGTCCGCGCTCCTTCAGCGCCTCTCGCACCAGGGCGAAGTCGAGCATCTCCAGATAGCGCAGCCCGCCGTGGATCAGTTTGCTCGACCGGCTCGAGGTGCCGGACGCCCAGTCCCTCGCCTCGACCAGGCCGGTCGACAGGCCGCGCGTCGCGGCGTCGAGTGCGGTGCCCGCACCGACCACGCCGGCACCCACGACCAGGACGTCCAGCTCGCGCTCGGCCATGCCCGCGAGTGACTCCGCGCGCTCCGCCGGCCCCAGTGTCGCTGTCCTCACTGCCGCCTCCCGTTTCCGTCGCGCTCGCTGCCGCACCCTTCGGGTGTGCCCAGGCCCGCATCCCCCATGCCCAAATTCTGACCGCGCCGCCTGACTTCAGCCACCGCCCATTCCTCAGCCTGTGGACAACACTCGGCGATCATCGGGCCAGCAATCCCGCATAACGGTCATATTTACTCCTAGTCTGACATTGCGCTGGTCCACCTTGTCCACAGGGCTTGCGCGATCCGCCCGCTTCGGTTATCGGGAAGGACGGCCCACGCCATGCCCGCAGATCTCGCCGTCATCGGACTCGGCCACATCGGCCTGCCCCTCGCCCAGGCCGCCGTCGCCGCCGGCATCGCCACGCTCGGTTACGACCCGGGCCTCGCCACCGGATCCGGCCCCGCCGCCGACCGCCCCACCGCCCGGCTCCCGGCCGACGCCACCGACACCGGCCCCCTGCTCGACACGGGAGCCCTCGTCGACACCGGTGCCCTCACCGCCCCCGAACTGCGCCGGATGCTCGCCTGCGGCTTCCGGCCCACCACCGACCCCACCGAGCTCGGCCGGGTCCGCACAGCGGTCATCTGCACACCGGTCCCGCAGGGCCCGGACGGCGAACTCGACCTCGGCCCGCTCACCGGCGCCGCCCGCGTCCTGGCCGCCCGGCTGCGCCCGCACACCACCGTCATCCTGGAATCCCCCGTCCCGCCGGGCACCACCGAGGGCGCCCTGCGCACCCTCCTCGAAGAGGGCTCCGGCCTCCGCGCGGGCCGCGACTTCCACCTCGCGTACTCCCCGAACCGCACCGAACCGGGCAACCGCACCCACGGCCACGCCAACACCCCCAAGGTCATCGGCGGCCTCACCTCCGCCTGCACCGAATCGGCCGCGGCCTTCTACGGCCGCCTCACCGACAAGGTGGTACGCGCGCGTGGCCTGCGCGAAGCCGAGACGGTTCAGCTCCTCGAGACCAACTACCGGCACGTCAACATCGCCCTGGTCAACGAAATGGCCGTCCTCTGCCACGACTTGGGCGTCGATCTGTGGGACGTCATCCGCTGCGCGGAGACCAAGCCGTTCGGTTTCCAGGCCTTCCGCCCCGGGCCCGGAGTCGGCGGCCACAGCGTGCCGCAGGACCTGTCGGGCCCTCCGCACACCGTCCGCCCACTGCGGATGGTCGAGCTCGCCCAGCAGGTCAACGGCCACATGCCCCGGTACGTCATCCAGCGCGCCGCGGCCCTCCTCAACGAGCACGGCAAGTCCGTCCGCGGCGCCCGCATCCTGCTCCTCGGCGTCACGTACAAGCCGGACCTCGCCGACCAACACGGCTCGCCCGCCCGGGAGATCGCCACCCGCCTGCTGGAGCTCGGCGCCGCGGTCAGCTACCACGACCCGTACGTCCCCGCCTGGAGCGTCCTCGGCCGTCCCGTCCCCCGTGCCGACTCGCTCTACGAGGCGGCGGCGGACGCGGACCTGACGCTCCTCCTCCAGCCCCACCGCACGTACGACCTGCAGGGGCTGGCCGTGAAGGCCCAGCTGCTGCTGGACACACGGGGGGCCACCCCGGCGGGGGCGGCCCATCGCCTCTGAACCCAGCCGGGTTCCCGACGACCTTCAGGCACCCGCCGTCGTGGGGTTGTGCCCACCCTCCCCCAGTGCCTTAAGGGCCTGGGAGGTACCCCCATCGCCCTGCGGAACGCCTGCCCACAACGGTCCATGCCCACGACGAAACGCCGGGGGCGCCCCCCAACAAGGAGGGCGCCCCCGAAACCAGCTCAGCCAGCGGCCAGCGTCACGTCACCGCTTGTGCTGCGAGTCCGCCACCGTCACCTCGACCCGCTGGAACTCCTTGAGCTCGCTGTAACCCGTCGTCGCCATTGCGCGGCGCAGGGCGCCGAAGAAGTTCATCGAGCCGTCGGGCGTGTGCGACGGACCGGTGAGGACCTCCTCGATCGTGCCGACCGTTCCGAGGTCCACCTTCTTGCCGCGCGGCAGCTCCTCGTTGACGGCCTCCATGCCCCAGTGGTGGCCCTTGCCGGGCGCGTCCGTGGCGCGCGCCAGCGGGGAGCCCATCATCACGGCGTCGGCGCCGCAGGCGATGGCCTTCGGCAGGTCGCCGGACCAGCCCACGCCGCCGTCCGCGATCACGTGGACATAGCGGCCGCCGGACTCGTCCATGTAGTCACGTCGGGCGGCGGCCACGTCGGCGACGGCGGTCGCCATCGGCACCTGGATGCCGAGCACGTTGCGCGTGGTGTGCGCGGCGCCGCCGCCGAAGCCGACCAGCACGCCCGCCGCACCCGTGCGCATGAGGTGCAGCGCAGCGGTGTACGTGGCGCAGCCGCCGACGATGACGGGCACGTCCAGCTCGTAGATGAACTGCTTCAGGTTGAGGGGCTCGGCGGCGCTCGACACGTGTTCGGCCGACACCGTCGTACCGCGGATCACGAAGATGTCGACACCCGCGTCCACCACGGCCTTGGAGAACTGGGCCGTACGCTGCGGCGACAGCGCGGCCGCGGTGACCACGCCCGAGTCGCGTACCTCCTTGATCCGCTGGCCGATCAGTTCCTCCCTGATCGGGGCCGCGTAGATCTCCTGGAGGCGGCGGGTCGCGGTCTCCACCGGGAGCTCCGCGATCTCGTCGAGCAGCGGCTGCGGGTCTTCGTACCGCGTCCACAGACCCTCGAGGTTCAGCACGCCCAGGCCGCCGAGCTCGCCGATGCGGATGGCGGTGGCCGGCGACACGACCGAGTCCATGGGGGCGGCCAGGAAGGGCAGCTCGAAGCGGTAGGCGTCGATCTGCCAGGCGATCGAGACCTCCTTCGGGTCCCGCGTGCGGCGGCTCGGGACGACGGCGATGTCGTCGAACGCATACGCCCGGCGGCCGCGCTTGCCGCGCCCGATCTCGATCTCAGTCACGTCTGTGGCCTTTCCCTCTGCGTTTCAGCGTCTTCCAGTATCCCCGACACACATGACGAGGGCGGCCCCGGAACCTCCGGGACCGCCCTGCACGCGCGCGTGCTCAGCCCTTGCGGCTGTAGTTCGGCGCCTCGACCGTCATCTGGATGTCGTGCGGGTGGCTCTCCTTGAGACCCGCCGACGTGATCCGTACGAACCGTCCGCGCTCCTGCAGCTCCGGAACGGTACGCCCACCGACGTAGAACATCGACTGGCGAAGCCCGCCGACCAGCTGGTGGACCACGGACGAAAGCGGACCGCGGTAGGGGACCTGGCCCTCGATGCCCTCGGGAACCAGCTTCTCGTCGGAGGCGACGCCCTCCTGGAAGTAGCGGTCCTTGGAGAAGGACTTCCGGTCGCCGCGGGTCTGCATCGCGCCCAGCGAACCCATGCCGCGGTACGACTTGAACTGCTTGCCATTGATGAACTGCAGCTCGCCCGGCGACTCCTCACAGCCCGCGAGCAGCGAGCCCAGCATCACCGTGTCCGCGCCCGCGACCAGCGCCTTCGCAATGTCGCCCGAGTACTGCAGGCCACCGTCGCCGATGACCGGAACCCCGGCCGCCTTGGCGGCGAGCGACGCCTCGTAGATGGCCGTGACCTGCGGTACGCCGATGCCGGCGACGACACGGGTGGTGCAGATGGAGCCGGGGCCGACGCCCACCTTGATGCCGTCGACACCGGAGTCGATGAGCGCCTGGGCGCCGTCGCGCGTGGCGACATTGCCGCCGATGACGTCTACGCCGGACGAGTTCGACTTGATCTTGGCGACCATGTCGCCGACAAGCCTGGAGTGGCCGTGCGCGGTGTCGACGACGATGAAGTCGGCGCCCGCCTCGATCAGCGCCTGGGCACGCTCGAAGGCGTCGCCCGCGACGCCGACGGCGGCACCGACAACGAGTCGGCCCTCCGCGTCCTTGGCCGCGTTCGGGTACTGCTCGGCCTTCACGAAGTCCTTGACCGTGATGAGGCCCTTGAGGACGCCGGTGTCGTCGACCAGCGGAAGCTTCTCGATCTTGTGGCGGCGCAGCAGCTCCATGGCGTCCACGCCGGAGATGCCGACCTTGCCGGTGACCAGCGGCATCGGCGTCATGACCTCGCGCACCTGGCGCGAGCGGTCGGGCTCGAAGGCCATGTCACGGTTGGTGACGATGCCGAGCAGCTTGCCCGCGGGGTCCGTGACCGGGACGCCGCTGATGCGGAACTTCGCGCAGAGCGCGTCGGCCTCGGCGAGCGTCGCGTCCGGGTGCACGGTGATCGGGTCGGCGACCATGCCGGACTCGGACCGCTTCACCAGGTCGACCTGGTTGGCCTGGTCCTCGATGGAGAGGTTGCGGTGCAGCACACCGGCGCCGCCCTGACGGGCCATCGCGATCGCCATGCGCGCCTCGGTGACCTTGTCCATGGCCGCGGACAGCAGCGGGATGTTGATCCGGACGTTCTTGGACAGATACGAGGAGGTGTCGATCTGGTCGGGCGCCATGTCCGAAGCGCCCGGCAGCAGCAGCACATCGTCGTAGGTCAGCCCGAGTGTCGCGAATTTGTCGGGCACTCCGTCGACGTTGGCAGTCATGACACCTTCTCCAAATGGCCTTGATCGGTGCGGATGTCCATGCTAACGGGAACCGGAGGCGTCTCATTCCACGAACAAGATCGTCGAGCAGCTTTGTACGTTCGTACGTGACGGCGGCCCTGCAGGCTTCGACCCGGCCGGCGCCCCGGGCCCACCTCAGGGCCCCCAGCCGTGCCTACTGCTCAGCCAACGCCCGCAACCGGCTCAGCGCCCGATGCTGCGCCACCCGCACCGCCCCTGGCGACATCCCCAGCATCTGGCCCGTCTCCTCGGCCGTGAGGCCGACGGCGATCCGCAGGAGCAGCAGCTCGCGCTGGTTCTCCGGCAGGTTCGCGAGGAGCTTCTTCGCCCACTCGGCATCGCTGCTCAGCAGGGCCCGCTCCTCCGGGCCGAGCGAGTCGTCGGGCCGCTCGGGCATCTCGTCCGACGGGACGGCCGTGGAGCCCGGGTGGCGCATGGCGGCGCGCTGCAGGTCGGCGACCTTGTGCGCGGCGATGGCGAAGACGAAGGCCTCGAAGGGGCGCCCCGTGTCCTTGTAGCGCGGCAGGGCAAGCAGCACCGCCACGCACACCTCCTGCGCCAGGTCCTCCACGAAGTGGCGGGCATCACCCGGCAGCCGGGACAGCCGCGTACGGCAGTAGCGAAGGGCGAGGGGGTGGACGTGGGCGAGCAGGTCATGTGTGGCCTGCTCATCGCCCTCGACGGCACGATGGACGAGCGCACCGATCACCGTCGTCCCGTCCTCGTGCATCGGTCCATGGTGCCTTGCGGCTGGCCGCTCCGTGCCACCGCGCTCGTAGTTGTGCACCGAAGCGTTATGAGTAGGTGCGCCGGAACTCATCTCCTGCGCCCTCCCCTTCCGCTCGACCGACTCGTCCCCGAGGAACTCCACACCTCAAGGATGCGGCATCGGCCGCGAAGCGACACAAGGCGATGCCGCGGCGGGGACACCAAGCGCTGTCGTGGCGGGCGGAAGCGGGCATCCGCCGCCCCGCCCACCGTACGGCGGGCGGGGATCGTCGTACCCCCGCGGCGGCACACCTAACGGACCAGGCCCCAGCGGAAACCGAGCGCCACCGCGTGCGCACGGTCCGAGGCGCCGAGCTTCTTGAACAGCCGCCGGGCGTGCGTCTTGACGGTGTCCTCGGACAGGAAGAGCTCCCGGCCGATCTCGGCGTTCGACCGGCCGTGACTCATGCCCTCGAGCACCTGGATCTCACGTGCGGTGAGCGTCGGTGCCGCACCCATCTCGGCGGAGCGCAGCCTGCGCGGGGCGAGGCGCCAGGTCGGGTCGGCGAGCGCCTGCGTCACGGTGGCACGCAGTTCGGCCCGGGAGGCGTCCTTGTGCAGATAGCCCCGAGCACCTGCGGCGACGGCGAGCGCGACGCCGTCCAGGTCCTCGGCGACGGTGAGCATGATGATCCGGGCCCCCGGATCTGCGGAAAGCAGACGACGGACCGTCTCCACGCCCCCCAGACCGGGCATGCGTACGTCCATCAGAATCAGGTCCGAGCGGTCGGCCCCCCAGCGGCGGAGGACTTCCTCGCCGTTGGCCGCTGTCGTCACACGCTCGACGCCGGGCACGGTCGCGACCGCGCGGCGAAGCGCCTCTCGGGCAAGCGGGGAGTCGTCGCAGACGAGGACGGATGTCATGGCCGCCCTCCGCAACTGATGCGCGTCACCTTGAACCTCCAGGCTGGTACGGATCGTCACCTGTGCGGTCGACGCTCGACAGCCGACAGGCGGTCTGCCCGAGCGCTTGTTCCTTCAACCGCTTCCGCCAGACTCAACGACGGTCACTCGAAAGAGTTACGGGTCGGTCAGCCACCTTCGGCACTCTACGTGAGGGTACGGACACAGCGCAGGTCGCGCGGCTACCGCTCGCAGTTCTGACGCCCCCTATGCCCCATTCAGGCGCCTTTTCTTTCCATTTCTCGGTGTCTGCGACTAGATTCGCAAAGAGTCATATTTTCATCTCCTTAGACAGTAGATGTACGGTCGTGGGCACTGTCCGCGCCAGAACGGCTACAAGGGGACAAGCGATGGCAGATTTCTCCCGCCTTCCCGGACCGAACGCAGATCTGTGGGACTGGCAGCTGCTCGCGGCCTGCCGCGGAGTCGACAGTTCGCTCTTCTTCCACCCGGAGGGCGAGCGGGGAGCGGCGCGGAGTGCCCGCGAGAACTCGGCCAAAGAGGTCTGCATGCGATGCCCGGTGCGCGCAGAGTGCGCCGCCCACGCCCTGGCGGTGCGCGAGCCCTACGGCGTGTGGGGCGGGCTGACCGAGGACGAGCGCGAGGAGCTCATGGGCCGCGCGCGCAACCGGCTGGTGCCGGCTTCCACGACGGGGGGCGCCGGCGGCGAGCACTGACGCGAAGCGCAGCGACTTATCGAAGGATCGTTTTTGCAGGAGGGGCTCCTGCAAGGGGCACGCGCATGCGTGCCTGTTCTGTTTCCGGTGCCGGCTTCCCCGAGCCCTCATCCGGCTCCCCAGGGCCTTGTCCGGCTTCGCAGGCAGCCGCCCTCGCGCCTAACGCGCCGCGGCTCGGGCGAGGTGATCGAGCGTCGCCGCCACCGCCGGCACCTGGGCCAGATCCGGCAGCGTGAGCGCGACGATCTCGCGCCGCACCGAGGGCTCGACCGCCACCGCCCGCACCCCCTTCGGGCGTACGGATTCCAGTGCGAGCTCGGGCAGTACGGCCACTCCGAGACCGGCCCCGACCAGCCCGACCACCGCCGGATAGTCGTCGGTGGCGAAGTCGATGCGGGGCTCGAAGCCCGCGCTCCGGCAGACCTCGACCAGCTGCCGCCGGCAGCGCGGGCAGCCCGCGATCCACGGCTCGTCGGCGAGCTCTCCGATGGCGAGCGCCTGCGACCCGGCGAGCCGGTGGCCGTGCGGGACGAGGCAGACGAGCCGGTCGGCGAGCAGGGGGCGCACCACCAGGTCGTCCCACTCCCCGGCACCGGCACCCTCGTAGCGGAACGCTAGCGTCACATCGCAGTCGCCCTCGCGGAGCATCTCGACCGAGCGCGGCGGTTCGGCCTCCACCAGGGAGACACGGGTGCCGGGGTGTGCGGCGCGCAGCGCGGCCAGCGCGGAGGGCACGAGCGTGGAGCTGCCGCTGGGAAAGGAGACGAGCCGGACGCGGCCGGCCCGCAGGCCCGCGATGGCGGCGATCTCCTCCTCGGCCGCGGTGAGGCCGGCGAGGATGGTCGTGGCGTGCCGGACCAGTGCCTCGCCCGCCTGCGTGAGCCGCATCTCGCGGCCCGTGCGGATCAGCAGCGGCGTACCGGTGGAGGATTCGAGGGCCTTCATCTGCTGGCTGACCGCGGGCTGGGTGCAGCCGAGCTCGCGGGCCGCCGCCGAGAAGGAGCCCGTGACGGCCACGGCGCGCAGGACACGGAGATGACGGGCCTCGATCACCCCTCGAGCATAAGCGTTACTTGGGGGAGACCCGGCATTTTACGACGCGGACTTTACGTGCACCTGCCTGGCGGGCCTTCCCGGAAGAGATTGGGTTCGGGGGTGTATGAGGGTTGAGTCGGGGGTCGATGGGGGGCCGTCCCCGATGCCCTGGGGGCAGGCGCGCGGCGAGTCTCGTCGTATGTCCCGCTTCAAGCGCGTCCTCATCATTCTCGTCTCGGCCGTCACCGCCCTGGCGCTGGCCGTCGGCGGGCTGTTCCTGTGGCTGTGGAACAGCGCCGGCGTGAGCACGGTCGGCAAGGAGTCGTTCGGCAACGAGCTGGCGATACCCCCGCTGGCGCAGTCCCAGGTCGCCAAGGACGGTACTCGCGTGTTCGACCTGCGGATGCAGGCGGGCGAGACCGAGTTCAGGGACGGGCAGAGCACCAGCACCTGGGGGTTCAACGGCGCCTATCTCGGGCCGACGCTGCGTGCCGAGCGCGGGGAGAAGGTCCGCGTGCGGATCCGCAACGGCCTCGACGAGGCCTCGACCGTGCACTGGCACGGCATGCACCTGCCCGCCGAGATGGACGGCGGTCCCCACCAGATGGTGGAGGCGGGCGGCAGCTGGTCCCCGCACTGGACGGTCGACCAGCCTGCGGCGACCCTCTGGTACCACCCGCATCCCCACGGCGCGACCGAGAAGCATGTGCAGCGCGGTCTGGCCGGGATGTTCATCCTCGACGACGAGAGGTCCGAGCGGCTGGCGCTGCCGAAGAGGTACGGGGTCGACGACCTGCCCGTGATCGTGCAGGACGTGACGTTCGACGGGGCGACGTTCGACCACGGCCGCGGGCTGATGCAGAACGCGGGCTTCCTCGGCGAGAGGACCTTGGTCAACGGCACGCTCAGCCCGTACCAAGAAGTCCGCGACGAGCTCGTACGGCTGCGGCTGCTCAACGCGTCGACCGCCCGCACGTACGACTTCGGCTTGTCCGACGGTCGTGCCTTCTCGCTCGTCGGTACGGACGGCGGGCTGCTGGAGCGGCCGGCGCGGATGGAGCGGGTGCAGCTGTCGCCGGGTGAGCGGGCGGAGATCGTGGTGCGGATGAAGCCGGGCGAGCGGACCGTGCTGCGCAGCTTCCCGCAGGGCAACTACGGGGACGCGTGGCAGCGGCGGTTCAACGGCGGCGGCGACTCCTTCGACGTACTGCAGCTGCGGGCCGCCGAACGGCTGCGCCCCTCACCCGCACTCCCCGCCCGGCTGGGCGAGTTGGAGGTGCCGGCCGGCGACGACGCGGTGCGGGCGCGGCACTTCGATCTGGAACGGACCGGGATCAACGGCCGTCCGATGGACATGGGCCGGGTGGACGAGACCGTCACCCGCGGTACGACCGAGGTCTGGACCCTGCGCAGCGACGACGGCATGCCGCACAACTTCCACGTGCACGACGTGCAGTTCCGGGTGCTGGAGGTGAACGGCGAGGCCCCGCCGCCCCGTCTGCGCGGGCCCAAGGACACGGTGTTCGTGCCGCACGGCACGACCGTGAAGCTCGCCATGCGGTTCGACGGTCCGGCAGATCCGGACAGCCCGTACATGTACCACTGCCATCTGCTCTACCACGAGGACGAGGGAATGATGGGGCAGTTCGTGGTGGTCGAGAAGGGGCAGCGGGCGGGCGCCCCGGCCGGTGAGGCAGGTGCACCGCCCGGCGAGCACCGCCACTGAGTGGTCACTAGCCTTGATCCATGACAACGGCTCTGATTACGGGATCCACGGCGGGCATCGGCGCCGCCTTCGCGCGGCGTCTCGCCGCAGACGGCCGCAACCTGGTCCTGGTGGCGCGCGACACCAAGCGGCTGCGCGAACAGGCCACCGAGTTGCACGACCGGCACGGCATCGAGGCGGAGGTGCTGACGGCGGACCTCGCGACGGAGGACGGCATCGAGGCGGTCGCCAGGCGCCTGAAGGACCCCAGGAGCCCCGTCGACCTGCTGGTCAACAACGCGGGCTTCGGCAACAAGGGCCGCTATCTGGACGTCTCCATGGCCGACGAGCTGACGATGCTCAAGGTGCACTGCGAGGCGGTGCTCCGGCTGACGTCGGCGGCGGCGGAGGCGATGCGGGAGCGCGGCCGGGGCGCCGTGATCAACGTCGCCTCGGTGGCGGCGTTCGTGCCGCGCGGGACGTACGGGGCGTCGAAGGCGTGGGTCGTGCAGTTCACGCAGGGTGCGGCGAAGGACCTGGCCGGCTCGGGCGTACGGCTGATGGCGCTGTGCCCCGGCTTCGTACGGACCGAGTTCCACCAGCGTGCCGGGATGAGCACGGACAGCATCCCGAAGTGGATGTGGCTGGACGCGGACAAGCTGGTCACGGCCGCACTGGCCGATCTGTCCCGCGGCAAGACGCTGTCGGTTCCGGACCCGCGGTACAAGGCGCTGATGGGGCTGGTGAAGGTGGCCCCGCGGTCGCTGGTGGGCGGGATCTCCTCGAAGACGGGGCGGAAGTACGGGCCCCAGTGACCTTCGCCTCCGGGAGGACTCGGCGAATCCCGCTCCGTTGAATCTGGGGCGTCGACCGAATTACGCAAACCCGATCGAATCGGATTTTTCACTAAAATGGTGGCATCCCACCGGGCCCGAGCACTTCGGGAGGCGCCATGACGTTCGTCCAGCTCATTGACTGCAAGACGAGCAGATTCGACGAGATGAACCGGCTCATGGACACATGGGTCGAGCAGACCAAGGGCAAGCGGACCGCCTCGCACAGCATCATCGGCAAGGACCGGTCCGATGACTCGCACTTCATCGAGATCGTCGAGTTCCCGTCGTACGAGGACGCGATGAGGAACTCGAACCTCCCGGAGACGGACCGGATCTTCCGGGAGATGGTGGCCCTCTGCGACGAGATGCCGACGTTCACGGACCTGGACATCATCCGGGACGAGCAGCTCTACAAGGACACCTGCCGCAGGTTCTTCGAGACGATCGCGACGAAGGGCGACCTTCCACCGCTCGACGGATTCCTTACGGAGAACTACCACGACCACGATCCGTCCTTCGAGCAGGACAACATCGGGATGGACGCGGTCCGCCGCGAGATAGAGATGTGGCGGGGCGGCTTCGACTCCACGTTCACCATTGACGACCAGCTCGCCGAGGGCGACCGGGTCTGCACCCGCTGGACCTGGAACGCCACCCACAACGGCGAGTTCATGGGGATTCCGGCCAGCAACAAGCAGGTCACCATGACCGGCACGACCATCCACCGGTGCCGCGAGGACGGCAAGATCGTCGAGGGCTGGTGGCAGTACGACAGGCTGGGCCTGATGGGGCAGCTGGAGGCACTGGAGATGTAGCAAACGGCGGATACAGCCGCGGGGCACAGCCGTCGACGACCAGCCATCGAAACGGGAAGGTCCCGTTCCCTGAGGGAACGGGACCTTCCTTCGTCGTCAGCCGACGTGACGTCAGCGGGCGCGCCCGCGGGACGTCAGTGCGCGTGCCCGTGGCCGTGGCCGTGACCGGCCTCGGCCTCCTCCTCGGCCGGCTTCTCGACGACCAGGGTCTCGGTCGTGAGCAGCAGCGAGGCGATGGAGGCGGCGTTCTCCAGGGCGGAGCGGGTGACCTTGACCGGGTCGATGACGCCGGACTTCACCAGGTCGCCGTACTCGCCGGTGGCGGCGTTGTAGCCGTTGCCCTTCTCGAGCTCGGCCACCTTGGAGACGATGACGTAGCCCTCGAGGCCGGCGTTCTCGGCGATCCAGCGCAGCGGCTCGACGGCGGCGCGGCGGACGACCGAGACACCGGTGGCCTCGTCGCCGGTCTTGCCGAGGTTGCCCTCGAGTACCTTCACGGCGTGGACGAGCGCGGAGCCGCCACCGGAGACGATGCCCTCCTCGACCGCGGCGCGGGTCGCGGAGATGGCGTCCTCCAGACGGTGCTTCTTCTCCTTCAGCTCCACCTCGGTGGCGGCGCCGACCTTGATCACGCACACGCCGCCGGCCAGCTTCGCGAGGCGCTCCTGGAGCTTCTCGCGGTCCCAGTCGGAGTCGGTGGTCTCGATCTCGGCCTTGATCTGGGCGACGCGGCCCGCGACGTCCTCGGACTTGCCGCCGCCGTCGACGATGGTGGTGTCGTCCTTGGTGACGGTCACGCGGCGGGCGGTGCCGAGCACCTCCAGGCCGACCTGGTCGAGCTTGAGGCCGACCTCCTCGGCGACGACCTGGGCGCCGGTGAGGACCGCCATGTCCTGCAGCATCGCCTTGCGGCGGTCGCCGAAGCCCGGGGCCTTCACCGCGACGGCGTTGAAGGTGCCGCGGATCTTGTTCACGACGAGGGTGGACAGGGCCTCGCCCTCGACGTCCTCGGCGATGATCAGCAGCGGCTTGGAGGCGCCGGCCTGGATGACCTTCTCGAGGAGCGGCAGCAGGTCCTGGATGGAGGAGATCTTGCCCTGGTTGATGAGGATGTACGGGTCCTCCAGAACGGCCTCCATGCGCTCCTGGTCCGTCACGAAGTACGGCGACAGGTAGCCCTTGTCGAAGGCCATGCCCTCGGTGAAGTCCAGCTCCAGACCGAAGGTGTTGGACTCCTCGACGGTGATGACACCGTCCTTGCCGACCTTGTCCATCGCCTCGGCGATGAGCTCGCCGACCTGCTGGTCCTGTGCGGACAGCGCGGCGACGGCGGCGATGTCGGACTTCTCCTCGATCGGGCGCGCGGTCGCGAGCAGCTCGTCGGAGACGGCGGCGACGGCGGCGTCGATGCCCTTCTTCAGGGCGGCCGGGGAAGCACCGGCGGCGACGTTGCGCAGACCCTCCTTGACCAGGGCCTGGGCCAGCACGGTGGCGGTGGTGGTGCCGTCACCCGCGATGTCGTTGGTCTTGGTCGCCACCTCCTTCACCAGCTGGGCGCCGAGGTTCTCGTACGGGTCCTCGATCTCGACCTCACGGGCGATCGTGACACCGTCGTTGGTGATGGTGGGGGCGCCGAACTTCTTGTCGATGACGACGTTGCGGCCCTTGGGGCCGATCGTCACCTTGACCGTGTCGGCGAGCTTGTTGACGCCGCGCTCGAGGGCGCGACGGGCGTCCTCGTCGAACTTCAGGATCTTCGCCATGGGAGCGTTTCAGCCCTCTCGGAACTCGTATGAAAGAACTGCGCCCCTCGCCGCCCGGCGTCAGCGGGGTGGCCAGGGGCGCAGCTCACAAAGCAAATGTGCGGGTGAATTACTTCTCGATGATCGCGAGGACGTCGCGCGCCGAGAGGACGAGGTACTCCTCGCCGTTGTACTTCACCTCGGTGCCGCCGTACTTGCTGTACAGCACGATGTCGCCGGTCTTCACGTCGAGCGGAAGGCGCTCGCCGTTCTCGAAGCGGCCCGGGCCCACGGCCAGGACGACGCCCTCCTGGGGCTTCTCCTTGGCGGTGTCCGGGATGACCAGGCCAGAGGCCGTGGTCTGCTCGGCGTCCAGCGGCTGGACCACGATGCGGTCCTCGAGCGGCTTGATGGCAACCTTGGAGCTGGCGGTCGTCACGATCCGACCTCCCCCTTCGGAGATCTCACGGGGTTAACTGTCTGAGGTGGCGACCAGGTCGATCCGTCGTCGCGGGTGCCGGACCTGCCCGTCGCTATTGGCACTCTCCAGGGGGGAGTGCCAGAGCTGAGACTATGACCGCGATTAGCACTCGGTCAAGCGGAGTGCCAACGCGGCGCAGACAACGCCGGGAATCGCTCTCATGGGGTGGTTACGGGACGTGCGTACGAATCCGGCGCCGCGGCCGGTGCGGCTTCCGCCGGAGACAGGGCGCGAACTCCCGTCAGAGGTAGTCCTCCAGCCTGGCCACGGCATATCCCTTGGCGGTGATCACCTTCATGACGTACCGGATCATGTCGGGCATCGTGCCGTTCCAGTCGGCGCGGCCCCGGAAGTGCGTGAGGATGATGTCGCCGGGGTGGAGGTCCCGGTCCCCGTCCCGCCAGTCCATGCGGTCCGGGAAGGCCTCGGCGTTCCACAGCGGAACGGCCTTGATGCCGCAGGACTTGGCGGCGCGCAGCGTGTCCCGGTTGTAGTTGCCGTAGGGCGGGCGGAAGACGGTGGGGCGCCGGCCGTACTGCTCCTCGATGACGTCCTGCATGCCGCAGATCTCGCGCCGCTGCTCGGCGTACGAGAGGCCGGGCAGGTACGGGTGGTCGAGGGTGTGGTTGTTCAGCGTGACACCGAGCTGCTGCATCTCGCCGAAGTAGCCGTAGTCCTTCTTCACGAGGTAGTCGCTGAGGAAGGCGGTGTACGGGATGCGCAGCTCGCTCATCATCCTCAGCAGCGCCGGGTCCTTCTCGGCGCCGTCGTCGATGGTGAGGAAGACGACCTTGTCCGTCGTGGGGACGGTCGTGAAGACGGGCGGCAGACCCTCGCCGTCCGTGACCTCGAAGCCCGGGCGAGTCTCGATCTCCGGCTTGACGGCGGGCGGGGCCGGGGCCTGCAGCGGCACCCTGTCCAGTCCCCAGCGCTTCGCGGCGGCGACCCGGGCGGCCTGCGAGTCGATCAGCCGCTGCGCGTACGCGTCGAGGGCACGGGCGGGCGGGGCCTGGAGGTGGGGGCCAGGGCCGGGATGGGGCCCGGGGCGGGAGACGGCCTCCGGGCGGGAACCGGCAGCGGAGCCGGAGTCGCCGCAGCCCGAGGCGATGGCGGCGACGGCGAGTACGGCGAGGCAGACCCGGAGGGGGCCTCGCCGCAGTCGCGTACGCCGTGACGGCCCTGGCAGCGGCCTGTGCCCGACCCGGTCGCCGGGCGCACCCTGGGGCGACCGCTGCGGGACGTGCGTGCCGCGGCCCTGACACGACCCGGCGGCCTGCCGCGTCGCCGTGACCTTGCCCCGCCGAGCCGCCCATCCCGACCGAGCGGACTGCACCCGCTCAGCGGCCCGGCCCGACCGAGCGGACTGCACCCGCTCTGCGGCCCGCCCCGACCCAGGGGACTGCACCCGCTCAGCGGCCCGGCCCGACCGAGCGGGCTGCAGCCGCTCAGCGACCCGGCCCGACTCAGCGGCCCGCTGGTCGGCCTGGAGGCGCCCGCCGACCTGCGCCCGCACCGCGGCCTCCCCTCGCCCGCCGACCTGCGCCCGCACTGCGGCCTCCCCTCGCCTGTCGGCATGTGCTAGCCCGGCGACCGCCCCTCCCCAGGCGACATCCGCCCGCCGTTCAGCATCTCCCCGCACGGCGGCCGGTCCTCGCCCGTCGGCCCGCATTCGCACGGCGGCCGGTCCTCGCCCGTCGGCCCCTGGTCGCCCAAGGGCCGCCCCTCCCCCCTCGGCCCGCACGCCCCGGCCGACCTGCACTCTCTCCGCGACGATCCCTGCCCCGTCGACATCCGTCCGCATGGCGGCCGCCGCGCCCCCGCCGACATCTCCCCGCCCGCCAGCCGCTCCTCGTCGATCAGCGCGCACTTGCTCGGCAGCCGCCCCTCGCCGGTCGGCCACCCTTCCCCGGTCCGTCTGCGCTCGCCCGTTGGCCTCTGCTCGGTCGTCGGCCTCCGCTCGGTCGGCGTGTCGTCGGCGCGCGCCCGTCCTCCCGTGCGCGGAGTCTCGAGGGATCTTGTCTTTTTGTCGCATTTGATGCATGGCGTCGCATCCTGTCAGCGGCGTCGGCGCGCGGCGGGCCGACACCGCCGCCGGGCGCGCGCCATCCACCGGCTGGCCCACAATGGGCCGGTGAACGACCGTGCTCCCGCCGCCTCCGCCGACTCCGTGTCCGCCTTCTCCGCGCTGCTCACCGACGAGGGACGCGCCCTCCTCGACGAGGTGCGCGACATCGACCCGGCTCAGGAGCTGACCGTGGCGACACGGCTGCGCCGTGAGCACCCCGCCGCGCTGGTCTCGGCGGCCATCGGGCAAGCACGGCTGCGGCAGCGCGCTGCGGCGAAGTTCGGCGCGGCGGACGCGGGCCGGATGTTCTTCACGCCGAACGGCGTGGAGCAGTCGACGCGCGCGTCGGTCGCGACGTACCGCGCCGGCCGGTTCGCCGACCTGGGCGTCCGCAGCGTCGCCGACCTGTGCTCCGGGATCGGCGGTGACGCGATCGCGCTGGCCCGCGCGGGCATCTCGGTGCTGGCCGTCGACCGGGACCCGCTGACGTGCGCGGTCGCCCGGGCGAACGCCGAGACGCTCGGCCTCGGCGGGCTGATCGAGGTGCGGGAGGCCGACGTCACGGAGGTGGACACCGGGTCGTACGACGCGGTGTTCGTTGATCCTGCGCGGCGCGGCGGACGCGGGCGTGTATTTGATCCTGAGGCGTACTCGCCGCCGCTCTCCTGGGCCGTCGGTGCGGCCCGCACGGCGCCCCGCGCCGCGCTGAAGATCGCGCCGGGCATCCCTCACGAGACGATCCCCGCCGACGCCGAGGCGGAGTGGATCTCGGACCACGGGGACGTGAAGGAGGCGGTCCTGTGGTTCGGCACGGAGCCCGGCACGGTCCGGGCGACCCTGCTGCCAGGACCGCGCTCGCTGACGGGCCGCGGGCTGCCCGATCCGGCGGTACGGCCCGTCGGCCGCTACCTCTACGAGCCGGACGGCGCCGTCATCCGCGCGCACCTGGTCGCCGAGGTCGCCGAGGACGTCGGCGGCGGACTGATCGACGAGACCATCGCCTACGTCACCGCGGACGAGCTGCGCCCCACCCCGTACGCCGCCGCCTACGACATCACCGACCAGCTCCCGTTCAACGTGAAGCGGCTGAAGGCGCTGCTGCGGGAGCGCGGGGTCGGCATCCTGACCGTCAAGAAGCGGGGGTCCGCCGTCGAACCGGAGGAGTTGCGGCGGAAGGTGAGGCCGCAGGGCCCGAACTCGGCGACGGTCTTCCTCACGCGGGTAGCGGGGGCGCCGACCATGCTGGTCGGGCACCCGGCGGCGACCGGATAGGGCCGTAAGGGCCCTGCCCGCGGCCGCCGACGGTCCCGGTGCGGCCTCGACGGCGGCCTCAGCGCCGCGGTGGCCTCACCGCAGCGACGCCCACAGCTCGCTCGCCTCCGACTCGTTCGCCACCACCCGGTTGGGGTCGGACAGGGCCGTCACGACCGGCATGGTGACCGTCGTGAGATCGTCCGCCGAGATGCCGCTGACCGCCTGCGCCAGGCCCATCAGCTCGCCGAGCGAGTCGAGGCCCGTGTCCGTCGTGAGGCTTCCCGTGACGGCGTCGGCCACGTCGTACAGACGGGACGGACTGGCGAGGAGGTCGCTCGCCACCGCCTCCTCGAGCATCGCCTTGATCAGCTGCTGCTGGAGGCCGATGCGGCCGAGGTCGCTGCCGTCCCCTATGCCGTGCCGGGTCCGGGCCAGCGCCAGCGCCTCCGTGCCGTCGAGACGGTGCGTGCCGGCTTCGAGATGGAGGTGGCTCTTGTCGTCGTCGATGTCCTCCTCCGTGGTGACCGTCACCCCGCCGAGCGCGTCCACCAGATCCGCGAAGCCCGCGAAGTCGATCTCGATGTAGTGGTCCATGCGCACGTCGGTGAGCTGCTCCACCGTCTTGATCGCGCACACAGGACCGCCCACCGAGTACGCGCTGTTGAACATGGCGCCGTACGCGACCGCCGTGCTGCCGCCCGAGGACGTGGGGCACGACGGGCGCGTGACCAGCGTGTCGCGCGGGATGCTCACCACCGTCGCCTCGGTGCGGTCCGCGTCGATGTGGACGATCATCGCCGTGTCGGAGCGGGCGCCCGAGCTGTTGCCGCCGCCGAGTTCGGAGTTCCGCTCACCGCTGCGCGAATCCGAGCCCAGCACAAGGACGTTCAGCGCTCCGGCGGGAAGAGCGGACACGGACGGATACGGGGAAGGCGATGCGGAGTCGGAGGGCGACGCCGTGGGACGGGGAGTCGACACCGCTGCCGCCTTCTTCGGCCTGTCGTCGCCCAGCGCGCTGTCGATGTCCACGCTCTGGATGTTGTTGTCCAGTTTCCAGTACACCCAGCACGCCCCTGCGCCGGTGAGCACGAGGAGGCAGCCGAGCATGACCGCTGCGGTCCTGAGCGCACGGGACCCCCGGCTGCGTCCCCTGCCGCCCGTGTCGCGGTTCCCACCGCCGCGGTTTCCGCCGTCACGGTTCGCACCGTCACCGTTCCCACCGCCGCGGCTTCCGCTGACTCTGTCTTCGGTCACGCGCAAGAACGTAAGTCCGATTTATTTCAGCGGATACCGCTTCTTGGGTTTCCTTCGGAAACTCTCAGAATTCATGGAGAGTTCTCAGGCGGCGCCTACGCCTCCGCGCCCAGCGACTCGAACCGCCACCGGTGCACCGCCCGCGTCACCAACTCCCCGTCCGGCTCGGGCAGTTCGGGCAGCTCGGCGTCGTAAGCGGCGTCCCACCAGGTGATGACCAGGACGCGGTCCTCGGGTGCGCGGAAGGTCTCGCGGCGCAGCAGCCGCCGTGTGCGACCTCCCGGCGACGACGGCAGGTCCGCCGGCTCCTGTGCCCGCGCCCAGGCCAGCAGCTCCTCGCCCCGGCCCGCGACCGCCCGCGCCTCCCACATCAACGCGACCGTCATGAGTACAGGTTGTCCTTCGCGACCTCGTGCACATGGTCGTGGTTGTGGCCATGTCCCTGGGACGTACCGGGCACATGAGGGTCCGTCACCGGCAGCGAGGAGTCGGCCGACAGGTCCCAGTCCGAGGCGGCGCGTCCACGCGCCACCATCTCCGCGCCGAGCGCCGCGACCATCGCGCCGTTGTCCGTGCACAGCTTGGGCCGCGGCACGCGCAGCCGGATGCCGGCGGCCTCGCAGCGTTCCTGTGCGAGCGCCCGCAGCCGCGAGTTGGCCGCCACACCACCGCCGATCATCAGGTGGTCGACGCCCTCGTCCTTGCAGGCCCGTACGGCCTTACGCGTCAGCACGTCCACGACCGCCTCCTGGAAGGACGCGGCGACATCGCGCACCGGCACCTCCTCGCCCGCCGCCCGCTTCGCCTCGATCCAGCGGGCCACGGCCGTCTTCAGCCCGGAGAAGGAGAAGTCGTACGCGGGGTCGCGCGGGCCGGTGAGGCCGCGCGGGAACGCGATCGCCTCGGGGTCGCCCTCCTTCGCGTACCGGTCGATGACCGGGCCGCCGGGGAAGCCCAGGTTCAGCACCCGCGCGATCTTGTCGAAGGCCTCGCCCGCCGCATCGTCGATGGTCGCGCCCATCGGCCGTACGTCCGATGTGATGTCCGTCGACAGCAGCAGCGACGAGTGCCCGCCGCTCACCAGCAGCGCCATCGTCGGCTCGGGCAGCGCCCCGTGCTCCAGCTGGTCCACGCAGATGTGCGAGGCCAGGTGGTTCACGCCGTAGAGCGGCTTGCCGAGCGCGTACGCGTACGCCTTCGCGGCCGAGACGCCGACCAGCAGCGCGCCCGCGAGCCCGGGCCCTGCCGTCACCGCGATGCCGTCCAGGTCCGTGGCGGCGACCCCCGCCTCCTTCAGCGCGCGGTCGATGGTCGGCACCATCGCCTCCAGATGCGCCCGGCTCGCGACCTCCGGCACGACGCCGCCGAAGCGGGCGTGCTCGTCGACGCTCGACGCGACCGCGTCCGCGAGCAGCGTGGTGCCGCGGACGATGCCGACGCCGGTCTCGTCGCAGGAGGTCTCGATGCCGAGTACGAGAGGGGCATCGCGCAGGTCAGCCATGGATCCGGTTTCCTTGTACGCCGTTCACGGAGGTGGAGGGATGGTCGGTCGCTGAACCCGAGGGGCCGGCCGGGGACGGGGCGGAGGGGCCTGCCAGCCGCATGACCACGGCGTCGACGTTCCCGGGCTGGTAGTAGCCGCGCCGGAAGCCGATGGGTTCAAAGCCGAAGCGCTCGTAGAGCTTCTGGGCGCGGAGGTTGTCGACGCGGCATTCGAGGAGCACCTCGGCGCACTCGAACGCGGTCGCGGCCCGCATCAGCTCGGTGAGCAGCCGCGCGCCGAGCCCCGTGCCCCACTGGTCGCGGGCCACGGCGATGGTCTGCACGTCACCCACCACCGCGGAGTTCTCGTCTTCACCCGATCCGGTGACCGCGAGTCCCGCGTAACCGATGAGCCGGTCGCCGGCCTCGGCCACGACATAGCAACGCGTCGCGCCCGGGCCGCGCGCATGGGCGAGCTCCGACCAGAACATGCCTCGCGACCAGGCGTCGTCGGGAAACAGTTCGCGCTCGAGCTCCAGCACGGGATCGATGTCCCACCAGCGCATCTCGCGCAGTACGAGAGCTGTCACTTCGGGGTGACCACCTTGTAGTTCTTGGGCACCTGGGCGTCCGGGCGGCGCAGGTACAGCGGCCGGGGTGCGGCCAGTTCCTCGCCCGCCTGCAGCTTCTCCACCGCCAGCGAGGCGAGGGCGGCCGCGGACACGTGCTCCGGCTCGTGCGCGTTCGGGAACGTGTCCGGGTAGAGCCGCGCGCCCGCGCCGACGGCCGGGAGCCCGGCGACCTGGTCCGCGATGTCGGCGGGCCGGTCCACGGCCGGCTCCGTGACGCGGGTGCGCCGGTCCGCGTACCGGGCCCAGTAGACCTCCTTGCGCCGCGCGTCCGTCGCCGCGACGAAGGGGCCCTCGATGCAGGAGGCGTACGCGAGGGCGTCGAGCGTGCACAGACCGTGCACGGGCACGCCGAGGACCAGGCCGAAGGTGTCGGCGGTCATCAGGCCGACGCGCAGCCCGGTGTACGGTCCCGGGCCCACGCCGACCACGATGCCGGTGACCGCGTCCAGTTTCGTTCCCGCCTCGGCCAGCACGCGGTCGACGGCCGGCAGCAGCAGCTCGCCATGACGGCGGGCGTCCACCTGACTCGACGACGCGACGACGGACTCTCCGTCGTGCAGAGCGACGGTGACGGCGGGGGTGGCGGTATCCAGAGCGAGCAAGAGCACGCAAACAGCCTACGGCTTGGGCGGCGGAGGCACGGCCGCCCAGGTGTGCCGCACACCTGCTGCTACCGTCACCGTCAAGGGTCCCAGGACGCGCGTACGTACGAGACGCGCATACGTACGAGAGGCGGGCACACGTGGCAAGGAGCAGCTCGGGATTCGTGGCCGGGCTCACCGCGGCCGCCATCGCCGCAGTCGGTTTCCTCGCCGTCCAGGCCGCGGCCAACGTGCCGGACACCCTCGGCAAGGCCGAGCCGTCCGCCTCCCCCACCGTGTCGCAGTCTCCCACGGAGAGCGCGAAGAAGAAGGAGTCCGCGACACCGCCCGAGGATTCCGGCACCGGTGAGCGGGTCGTCTACTCGCTGGAGGACGACCGCGTCTGGCTGATCGGCGCGGACGGCGAGACGAAGCGCACGTTCAAGGTCACGCCCAGCACGGTGGACCCCGAGGTGGGCACCTACAGCGTCACCTCGCGGTCCAGCGCGGTGACGGGCTCCGACGGCGTGCCGATCGAGCACGTGGTGCGGTTCGCCGACGTCGACGGCGTGGTGATCGGCTTCAGCGCGGCCGTCGACGGCTCGACCCCGACGCCCGACCCGGAGAGGCAGACAGGCGGCATCCGCGAGTCCCGCGAGGACGGCAACGCGATGTGGACGTTCGCGACGGTGGGCACGAAGGTTGTCGTGGTGCCGTAACTGCTGTGGGCAGGCGTTCCGCAGGGCTGGGGGCACCTCCCAGCGGTAGCTGGGGGAGGGTGGGCACAGCCCACGACGTACGGCGCCCTTCAAATCAGGGGCGCGGCCCCACCGGATGGGGCGCCCAAGGCGGCGTAGAAACGGCAGCGGCCGCGGCACAGGCCGCAAGCAGATCCCGCATCGACGGCGCAGCCGGACCCCCAGCCGTCGGAACGGCTACCGGCCGATCCGCCGGCTGCCCAGCAGCCGGCACATCACGTTCAGAAGCCGACATGGACGCCTCCTGGCACTCCGGGAGCAGCCGTGGTTAGGCAGACCTAACCCGTACACGTGTCCATGTGACCATGCCCACCCCGCACGGCGCAATATCTTCCCGACGGCCTGTCGGCACCTTCGGGTGAATCTACGAGAACACCCGCAGAATCCCCCGTCAGGCGGCCAGCGTCGCCAGGTCCGCCGCCGTCCACCGCTCGCCGTACCCGGTGAGCGTGACCTCGCGCACCTCGTCGGTCGTGTCCCCGGTGGCCCGGTGGATGAGGACCTGCAGCCGGTCCTCGGACAAGCCCTCGACCTTGCCCTCGCCCCACTCCACGACGATCACGGACTCGGGCAGCGACACGTCGAGGTCGAGGTCCTCCATCTCGTCGAGCCCGCCACCCAGCCGGTACGCGTCCACGTGCACCAGCGGCGGGCCGTCGCCGAGGGACGGGTGGACGCGAGCGATGACGAAGGTCGGCGAGGTGACCGCGCCCCGCACGTCCAGGCCCTCGCCCAGCCCGCGGGTCAGCGTCGTCTTGCCCGCCCCCAGCTCGCCCGTGAGCATCACGAGGTCGCCGGCGCGCAGCAGCTTGGCCAGGCGGCGGCCCAGCTCCTGCATCTGTTCGGGCGAGGTGACGGTGATGCGCACGATGGTCGGAGTGCTGGTGCGGGCGACCGGTTCAGCCTCTTCAGTCGCCGGATTGTGCGGTGCTTCCATAGGTGCCCACGTTAGCCCCTGCGGGGACCGCGCCGACCCGGGCGAGCAGGTCGGCGAGGCGGTCCGTGACGACCTCCGGGTGCTCCAGCATCACCAGGTGCCCGGCGTCGGGTACCAGCACCAGCTCGGCATCCGGGAGCAGGTCCGCTATGGCTTCGCTGTGCTCGCTGGGCGTGACCAGGTCCTGGTCGCCGGCCAGGACGAGGACGGGTATGTCGGCGAACCGCTTGAGCGCCTCCGTCTTGTCGTGCTCGTGGAACGCCGGGTAGAACTCGGCGACCACGTCGATCGGCGTCCCCTCGATCATCCGCTCGGCGAACCGCGCGACGGCCGGGTCGACGTCCCTGGACGCGAACGAGTAGCGCTTGATGATCCCCGCGAACAGGTCGGCCGTCGCGCGCCGCCCCCGCTCCACCAGCTCCGCCCGCTGCCCCAGCGCCTTCAGTACGCCGGGCAGGAAGCGCCGTACCGCGTTGACACCCGCCACCGGGAGCCCGAAGTTGACCTCGCCGAGCCGCCCGGACGACGTACCGACGAGCGCCACGCCGACGACACGGTCGCGGATCAGCTCCGGGTAGTGCCCTGCCAGCGCCATCATGGTCATGCCGCCCATGGAGTGCCCGACGAGCACCAGCGGGCCTTCGGGTGCCGCGGCGTCTATGACGGCCTTCAGGTCGCGGCCCAGCTGGTCGATCGAGATCGGCACGCCGTCCCCGTCGACGCTCGGCGCCTGGGCCACGCCCCGCCCGGAGCGGCCGTGGCTGCGCTGGTCCCAGTGCACGGTCCGTACGACGCCGCGGAGCGCGGCGCGCTGGAAGTGCCAGGAGTCCTGGTTGAGGCAGTAGCCGTGGCAGAAGACGACGGTGACGGGCGCCGGGGCCTTGCGGCCGAACAGCCGCCGGCGGCGCGGCGCCGTCCCGCCGTCGGGCTCGACCTCGTCGATCTCGTAGTACAGCTCGGTGCCGTCGTCGGCGTACGCCTTGCCCGGCCTGCCGCGCAGCGTTCCGTACGGTCCGGTGGAATCCAGGGCGAGCCGGGCCTTCTGCCGCATTCCGCGGCCGACGGTCATCCGCTCGATGGCGACGCCGGCGGCTGCGCCCGCGGCGATCACGCCTATCGCGGTGCCCACCAGTCCGGCGGTGCGCCAGCTGCCGGCGGCCGAGGCGGCGGCCGCCGTGGCCGCTTCCGCGACAGCCTCCGCGCTGCTCTCGCTCACGTGCCGCTCCTCACTCGGTACTCGGTCGTCGGGGTCGTGCTCGGTCATCGGGTGCGCGTTCGGTGCGTTCGGTGCCGGGCGCCCGGTCGTCGGGCATGGTGCTCGGTACTCGGTGCTCGGTCGGGCTGGGTGTTCAGTCGTCGGGCTCGGTGCTCGGTCGTCGGGCTCGGTGCTCGGTTCGCCGGCTCGCCCTGTCGGGGGCCGGCCGGCGGCACCGGGTCAGTCCGCGCCTGCGCGCCGTCCGCCTCCGGGGCCCGCTGCACGGCCGGGCCGCTCGCCGTCGCACCTTTCCTCGCCGTCGCACCGCTCGTCGCCCTCGGGCCGTTCTTCGCCTTCGGGCCGCTCGTTCACATAGACGCGTGGAACGCGCGTTCCGATGCGGGTGACGATTTCGTACGCGATGGTGCCCGCCGCCTGTGCCCAGTCCTCGGCGGTCGGTTCGCCCCGGTCGCCCGGTCCGAACAGCACCGCTTCCGCGCCCGCCGGCGGCTCGTCCCCTCCGAGATCCACCACGAACTGGTCCATGGCGATACGCCCCGCGACCGTCCGCAGCTTGCCGCCGACCAGCACGGGGCCGGTACCGGAGGCATGCCGCGGGATCCCGTCACCGTAGCCGACGGGGATGAGGCCGAGTGTCGTGCCCCCCGGTGTGACGTAGTGATGTCCGTAACTCACGCCGTGGCCCCCCGGCACGTGCTTTACGAGCGCGAGCGACGCCGAGAGCGTCATGACCGGACGCAGCCCGAGGTCCGCGGGGGTGCCGACCTCCGGGCCGGGCGAGATCCCGTACATCGCGATGCCGGGTCGTACGAGATCGAAGTGCGCCTCCGGACGGGTCAGTGTGCCCGGCGAGTTGGCGATGTGCCGCACCTCCGGGCGGGCGCCCTTCGCCTCCGCATACGCCACCATCTCGCGGAACAGGGCGAGCTGGGCGTCGATGGACGGGTGCCCGGGCTCGTCGGCGCACGCGAAGTGCGACCAGAGCCCGGTGACGTGGACGAGCCCCTCGGCCTGCGCGGCGAGGGACTCGGCGACGAGCTCGGGCCAGTCGGCGGGCTGGCAGCCGTTGCGCCCAAGACCGGTGTCGGCCTTCAGCTGGATGCGTGCGGGGCGGCCCGCCTGTCGCGCGGCGGCCGTGATCTCCCGCAGGGCCCACATGCCGCTCACCGCGATGTCCAGGTCCGCCTCGATGGCCTCGCGCCAGGGGCCGCCCGGCGTCCACAGCCAGCACATGACGCGAGCCCGGTCAGCCCCGAACCCGGCGGCGCGCAGCGCGAGCGCCTCCTCGGGCGTCGCGGTCCCGAGCCAGGTCGCGCCCGCCTCCAGCGCGGCACGCGCACAGGGGATCATTCCGTGCCCGTACGCGTCCGCCTTCACGACGGCCATGAAGGCGGCCCCGGGCGCCAGGGCACGCAACGTCCGCACGTTGGCCCGAAGGGCGGACAGATCGATCTCGGCACGGGCGCGCAGGGGGGCAGTCTCATTCATGGCGCCCCCAGTGTCTCAGAGCGCTCCGACGACACCCCCACGGCGGCGCAGCAGCCTGTGGGCAGGCGTTCCGCAGGGCTGGGGGCACCTCCCAGCGGTAGCTGGGGGAGGGTGGGCACAGGCCCACGACGGCGCCGCACCGCTCCTACAACCCCAGCCCCGGACAGGGCGCGTGCACCTGGCGGAACGTCACGCAGTGACGCCCCGCCAGGCCCGAGGCAACGCCTCGGCCACCTCCAGCGCCCCAGCGGGAGCGCCCGCGGCCGCGAACCGCCCCGCCAGCCCATGCAGATACGCCGCAACGGACCCGGCGTCCCGCGCCACGAGCCCCGCCGCGAGCAACGACCCGGCAAGCCCCGACAGCACATCCCCGCTCCCGGCCGTGGCAAGCCACGGCGTCCCCGTCGGGTTCACCCGCACGGCGCCCCCGTCCGGCCCGGCCACCAGCGTGGTCGCCCCCTTGAGCAGCACCGTCGCCCCGTACCGCGCCGCGAGCTCCCGTACCGACGCAAGCCGTGCGGCCTCGACCTCCGCGCGGTCGACGCCGATCAGCGCGGCCGCCTCGCCCGCGTGTGGCGTGAGCAGGGTCGGCGCGACGCGGGCCCGCACCGCGTCCAAGTCGGCGAGGCGCAGCCCGTCCGCGTCCACCAGCACCGGTACGTCGGCGTCGAGCACCTCCGCCACCGCCTGGGCGTTGTCGCCGATGCCCGGTCCGACGACCCAGGCCTGTACGCGGCCCGCCTTCGCGGGCGGCCCGGCGGACACCAGGGTCTCGGGGAAGCGTGCGATCACGGCGTCGCCCGCGGGCCCGACGTAGCGCACGGCACCGGCCCCGCCCCGCAGCGCCCCCGCGACGGCCAGCACCGCGGCGCCGGGGTAGCGGGCGGACCCGGCAACGATGCCCACGACGCCCCGCCGGTACTTGTCGCTCTCGGCGACCGGCACCGGCAACAGCCGCTTCACGTCGGCGTACTGCAGCGCCTCGAGATCCGCCTCGGCCGGCAGGTCGAGCCCGAGGCCGACAAGGCGGACGGTGCCCGCGTGCTCCCGCGCGGGGTCGATGAGCAGGCCCGGCTTGTATGTGCCGAATGTCACGGTCACATCGGCCCGTACCGCCTCGCCGCGGACCTCGCCCGTGTCCGGCTCGATACCGCTGGGCAGGTCGACGGCGACGACGGGCACGCCCGCGCCCCGGACCAGCGCCGCCAACTGCGCGGCGTCAGGGCGCAGACCGCCCTTGCCGCCGATGCCCACGATGCCGTCGACGACGAGGTCGGCGCGGTGGATCAGCGCCTCTGCGGCGGGCGGCCGGGCGGTGGTGCCGCCCGCCGCCCGCAGGGCCGCGAGGCCGCCCGGGTGGGTGCGGTCGTCGGCCGCCAGCAGTACCGCCGTCACGCCTGCGCCGCGGCGGGCCAGGCGGGCGCCCGCGTACAGGGCGTCGCCGCCGTTGTCGCCGCTGCCGATGAGGAGGACGATGCGGGTGCCGTAGACGCGGCCGAGCAGTTCCGCGCATGCGGCGGCTAGGCCTGCCGCTGCGCGCTGCATCAGGGTGCCCTCGGGGAGCCTTGCCATGAGCTCGCGCTCGGCTGCCCTTACGGTTTCTACGCTGTACGCGGTACGCATGCCGTTCAGTCTCCCCCAGTCGGGGGTGCCGTTGCTTTTCGAGGCGCCGTAACGAGGGGGCTGTGCCCACCCTCCCCCAGCTACCGCTGGGAGGTGCCCCCAGCCCTGCGGAACGATTGCCCACAGCAGGTACAGCGGATACAGCGGTGCGGCGGTGCAGCCGTGCTGCCTCGTCACCCCTCCGCGATCACCACCGCCGAAGCCACCCCCGCGTCATGGCTCAGTGAGACGTGCCAGGAGCGGACGCCGAGTTCGGCTGCGCGGGCGGCGACCGTGCCGCGTACGCGTACGCGTGGCTGGCCGCTGTCCTCCACGTAGACCTCCGCGTCCGTCCAGTGCAGGCCGGCCGGGGCGCCGAGGGCCTTGGCGATGGCCTCCTTGGCCGCGAACCGGACGGCCAAGGAGGCTATGCCCCGGCGCTCCCCGCTGGGCAGCAGCAACTCCCGCTCCACGAACAGCCGTCGGGCCATCGCGGGCGTGCGCTCCATGGACGTGCGGAACCGTTCGATCTCGGCGACGTCGATGCCCACACCGATGATCACGATCTCCCTCCCCCGGCAGCTTCCCCGAGGCCGGCCGCCCGCGCCCTCATCACTCCACCGTCACAGACTTCGCGAGGTTGCGCGGCTGGTCCACCTCGTTGCCGCGGGCCGTGGCCAGCTCGCAGGCGAAGACCTGCAGTGGCACGGTGGCGACGAGCGGTTGCAGCAGCGTCGGCGTGGCCGGGATACGGATCAGGTGGTCGGCGTACGGGACGACCGTCTCGTCGCCCTCCTCCGCGATCACGATCGTCCGGGCACCCCGCGCCCGGATCTCCTGAATGTTCGAAACGATCTTGTCGTGCAGTACCGAGCGGCCGCGCGCCGACGGCACCACGACGACCACCGGCAGGTCGTCCTCGATGAGGGCGATCGGCCCGTGCTTCAGCTCGCCGGCGGCGAAGCCCTCGGCGTGCATGTACGCGAGCTCCTTCAGCTTCAACGCGCCTTCCAGGGCCACGGGATAGCCCACATGGCGGCCCAGGAACAGCACCGTGTCCTTGGCGGCGAGCGACCGCGCCAGCTCCCGCACCGGTTCCATGGTCTCCAGGACCCGCTCGACCTGCTCCGAGATCTTCGCCAAGTCCCGGACGACCGCATGGATTTCGTCGCCCCACTTGGTGCCGCGCACCTGGCCCAGATAGAGCGCCACCAGATAGCAGGCGACGAGCTGCGTCAGGAACGCCTTCGTGGAGGCGACGGCCACCTCGGGACCCGCGTGCGTGTACAGCACCGCGTCGGACTCGCGCGGGATCGTCGACCCGTTGGTGTTGCAGATCGCCAGCACCCGGGAGCCCTGCTCGCGGGCGTGCCGCAGCGCCATGAGGGTGTCCATGGTCTCGCCCGACTGCGAGATGGCGATGACGAGCGTCTGCGGGTCGAGGATGGGGTCCCGGTAGCGGAACTCGCTGGCGAGCTCCACCTCGCACGGGATCCGGGTCCAGTGCTCGATGGCGTACTTCGCGATCATCCCGGCGTGGAAGGCCGTGCCGCACGCGACGATGACGACCTTGTCCACCTCGCGCAGGGCCTGGCCAGGGATCCGTACCTCGTCCAGCGTCAGCGAACCCGAGGCGTCGATGCGCCCCAGCAACGTATCGGCGACCGCCTTGGGCTGCTCGGCGATCTCCTTGAGCATGAAGTAGTCATAACCCCCCTTTTCGGCCGCCTCGGCGTCCCAGTCCACGTGGTACGAGCGCACGTCGGCGGGCCGGCCGTCGAAGTCGGTGACCGTCACCCCGTCCCGGCGCAGCTCGACCACCTGGTCCTGTCCCAGCTCGATCGCCGAGCGGGTGTGGGCGATGAACGCGGCGACGTCCGACGCGAGGAAGGACTCACCCTCCCCAACGCCCACCACCAGCGGCGAGTTCCGCCGTGCGCCGACCACCGTGTCGGGGTCGTCCGCGTGCACGGCGACCAGCGTGAACGCGCCCTCCAGGCGCCGGCACACCAGCCGCATCGCCTCGGCGAGGTCCGCGCAGCCGGAGAACTCCTCGGCGAGCAGGTGCGCGACGACCTCGGTGTCCGTCTCGGACGCCAGCTCGTGCCCCCGCTCCGTCAGCTCGGCGCGCAGCTCGGCGAAGTTCTCGATGATGCCGTTGTGCACGACGGCGACGCGGCCCGCGTTGTCGAGGTGCGGATGCGCGTTCGTGTCCGTGGGTCCGCCGTGGGTGGCCCACCGGGTGTGCCCGATGCCGGTGGTGCCGGTCGGCATCGGCCGCTCGACCAGCTCCTTCTCCAGGTTGCCGAGCTTCCCGGCCTTCTTGGCGGCGGCCAGCCCGCCGTCGGCGAGCACGGCGACACCGGCCGAGTCGTAGCCCCGGTACTCCAGCCGCTTCAGCCCGGCCAGCACGACGTCAAGCGCCGACTGCGAGCCCACGTAACCCACGATTCCGCACATGGCCGCAGCCTACGGCGAGCCCTCACCACCCACGACTCGAAGGTCGTTTCACTCTCTTCACCGGCCGTGCGTTTTCGGCGGATCCCACTGTTTTGTGCTATGCGCCGGGCAGACTGGGCGCCACCTCGTGCACCCCGTAGTGCCGCTTGTGGATCCACAGCTTCTCGCCGTTCAGCACGACGGTCGACCAGAGACCCTCGAGCGGGCCGACCGGAGTCTCCTTCGGCAGACGCGCCACCACCCGTGTGGGGCGGACGGGACCGAACCGTCCGTATGACAGCACCACCAGAGCACGTTCTGTCCGCAGGATGACGCGACGGCTCGTCAGGGCCAAGGCGACGGCACCGCCGAGCATGGCGCCGACGGCACAGCCGACATACACCTCGACGAGGTCGACGTCGCCGATGACGGCCCGCACCAACAACACGCCGACCGCGCAGAACAGGACCTGCGCCCATGGATTGATCCCGCCCTGCGCGACATAAACCCGCCGCACGGCCTCACCCGGCTCCAGCAGCCCGCGCGAACGCTCAATTACCTTGTCCTGCAGTGCAGCAGACACGACCCCGCCCCGATGCTCTCCCCAGCCTGCTTTATCGCAGGTCAGCGGAACAATAGAGGGACGACGGCGCGGCGGGAAGGGCTGTTCGGGCACCCGATTCGGCGGCAGCCTCATCGCCCGCCCGCTACCTCCCCCGCTCGATCCGCTCGATCGCCTCCTGGACCAGCTCCAGGTACTCGACCTCCTCGCACCGCGGCTTGCTGCCCATCTCGTACAGGTCCAGGGCGTCGCCGAGGTTCTCGCCCAGGTCCTCGTCCGGCAGGTCCGCCGACAGTTCGGAGCAGACTCGCCCCTCCAGATCTGCCCACGCGCCTGCCGCGGCACGTTTCCGACGGGCGAAAACACGCAGATGTACGGACATGGCGACCCCCAACCCCCCGGCTGCCCCGGCGCGCGGCTCGGCGCCGGGTGGCGGGACCGTATCCCCGCCGGGAACCCTGGTCCAGACCTCGTGCCGCAGGTGGCCGGAATGCCCGGGATACCCGCGTGACCGACCCCACGCCCCGTGGCGTTCAGACTCCCGTAACAATGGACTGTGATCTCTCCGGTCTCCACGCTGCCGCGGAGCGCCCACCGGTCCAGGCCGGAGGCGACTCCCTACCTCGACCTCACCCGTGCCGAATGGAGCGCCCTGCGCGACAAGACGCCGCTGCCGCTGACCGCGGCGGAGGTCGAGAAGCTGCGCGGTCTGGGCGACGTCATCGACCTCGACGAGGTGCGGGACATCTATCTGCCGCTGTCCCGCCTGCTCAATCTGTACGTCGGCTCGACGAGCGGGCTGCGCGGCGCGCTCAACACCTTCCTCGGCGAGAAGGGCTCCCAGGCCGGCACTCCCTTCGTCATAGGGGTCGCGGGTTCCGTGGCGGTCGGCAAGTCCACCGTGGCCCGTCTGCTGCAGGCGCTGCTCTCCCGCTGGCCCGAGCACCCGCGCGTCGAACTCGTCACCACGGACGGCTTCCTGCTGCCCACCAAGGAGCTCGAGGCGCGCGGGCTGATGTCGCGCAAGGGCTTCCCCGAGTCGTACGACCGCCGGGCCCTCACCCGCTTCGTCGCCGACATCAAGGCCGGCAAGGACGAGGTGACGGCCCCGGTCTACTCGCACCTGATCTACGACATCGTGCCCGGCCAGAAGCTCACGGTCCGCCGCCCCGACATCCTCATCGTCGAGGGCCTCAACGTCCTGCAGCCCGCCCTGCCCGGCAAGGACGGCCGCACCCGGGTCGGCCTCGCCGACTACTTCGACTTCAGCGTGTACGTGGACGCGCGCACCGAGGACATCGAGAGCTGGTATCTGAACCGCTTCCGCAAGCTGCGCGAGACCGCCTTCCAGAACCCGTCCTCGTACTTCCGCAAGTACACCCAGGTCTCCGAGGAGGAGGCCCTCGACTACGCGCGCATGACCTGGCGCACCATCAACAAGCCCAATCTGCTGGAGAATGTGGCGCCCACGCGCGGCCGCGCCACGCTCGTCCTGCGCAAGGGCCCCGACCACAAGGTGCAGCGGCTGAGCCTGCGGAAGCTGTGACCGCGCCCGAGCCGTGACCGGGCCCGGCCTGCTGTGTCGATGCCCAAGCCCGTGACCATGCCGGAGCCCGTGACCAGGGCCGAGCCCGAGACCATGGCCGAGCCGGAGATCGTGCCGCGAACATGCCGATTACGCTGCCGCCATGCTGCATCTGCGCCTGATCACCCCGCCGGACCGCACCGACGAGGTGGTACGCCTCATCGAGAGGACCCCCGGCACGACGCATCTCGCCGTGCTGCCCGGGGCGGCCCGCAATCCCCCCGGCGACCTGGTGCTGTGCGACGTCGCCCGGGAGGCGGGCGACGAACTGCTCTCCGGGCTGCAGGCGCTGGGCATCGAGGAGTGCGGCTCGATCGCCGTCGAGAACATCGACCTGTCGCTGTCCAAGCGCGCCGACAAGGCGGAGGAGGAGGCGCCGGGCGAGGCGGCGGACGCGGTGCTGTGGGAGCACCTGACGGACGCGACGCACGAGGAGTCGACGCTCTCCATCACCTACGTCGCGTTCATCACGCTCGCCACGATGATCGCGGCCTGCGGTGTGGTCCTCGACAACGCGATCCTGATCGTGGGCGCGATGGCCGTCGGACCCGAGTTCGGGCCCCTCGCCGGGCTCTCGACGGCCCTGGTGCGGCGCGCCCCGCGGCTCGCGCTGCGGTCACTGATCGCGCTGCTCGTGGGCTTCGCCGTCGCGATGCTGGTGACGGTGGGCTTCAGCTACTTCATGGACACGGTGCATCTGTTCAGCGCGGAGCAGTTGGACGCCGAGCGTCCGAACACCAACTTCATCTACCGGCCGGACTGGTTCTCGTTCGTCGTGGCCGTCCTCGCGGGCGCCGCGGGCACCCTCTCGCTGACGTCCGCGAAGTCCGGCGCCCTGGTCGGTGTCGCCATCTCGGTCACGACGGTCCCGGCCGCCGCGAACGCCGCCGTCGCCTTCAGCTACGACGAGTACCGCCAGGCGTGGGGCTCCACCGAGCAACTCCTGCTCAACCTGCTCGGCATCGTCCTTGCCGGCACGCTCACGCTGCTGGCGCAGATGCTCCTGTGGAACGCACAGCGCCGGCGCACCGCGCGCAACCGACAGCAACTCCCGCCTCAGCAACTTCCGCCTACGACGCGCTGAGCACACACGACCGCAGACCGGATGACACGGGATCTGACGCCCCGACAACACACCGGCCGCTGAAGGCAGAACGGCCACGGTCCCGAAAAAGAACCGTGGCCGCTCCATCAACAGGCGCAAAAGGTCAACGGGCTTAACCCAGCGTCGACTTCACCACGTCAGCAAGTCGCCCGGCCACCGACCGCGCCTGATCGATGTCGGCGGCCTCCACCATGACGCGTACCAGCGGCTCGGTGCCGGACGGGCGCAGCAGCACCCGGCCCGTGGAGCCGAGTTCGCGCTCCGCGTCGGCGACCGCGGCGGTCAGCTCGGCGGAGGTGTGCACCTGGGACTTGTCGACGTCCGGGACGTTGACGAGCACCTGAGGCAGCCGCTCCATGACGGCGGCGAGGTCCGCCAGGGTACGTCCCGTCTCGGCGACCCGCGCCGCGAGGAGGAGGCCGGTCAGCGTGCCGTCGCCGGTCGTGGCGTGGTCCAGGACGATCACGTGCCCGGACTGCTCGCCGCCGAGCGCGTAGCCGTTCTCCTTCATCTCCTCGAGCACATAGCGGTCGCCGACGGCGGTCTGCACGAGGAACAGGCCCTCGCGCTCCATGGCGAGCTTGAAGCCCAGGTTGGACATGACGGTCGCGACGACGGTGTCCTCGCGCAGTTGCCCGTGCTCGCGCATCGCGAGAGCGAGCACGGCGAGGATCTGGTCGCCGTCGACCTCGGCACCCGTGTGGTCCACGGCGAGGCACCGGTCGGCGTCCCCGTCGTGGGCGATGCCGAAGTCGGCGCCGTGCTCGACGACGGCGGCCTTCAGCAGGTCCAGATGGGTCGAGCCGCAGCCGTCGTTGATGTTCAGCCCGTCGGGGTCGGCGCCGATCGTGACGACCTCGGCGCCGGCCCGCTTGAACGCCTCGGGCGAGACTCCGGCGGCCGCGCCGTGCGCCTCGTCGAGGACGACCTTCAGCCCGTCGAGCCTGTTCGGCAGGACACCGAGGAGATGCGCGACGTACTGCTCGAAGCCCTCGTCGTACGACTTCACGCGGCCGACGCCCGCGCCCGTGGGACGGTCCCAGGGAGCACCGGTGCGGTGCTCCTCGTACACGGCCTCGATCTTGTCCTCGAGCTCGTCGGCGAGCTTGTGGCCGCCGCGGGCGAAGAACTTGACGCCGTTGTCGGGCATCGCGTTGTGGCTGGCGGAGAGCATCACGCCGAGGTCGGCGCCCAGCTCACCGGTGAGATACGCCACCGCAGGGGTGGGCAGCACGCCGACACGCAGGACGTCGACACCGGCGCTGGCCAGACCCGCGACCACCGCGGCCTCCAGGAACTCCCCGGACGCACGCGGGTCCCGACCGACCACCGCCACCGGCCGGTGGCCCTCGAAGGTGCCCGCCTCGGCGAGCACGTGCGCCGCCGCGACCGACAGGCCGAGCGCGAGCTCAGCCGTCAGATCCGCGTTCGCGACACCGCGCACGCCGTCCGTGCCGAAGAGTCGTCCCACTGGTGTCCTCCGAACTTTCGCAATCATCCTCGAAGCGGCTCAGAAGCTTCGGAAAGAGACTGAACATACAAGCGGCTCAACGCCCTTGCAGCCTTGGCTTTTATGCCGTTATACGCCGCGTACCCGTGATAAACGAACGCCCCGGCAGCACACTGCGTGCCGCCGGGGCGTGCTGTACGAGCAGCAGCGATTAGCGCTTGCTGTACTGCGGCGCCTTGCGGGCCTTCTTCAGACCGGCCTTCTTCCGCTCGACCGCGCGGTCGTCGCGGCGCAGGAAGCCGGCCTTCTTCAGCGGGCCGCGGTTGTTGTCCACGTCGGCCTCGTTCAGGGCGCGGGCCACGCCGAGGCGCAAGGCGCCGGCCTGACCGGAGACGCCGCCACCCGCGATACGGGCGATGACGTCGTAGCGGCCCTCGAGCTCGAGCACCTTGAAGGGCTCGTTGACTTCCTGCTGGTGCACCTTGTTCGGGAAGTAGTCCTCGAGGGTGCGACCGTTGATCTTCCACTTGCCGGTACCCGGGACGATCCGGACACGGGCGATGGCGTTCTTGCGACGGCCCAGGCCGGCGGCCGGCTGGGGCTCGCCGAAGCGGGAGGCCAGGGACTCCGAGGTGTACTCGCCCTCGACGGGGACCTCGGACTCGGTGGTGTAGCTGTCGATGTCGATCTCTTCGAGCGGCTGCTCGGCAGTGGTCTCGGCCACGATTCTCCTCAGATTCTGTTCAGTCTTAGGGGGTGGCCGGACTTACTGCGCGACCTGGGTGATCTCGAACGGCACCGGCTGCTGTGCAGCGTGCGGGTGCTGGTCACCCTTGTAGACCTTCAGCTTCGAGAGCATCTGACGGCCCAGCGTGTTCTTGGGGAGCATGCCCTTGACGGCCTTCTCGATGGCCTTCTCGGGGTTCTTGTCGAGCAGCTCGTCGTAGCGGACGGAGCGCAGACCACCCGGGTAGCCCGAGTGGCGGTACGCCATCTTCTGGGTCCGCTTGTTGCCCGAGAGGTGCACCTTGTCGGCGTTGATGATGATGACGAAGTCACCAGCGTCGACGTGCGGCGCGTAGATCGGCTTGTGCTTGCCCCGCAGAAGGGTGGCGGCAGTAGATGCCAGGCGGCCCAGGACGACGTCCTGAGCATCGATGACGTGCCACTGGCGGGTGACATCGCCGGGCTTGGGGCTGTACGTACGCACGGTTCGTAGCCTTCGCTTCTTCAGTGAGTGGGTCCTGACAAGGCCACCACGGACGATCACGACAGCCCTGGCCGCACATCGGTGACGCAAACCGAGTGCCTGCCGCTGGTCATCGGCCCGGTGGACCGGTGTAAGGGCCCCTCACGTGAGATTGAGCAAGCCAATACACATAACGAACAGGCAGGATACCCGCGCTGCCCCGGACGGGTCAAAACGACCGGTCGCACAGGGACACCTGCCGTGTTTCAGGGTACCCCGGCGGCCTCGGCGGCCGGGCACGCGCGCAGTGGGCGCCGACGGTCGCCACCAGGGCGCACAGCGTGATGAAGTCCTTGAACGCCCTGCGGGTCGCCCCCTCGACATACGGCAGCGTGAAGCCCGGGACCTGGGGGACTAGGGCGACCCAGAACCACGGGGACCGGGCCACGGCCCCGGGCCGCAGCGCCCCGGCGAGCAGCAGCGGCAGGACGACGACCAGATAGTGGTCGTACGAGGGCCTGGAGATCACGAAGGTCGCCAGCATCAGCATCACGGCGGTCTCGACCAGCCGGGCGGGCCCCGGATCGCCGCACCGCCAGCGCCGCCACGCACAGCTCACGCCCGCCGCCGCACCCGCTGCCGCCACCAGCACGGCCACCACCTGCGGCACCCCCAGCCGCGGCAGCACCGCGACCGCCGACACGTCGTACGGACGCATGAGACCGTCCCCGCCGCGCAGCAGAAAGGGCAGCGTCCGGGTGAGGAAGCCGGCCGGGTCCGGCATCACCAGACCCGCGCACACCGAGGCCGCCGCGGGCACCCCCACCATCCAGCCCAGGGCCCGCCACTGCCGGGCGAAGACGAAGAGCAGTGCGATCGGGGCGAGCAGCGGCTTCAGGGCGACGGCTGCCCCGACGACCGCGCCCGCGGCGGCCCAGCGCCCCCGGTCGGCGAGTAGCAGGGCGAGCGGCAGGGCGAAGGCGGCCGTCACGGTCCAGTTCCCGAGGTTGACGAGATGCCCGAACGGCGCCCAGAACAGGACGGTGCCGAGCAGCCCGAGAACGGCGAAGCGGCTGCGCCAGGGCACGCCGAAGATCCGCAGCGCGCAGGCCCACCCGGCGACCAGCGCGCCGACGACCAGCAGCGGCACGACGACCCGTACCACCGACGAGGGCAGCATCGCCTGGGGAGCGGCGGCGATCACGGCACTGGGCAGATAGAGGAAGCGGCGGTCCGCGTAGGGCGCTCCGCCGTCCAGCCAGGCCGCCGCGGCCCGTACGACGAAGGCGTTGTCCATTCCCCCGCCCGCCGAGACCACGGCGACCCGGACGGCGCGTGCCACGAGCACGAGGGCGAGCAGAGTTCCGGCGAGAGGTCCTGCGGGCTGCAGCAGCCAGTCACGGGCCTGGCACGACGGGGCGGTGTCCGCCTCGTCCGTCACGCCCGGCATGCCGCCCTCGTCCTTGTTCATACCGATCACGCTAGAGCCCGCCGGTGCCGGTTCCCGGAACGTGCCGCGGCGTGCCGAAGTCGTGTCCTAGCCCGGGTCCTTGGGCCGTCGGCCCCCGTCTAAGATGCGCCCCATGAGCTTTGGGCAAGGGGGGCCTCAGTGGGGTCCCGGGGGGCCGGATTCGGGTTCCCCCAACTGGGGTTCGGGTTCGGACACTCCCGACTGGGCGGCGCTCGCCGAGGCCTCCGAGGCGGCGCGCGCCCGCCGCCGCAGGTGGCTGTGGATAGGCGGCAGCGCCCTGGCCACCGTCGTGGTCGGTGCGCTCGTGGCGACGGCGGTCGTCTCCGCCAACAGCGGCAACTCCGCGTCGAACCAGCCCGCGGACAAGCTCCCCACCTCCGCGGACATCCCGAGCGACACGACGAAGCCCGGGCCGTCCTTCGAGGAGACCACTCCCCCGCCCCCGCTGGACCCGAAGGACTTCGTCTCCAGCGCCGAGAAGGACACCGCGCCGCTCAGCGCCGACACCCTCTTCCCCGGCCGGAGCCTGACGATGGGCGAGCGGGTCTACAAGAAGGGCGCCACCAGCAGCACGACCAAGTGCGCCACGGCCATCCGGGGCGACCTCGCCCAGGTCCTCACCGGCAACGGCTGCACCCGCCTGATCCGGGCCACCTACTCCAGGAACGGCGTCGCGGTCACGGTCGGCGTCGCCGTGTTCGACACCGAGGCCAAGGCCACCAAGGCCAAGCAGCAAGCGGACAAGGGCAACGTGACCTCGCTGTCCGGCTCCGGCGTCCCCGCCTTCTGCCGTACGGCGGTCTGCCGCACCACGACCAATGCGTACGGGCGCTACGTGTATCTCACCAATGCCGGGTTCACCAGTGGCAAGGACGTGACGCAGAAGGACAGCGCGGTCTTCACCACGGGCGACGACCTCGCGGAGTTCACGTTCCGGCAGATCCGCCGCCGCGGCGAGGCGCAGGCGTCGGCGGCCGCCAACGCCTCGTAACGCACGTGGTCTACCGGCTGTGCTTCATGCGCAGCCGGATCGGCACCACCGCCGACTCCAGCTGCGTGCGCAGCGTCATCTTGGAGACTCCTTCGGTCCGCTCCTCGAAGCGGATCGGGATCTCGATCGCGCTGTGCCCGGCGTGGACCGCCTTGTACTTGAGCTCGACCTGGAAGCTGTAGCCGGCGCTGTCCAGGGAGTGCAGGTCGACGTCGCGGAGCGCCCGGGCCGACCAGAGGTTGAACCCGGCCGTGATGTCCCGGATCTTGGTGCCGAGCACGGTGCGCGCATAGCGGTTGGCGAACCGCGACAGCAGGACGCGGTGCGCGCCCCACTCCTCGTCCAGCGAACCGCCCTGCACGTACCGGCTGCCGATGACCAGCCCCACACCGGTGGCCTCCGCCGTGCCGACCATGCGCGGCACCGCCTCCACCGGGTGGCTGCCGTCGGCGTCCATCTGCACGACGTAGTCGGCGCCCTCGTCGAGCGCGGCGCTCATCCCCGCGACGTAGGCCCGGCCGAGGCCGTCCTTCTCGGTGCGGTGCAGCACGCTCATCCGGTGCCACCCGTCGGCGTTGTACTTCTCGGCCAGCTCCTCGGCGATACGGCCGGTGCCGTCCGGGCTGGAGTCGTCGACGATCTTCAGATGGAGACCGGGCAGCGGCAGGTGGAGCACCGCTTCGGCCATGCGCGGCAGGTTGGCCGCTTCGTTGTAGGTGGGCATCACCACGGTGACGCGGGCGCCCGCCGCCAGGTCGTATGTCATTGTCTTTCCTCCCCACCCGGCGCGGGCCTGCCCAGCGCACGGAACTCCCAGCCCGCCGCGGCCCACCGGCCTGCGTCGAGCACCCCCCTGCCGTCCACGATCCGCGGACGTCCCGCCAGCGTCCGCAGCCGCTCGGGATCGAGCTCGCGGAACTCCGGCCACTCGGTCAGATGCAGCACCACGTCGGCGCCGCGCACCGCCTCCTCGGCCGACAGCGCGTAGCCGAGCAGCGGGAACGCCTTGCGGGCGTTGTCCATGGCCTGCGGGTCGTAGACCGTGACATCGGCTCCGTCGAGCCGGAGCCGCGCCGCCACGTTGAGGGCGGGCGAGTCGCGGATGTCGTCCGAGTCCGGCTTGAAGGCGGCGCCGAGTACGGCGATGCGGGCACCCAGCACGGCTCCCCCGCACAGGTCCCGGGCCAGTTCGACGACCCGGTCGCGGCGGCGCATGTTGATGCGGTCGACCTCGCGCAGGAAGGCCAGGGAGACGCCCAGTTCGTCGGCTCGGTGTGCGAAGGCCCGGATGTCCTTGGGCAGGCAGCCGCCGCCGAATCCGACGCCCGCGCGCAGGAACTTCCTGCCGATGCGCTCGTCGTGGCCGATGGCCTCGGCCAGTACGGAGACGTCCGCGCCCGCCGCCTCGCAGACCTCTGCCATCGCGTTGATGAAGGAGATCTTCGTGGCGAGGAAGGCGTTGGCGGCCGTCTTGACGAGTTCGGCGGTCGGGAAGTCGGCGGAGACGACGGGGGTGCCGGCCGCGATGACGGGTGCGTACACCGCGCGCAGCAGCTCCTCGGCGCGTGCCGACCGGACGCCCAGGACCAGCCGGTCGGGCCGCAGCGTGTCGGCGACGGCGAAGCCCTCGCGCAGGAACTCCGGGTTCCAGGCCAGCTCCGCCCCCGGGCCCGCCAGTTCGGCGAGCCTCCCGGCCAGCCGGTCCGCCGTACCCACCGGCACCGTCGACTTGCCGACGACCAGCGCGCCCTCGGGCAGCAGCGGACCGAGGTTCTCGATCACGGCGTCCACGTACGTCAGGTCGGCGGCCTCGGAGTCCTTGCTCTGCGGCGTGCCCACGCAGGAGAAGTGCACCTGCCCGAAGGCCGCCGCCTCCTCGTAGGAGGTGGTGAAGCGCAGCCGTCCGGTGGCCGTGTGCTGGGCGATGAGCTCGGGCAGGCCCGGCTCGTGGAAGGGCACACGACCGGCTCGCAGGGCGGCGATCTTGTCAGGGTCGACGTCGACCCCGAGCACCTCGTGTCCGAGCTCCGCCATGCAGGCGGCATGGGTGGCACCGAGGTAGCCGGTGCCGATGACTGTGAGCCGCATGGTCAGCGGCACCTCCTTTGCCTCAGCTGTGGGGGCGGCTTTCTGCCCTTACCTACGCTCGAGCACCTGGACGGTGACCCGGTGCAGCTTCACTGTCTTGACGGCCTTGAAGTCCTTGCTGAGCACCGCGGCAGTCTGTTCGTTCATGCCTTCGAGCAGCTTGCCGTCGCGGACGGTGGAGATGAGCCAGAGCCGGTCCACCGTGGCCAGACAGCGGGCCGGGCGCCGGCATTCGGTGGCGCCGTAGGAGCCGTTCTGCTGCGGGGTCCACTCCATCAGCACGTCCTTGGGCGCGCGGCCGTTCCGCAGCTCGTACGCCATGGCGCGGCGCTCCGACAGGCCGCCGTTGAAGACCATGCCGTCCCCGCTGTGCTCACCCGCGGCCACGGTGCGCGCGGCACCGCGGTAGTCGGGCTCGTCGGGCAGGTCCTGCTTGGCGAGGCCGATGGCGGGCCAGGCGACGAAGGCGTACGCCGCGGCGACGGCCACCACGAGGAGCCCGCCGAAGGCCTGCGCGCCCGCGCCGCGGCGTGCCTCCGGCGAGAACCGTCCGGCGAGCCGGGTGATCCCTGCGCTCGCCAGCAGGGTCCAGGCGGGGATGGTGAACAGCAGATAGCGCGGCAGGAACATGTGCAGCTGGTTGGCCGTCACGAAGGTCAGGACGGGCGGCAGGATCGCCCAGGCGCCCAGCAGCAGTGCGTACCGGCGCGCGGCGAGCAGTCCCAGCAGGCCGAGTCCCATGACCAGCAGACCCGTGGCCCACGAGCCGAACAGCTCCTGCGGGTACTCGATCAGATCCTGCGTCGTCGTCACGTTCCAGGCGATCTGGCCGCTCTGACTCGTGCCCTGCGCGACCATCGGCAGCGTGATCGACAGTCCGAGCATCACCGCGCCCGCGAAGGCGTAGTGCGCGATCCGGTCGCCGCGCCTCTTCACCAGGACGACCAGGCCCAGATGCCCGGCGAGTACGGACACCGCCACGAGGTGACTGAAGCCCGTCGCGGCGATGGAGAGGGCGTACACCGTCCAGTCCCGCAGGCTCGGCCTGTCCAGTGCCCGGAGCAGGAACAGCGTGGCCAGCAGCGCGAAGAGAGTGGCGAAGGCGTAGGGCCTGGCCTCCTGCCCGTAGCGGGTGATCGCGGGGACCACCGCGAAGAGCAGCCCGGCCAGGAGCCCGGTGCGCACGGCGAACATCCGCCGCCCGATCAGCCCGACCAGCCCGGCGGACAGCGCCATGGCCACCGCTTCCGGCAGCCGCAGCATCGCGGCCGAATCCCCCGCCGCCGCGATCCACAGGTGCATCACGGCGTAGTACGGCGTGAAGACGACGTCGATGTGCTCGATGAGCCGCCCGAGATCGCTGTACGAGAGCGTGGACGCCCACCAGGTGGCATGCTCGTCGCGCCACAGCTGGCGGTGGCCGAGGCCCGGCAGGACGCACGCGAACGCGACGAGAGCCGGCAGCAGGAAGACCAGGAACGCCGAGCCCCGCGACCCGCCCTGGCCGCGCGCGGCGGCACGGCGCCTGCCCGCGCGGCCGCCGTCCGCTTCGGGAGAGTGCGGCTGCTCGACCGGAACGTACGTCGTCATCGCTTCACCCAGATCCGGTAGGGCGCCTGCCCGCTGCCCTTCTCTGCGGGCAGCACGGTCAGCAGCCGGTAGTGCTTGGCGCCGCGCAGCACCTTGGGAATGGAGGGCGTGCGCAGGGCGATCGCGTCGTACCTGCCCTTCCGCACGGCGGTGTCCAGCGCCGTGCCGCGCCCGGCCCGGCTCCACTGGCCGGCGTCGGTCACCGAGCGCAGGTAGTACGCGGAGATCTCGGGGTCGTCGGTGAGGTACCGCCCGTCACCGTCCACGACCTGCCGCATCGCACCCACCATGCGCGCCGAGTCCGGCGGCTGGAACAGGCTCTGGGACTGCGCCATGCCCATCACCAGGCCGATGACGTAGATCATGATGCCGATCTGCGGATAGCGGAAGTGCGCGCCCATCACTCGGGAGACTCCGAGGCCCGCCATGGGCACGGCGAAGAGCAGTCCGAAACCCACATGGATGTGAAGCGAGCTGCCGTTACCCAGATACGCCTGGTAGGCCGGGGCCAACAGCGCGGTGGCGCACAGCGTCAGTCCGAGCGCGGCCCGGCGTACCGCTCCCGGTGCGGAGCCCACCGCCCACGGCATCTCGCCCATGCGGGCCCGGCGGATGTAGCCGACGGCGCCGATGACGGCGACGAGCAGCACGAGGCCGCCCCACTGGGCGCTCTCCTTCAGCAGCGTCAGCGCGTCGTCGTGGCCGTGCACGTTCCAGCCTGTGGGGGTGCCCTTCAGCTCCACGCCGACGAAGCACAGCGCCCCCGTCGCCGCGGCGAAGAGCGCTCCTCTGGCGAACGCCCCGACCCCGCGGAAGCGGTAGGCGGTGAGCACGGCGAGCACGGTCAGCGTCGGCAGATACAGCGCGGCGGAGTACGCGGCGAACGGTGCGAGTGCGGCGAAAGGAGCCGCGAGCAGCACGAACGCCGGGTTCGCCTGGCGGGTCTTGGCCAGCAGCCACAGCGACGCGGCCAGCAGGAAGAGCGAGAGCGAGTGCAGTGAGGCGTACCGTCCGGTGAAAGCGGTCGACTCCAGCACGGAGTACATCGCCGCGGCCGCCAGGCCTGCACGCGCGTTGAACAGCAGCCGGGTCGCCCCGAACAGCAGCGCGGTCGCGCCCAGGGCCCAGCCCAGGCTCACGAGGCGAGCCCCGGTCAGTCCGCCCTCGGCGATCAGCCCGCTGAGCCTGCCGTCGGACATCAGGAACTCCGCCTCCGCGGGGAAGGCGCTGCCGGTGAGCCGGGCGGTGAGCCCGATCTGCACCAGCAGGATCAGCAGCAGCACCCCGCGGCTGATCCAGGCGGAGCGGCTGGTGTCCACCGACCACGCCGAGACCGGCACTTCGGGCAGCACGTAGGCGGGTTCGGGCTCGGGCTCCGGTTCGGGATCGAGAACCCTGTACTCCGGCACGTAGTACTCGTGCTCGAGCTCCGGTGCGACGGTCTCACCGTAGTAGGGCGGGTACCCCTGACGGTCCTGCGGACCCGGCTGCTGCGGGATCGTGGTCTGCTGCTGGGGCACGTGGCCCTGCGGGTCGGGGTAGCCCTGCTGGTACGGCGGGTACGGCTGCGGGCCGGCCGTCGGCGCGTAGGGCTGGCGCACCCACTGATCGCCGTCGTACTGCCCGCCGTACTGGCTGTCGTAGTGCCCGTCCTCCTGGCCGCCGTACTGGTCCGCATACGCACCCCCACCGGGGCTCTGCCCCTGCCGGCCACCGCCGTCGGCGTCGAACCAGCCGCCGCCCTGACTGCTGCTCATGAGCGGGGCACCTCGAATCCGAAGTCGTCGTCGGCGATCAGGCGCCTGAACTCGGCGAGCGCGAGCGGGCTGCTCTGGATGCGCCAGTCGGCCCGTTTGCGGATGTTGAACCACACGAAGCCGATGACGTCCTTGTCCGCCTTGACGCCGCCGATCAGCTGACGCACATCCGCGCGGCGCCGCTCTCCCGGCTCGGAGGAGGTCTCGGTGATGAGGAACGGCTTGTCCGTGAACTCCCGCACCTGCCGGCGAGTCGGCCCGTACAGGGTGTCGAAGGTCTTGGCGCCGGTCAGCGTCCAGTAGCCGACGATCCCGACCCAGTCGACGTACGCGTCACCGGGCCAGTAGGGCTTCAGTTTCACCGCCGGAACCGGGTTGATGATGTTGGGACTCCACACCCAGATCACATTGAGTGCGCCGGCGTCCTGGAAGACGTCGTGAATGTGCCGCCATGCCTTCACGAAGGCCTCGGGCGTCTCCTTCTTCGTGCCCCACGGGTACCACTGGCCGTTCATCTCGTGGCCGAAACTGATGGCGACCGGCACGTCCACCTCGCGCACGCTCGCCGCGAACTTCTTGATGTACGCGTCCTGCGAGCCGTCCGCGATCTTCTCGAGCCCCGGTTTGAACGGCTCCCACGAGACGTACGGCAGACCGCCGTAGTCGAAGACGTTCCGCGCCCCCTCGGTATTGAAGGCGTCGCCCCAGCTCGAGTAGGAGCCGACCACGTTCGGCTTCTTGCCGACGGTCTTCGCGAAGCGTTCCACCGGTTTCATGGAGGTCGGGGCGCCGTCGACGGCCACTCCGAAGTAGTCCTTGGCGGGGTGGAGCAGCGGCTTCACGTCGTACGGCAAAGCCTCCTCGGCGTGCTTCGACGCCTCGCTGCCCGAGGGCTGGTGGGCGGCCGATGCGGCCGGGTCGTCGCCCTGCAGGGCGCCGCAGCCCGTGGCCCCGGCGAGGGTCGTCAGCACGAGAGCGGCTGAGAGAAGAGACCTGCGGATCATGCGACGCTCCCTGCGGCCTGGTGCTCACGGGGCTGGATGAGGGCGCGGACCACCACGAGCGCGTAGAAGAGCCCTGAGGACAGGACGAGCGCGAAGTCCGGCGGATAGCCGGTGAAGAGCCGGTACACGGCGGCGCCCACCCACACCACGGCGGTGCCGCCGCTCCAGATCCACAGTCCCAGCCAGAACCGGCGGGTCTTGTTCTTCTTCGCGCCCTTGGAGCCGGTCGGCTGCCACCCCATGCGCTGTTTGCGCAGGATGTCCCAGATCGCGAAGACGTGTGCCCAGCCGTACATCAGCCGCGCGGACCATGCCTCGAGGCGGTACGGGGACTTGTGCCACATCGGGAAGATGATCGTCGTGTAGATGATGCTCGGCAGCACCCACACCAGGTGCTTGACCTGGAGCATCTCCGGACTGGCCAGCAGCAGGACGATGGGCACGAGCGGGGCGACGAACGTGAACAGCGCCGTGTGGATGTAGTAGAAGAACCCGGACATGTAGCAGAGCCGGCTCGAGAACCTGATCGGCGCGTCCCAGAACTTCTTGCTGCCCAGCAGCGACATCGACCCCGAACACCAGCGGTACTGCTGGTTGAAGAAGGCTCCCGCGGTGTCCGGGCAGACCCCCGTGGACAGCGCGATGGGCACGTACTTCAGGTCCCAGCCAAGGCCGCGAAGGTCGAAGCCGGTGTGTACGTCCTCGGAGTGCTCGATGAGCGTCGTGCCACCGTTGGTCTCCAGCGCAGCGCGCCGGTAGATCGCACACGAGCCGACGCAGATGGCGCCGTCGCTGTTCTGCCGTGACACCTGGACGGAGCGGTAGAACAGCTCCTGCACGGCGCCCGCCCCGCGCTCGATCCAGTTCTGCGAGTCGAGCACCCGGAAGTACTGGGGAGACTGCACGATGCCGATGCGCTCGTCCGCCTCCATGTACGGGAGGAGCTCCTCGAGCAGATCAGAGCGCGGCGTGAAGTCGGCGTCCAGGATGAGGATGTACTTGCCGTCGGACTGCCCGAAGCCGTAGTGCAGATTGCCGGCCTTCTTGAACCAGCCGCGGTTGGGGCGCGTCCCGTAGCGGAACCCGAAGTCGGCCGCCATGGCCTGCAGTTCCGGGCTCGCGCCGTCGTCGAGCACGAAGGGCACGCACCGCCCCGGGTAGCGGTCGGCAAGCTGACGCACATGCGTCCAGGTGTTGTGCAGCACCTCGATCGGTTCGCCGCACACCGGCAGGAAGACGTCGACGGTCGGGTAGACCTGCGGCCGCCAGCTCTTCACCAGTCGCTGGTGGTGGCCGAAGTCGAAGTCCCGGCTGAAGCCGTTGACACGGAGCGACACCAGGTAGTAGACGACGGTGAAGGCGAGCGGCGGCCCGAAGACCCACATCAGCGGACTGGCCTGGGTCAGCGCGACCTGACTCACAGTCAGGCAGCCGAAGCTGATGACCGACGCCAGCGTCAGGATCCACAGACGCCGCTTGACGTACGAGTACTTCTCGCGGTCCGACGGCGGCGCCGGCAGCAACCCCAGCGCCGCTTCGGCCGAACGGCGGCGCCCGCCCTCCCGAGCCGCCCTGCGCCCCCCAGCGCCGGCCGTTCCGGGCATGCGGGCAGAACCTAGCGAAGACATCCCCACCCCTTGGGCCCGATGGCCCTCTGACTCCCCACCCCAGCACCCATGTCGAACATGCGGCTGAGGAGCGCAAGAGTATCCGAGTTGCGAGGATGACGTAAGTGATGGACTGAGGCTTATGAGTCTGTATGTCGCTTAAGTTCGGCGAATAATTGGCAAACTAACGTAACCGACTGGTTTCACGCCCGGGCAGACCGGGCAGAAGCGCGCATCAACAACACGCCCGTCCCGGCAGCGACCGCCTGTTCCGCGCCTCGAGATTCCGCGCCGCCAGCAACTCGTCGGCCGGATACCCGACCTCCTCCAGCGTCAGCCCGTGCGGCCGCACCACGTGCACGGCCGAGTCCCGCACGCCCGCGGCCAGCACCTTCCCCGGCCAGTCGGCCTGCCGGTGGCCGTCTCCGACGAACAACAACGCACCGATCAGGGACCGCACCATGTTGTGGCAGAAGGCATCGGCCCGCACGGTCGCGGTGATGATCCCGTCCGCGGCTCGCTCCAGGCTCAGCTCCTGAAGCGTGCGGATGGTCGTCGCACCCTCCCGCCTCTTGCAGTACGCGGCGAAGTCGTGCTCCCCCAGCAGCCGCTGCGCGGCCTCGTTCATGGCGTCGACGTCGAGGGGCCAGTCGTGCCACAGCACGTGGCCCCGCAGAAGCGGGTCCACACCCCCCGGGTTGTCGGTGACCCGGTACGCGTACCGCCGCCAGATCGCCGAGAAACGGGCGTTGAAGCCGCTGGGCGCCTCCCGTAGCGCCCACACCCGCACGTCCTTGGGCAGCCGCCCGGCGAGCCGCTTGAGCAGCTTCCCCCGGTGCTCGCCCCAGACCTCCAGAGGCAGATCGACATGGGCGACCTGGCCGCGCGCATGCACCCCGGCATCGGTCCGCCCGGCCACGGTCAGCTCGTACGTCTCCCTGGACCGGGTGACGGTACGCAGGGCGTCCTCGATCTCCCCCTGCACGGTCCGCTTCCCGCCGGCCTGCTTGGCCCAGCCGTGGAACGCGGCGCCGTCGTAGGAGAGATCGAGACGCACCCGTACGAAGCCGGGCTCCACTTCGTCCGCCACCTTCGCCACCGGAATATGCCTCCTGTCGAACTCCCGTCACGCGGCCACGGCCGACCTGTGACGCCCCGTCGGCAACTGGCCCGCCGCCGGGCTCCGTCTCACCCCCAGAAGTCCGCACATCGGATCGCACAGATCGGGGGAACGATGAACAAGTGGACCATGCGCGGCACGGCCGCCCTCACCACCGCCATTCTCGCCGCCGGCCTCACCGCCTGCGGGGGTGGTGACGAGACGGCGGCGCAGAACAAGCCGTCGGCCCAGGCGGTCGGCCCGGCTCCCAGCCCGGGCCAGGACGAGATACGGACCAATCCGGGCAGCACCACCATCGGCCAGGGCGCCCAGGGCTTCCACGTCAGGTGCGTCCAGTGGGGCGCCAACGCCTACGTGGACCCGAACGTCACCGTCGACGGCGTCTACGGCCCGAAGACGACCAAGGCCGTCAAGCGCTACCAGTCGTCCCGCTCCCTGTCCGCGGACGGGATCGTGGGCCCGAAGACCGGCGCGCGTCTGAAGGACGACATCACGAACACGCGCCGCCAGCTGGTCCGCATGGGCGAACCGGAGGCGGCCAGGCCGTACAGCAACTGGCTGAAGAACTGCAGCAGCCAGATCCCCGGCTGACCCGCACCGCACACGGAACGGGCCCGTACCCCTGAGGGTACGGGCCCGCGCCGCTGCGCTGTCAGAACGCTCAGGCGTCCTTGGACTCGCCCTCGGCGGCGGCCGGAGCGGCGTCCTCGACGGCCTCGTCGGCCTTGGCCTCGACGGCCTCGTCCTTCTTGAGGGCGTCTTCCTTGACCGCGCGCTTGGTCGCGGCCTCGGCCTCACCGACAGCCGTCTGCTGCACGGTCAGCGCCTCCACCAGCTCGATGACGGCCATGGGCGCGTTGTCGCCACGGCGGTTACCGATCTTGGTGATCCGGGTGTAGCCACCCGGGCGGTTCTCGTACCGCGGGCCGATCTCGGTGAAGAGCGTGTGGACGATGCTCTTGTCCGTGATGACCTGGAGCACCTGACGGCGGTTGTGAAGGTCGCCCTTCTTCGCCTTGGTGATCAGACGCTCGGCGTACGGCCGCAGACGGCGGGCCTTCGCCTCGGTGGTGGTGATACGGCCGTGCTCGAAGAGCGAGGTGGCGAGGTTCGCCAGCAGCAGCTTCTCGTGCGCGGCACTGCCGCCCAGACGGGCACCCTTGGTGGGCTTCGGCATCGTGTTTCTCCTAGGTGTCTGCCCCGGCCGTATCAGGTACCGGGGTCAGTATCCGAGCAGGCGGTCGCCTGTCGGAGATCCGGGGCAGCCCCGAAGGGGCGCCCCGGAAGGGCCGCGCCCCTATAGGGGCGCGGGGCGGTGTCGATATGCGACTCCGTCGCGTGGGCGCGACCGGCCACAGCCGACCCGCAGCCAAAATCCGGCCTCCTCGCGGAGCGCCTAGTACTGCTCGGTCTCGACGAACCCGGCGTCCGCGTCGTCGTCGGCGCCAAAGGCGTCGGCGGCGGCGGTGGGGTCGAATCCGGGCGGGCTGTCCTTGAGGGCCAGACCCATCCCGGCCAGCTTCGCCTTGACCTCGTCGATCGACTTCGCACCGAAGTTGCGAATGTCGAGCAGGTCCGCCTCGGAACGAGCCACGAGCTCACCCACGGAGTGGATGCCCTCGCGCTTCAGGCAGTTGTACGAGCGAACGGTGAGCTCGAGCTCCTCGATCGGCAGCGCCAGGTCGGCAGCGAGCGCGGCGTCCGTCGGGGACGGACCCATGTCGATGCCCTCGGCGTCGATGTTGAGCTCGCGCGCCAGACCGAACAGCTCGACCAGGGTCTTACCGGCCGACGCCATGGCGTCACGCGGACGCATGGCCTGCTTGGTCTCGACGTCGACGATCAGCTTGTCGAAGTCGGTGCGCTGCTCGACACGGGTCGCCTCGACCTTGTACGTGACCTTGAGCACCGGCGAGTAGATGGAGTCGACCGGGATACGGCCGATCTCCTGGCCCACCTGCTTGTTCTGCACGGCGGAGACGTAGCCGCGACCGCGCTCGACGGTCAGCTCCATCTCCAGCTTGCCCTTGCCGTTGAGCGTGGCGAGGACGAGGTCGGGGTTGTGCACCTCGACACCGGCCGGGGGCGCGATGTCGGCGGCGGTGACCAGACCCGGGCCCTGCTTGCGCAGGTACATCACGACCGGCTCGTCGTGCTCGCTCGACACGACCAGCTGCTTGATGTTGAGGATCAGGTCGGTGACGTCCTCCTTGACGCCCGGCACGGTGGTGAACTCGTGCAGAACGCCGTCGATACGGATGGACGTGACCGCCGCACCCGGGATCGAGGAGAGGAGCGTACGACGCAGGGAGTTGCCGAGGGTGTAGCCGAAGCCCGGCTCCAGCGGCTCGATCACGAACCGGGAGCGGAACTCGTCGACGACCTCTTCGGTCAACGAGGGACGCTGAGCGATCAGCATGTGTGGATCAGATCCTTCAGTCGTGGGCGCCCGCTATTTGACGCCCGACGGAACCCGCGCGGTCACCCGGCGGGGTACTGCAAGGGTACGGGCGGCACGGCCCCGAAGGGACGTACCGCCCGAAAGTCCCGGCAAGAGGCCGAGCCGTGCGTCAGACGCGGCGACGCTTCGGCGGACGGCAGCCGTTGTGCGGGGTCGGGGTGACGTCCTGGATGGAGCCGACCTCGAGACCGGTCGCCTGCAGCGAACGGATGGCCGTCTCACGACCCGAGCCCGGGCCCTTGACGAAGACGTCGACCTTGCGCATGCCGTGCTCCTGCGCGCGGCGCGCGGCCGACTCGGCGGCCATCTGCGCGGCGAACGGGGTGGACTTGCGCGAGCCCTTGAAGCCGACGTGGCCGGCGGAGGCCCAGGAGATCACGTTGCCGGTCGGGTCCGTGATCGAAACGATGGTGTTGTTGAACGTGCTCTTGATGTGCGCGTGGCCGTGAGCGACGTTCTTCTTTTCCTTGCGGCGCACCTTCTTGGCAGCGCCCTGACGTCCCTTGGGGGGCATGTCTTAACTCCTACGGGAGGTGGTCGGTCCTACAGCGAAGACCGCTGGAGTGCGGGGGCCTCGGGGCCCTCGGGGGTCGCCCCCCGAAAAACCGCGGTGTCCGCTGCGGACTACTTCTTGCCCGGCTTCTTCTTACCGGCGATGGCGCGACGCGGGCCCTTGCGGGTGCGAGCGTTGGTGCTGGTGCGCTGGCCGTGGACCGGCAGGCCACGGCGGTGGCGCAGACCCTGGTAGCAGCCGATCTCGACCTTGCGGCGGATGTCGGCCTGGATCTCACGACGGAGGTCACCCTCGGTCTTGATGTTGTTGTCCACGAACTCGCGGATCTTGACCAGCTCCTCCTCGGAGAGGTCGCGAACGCGGGTGTTCGGGTTCACGCCGGTCTCGGCCAGCGTGCGCTGCGAAAGGGTCCGGCCGATGCCGAACACGTAGGTGAGGGCGACCTCCACGCGCTTGTCGCGCGGGATGTCAACACCGGAAACGCGTGCCATTCAATGGCTCCAGTTGTCGGTCGGAGGTCTTCCACAGGACCGCCTCCCAGCCGCCGTACGAGGTACGAACTGGGTCCCCGGCCTCCGGCCCGGGGGTATCGGATCACTGGGATCCGGGCCCTGCGTATGTACGTATGTGCTTGCGTCGCGCGAGATCTGCGGGTGCAGAGGGTGCGGTCGTGCGTCAGCCCTGGCGCTGCTTGTGGCGCGGGTTGTCGCAGATGACCATGACCCGGCCGTGACGGCGGATCACCCTGCACTTGTCGCAGATCTTCTTGACGCTCGGCTTGACCTTCATGGGATGTGAGGTTCTCCGGGTCAGTTGCCGGCGGCCCCGCTCACGCGGGACGTGGGCAAGATCTACTTGTACCGGTAGACGATCCGGCCACGCGTCAGGTCGTACGGAGACAGCTCCACCACGACCCGGTCGTCAGGGAGGATGCGGATGTAGTGCATACGCATCTTGCCGCTGATGTGTGCCAGGACCTGGTGGCCGTTCTGGAGCTCGACCTTGAACATGGCGTTCGGCAGAGACTCGACGACAGTGCCCTCGATCTCGATGGCACCTTGCTTCTTGGCCACGCTTCGCCCTTCGAATCGACTACCTTGATCGACTCCCCTGCTTTTCCCTTACGGGAGCATGCGGGCATGCGGGTGCACGGGAGCCGACGAGTCAGTCTACGTCAGCGCCCTCTGAAAGACGAATCGACAAAGAATGCCCGCATCCGGTGATCGCTACGCCAGGGGATCCGGCGCCGCCGTGATCCCGTACTCCGCCAGCTTCGCCCGGCCGCCGTCCGGCGCCGTGAGCACCAGCGGACCGTCCTCCGTCAGGGCGACCGAGTGCTCCCAGTGCGACGACCAGGTGCCGTCCGTCGTGACGACCGTCCAGTCGTCCTCGAGTACCTGGGTCTTCGGTGTGCCGAGGCTCACCATGGGCTCGATCGCGAGGCAGAAGCCGGGGACCAGCTTCGGGCCCTTGCCGCGCCGGCGCTCGACGTAGTTCAGCAGGTGCGGGTCCATGTGCATCTCCGTGCCGATGCCGTGGCCGCCGTAGTCCTCGATGATCCCGTACTTGCCGCCGCCGGGCTTGGGCTGGCGCCGGATGTACGTCTCGATGGCGCGGGAGATGTCGACCAGCCGGTTGCCGTTCTTCATCGCGGCGATGCCGGCCCACATGGACTCCTCGGTCACCCGCGACAGCTCGATGAGCTCCGGTGCGTGACCGCTGCCCACGAACGCCGTGTACGCGGCGTCGCCGTGCCAGCCGTCGATGATGGCGCCGCAGTCGATCGAGATGATGTCGCCGTCCTTCAGGACGGTCTTGTCGTCCGGGATGCCGTGGACGACGACCTCGTTCACCGAGGTGCAGATGGTGGCGGGAAAGCCGCCGTAACCCAGGAAGTTCGACTTGGCGCCGTGCTCGTCGAGCACCTTGCGGGCGACCTCGTCCAGGTCACGGGTGGTGGCACCCGGCACGGCGGCCTCCCGGGTGGCCGCGTGGATGGCGGCGACGACAAGGCCCGCCGCCCGCATTCTGGCGATCTGCTCGGGGGTCTTGATCTGCACCATCTGCGGCTGACGCCTTTCTGAAGGGGGAAGCACGGGCTACGTCAACGATAAGGCCCCCGCAGAGGTAGCTGTGGGCAGTCCTCACCTCGCTGTGGGCAATCGTTCCGCTGGGGCGGAACGGGTGGGCACAGCGGACCCCGGCGACGCCGGCCACCCCGTCGTACCCCCGGGCACCCCCGCCGTCGAGCGCCCTCGAGAAACACGTCGGCCGCGGCACCCCGAAGG
>NZ_LOHS01000022.1 GCF_001642995.1 Streptomyces jeddahensis
CCCATGCCCGTTCGCATCAGCTCGCCGTTGGGCAGGACGACCTCCATCCCCGCGTCCCGGGCCCTCAGCCGTTGGGCAAGATCAGGATCTTCGCGTCCTGGCGTTGCGACGCCCGCTCGACCGCTTCCACTGCGTGCTCGAGGTCGTAGCGGGCGGTGACCATCGGGCGCAGGTCGATGCGGCCGCTTGCCTGTAGTGCGATGACCGGATCGAGCCCGCCGATGTTGCCGATCGAGCCGTGCACCGTAGCGCCGCGCAGCATGTAAGCCATGGTCTGCATGGGGACCGCCCCGGCCTCGGAGCCCAGGAAGACGACCTTCCCGCCGACGGCGAGCGATCCCTCGATCTGAGGCAGGATCGCGCCGGCCGCGCCGGCCGCCTCGACCGACATGTCGGCGCCCTCGCCATGAGTGTTCTCGAGGATGACATCGGCGGCCTGGACGCCTTGGGCTCTCAGGGCCACGACGTCGTAGGCAGCGTCCGCGCCAAGCTCCTCAGCCAGCTTGCAGCGGCTGGACGAGGTGTCGAAGGCGAGCACGGTGGCTGCGCCGGCGGCGCGCGCCAAGGCGACCGCCGCGAGGCCGATCGGACCACAGCCGTGAACGGCCACCGCGGCGCCCGGGAGGATGCCCCCGGCCCTCAGGAACATACCGACGTATGCCACGCTGGCAGGCTCGCAGAGAGCGCCGATCTCGAAGGTGTCGCGTTCACTGTGCCGTTCGCGGACTGCGGCCAATGACCGGACGTTGCTCTCCCGCGAGATCATCAACTCGGCCATACCGCCGTCCAGGTTGAATCCACGGTCCTCGGCTTCACCGCAGTGGCCGGCAAGTCCCGCCCGGCAGGCGTCGCACCGACCGCAGTATTGCAGTGTCTGGACCGCCACCGGGTCGCCGGGGCGCACGTTGTGCACCGCTGGGCCGACCTCGACGACTTCGCCGGCGATCTCGTGGCCGGGTACGAGCGGTAGCCGGACCCGGTACGGCAGCAACACGTAGCCGGACGCGTCGGTCTCGTAGAGGTGGACGTCGGAACCGCAGATGCCTACCGCGCGACTGCGTATGAGTACGTCGTCGGGCCTGATGAGGTCGGGTGCCGGACGATCCACAACCGTCCATCGAGGGTTGCGCCAGGCGTCAGCGGCATTCCGGGCCCAGTGGCCGGCTTGCTCGTCCTTGCTGAGGCGGGAGCCCTCCCGGGGCGACCACTCCCCGGTGATCTCAATCGCGCGCATCCGAGACCCCTTGATCCGACATATGCTAATTGTTTAATACCTGATATTTAGTATCACGGTCGATGTCGCAGGTCAACAGCCCGGTCCTCTGGAGCCCGGCGGGCACGGCGCCGATCTGCTCTTCCAGGTACTCGCCGAGCGGGATGCTGCCGCGTGAGGAGGAACCTGAGGGGAACACCCGCCCGGTCCCGAACGGCTCATCCGCCTGCGCCCGCGACCAGTTCCGGCAAGTGGCCGGCGCTGTCCGCGCGGAGCGCGTCGACGCCGAAGAAGCGGGTCGCCCGGGTGAAGCCGAGCTGCCTCCAGTTCGGTGCCTCGTAGGTCTCCTGGACAGTGCGGTAGGCCCGTTGACCATGGCCACGAGCAAGGTGCGGGCGTTCCGGCGGGCGGCGCTCCACGGTCCTTGCAGGCCGAACAGGCTGGAGCCGTCTCCGAGGACAGCCACCACCGGCCGGCCGGGTTCGGCCGCGGGCGCGGCCGAGGGCGGCGGAGCAACAGGCCCAATGTGATGACCTCTTCGACGCCCCCGGCGTGCGGCGGGAGATCGCGGGCCGGGGGCGCCGGGGAGTAGGCGGCGAGGCGGCGGACTCGTCCCGGTCGCGTTCGGCGGTGTGCCGTTCACCGGCGGGCCTGCGCCGAGAGACACCGGTCAGAGCGGACGGCCTCACGCGTCCGAGAAGCGCTCCCCGTTCTCGGCCTTCTCGACCAGCAACGCCGACGGGGTGAAGCGGTCGCCGTAGCGCTCGGCGAGTTCCCACGCGCGGGCGACGAAGCCGGGCAGGCCCCCCTCGTAGCCGTTGATGTACTGCAGGACGCCGCCGGTCCAGCCGGGGAAGCCGATGCCGAAGATCGAGCCGATGTTGGTGTCGGCGACGGAGGTCAGCACCCCTTCCTCCAGGAGCCGGACGGTGTCGAGCGCCTCCGAGAAGAGCATGCGTTCCTGCATGTCCGCGAAGGGGATCTCGTGGCCGGCCTTGGTGAAATGCTCGCGCAGGCCCGGCCACAGGCCCGCGCGCTTGCCGTCCTCCCCGTACTCGTAGAAACCGGCTCCCCCGCTGCGGCCCGTACGCCCGAACTCGTCGACCATGCGGTCGATGACCGCCTCGGCCGGGTGGGCCGTCCAGGTGCCGCCGGCCTCCTCGACGGCCCGCTTCGAGTCGCCCCGGATCTTGCGCGGCAGGGTGAGCGTCAGCTCGTCCATCAGGGACAGCACCTTGGCCGGATAGCCGGCCTGGGCCGCCGCCTGTTCCACCGACGCGGGCTCGATGCCCTCGCCGACCATCGCCACACCCTCGTTGATGAAGTGGCCGATGACCCGGGAGGTGAAGAAGCCGCGCGAGTCCTCCACGACGATCGGCGTCTTCCTGATCTGCCGGACGAGGTCGAAGGCGCGCGCCAGGGCCGCCTCACCGGTGCGCCGCCCCTTGATGATCTCGACCAGCGGCATCTTGTCGACCGGCGAGAGGAAGTGCAGTCCGATGAAGTCGTCCTGCCGCTCGACGCCTTCGGCGAGCAGGGTGATCGGGAGAGTGGAGGTGTTGGAGCACAGCAGGGCGTCCGGCGCGACGACGTGCTGGATCTCCTGGAACACCTCGTGCTTGAGCTCGGGGGTTTCGAACACGGCCTCGATGACCGCGTCGCAGCCCGCCAGGTCGGCCGCCTCCGCCGTGGGCGAGATGCGGGCCAGCAGCGCGTCCGCCTTCTCCTGGCTGGTACGGCCCCGGGACACGGCCTTCGCGCACAACTTCTCGGAGTACGCCTTGCCCTTGAGAGCCGCTTCGAGGGAGACGTCCTTGAGGACCACCTCGATGCCGGTGCGGGCGCAGGAGTAGGCGATGCCGGCACCCATCATCCCGGCGCCCAGCACGGCGACCTTGCGCACCAAGCGCTGCTCGACGCCCTTCGGGCGGTTGGCACCGGAGTTGACGGCCTGCAGATCGAAGAAGAACGCCTGGATCATGTTCTTGGCGGTCTGGCCGGCGGCCAGTTCCACGAAGTAGCGGGCCTCGATCACCTGCGCGGTCTCGAAGTCCACCTGGGCGCCCTCGACCGCGGCGGCCAGGATGTTGCGCGGGGCCGGGTAGGGGGCGCCGCCTGTCTGCTTGCGGAGGTTGGCCGGGAAGGCGGGCAGGTTGGCGGCGAACTTGGGGTCGGCCGGTGTGCCGCCGGGGATCTTGTAGCCGGGCCTGTCCCAGGGCTGCTGCGACTCGGGGTGGGCGTCGATGAAGGCGCGGGCCCGGTCCAGCAACTCCTCGGGGGTGGCGACGACTTCGTCGACGAGGCCGTTCGCCAACGCACGCCGCGGGTCGTACTGGGTGCCCTGGAGCAGCACCTTCAGCAGCGCGTCGGCGATGCCGAGCAGCCGGACGGTGCGCACCACTCCCCCGCCGCCGGGCAGCAGGCCGAGGGTGACCTCGGGGCAGCCGATCTTCGAGCCCGGCGCGTCGAGGGCGACGCGGTGGTGGCAGGCGAGGGCGAGCTCGTAACCGCCGCCCAGGGCCGCGCCGTTGATGGCCGCGACCACCGGCTTGCCCAGGGTCTCGATGCGGCGCAGGTTGCGCTTGATCGCCATGCCGCCGTCGAACAGCTCCTGCGCGGTCTCGGGGGTGACCCGGATGAGGTCGCGCAGGTCGCCGCCGGCGAAGAAGGTCTTCTTGGCGGAGGTGAGGATGATGCCGCGGATGGAGTCCTGCTCGGCCTCCAGGCGGTCGGTGACGGCGGCGAGGGAGTCGCGGAACGCCTGGTTCATGGTGTTCGCGGACTGGTTGGGGTCGTCGAGGACGAGGGTGACGACGCCGGTGCGGTCCTGTTCCCAGCGGATGGTGGTGGGCTCAGTGCTCATGAGGAGTGTGCTCCGTGTGATCCGTCGGGAGGTGGTCAGACGCGCTCGACGACGGTGGCGATGCCCATGCCGCCGCCCACGCACAGCGTGGCGAGGCCGTAGCGCTTGTCCTGGCGCTCCAGTTCGTCGACGAGCGTGCCGAGGATCATCGCGCCGGTCGCGCCGAGGGGGTGGCCGAGCGCGATCGCGCCGCCGTTGACGTTGACCTTGTCCAGGGACAGGCCCATGTCCCTGACGAAGCGCAGGACGACCGCCGCGAACGCCTCGTTGATCTCGACGAGGTCGATGTCGTCGATGGTCATCCCGGCCCTGGCGAGCGCCTTGCGGGCGGCGGGCGCGGGCCCGGTGAGCATGATCGTGGGCTCGGAGCCGGAGACCGCGGCGGCCACGATCCGCGCGCGGGGGATGAGTCCGTAGCGCTCCCCCACCTCCTTGGTGCCGATCGCGACCAGCGAGGCGCCGTCGACGACGCCGGAGGAGTTGCCCGCGTGGTGGACGTGGTCGATCTTCTCGACCCAGTGGTACTTCTGCAGCGCCACGGCGTCGAAGCCGCCGAGCTCGCCGATGTCCGCGAAGGACGGCTTCAGCCTGGCGAGGGAGTCGGCGGTCGTACCCGGGCGCAGGTGCTCGTCGTGGTCGAGGACGACCAGGCCACTGCGGTCCCTGACCGGGACGACCGAGCGCTGGAAGCGGTTCTCCTTGACGGCCGTGGCCGCCCGCTCCTGCGAGAGGGCCGCGTACTCGTCCACGTCCCGGCGGGAGAAGCCCTCGATGGTGGCGATCAGGTCGGCTCCGATGCCCTGCGGCACGAAGTTGGTGGCGAGGTTGGTCATCGGGTCGTTGAACCAGGCGCCCCCGTCGGAGGCCATCGGCACCCGCGACATGGACTCCACGCCGCCCGCCAGGACGAGATCCTCGAAGCCGGAACGGACCTTGGCGGCGGCCATGTTGACGGCTTCCAGGCCGGAGGCACAGAAGCGGTTCTCCTGCACGCCCGCGACCGTGTCCGGCAGCCCGGCGGCGATCGCGGCGATGCGGGCGATGTCGGAGCCCTGGTCGCCGAGCGGGCCGACGACGCCGAGCACGATGTCGTCGATCGCGGCCAGGTCCAGGCCCGGGAAGCGGTCACGCAGTTCGTGGATGAGCCCGACGACCAGGTCGATGGGCTTGGTGCCGTGCAGGGCGCCGTTCGCCTTGCCGCGGCCGCGCGGGGTGCGGATCGCGTCGTACACGTACGCTTCGGTGCTCACGCGGAAGCCTTTCGGGTGAGGGTCGGTCGGGCGGAAGAGCTTCAGCCGAGCAGGGAACGGCCGTTGGTCTCCTTCATGATCTCGGTGGTCCCGCCGTGGACGGTCTGGACGGCCTCGGGCACCGGAGGTGACGTGGTTGCGGCGGAAGTGGCCGGTCTGTCCCTCGGCCCCGCCCTTCTCGTGGGCGCCGTTGGTGCCCGGGCGGCAGTGGAAGCGCTCGATGCCCAAGTGCGAGCGGAAGGCGATCCGCCGGCCGGTCTCCGCCCTCGCCCGGGTCGACCTCCGCACCTGGGCAACGGCGGCCGTGAGGTTGTCGTAGCGGACCGGCCCCGCAAGACGCCGCCCGGCACCCGCAGTGCGTGCACGTGCCCCCTCGAAGAGGGCTTCCCGGCCCGCGGAGGCGAACACCGGTGGACGGCCTTGCCCGAAGACGACAGGCGGAAGGAGACGGACGGCAGATCACCGGCTCGCCGGCAGGACGTACGGCCACGTCGCCGAAGCCGGCCTACCTCCACCGCGATCTGCGGCCCTCGGTCGGCGGCCCGGCGCCCGGCCATCGCATACGACACATCGGCGCTGTGTTCCCCGGCCGGCCGGCGGAAGATCCGCGTGAGCGTGAGCCGCCGCTTGCGCGGCACCTCCAGTCCGGGTCCGCCCGCAGGATCCCCATCCGATCACCGCCTCGGACGGGTCCAGCACCGATGTCGGCGGGGATCGCCGCGTACAGTCCGGCCCTTCGGCATCTGCGGCCTGACCAGGTCCTTTCACCAGGGCTGGCAAGTACCCCGGTGCCGACAACACTCGTGAACATCACCCGGCCGTGGAAACGGGCGCCTTGCGAACCCGTGGCCGACCGCCGACGCGGCCGGTGGACAAAGCCACCCGGCCCGCAGGCTCAGCGCTCACGATCGTTGCCAGTTCCCGCCTTCGACGATCTTCGCAGGCCTCGGTTTCGGGACGGCTACCGCCGGGAAAGGTCGCGGGCTGCCCAGGCTTGCCGAGGCCTTCGGCCCCGAGCGGCCAGGCTGTCACACCGCCCAGACCGTCGGCCGCGGGACGGGCGCACCCATCTCCTGACGCCCGCGGACGCAGGCAAGAGGCCCGTTCCCAACGGGCCCCTTGCCTGCGCAGGGATCAGATCTCGACCACGAGCTTCTTGTGGGCGCCCTTGTCGATGCGCGCCCACACCTCGGCGAGGGAGTCGAGCGGAACCTGCTCCACCTCGATGCTGAGCTGGCCGGCGTTCGCCCAACCGACGAGCTGCTGGTACGAAGCCTCCCACTCATCGAGCGGAACCAGAGGCTTGAGGTGGCCGAAGACGCTACGGCCCGTGAGGAAGGGGTAAGCGATCGTGGTCTCGGGCACACCGCCCGACATCCCGACCACCACGTACCGCGCGCCTATCTTGGTGGCCGGCAGCGCCGCGGCAAACGCGGGCCCCATCACCGTGTCGAGAACGACGTCGTAGCCGACCGAAGCGGCCGCCTTGAGGGCAGCACCGTCGTCCTCGGTACCGAGGACGACGTACTCGTCGATCTTGCCGTCGGCCTTGAGCTTGGCGAGGGTCTCCTCGCTACGGCCGGCACCGACCACCCTGCTCGCCCCGAGCAGCTTGGCGGCCTGGGCGCCGATCTGTCCGACGGCGCCCGTCGCACCCAGCACCAGGACCTCGTCGCCGGCCCGGAGCTGTGCGCGCCACTGCAGCGCGGTCAGGGCGGTGATGCCCGACGTGCCGAGGGCAGCCGCAAGGCCGTCGTCGAGACCGTCGGGGATGGCGTAGCAGCGCGAGCGGTCACCCAGCAGGACCTGCTCGGCGAGAGCGCCGTAGGGCGCCTTGGCGTCGCTGAAGTACACCTTCGTGCCGTCGCTGAGCCGGCCGACGCCCTCCGATCCGACGACGGACGGCACGATCGGCGGCCCGAAGGGACCGCCCGCGGCCAGCCGCAGGTCGATGGGGTTCAGAGCGGCGACGATCACGTCGACGACCTGCTCCCCGGGGCCCGCCTGCGGAGCGGGGAAGTCACCGACGGCCGGGACACCGGCGACCTCGTTGAGAACTGCGGCCTTCATGGTCTTCTCCTCGGTGCTGGAGCCACCATCGGTGCGGTCGTTCGCGACGCCGCCCTGAGTGGTGACCTGACTGCGGAACATATCGGTGGAGCGAGTGCCGAGACCGAGCACGTAGCGGATCGACCGCTCGGCGACGAGGTCCCAGTCCATGAACGCGTGATTCGCGATCACGTTGATGTCGCGGCGGTAGCGCTGGAGTGCTTCCTTGGTCTGGTAAGGGCTGGAGCCCATGCCGTCGCACAGGATGCCGATGAGTTCCTGGGCCAGGTGAACGATCGTGGTCTGGTCCAGCTCGATCTGGCCGATCTCCTCCTGGCTCCACGGCTCCAGGGCGTCACACTTCTCGATCGAGTGCTCGAGGATGTGGTGGTAGAGCATCTGGGCGCAGCGGAGCTTCTCCCACGCCTCCGCGAACCGCATACGCGACTGCGGGAGATCCTGGCGCGTCGCGCCGCCGAACGCACGCGTCGTCCCCAACTTCGCCTTTACGGTCTCGACGACCGCTTCGGCCGAGCCCAGGGCGATCGCCGTGATCATCATGCCCAGGCTCGCGAAGGGCGGGTAGCGCAGGAACTTCTCCTCATGCACCGTGCCGGGGTGCTTGTCGATCGACAGCATTTCCTCGAGCGGGATGGCGTAGATCTCCCGGACGAAGACGTCCGCGAGCGTGACGCTGGCCGAGCCGGTGGCGGCCATCCCCGACATGTGCCAGTCGTCGTTCACCGTGACGCCGGGCTGGTCGAGCTCGATGAGGAACGTCATCGGCGTCAGGCTCCCGTCGATGTTCACCATCGACGAAAGGAACGTGTGGGTGGAGTTCCACAGTCCCGAGGCGTACCGGAAGGTGCCGGTGACGCGGAACCCTCCCTCCACCACCTCCGCCTTGCCGGCCGGCGTCAGCGGCGCCGAAGCGAGGATGAACGTGCGTCCCTTGAACAGCTCCTCCTGTGCCTCCCACTTGAGGTGCGCCGCCATCCAGCTGTGTTCCATGAGGAACGCGAGCGTCCAGGCGGCAGAGGTGTCGCCGTGCGCGAGCACCCGCGCGACCTCGCACAGCGCCCGGGACCCGAGTCCCTGGCCGCCCCAGACCCGCGGAGTCAGCGCGTCCATGAGGAACTCGGCGTCCTTCACGGTCTGCGGCGGCTGGTACCGGAGCGCCTCGGCCTCCTGCGCACGGGCTCGCAGAGTCGGGATCAGCACCTTCGCCTTCTCGATGAGGCGGTCGGTGCGCTCCTCGAAGTCGGGCTGACCGGCGCCCACCGACGCGGGCTCACCGGTGCGGATCGTTTCCACATCCACAGTGGTCATTGATTACTTCCCATCGCTCGCACGGGCGCACACGCGTCCCCTGCCATGTGACGAATCCCGTGTGCACGGTTGCACCGTCCGTCTACTTGGGGACGCTAGAACTCGGTCCGACATTTGTCAATCAGTCTTTTGCGTGCCAAACTTCGGCGAGAGGTCTGTGCCTCTCCAATAACGACAATGGACTTCCGGGACCGGAAGGACAGATGGGAGAAGCCCCATGAGGCTTGCGACAGTCCGTACAGAAGCCGGTACGGTGGCGGTCGCCGTCGTCGGCGACGAGGTCGTCGACCTCGGGAAGGCAGCCCCTGGCCTCCCCGGCACCCTGACGGGAATCCTCGCGCTCGGCCAGGCAGGCCTCGACGCCGTCAGTGCCGCAATCGCTTCCGGCGCGGCGCGCTCGGCGCTGGACACATCAGCGCTGATGTCACCCATTCCGGACCCGCCCAAGTTCTGGGCGATCGGGATGAACTACGCCGAACACGTCCGCGAGACCGGTAAGCCGTTTCCGGAGTTCCCCACTGTCTTCGCCAAGATGCCCAACACGGTCACAGGGCCGTACGTGGACGTCGAGCGCCCGGCGGTCTCGGACAAGCTCGACTTCGAGTGCGAGCTGGGCATCGTGATCGGGAAGCGCTGCCGGCACGTCAGCAGGGAGCGCGCGCATGAGGTCATCGCCGGCTTCACCATCGTGAACGACTACAGCGTCCGTGACTTCCAGATGCGCGGTGGCCAGTGGGTGCTCGGCAAGTCTTTCGACGGACACGGCGTCGTCGGACCGTGGCTGGTCACTCCCGACGAACTCGACCCTCACAGCCTGGGTATCCGCACCATCGTGAACGGCGAGATCCGGCAGAACTCCAACACCGCCAACTTGATCTTCGATTGCTACAAGCTGATCGAGGAGCTCTCGAGCGCCGCCACCCTCGAGGTCGGGGACCTCATCGCGACCGGCACCCCCGGCGGAGTCGGAGTGATGGAGGACCGGTTCCTCGTCCCCGGTGACCTGGTCCGCGTGGAGATCGACGGAATCGGCCATGTCGAGAACCGGATCGTCCAAGAGCCCGCTGCCAAGGAGTGGATCGACGGACCGACGGCGAGCATCACGGGCTGATCACCGGGCCCTTCGCACTGAGAGGGCCGGGCCGGATCAGAAGATCCGGCCGGGCCCTCTCGGTGCGTTACGGCGCAGCCAGGGTCAACGCGTCCGCGGCGCGACCGGCGCGGGCACTTCGACTGGCGAGCCGCCCGCGGCCGGCTCGGCGGTGGGAGTGGTGTCCTTCACCGGGTCATACCGGTGACATGCGACCTTGCCGCCGTCCGGCGCTGTGCACACCGGCGGCCGCTCGGTCCAGCACACGTCGATCGCCACGGGACACCGCGGAGCGAAAGGGCAGCCGGTGGTGACCATTGCGGCGTTCAGGCTCGAAGGCGGGCGGGTTGCGATGTCCTCCGGCGACACCACGGGGTGAGGAGAGGCGGCCACCAGCGCTCTCGTGTAAGGGTGTCGGGGCGACTGGGCCACAGTCCGTGCTGGTCCGTCCTCCAGGACATGCCCGCGATAGAGCACCACGATCCAGTCAGACATGTAACGCACGACGTCCAGGTCGTGGCCGACGAAGCAGTAGCTGAGCGATCGCACACGCTGGATCTGGCGCAGCAGGTTCAGCACCTGCGCCTGGACCGATACGTCGAGCGCGCTCACCGGCTCGTCGCAGATGATCAGCCGTGGATCGCTCATGAGCGCTCGGGCGATCGCCACGCGCTGGCGCTGTCCTCCCGAGAGCCGTCCGGGATAGCTCGAGACCACGGTCGAAGGCAGACCAACCTTCTCGAACAGGTCGACCATCCTCGCGAACGTCGCTTCCCGGCTGCGCCCGCCCGTGCCGCACTCCTCCGCCAGGCTTGCGGCCACGGGGAGCGAAGGATTCAGCGAACTGTAAGGATCTTGGAACACGGCACGGATCTGGCCCTCTTCGCGGCGCCTGGCGTGGTGGGCCGGGCCGGTCACGTCATGCCCGTCGAAGACGATACTGCCGGCGCTCACCGGGACGAGGCCGAGAATCGCGCGGCCGATGGTGGTCTTGCCGGATCCGCTCTCACCGACCAGTCCCACCGTCTCGCCTTCGCGGATCGAGAAGCTCACGTCGGACACGGCCGGCACGCGCTTTCGACCACGCCGGTACTCGACTGTCAGCCCGGATACCTCGAGGACAGGGGTGTCAGACATCTGCGGTTACCTCCGTGCTGTCTCCGTCGCGAAGTGGGTGGATGCAGCGCACGTCGTGTGCCGACGCCACGGCGGAGACGGGGATGGGCGCCGCGTCGCAGGACTCGGTGCGGTGGGTACATCGTGCGGCGAACCGGCAGCCTGTGGGCCACTCGCCCGGCGACAGGACGGAGCCGAGGATCGTCGGCAGGGGAAGGTCGTCGTCGACGACGCTGGAGGGCCGGCACGCAAGCAGAGCCGCGGTGTACGGATGCGCGGGCTCGCGCGCAACCTTCTCCAGACGCCCGCGTTCGACCACCTCGCCGCCGTACATCACTACGACGCGGTCGCAGATCTGCGCAACGACGCCCCAGTCATGGCTGACGAGGAGGACTGCCATGCCGAGCTGCTGCTGGAGCGACCTGAGCAGGCCGAGGATCTCCGCCTGGACCGTGACGTCGAGTGCCGTGGTCGGCTCGTCGGCGATCAGCAGCCGCGGCTTGGTGGCGATCGCCCGCGCGATGCCGACTCGTTGAGCCATTCCGCCAGAGAGTTCATGCGGATAGCGTTTGGCGACCGCCGCCGGATCGGGGAGCTGTACCTGGGCCAGAAGCTCCAAGACACGTGCATCGGCGGCGCGGCGCGAAAGTCCCTCGCCGGCCTGGACAATCCGGCGGAGAAGGACGCCGACGCGCAACGAGGGGTCCAGGGCCGTCATCGGATCCTGGGCGACGTAGCTCACCGAGTGGCGGCGGTATTCGTACAGGTCCTCCCCCTTGAGGGAGGCAACATCCTTGTCCGCGAATCGGATCGAGCCGCCGACGATCTCGCCGCCGCTCGCGAGGAGCCGGGAGACCGCGCGGCTGACCGAACTCTTGCCGCAGCCTGATTCACCGACGATCCCGACGATCTCGCCCGGGGCGATCGTCAGGTTGAGGTCGCTGACAACCTTTCGCTCCGTTCCGCCCGTCGTGAAGGCCACCGAGAGGCCGCGCACGACGAGCAGCGCTTCGTCGGGCGCGGGTTTCTCCGTTTCCGGACCGTCCTGGGACCTGGGCGCCTGACTGACCATCACCGGCGGCCGAGCGGGACGCCGCCTCCGCCGACTCGGTGACCCGGTCCAGGATTCGACTGCCATATCGCGCAGCCCGTCTCCGACCAGAACGAGCGTCAGGCTCACGAGGCCGAGCGCGATCCCCCCGGCGAGCAGCGGCCAGGGGCTGGAGTTCAGGACCTGCGAACCTTCGGAGATCATCGATCCCCAGTCGGGGCTCGGGGGCTGCGCGCCGAAGCCCAGGAACGACAGGCCCACGGCGAACTGCAGGCCCAGAGCAGTCGCCAGCGCTGCCTGCACCAGGATGGGTCCGAGGACACGGGGAAAGACATGCCGGAAGACGATCCGGCCCTTGGAAAGGCCCGCCACCTTCGCGGCGTCGATGAACAGTTCATTCCTGACCGCGAGGGCGGCACCACGGACATTCCGCACGATGGGCGGTGCGAGTATGAGCCCGAGCGCGGCCATCGCGACCGGGAGATGCTCGGAGAAGGCAGTCATCACGACCAGCATCACGATCATCGCCGGGAGTGACATGACGATGTCGGTCACGGTCGCGATCACGCGGTCGGCCCAGCCGCCGACGTACCCCGCCACGATCCCGAGGGGGACCGCCACCCCCACAGCGACAAGGCTGACGATGAGGGCGTGGAGCAGGGTGCTTCTTCCACCGAAGAGCACGCGCGTCAGCAGGTCACGACCCAGTTGGTCGGTGCCGAGCAGATGACGGGCACTTGGCCCCTGAAGGCTTTCGCCGAGACTGGTGTCAGTCGGCCCCGAGCTGGTGAGCACTGGCGCTGCGGCACAGGCGATCACGATGGCCGCGAGGACGATGAGCGCCCCGGTGGCCAGCCGGTTGCCGAGGAACTGCCGAGCCATCGCACGCCACGGGCGAGGCGGAGCGGTGACCTCCTCGGGACGACTTTTCTGGTTCACTGCACACGCACCTTCGGGTTGAACCATCCATAGAGAAGGTCGACGGCAAGGTTGGCGCCCACGACCACGAGGCCGAATACGACTGCCACGCCTTGGAGCGACTGGAAGTCCCCCGTCTGGGCCGAAGTGACTGCCAATCCGCCGATTCCCGGCACAACGAAGACAGATTCGATCAGTACCGTTCCTCCGAACATCCCGATGAACAGGACTCCCGTGACGGTGACAATCGGGATGGCGGCGTTGCGCAGACCATGCCGCAAAATGATCTGCCATTCGGGAAAACCGTCCGCCCGCAGCGCCGTGATGAATTCCCGGCTCATGACCTCCCGGAGGGCATCACGGGTCTGTTTGGCGACGCCCGTGATCCCCATGACCGACAGCGCAAGCACGGGGAGCACCATCGACCGGATCCACTCTCCGATCGAGTCGGCCGGGCTGACGTAGCCCGTCGCGGGAAGCCAGCCGAGGCTGACCGAGAAGAAATAGACGAGAAGCAGCCCGAGCCAGAAGTTGGGGATCACGTAGCCGCCGATCGAGAGGATGTCCGTGACCCGGCCGAGGATCCCGCCGCGCAGGGCACTGACCAGGCCGAGTCCGACGCCTATGACCACGGCGACGAGCGTGCTGAGCATGACGAGTGAGAGAGTGGCGCCCAGGCGCTGCGAGATGGCCTGCCCGACGCTCTGCGACGTCACTACCGATGTTCCGAGGTCACCGCTCAGCGCTGCGTGAAGCCAGTTCCAGTACTGCACCGCGATGGACCGGTCGAGCCCGAGCTGGTGGTTGAGCGCGGCAATCGACTCCGGAGTCGCCGAATTGCCGAGGATCGTGGCTGCCGGGTCGCCCGGGCCGAGGTTCGTGAGGACGAACGTGAGGACCGAGACGATGAAGAGCAAGGGGATGGCCAGCAACAGCCGGCGCAGGATCAAATGTGCCACGACCGGCTCCGGGAGACATGGGCCGGCCCGGCCGAGAGTTCACGGACCGTCAGAGCGAAGGAGTATCGACTCGCCGCAACGGAACCGATGCGAGCGATGACCGTCGCTCCCGGCGCGATGAGCCACCGTTTGGGGTGGCTAGCCCGGGAGGGTGCGCGAGTCGGCATGTTCGTTCTCCTGATGATCCGGATGGCTTATGCAGAACAATGTGCATCTCAGTGCGAGGTGAGTCATGAGTCGCCCACCTCCGGCGCATGCGAGCCCGCGGGGGCCCGTCTCGGGTCGAGGGCGTGAACCGCGCGGCGGACCAGGGCGGGCACGGCGCCCGGGTCCGAGGCCGGGATGTGCGAGGCGACAACGCGCACTCCGTCTGCGGCGAGTTCGCCGGCCCACCGGTCGGCGATCGCCAGCGCGGCGCGACGGGCGACGTAACAGGGGCCATGGTCGCCGTCTTCGGCCCGCTGCCCGTTGGTCGTCATGATCGACACCGGCAGGGGACGGCCCTGGATCCTGGGCGCCAGGGCGGCCAGCCCGTAAACGACGCCGCTCAGGTTGATTGCGACGGTACGCGCCCAGTCGCCGACAGACATGCCGGCGACCGCGGGCCCCGGGTCGAAGTCGGCCGCATTGACGAGGATCTGGACAGGTCCCATCGATGCCTCGACGTGCTGGAACAGACGGACCCACGCTTCCGGCTCGTTCACGTCGAGCACCCGGGTGGCGACGCCGTAACCGGTCTGCCCCATTTCGGCGGCGACCACCGCCAAGTGGTCGGCATTGATGTCCGTCAGCACCAGCGATACTCCGTCCTCGTGCAGAAGTCGCGCGACTTCCCGGCCAATCGGCGTCGCTGCGCCGGCGACAACCGCAACCGGCCCGCTCATAGCGTTCACCCCTCCAACTCTCGACCTGCCACGCGAGCGGCCGTCCGGTCCCGGAAGGCCGGCGAACGCCGGCCCGCGCCGATCCGTACGGCGCGGGCCCGCTCGTTCACTCGCCGGATGCCCAGGCCTCGGATGCCGTGGGGCCGAAAGGATCCGCCTCGGTCGTCCAGTACTCCCCGACGACGTTCTTGATCTTCGAGTTGACCCCCTGCACCGTAGGAACGCTCGCGACCGGAACCGCGTACACGAGCTCGTCCAGAATGGTGGTCGCCTCCACCATCTTCTGCTCCTGATCCTCCGGCGCGCTCAGCGCCGCCTCCCGCAGTGCCGCCTCGAGCGTCCCGTCCAGCGGGGTCTTCAGCGGGTTGGAGAGGCCACCGGGCCTGAAATGGCCGTAAGCCGCAGCCGACAGGCCGTTCCCGCCGTTCGAAAGGATCTCGGCGTCGTACTTGCCCGTGGCCGCCTCCTTCGCCACGCTGCCCGGAGGCGCGTTCGACGTCACGAGTTTCAGCGTGACCCCGATCTTGGCGTAGGCCGCCTTCAGCGCTTGGCCCAGGGAGCTGCCCGCATCGAAGAATGACGAGTCGAGAACGGTGAGCGTGAACCCGTCGCCATATCCCGCCTGCGACAGCAGCTTCTTCGCCTTGTCGAGGTCCAGGGAGTACATGTCGGTGTTCTTCGCGTTGTAGCCCTCGGCTCCCTTCGGGATCATCGACGACGTCGCAACGGCATCCGAGCCGTAGAGCGCGTCGACGATGTCCTGCCGGGGTGTGGCGTACGAGAGCGCCTGGCGGACCCTGACATCCGCGAGAGGACCGGAGTCACGCTTGAGGAGGGCCAGGGAGTAGAACGAGCCCAGATTGCCACGAGAGACGGTGTAGCCGGCCTTCTTTACCGTCTGCACGTCCTGCGTCCGCAGGTTGGTCGCCAAGTCGACCTGGCCCGACTGCAGCGCGTTGAGCCGGCTCTGCGGATCTGACATCGGCTTGAGGACGATCTTCGAGTATTTGATCGCGCTCTGGTTGAAGTACTGGTCGTTCGGAACATAGACGTAGGACACGCCCTTGACCGTCTGCGAAGCATCGAGCTTGTAGGGGCCGATGCCGTCCGTAGCACTGTTCAGCTTCTTCCGGTTGGCCGCACTCTCCGGCCCGACGATGTCGCCGAGACCGCTCTGGCCCGAGAGTAGATAAAGGGCATACCGCTCCGTGATGGGAGTCGAGTAGGAGATGACCACGGTGTGCTCGCCCGAGGCCTTCGCCTCCTTCATCGGGTAGCTCGTCGAGGAGAACGCCCCTCCAGCACCCAGGTAAGAGTTGATCGACGTGGCAGCGGCCTCGCCGGTCAGCGGGGTCCCGTCATTGAACCTGGCGTCCTTGCGCAGCGTGAGTTCGAGCTTCTGATGGCTGTCGTCGACCCACTTCCAGGACGTCGCGAGGTCCGGACCCACCTCGCCCGTCTTCGCGGAGATGTGAGTCAGGGAGTCGTAGGCGACATCGCAGTAGAGGATCGGCTGGCAGTTCGTCGTATCAAGGTTCAGCGCATCGCCCGAGACTGCGACGGTCAGCGTCCCCCCCTTGCCGCTGCCGGCCGGCGACGATCCGCCACCGCCGCATGCGGTCAGTGCGAGCGCGACGACGCCGGCGACGAAAGAAGCGAGAGGTGCTTTGCGGCGCCTTAGGAATTTGATAGACAACGTACACCTCTCGTTAATGTGTGATGTTTGCCAACGAGGGCGAATGTAACCCCGCTGACACAGGCCGTCAACGCTTTGGACGGCCTGCATCACACCTCCCTTCCAGCCGCAGGCAGGGCATGGAACGTCAGACATTTACAGTCTTGCGCAATGTCCGATAGATGGCGGACGATGGCCGTGCAGGCCGACGCAAGGAGCAGACCATGCAAGAACCGATCACTTCGATCGACCCCACCCGCTACCGGGAGGTCATGGGCCACTACCCCACCGGTGTCACGGTCGTGACAGGCCTCGACGACGCAGGAGAGCCGGTCGGGATGGTGGTGGGAACGTTCACCTCGGTCTCTCTCGATCCGCCCCTCGTGGCCTTTCTCCCGACGACCTCCTCACGGACGTTCGCCCGCCTGAGGACGTCGAAGGCCTTCTGCATCAATGTGCTCGCCCACGACCAGGCCGGTCTCTGCCGCACGATGGCCTCCTCAGGGCCGGAGAAGTTCTCCAACGTCGACTGGAGCCCTTCGCCGCTCGGCGCTCCCATGCTCTTCGACGCTGTGGCGCACATCCACTGCTTCCCCACCGAGGCCATCGAGGCCGGCGATCACTACATCCAGCTTTGCGCCGTCAGCGCGATGGACGTAAGCCGGCAGGTGACCCCGCTGCTCTTCTTCCAGGGGGGATACGGCGGATTCTCGCCGCACGGCATGACGGCCCGGGGGGACGGCGAGCTGATCGCCGGCCTCCGACTGGCCGACCTCGCGCGGACACAGATCGAGGCGCTGGCCGACGAACTCCGCTGTGAGGCCGCGGTGATGGTGGCTGCCAACGAGGACGAGCTCACCACCGCCGCCGTGGCCCACGGCGGCCGCGCCCTGATGCGCGAGCTGATCGGAGAGCGGCTTCCGATGAAGCCGCCGCTCGGCGAGGCCTACATGGCGTGGGCCCCCGAAACGGCCATTGAACGCTGGCTCGCATTCGCCGGCAAGGACCCCGAAACCGCCAAGACCCTGCAAAACCGTCTGGCAAAGATCCGCGACCGCGGCTACGCCGCCTGGGAGGCGAAGCCGGCAGACACAGCAACCCGCCACGACCTCGAGCGGCTGATGGACAAGTACGCCACCGGCGGCCTCACACCGGCAGCAGAACGCTCCCTGCTCGCCCGGATGGCGGAACTGATGCCCTACTACTCCCACAGCGGCGAGTTCGAGGACAGCCAGACCTACGACATCGCCGGCCTGATGACCCCCGTTCTCAGCTCGGACGGCAACATCGCGATGCTCCTGCGCCTCGCGCAACTCCCCCCAGCAAGCCCGGGCCGAGACGTGAAGACATGGATCGCCCGGCTGCGGTCCGCCGCCTCCGCCGTCGAAGCAATCCTTCACGGCAACCCCGATGAACCCGACTCCTCAGCCGGGCCCGTCCAGCCAAGGGTGCTGCCCGGGTCCGTCCAATCAACGGCTGATCTTGGTTGTTGAGTCAGTTGCTGGTGGTGGGGGTGAGGCGTCCTTCGAAAGGTGATCCGGAAGGCGTTCAGGGCTGCCTTCCGGCGCACCGTCCAGCGGCGGCGTTCCTTGCCGGTCGGATCCAGTGACATGAGCGCCATTTGAAGCTCTCCCCTGCCTTCGCAGGCTCAGGAAGGGGATTCCCGTCTACCTTGCGGCGACAGGCTTGACGGTTTTACCCGCCCTGCGACCGCGCCTTCCGGCGGCCGGGACCTCCACGATGACGTGGCCGATCCGGTACAGGTGCAAGATGTTCCTGGCTGCGTTCCAGTCGGCGTTCGCCGCCCAGCCGCAGTCGGGATTCTTACAGGAGAACAGTCCCTGGCTCTCTCGGCTGTAGGGGGTGGTGCATTGGCAGGCTGAGCATCGCTGGGAGGTGTGAGGGGCGGGGACCTTGACGAGCCGGCCGCCGTATCGGGCGCTCTTGTACGTCAGCATCGTCACGGTCCGACCCCACGCCTCTTGCGCGATGGAGCGGTTCAGTCCGGCCTTCGCCCTGGCCCCGTTGCGCAGGAACGCGCCCTCGCCTGCGGGGTCGGGCTTGGGGGCCGGGCTCTTGGTCATGCCGGGGATGTTGAGCTGTTCGACCACCAGCACGCCGTAGGTGCGGGCGAGATAGGTGGTGGTCTGGTGCTGCCAGTCAAGGGCTCGTCGCGTGGCTTTGGCTCGAAGCTGCTTGATCTGGTCGTAGGTGTGCTGCAACCGCCTGGAGGTCTTCTCCCCGCGCTTGCGGAACGTCCTGCGGTGCGCGGCCTGCCGCTCCAGCTGGAGGAGCTTGGCCTTCTCCTTGGAGGTCAGCCACTTGTCCCAGTCGGCGGTGCCATCCAGAAGCCGAGGCCGGCGCCCGTGGTCCTGGTGGTCCTCGTTGGACAGGGCCAGGGGGATGTTCACCCCGGCGTCGATGCCGACCTTGGGCCCCTGGTGGGGCTCGGGGGCGCGTGGGAGGCTCTGGACGCGGAAGGCGATGTGCCAGCCCAACGCGTCCTTGACCAGCCGGGCGCCGGTGATCCGGTTCTCCTTGTCAGCGCGCTTGCCGACCGGGAGATCCTTGGTCCAGCGGAAGCGGACCCGGCCCACCCTGGGAATGCTGACCATGCCCCAGCGGCGGTGCACGCGGACGATGTTCAGGTCCCGGCCCTGCGGAATGTCCACGGACATCGACGAGCGGAAGCGGCCCTTATAGTTCGGCTCGTCGGCTCGGCCTTCCCAGCAGTTCACCCACGCTGGCCACTGAGGTCTTCTCAGCAACGTGATGGTTGCGGTGTGTGATCACACCACCGTGCGCGGGACGGTGACCTGGCGTCAGATATGAGTGAAGCCCCTGATAGGAACGGGTCTGCCAAGATCAGGTTCCGTACAACCAGAGGCTCCACGTGCCCTCCAGTATCACCTGCACCGCCGTGCTCGATGTCCGCAGGGAGACCGCCGAGCATCTTGCGCAGCTGCTGCGCGGGCACCGCGAGCGACTCGGAACCCGCAAGGACACCCGCGCGCTGGGCGTCTTCAAGCAGGCGGTGCTGGTGCTGCGCTGGTTCGTCGACGGCACACGGATGGCCCAACTCGCCCGGGACACCGGGATTTCGGTGCCCACCGGCTACCGCTACCTACACGAGTGGGAGTCCTTTGCGGAGTTCGATTGGGTGGAAGCGCTCAGCGCACAGGACCCTTATCTCGGGACCCAGGGGCGGCTGGCGGCAGTGACGACGATTTCCACGACGAGACCACGCGGGTCGCGCGTGGCCGCGAAGTGGACAGCTTCGGCGATGGCCCCCATGTCGGCGAGCGCATCGTGATCCGGCAGGCGCGGAGCCCCTGCAGCGATCTTCGGAGGGTTGGCGCGCAGCGCCTCGAGCTTGGGCGAGTCCACGAGCGCATCGACCAGGACGGTCGCCACCCGGACTCCGTCGTGGCGCAGCTCCTCCGCCGCAGCGTGGACCAGGCTCCGCGCGGCCTGCTGTCCGGCGGCCCACAGGCCCTCCCCCATCTTGGGGCGCAGTGCCAGGCCGTTGCCGATCTGCACCAGAGCACCTCTCCCGCTAGCACGCAGCGCACGAGCCCCCTCGGAGAGGAAGACGAACGCCTGCCGCCCGATCGCGTCGGCCCATCGCTCCCAGCTGTCCAGGTCGGCGTCGGCGATCTGGCCGCCGCCGTACTGCTCACCGGGCTTGGGGATCCCGACGCCAGCCGCGTTGACCAGCGCGTCGAGGCGCCCCAGAACCTGACGCACATGCTCGAGCGCGGTGCGGAGCTGCAGTGGGTCGGTGACGTCCGCCGCGACCCCCAGCGCTCTCGACGCCCGCACCTGCTCGAGCGTGTCCTCGCTGCGCGCGATCGCAGCACCCTGCCACCCCTGCTCGACGAAATGCCGCAGCACGGCACCGCCGAGGTTGCGCGCGCCCAGCACCACGACGACCGGGCGGTCCGCCGGTTCGCTGGTCACTCGCCAACCTCCGTAGCGAGCCGCTCGAGCGTCTTCTCGGCATCGAGGACCGCTCCACGGGCCAGAGAGACACCAGCATCGGGCGCGGTGGGCAGCAGAACCTCGCGGATGTCGTCAGTAGTGAGCCCGTCCCTCAGCGCGACCTCGATGTGGAGCGCGATCTCGTCCTCTCGGCCCAGGGCGGTCAGGATCGCGAGGGTGATGCAGCTCTTGGGACCAACCACATATCCGACACCACTCTGGCTGGCGAGCGCTAGGGCCCCGACGCCAGCGAGCACAGACGCCACACGGCGCCGGGTAGCTTTGACGGACAAGAGACACCTCTGCCTAATGTTCGATGTTTCTAATGTACGACGTTTATCGATCGCCAACGTAACCTCGACCACAACCCACGTCAATGAACCCTTCTCGGTAACTTGTTGTGACGGTTCGTGATCTTCAGGCTGTGTGGTCGTGTTCCAGTTGCAGGAGGACGAGGGCGGCTCGGGCGATGCGGGTGATGGCCGACGGGTCGAGGCTGACCCGGCGCAGGGCCTTGAAGGTGACCTTCAGCAGGGCGTTGGCGCGCTCGGCGACCGCGTGGACGCCTCGGATCACGGCGTTGAACGTCTTGTCGGACTCGGTGAGTTCGCCACCCTTGGGCTTCTTGACCGGATGGCGGAAGCCGTCGCCCGCGTTCTCATAGCCGAGGTCGGTCAGGGTGGGGATGCCCAGCGTGGCGGCGAGCTGGTTCAGGGACCGCCGACGAGCCTGAGGCCTGGCGCATGTGGGCGTCCAGCACCAGCCCGCCTCCTTGAATCGCAGCGATGGCGATCACTCTCTGGATGGCCACCAGCAGGCCTGTGATCACCCCGCGGGTCTTCGCCGGCACCAGTCGCATCAGCAGACCGGGGCCGGCGAGGAAGCACATGGAGGCCATGCCGTTGGGCGCCCCGCTGCGAGCCCGGCGGCCACGACGAAGCCGCCCGTCAGCAGCATGAAGTGGCGGGTCAAAAGAGCTTGCGGATGACCTCGACCGTGAGAGCCAGGTGCGGTTCACCGCGGTCGGCGCGGTAGGCGACGGCGAGTTCGATCGCCGCTGCCGGACGCACCAGAGGTCGGTAGACAACACCGCGGAGCGTGAGTGCCGTTACCGGCTCGGGCACGACCGCGACTCCGAGACCGCCGGCGACGAGGGTGATGAGCGTCGAGGTCTCGCCGACCTCGTGTCGGACGTGCGGTTCGACACCGGCGTCGCGCAGAACACCGAACACGACATCGTGCATCACCGAGTGGCGGTCCGCCCAATGCACGATCAGGTCGACGCCGGCGAGGTCGGCGGCGCGCACCTGGGTCTTGGGTGCGAGGGGGTGCTCGACCGGGAGAGCCACCACGAGGCGGTCTCGGCGCAGGGTATGGACGGTGAGGGCAGGGTCGGCCACGGGCGGGCGCAGCAGGGCCACGTCGATCGCGCCGCTGCGCAGTGCCTCCACCTGATCCGGCGCGAGCATTTCGCCGCGGAAGGAGAAGTCGATGCCCGGCAGTTCGGTGGCGAGGTGACGTGACAGCGTCGGCAGCAGACTGTAGGTCGCGGAACCGACGCAGCCGAGGGTGAGGTGACCGACCGCGCCGGCGGCGACCCGGCGGGCGTGGTGGGCGGCGGCGTCGACCTCGGCGAGGATCGCCCGCACCCGGTCCAGGTAGGCGCGGCCGGCACTGGTGAGGTCGACGCGCCGGGTGGTGCGCTGGAACAGCTCGACGCCGAGTTCGGCTTCGAGTCGCCGGATGGCCTGGGACAGCGGCGGTTGTGCCATGTGGAGCCGTTCGGCCGCGCGTCCGAAGTGGCGCTCTTCCGCGACGGCGACGAAGTAGCGGAGCTGCCGCAGATCCATAGCTTCAGCGTCTCAATCGGGGTAGATATTGATACTTCACGGTATCGGCGCTCCGGTCTAGCGTCGAGCCATGAGCAATGCATTCCTCTACTCCGCCGCGCGGACACCGTTCGGCAAGTTCAACGGCGCGCTGGCCGACGTACGGCCTGACGATCTGGCCGCTGCCGCGATCAGCGGTGTGCTCGCGCAGACGCCGTCGCTGGATCCCGCGGCGATCGACGAGGTCGTCTGGGGCAACGCCAACGGCGCCGGCGAGGAGAACCGCAACGTGGGCCGGATGGCGGCGCTGCTGGCCGGGGTGCCGACCAGCGTGCCGGGTACGACGGTCAATCGGCTGTGCGGCTCCAGCCTGGACGCGGCGATGGCCGGCTCCCGGACGATCGAGACGGGTGACGCCGAGATTGTTCTCGTGGGCGGCGTCGAGTCGATGACGCGGGCGCCATGGGTGCTGCCCAAGCCGTCGCGGGCCTTCTCGGCGGGCGACGTGACCGCGGTGTCGACCACGCTGGGCTGGCGACTGGTCAACCCGCGGATGCCGAAGGAGTGGACCGTCGCACTGGGGGAGTGCAACGAGCAGCTCCAGGAGCGCTTCGGCATCTCCCGCGAGCGCCAAGACGAGTTCGCCGTGCGCTCCCACCGCCTGGCGCAGCAGGCGTGGGAGGACGGCTTCTACGACCCGCTGGTCACCCCGGTCGCCGAACTGAGCCGGGACGAGGGCATCCGAGCGGGCTCGAGCACCGGGAAGCTGGCCGGGCTCAAGCCTTCGTTCCGGCCGGACGGCACCATCACCGCGGGCAACGCCTCGCCGCTCTCCGACGGCGCCTCCGCGGTCATCCTCGGCAGTGAGTCCGCGGCAGCGGCCATCGGCCGAGACCCGCTCGGCCGGATCCTCGGCAGAGGCGCGATGGCCCTGGACCCACAGGACTTCGGCTACGCCCCGGTCGAGGCGGCCAACCGGGCACTCGCCCGCGCCGGGATCACCTGGGACCAGGTCGGCGCGGTCGAGCTCAATGAGGCCTTCGCCGTCCAGTCGCTGGCCTGCATCGACACCTGGCTCAAGGACGGCCTGCGCGATCCCGGGATCGTCAACCAGCGCGGCGGGGCCATCGCGATCGGGCACCCGCTGGGCGCTTCCGGCGGCCGTCTCTTGGGGACCCTGGCCGCCGTGCTGAAGGAACGCCGCGAGCGGTACGGCGTGGCCGCGATCTGTATCGGCGTCGGCCAGGGCCTGGCCGTCGTCCTGGAGAACCTTGAGGTGTCCAGGTGAGCCGCGCGACCGTGCTGGAATCAACCGACGAGGCCGTCGCGGGGATCGAGGACGGCTCCACCGTCCTGGTCGGCGGCTTCGGCCTGGCCGGGATGCCGTTCGACCTCATCGACGCCCTCATCCGGCAGGGCGCGAAAGACCTCACGATCGTGTCCAACAACGCCGGCAACGGCGACGTCGGCCTGGCCGCGCTGCTCGCGGCCGGCCGGGTGCGCAAGGTGCTGTGCTCCTTTCCGCGGCAGGTCGACTCCTACGTCTTCGACGCGCTCTACCGCGAGGGCAAGGTCGAGCTCGAGGTGGTACCCCAGGGCAACCTCGCCGAGCGGATGCGGGCCGCCGGCGCCGGGATCGGCGCGTTCTACTGCCCGACCGCGGTGGGCACCCCGCTCGCCGAGGGGAAGGAAGTGCGCACCATCGACGGACGCGACTACCTGCTGGAATATCCGATCCACGGCGACTACGCCCTCATCTCCGCCCATCGGGCCGACCCGATGGGCAACCTCGTCTACCGCAAGACCGCCCGCAACTTCGGCCCCGTGATGGCGGCGGCCGCCACCACCACGATCGTCCAGGTTGACGAGGTCGTCCCGCTCGGCGGGCTCGCCCCCGAGGCGGTCGTCACGCCCTCCGTTTACGTCGACCGCATCGTCGCGGTCAAGGCCCGTCACTACACCGTCCAGGGGGCACGATGAGCGACACCACCGCCTCGACAACTGCCGCGCATGCGGGCAAGGCCCCCGTGGCCGTCGACCACCCTCTCAGCATGGAGGAACTGGCCGCCATGATCGCCCGGGACATCCCGGCCGGCGCGTTCGTCAACCTCGGCATCGGCCAGCCGACCAAGATCGCCGATCACCTGCCCCCAGAGCTCGGCGTCGTCCTCCACACCGAGAACGGCATGCTCGGCATGGGGCCGAAGGCCGAAGGCGCCGAGATCGACCCCGACCTCACCAACGCCGGCAAGGTGCCGGTCACCGAACTTGCTGGAGCGGCATACTTCCACCACGCCGACTCATTCGCCATGATGCGCGGCGGCCACCTCGACATCTGCGTACTCGGCGCCTACCAGGTCTCCGAACACGGCGACCTGGCCAACTGGCACACCGGCAAGCCCGACGACATCCCCGCCGTCGGCGGCGCCATGGACCTCGCCATCGGCGCCAAGGACACTTACGTGATGATGACGCTCTTCACCAAGTCCCGAGCGCCCAAACTCGTCCCCAAGTGCACCTACCCACTCACCGGCGTCGGCTGCGTCAGCCGCGTCTACACCGAGGTCGCCACCTTCGACCTGCGACCCGACGGTGTCCACGTGCTGGAGACCTACGGCACCACCATCGAGGAGTTGCGCTCGCGCCTCGACGTCGAACTGCACTGACCCCCTCTCACGGCCACGAACCGCACCCGGTGCCCCTGAACACCGCTTCCCGGAGGTCGAGATGCACGATTCAGTCAGTCGAGACGCCGCAAGCCGAGCGAGGAACAGGATGACGGGCGGTTTCCATCGGTCGCCTATCACGACCGTGGAGTAGATCTGACGGGGACTCAGCCCTGTCCGGCAGGAGGGACGATGCAGGAAGAGACCAGTACCGTTGCCGACCATCAAAGCGCATTGCGGTACCAGCGCTGCCGATGGTGCTCCTCGCCGCAGCCACGCCCGGCTACGACCTGCCGGATCTGCGGCAGTGACCGCTTCCGCTGGGAAGAGAGCGCCGGACACGGCCGGGTGGTCTTCACCCCGACGCCACCCAGGAAACGCCTTACGATGATCCAGCTTGACGAGGGCCCACTCATCGACGGCTTGATCCGCGGCGGCCCACAAGAAAAGCCCTGGGTCGGCGCAAGGGTGCGTTTGAGCAGTACCCAAGACCAGCCGGGACGCCCGGTCTTCGTGCTGCTCCCCGCCGAGTGGAGCGCCACGCCCGGAGTCTCAAGGTGACCACAACCGGACCGGAAGGGCACCTACGTCAGCCCCAAACCTGGGGCTCTCATGTGGAAAGCATGTTGACCTGGGGGAAAAACCGATGGACACCCGGAGGGCCGTGTCGCTAGGGGCGGGGACCGTGCCTGGTCAGCGGCCCGGGGCGAGTTCAACAATGTCGGCGTTGGGGGCCAGTTCGATGACCTTCTTGGGCGGTCCGAGGTCCAGGGCGGTGCAGATGTCGCGCTGGGGGCTTGCGAACGAAGCCTCGGCCGATCAGGTCGGTGGCGAACACGGCGCGCCTGCCGGGGCAGGCCCCGCCTGCGGCGCGGGATGACGCCGGTGATGCCGCGCTCGCGCATCAGCCGCTCGACCCGTTTGGGGTTGTCCGCGCGGTCCCGCCCCCCCTAGGGTCGCGTGGATCCGGGGGACGCCCGACCAGCCTCTCCTCCGCTTTCTGCCGCGTGTCGAGCCGGCGCTGTAGCCACGTGGGCGTAGCAGTAGCTGGACCGGGCCAGGCCGCGCACTCGGCACAGCGTGGACACGCTGTGGCCGTCCGGGTTCGTCGAAGTTGCGTTCTCCGCGTCGACGAAGGCGCACAGGGCGCCTACTTCAACGTCTACTGCGCGAAGATGGCCGCGGCTTTTTCAGGAGGGCGCCGGCCGGGCCCTGTCCCTGGTGGGTCTTCGCCTGGTTGACCCAGTTGCACACCCCCCCGGCGCTGACCCCGAGATCCCTCGCAGCCTCGGTCGGCATCTTGTCCGAGGCCAGCGCGAGCGCGACCGCGTCCCGTTTGAACTCGGCCGTGTACTGCTTGCTCTTGTTGCTCTGCTTGCTCACTACCTGGAACTGCTTCCTCCGGGACCATCCGTCCCAGTATCAAGCTGTCCAGGTCAGAGGGGGAACCTCAGCCACGTCAACATGGTCATCGAGGACGCGGTGGCCCGCGATTGGACCAGGCAGCAGTTCGGTTTGCCGCGCGCTTGAGCAGTTCCTGCCTACTCGGCCGCTGCGAACGGGCTGTCCGTGGCGCTCTCCGCGGGCCCGCCATAGTGGGCCAGGTCGAGTTGGGCCGCCATGGCGTCCTCGGCCGCGTCCGCGTCCTGGGCGACGATCGCGGCCACCAGAGCCCGGCTCCGCTCCAGCGTCGCCTTCGCGTCCTCAGGTTTCAGATCACGGGTGTAGACCGGCAGGGTCGCCCGGCCCATGGCCGACACGAAGGACGCCAGCAGCCGGTTGCCGCTGGCGGCCGCGATCAGGTTGTAGAGAGCCATGCCGAGTTCGAAGAGCTCGGGGTCGCGGTGGTCGCGCTTCTCGCGGACCATCTCTTCCTGGCGCTGGATAAGGCTCTGCAGCTCTGCCGCCTGCTCATCCGACCGATGCGCGGCGGCCAGGCGCGCGGCGGGAATCTCCAGCATCCGGCGGACGCGGGTCACCTCCTGGATCGACACACTGCCGAGCTTGAGGATCGTCTCGAGCGAACCGGACAGCTGGCTCTGGAGGGACTCGTGGTCCACTGTCTGGACGAAGCTGCCCCCGCCCGCGCCGGGCACCTTCGAGATGAACCCCTGGGCCACCAGCGCCCGCAGCGCCTCTCGCACCGTCGAGCGACTGACCTGGAACTGACTGGCCAGTTCGGCCTCGCTGGGCAGCCGCTCGCCACGCTTGAAGGCCGAAGAGACGATTGCCTCGCGCAACTGTCTCTCGATCTGGTCACGAGGCCGCTGGACGGGCTCAGGTTGAAAGCTCATACGCCAATTCTAGGGCACCAGGTCAACTATCAGTTACACACCAAGAAGGCTAATCTCGGACAAGGGTGGGACGCCGCACCGCCTGCCTCGCCGGTGCCGGCGTTTTCGTCCTCGTCCTGGCCGGGCACACCCGGCTGATGCCGCAGCACATCCCCGGCCGGATCCGCACCCAGCAGCCCGGCGGGGCCCGTGCGCTGATGCGCAACCTCCGTTTCCTCGCCCTGTGCGGCCTCCGGTAAAGACAAGAGGGCATCGCCAGTCCGGGTCATGACGGCGCCCGAGGGGCCCTTGCCTCCGCCCTGACCCCGCAGCGTCCGCGACCGTGGTCCCCGGCAACCGCACCAAGCCATCCCATCCAGACCCCGGGCAGCCGCCCGACTGGCAGAACAAGTGCAGGTCAGTGGGGACGACTGCCAAGATAGTCGACAAACGACTATCTGGGGGCTAGGTTGAGCCACCACGCGGCAGCGAGAGCAGCCGCGTGATGGTCGACATACGACAATCTGGCGGTTAGTTTGAGCCACCACGCGGCATTCCGCCCATCCTGTTGCTCAGAAGGAGAGCCGGGCAGAGATGATCGAGATACATACGAGTCGCGCTGCTGGTCACTGCCACCGTGGTCAGCGATTGGGTCGCCGATCAGGTCATCCTCGACGCGGGAACAGGCGTTCCTGGACAAGACTCCTCCCGCTGCAGGTCGGCGAGTTCCGCCTCAGCGTCGCCGGCGTGGTGCGGCGGTGCCGCCGGTGCAAAAACACGTATGCCCGGGCGTCCCCGATTCCGAGGACCTGCTCGTCACCGACAGCGTGGGCACGTCGCTGCAGCGGTGGCCGGTCGACGCCCGCAGATTCCTCGGCTGACCGGCCCCGGAACGACTCCCCCTGGCCGAGCGCGAATCGACCGCCCCCGTGAAGGAATACCTGACATGAGACTCAAGAACGTCGCGGCCCTGGTGACCGGCGCCAGCAGTGGCATCGGGCAGGCAGTGAGTTCCCACTTCCGCCGTGAGGGCGCGCGGCTGCTGCTCACCGGTCGCAGGGAGCGGCTCGACACCGCCCAGCCCGACGATCTGTACGTCCCTGGGGACCTCAATGACGAGGCGTTCGTCGAGGACCTGGCCAAGCAGGCCGCCGAGTCCCTCGGCACCGTCGACGTCGTCGTCCTCAACCACGGCCTGCAGGCCAGCAGTCCGCTCACCGAGATGGCTTCCGACGACGCGAAGAATGTGCTCGACAGCAACCTGCTCAGCGCGTTCCTGGTGATGAAGCACTTCGCGCCGCTGATGCCTTCTGAAGGTGGCTCGTTCGTCTGTGTCAGTTCACGGCTCGGCATGGTCGGCAAGCCTGGGGAAGTCCTGTACTCCGCCGCCAAGGGAGGCCTCATCATGCTCGCCAAGGGCGCAGCGATCGAATGGGCCCCCCGCAACATCCGCGTCAACGTCGTCGCACCTGGCCTGACCGCCACCCCGATCATCGAAGCAGCGATCCAGCGCAGCGCCGATCCCGAGGTCTACCGCCGCGAGCGCGAGGTTCAAATCCCGCTGCAACGCCTCGCCACCCCTGAAGAGGTCGCCGACGCGGTCCTCTTCTTCGCGTCATCGGAGTCGTCGTACATCACCGGAGCGGTTCTCCCGGTTGACGGCGGATACACCGCCTTCTGAGCACCCTCGCTTCTGTCGTACGTGAAGGTCGCGAACCGCGGGTCCGGTCGAAGCGATGAGCGGATGCCATTCGGCACCCCACGAGGCCCAACGCCCAGTCCGACGGGTTCCTGACCATTCCCAGCCAGTTCGAAACACCACCCATCCGGGATCGGAGCGCTCCCAGCGCCCTTTCCCTTTGAATAAGGAGCAGACCCATGCGAGTCAGCAGAAACCTGAGCGTCACGATCGTCACGTCGGCCCTGGCCCTCGCGCTCGCCGCGTGCGGGTCGAGCGGCACCGGGCAGAACGTGGGGGCGAAGAGCACGACGCAGGGCGGCGGATCCGGCTCGTCGGCCGAACACACCGACGACATCTCGGTCGGTGTGAAGCCGGATGCGAAGGCGGTGAAGCTGCTGCCCGCGGCGGTGAAGGCCAAGGGCACGCTCTCGGCGGCCATGGACCTGTCCAGCCCGCCCACCACGTTCATGGCATCGGACAACAAGACCCCGATCGGGTTCAACCCGGACATGGCCCGGCTGATCGCCGCCAAGCTCGGCCTGAAGCTGCAGATCAACAACATCAAGTTCGACACCATCATCACCGGACTGCAGGCCGACCGATACGACTTCACCGCCTCCACCATGGGCGCCACCAAGGACCGGCTGAAGGTGCTCGACATGGTCAACTACTTCAAGGCCGGCACCGGAGTGTCCGTCCCCTACGGAAATCCGCAGAAGCTGACCACCCACACGCTGTGCGGGCACCGCGTCGGGGTCCAGTCCGGCAGCACCGCGGAGCTGCAGTGGCTGCCCCAGCTGTCCAAGGAGGACTGTACGAGCAAGGGCAAGCCGGCCATCAAGGCGGTGACCCTGCCCAGCGTGAACGACGCGCTCACCCAGCTGGTCTCCAAGCGGATCGACGCGGTGATGTACGACTTCACCGGGCTTAAGTGGGCGGCCACGCAGCAGCCGAAGACATTCGAGGTCCTCGAGCCCCTGGTGGCCACCAAGACCGTGGCCGTCGCGCTGAAGAAGGACTCACCGCTGACCCCCGCGGTGCAGGCTGCCATCCAGTCGATCATCGACGACCCCAAGTACGCCGAGGCGCTGGGCCGCTGGGGTTTCGATGACCTCGGGATCAAGACCGCGGCCATGGCCGTCCCGCAGGACTGAGATACCGATGGACGTGCTCGAGACGACGACCAGGAGCCGACCGGTGCCACAACTACTGGCCGAAGACAAGAAGCGGATCACGCCGAAACGTCCGCGCGACTACGTGGCCTGGGCCGTCGCGATAGCGATCGTCGCCGGTCTGGTGTGGACCGCGGTGACGAACGAGAACTATCGCTGGCCGGTGGTGTTCAGCTACTTCACCACCGAGACCATCCTCAACGGCCTGCTGATCACGCTGTTTCTGACCGCGGCGAGCATGGGTCTGGGCACACTGCTGGGGCTGGTGCTGGCGGTGATGCGCATGTCGCACCAGCGGCCCGTCTCCGGGCTGGCCCAGCTCTACATCACCTTCTTCCGCGGCACCCCGGTGCTCGTGCAGTTGATCTTCTGGTTCAACATCGCGGCGCTGTACCCGAACATCTCCATCGGTATCCCGTTCACCGACATATCCACGCCGGTGAACGTGAACGCGATCATGACCCCGATGACCGCGGCCGTGGTGGGGCTGACGCTGAATCAGGCCGCGTACATGTCCGAGATCATCCGTGGCGGGTTCGCCGCGGTTCCTCGCGGACAGCATGAGGCCGCGGAGTCCCTGGGCATGTCGGGGTTCACCAAGCTCCGCCGTGTGATCATCCCGCAGACCATGCCGACGATCATTCCGGCCACCGGCAACCAGGTGATCGGCATGCTCAAGGAAACCTCGCTGGTGAGCGTGCTCGGCGTCGCCGACCTGCTGCAGAGTGCACAGGCCATCTACGCCCGCAACTACCAGACGATTCCGCTGCTGATCGTGGCCAGCCTCTGGTACCTGATCATGACGCTGGTGCTGAGCGTGCCGCAGTCCATGATCGAGCGCCGTTTCTCCCGCTCGACCAAGACGCGACTGACCCCGGCCGCCACCTCGGCCGAGCCCGGGGCCGGCCAGCCCGTCCCCACCACGAGGGAGTCCCTGCTGTGAACGCCGACGGAACGATCGTCGCACGCAAGCTGTGCAAGAGCTTCGGACGTCACCAGGTCCTGCGTGACATCGACCTGACCGTCGCGGCCGGGGAGATCTCGTGCATCATCGGGCCGAGCGGCTCGGGCAAATCGACACTGCTGCGCTGTATCAACGGCCTGGAGGCCGTCGACCGCGGAGTCCTGAAGGTCAACGGAGAGGACTTCGGCTACGTCGAGAAGGACGACGCCTACCACGCCGTACGCCCCAGGCGGCTGGCCGAACAGCGCGCCCGTATCGGCATGGTGTTCCAGCAGTTCAACCTGTTCCCCAACATGACCGCCGAGAGCAACGTCATGTCCGGACCAGTGCTGGTGCAGAAGAAGAACCGCGAGGCCTGCCGGGAGCAGGCGCGAGAACTGCTGGCCAAGGTCGGCCTCGAGGGGTGCGGCCACAAGTACCCCGCCCAGCTCTCCGGCGGCCAGCAGCAACGCGTGGCCATCGCCCGCGCGCTCGCGATGGAACCCACCATCATGCTGTTCGACGAACCCACCAGCGCACTGGATCCGGAACGTGTGGGCGAAGTACTCGCCGTCATGCGCGATCTCGCCGGCAACGGCATGACCATGCTGCTCGTCACCCACGAGATGGGCTTCGCCCGTGAGGTCGCCGACGAGGTGCTGTTCATGGACGAAGGCATCGCGGTCGAACGCGGCGATGCCCGCGAAGTCCTGGGCAACCCCCGCGAGAAGCGAACCCAGGCGTTCCTCGAAAGGGTGCTGTAGCAGGGCACGGACCTGCGGCAGCGGTTCGTTACCAAGGACTCCCCCTACGTCGCCGAAGTCCGCGGCGCAGGTCTGTACGTCGGCGTGGGGATCGTGAAGGACCGCGGCACTCTTGAGCCGGACCGCCTGCTGACCGAAGACGTCATCAACGACATGCGCGATCGCCGGATCCTCATCAACGGCACGGGCAAGTCGGCCAACACCCTGAAGATCCGCCCGCCGCTGGCCTTCGATTCCGCCGATGTGACCCGATTCCTGGAGATCTTCGCCGAGGTCGCGAAAAACCGTCTGTGACAACCTCACCGATCGGCAACTGGAGAGACCCATGGAGTTCGAGAGTAAGCGGAAGTTCGTCACGTTCGACATGAACGGGACGCCGATCCAGCGGGCCATCGACAAGACGGCGGTGGACGAGGGCCTCCAGGCGTGGGCGACCGCGGTCGAGGCCGGCACAGCGGGAGCGACACGGCGATGACGGACACCACCACGGCCCTGGAGTCGCTGGTCGCGCGGCTCGCCGAGACCGCTCCCGGCCTGCGGGTGGAGACCGGTCCCGGCTCCACCGGCCTCTACGCCTACGACGCCTCCAATTACCGTGTCCCGCCGAGGGCCGTGGTGTTTCCCCGCAGTGCCGACGACGTGGTCGCGGTGTTGCGGGCCTGCCGTGAGACAGGCGTCCCGGTGACCGCACGCGGCGGCGGCACCGGCATGGCGGGCAACGCTGTCGGGCCCGGCGTCGTGCTGGACTTCTCCCGGTATATGAACCGGATCCTGGACATCGACCCGGTGGCGCGCACCGCGCGCGTCGAGGCCGGAGTGGTCCTGGACGCGCTGCGGTCGGCGACCGCTCTGCACGGGCTGACCTTCGGGCCCGACCCGTCCTCGCACAGCCGGTGCACCCTCGGCGGCATGATCGGCAACGACGCGTGCGGCAACCGGTCGGTGCGGCACGGGCGCACCAGCAGTCACATCGAGGCGCTGGAGATCGTGACGGCCGACGGTGTGCGGGCCGTCGCCGACCGGACCGGACTGCGCGCCGCCGACCCGGGCGACACGGACGCCGTCCAGCGTGTCGCCGGTCTGGAAGCGGACCTGCGCCGACTGATCGACGGCAACCTGGCCTCGATCCGCACCGAGCTCGGCCGGGTACCGCGCCAGGTCTCCGGCTACCAGCTGCACCACCTGCTGCCCGAGCACGGCTTCGACATGGCCCGCGCGCTGGTGGGCACCGAAGGCTCCTGTTCGGTCGTCACCGCAGCGACGGTCCGCCTGGTGGCGACCGCACAGGCTTCCACCCTCCTCACCCTCGGCTACGACGACGTGGTCGACGCCGCCGAGGACGTCCCCGAGATCCTTCGCTGGAACCCCACCGCCGTGGAGGGCATGGACGAGGCGATCGTCGCCACCATGCGTGCCCGGCGCGGCCCGGACTCCGTCACCGGCCTCCCCGAGGGCCGTGCCTGGCTGTACGTCGAGCTCGACGGTGACGACCAGGTGGCCGTCGACGCTCGCGCCGGCGAACTGCTGGACGTGCTCGAAGCGCAGGGCCGGATGACCGGTGGGCGGGTCGTGCACAGTCCGGCCGAACGGCGCTCGCTGTGGCGGGTCCGCGAGGACGGGGCCGGGTTCGCCGCCCGCCTGGTCGACGGCTCGGAGTCCTGGCCGGGCTGGGAGGACGCGGCCGTCGCGCCCGAAAACCTGGCCGCCTACCTGCGCGACTTCCGCAAGCTGCTGGCCACGCACGGCCTGACCGGCGTGCTGTACGGCCACTTCGGCGCGGGCTGCGTGCACGTGCGCATCGACTTCGACCTCGCCACGGACACGGGGCGGGCCGCCACCCGCCGGTTCCTCACGGAGGCCGCGGCCCTGGTCGTCGAGCACGGCGGAAGCCTGTCGGGCGAGCACGGCGACGGGCGGGCCCGCGGCGAGCTGCTGGAGGTCATGTACAGCCACCGGATGATCCGGACGTTCGCCGCCTTCAAGGAGATCTTCGACCCGGAGGGGCTGCTCAACCCCGGCGTGATCGTCGGCCCGGCACGCCTCGACGCCGACCTCGCCCTGCGTGAACTCCCGCTCTTGGACACGACGTTCACCTTTCCCCACGACGAGGACGGCTTCGCGGGCGCTGTACGCCGCTGCGTCGGTGTCGGCCGCTGTCGCAGCGACGCGGGCGGCGTGATGTGCCCCAGCTACCGGGCCACGGGAGAGGAGAACGACTCCACCCGGGGCCGGGCCCGTCTGCTCCAGGAGATGGTGCGGGGTGACGTGGTCCAGGACGGCTGGCGCTCCACGGAGGTGCGCGACGCCCTCGACCTGTGCCTGTCCTGCAAGGCCTGCTCCAGCGACTGCCCGGTCGGCGTCGACATGGCCACCTACAAGGCGGAGTTCCTGCACCAGCACTACAAGGGCAGGGTCAGACCCCGGTCCCACTACTCGCTGGGCTGGCTGCCCCTGACGTCCAGGCTCGTCGGGTACGCGGCCCGCCCGGTGAACGCGCTGCTGCGCGGACCTGTAGGGAAGCTGCTCGCGCGCCTCGGCGGCGTGACCACGAATCGCCGGATCCCCGCCTTCGCCTCCCGGCGCGCGCTGCGCCGGGCACTGCGCCCGGCGAGGACCGGCGAAACGGCGAAGACGCTGCTCTTCGTGGACAGCTTCACCCGCGCCTTCCGCCCCGAGGTGGCCGGGGCCGCGAGCCGCGTACTCGCCGACGCCGGCATCCCCTGCACCGCGGAGGACGACCTGTGCTGTGGCCTGACCTGGGTGAGCACCGGCCAACTGTCCCTCGCTCGCCGCATCATGGCCCGCACCGTCGCCCGCCTGGACAACGGCGACGGCCGGCCCATCGTCGTGGCCGAACCCAGCTGCGCCGCAGCGCTCAAGCGTGACGTGCCCGAACTCCTCGGCACCGACGCCGCCCGGCGCGTCGCGACCCGCGTCCACACCCTCACCGGAGCCCTGACCGACCTCGCCACACCCGGCTGGGCGCCTCCGGAGCTGCCGGACAACGTCGTGCTGCAGACCCACTGCCACGAATACGCCACCTTCAAGGGCCGCCACCCCCGCGACCTGCTCGGCCGCCTCGGCGTGACGAAGGTCGACGAGGCCGAGGGCTGCTGCGGACTCGCCGGCAACTTCGGCTTCGAGGAACAGCACTACGACACCTCGATGGCCGTCGCCGACCTGGCCTTGAAGCCACGCCTCGACGACGTGGATCCGTGGACACCGGCCGTCGTCGTGGCCGACGGCTTCAGCTGCGCCACCCAGATCGACCACCTCGCCGGAGACCGGGGCGTCCGCGCCCTGCACCTCGCGGAACTGCTCGACCTCGCCGCCGACCGACCCGGACAACCAGGAGAGAACTCATGACCGACACACCCACGCAGTTGTTCATCGGCGGCGCCTGGGTGGACGCCGCGGACGGTGCCACCCTGCCCGTCGACGACCCGGCCACCGGCGAGATCCTGTGCCACGTCGCGGACGCCGGTCCCAAGGACGCGAAACTCGCCGAGGAAGCGGCCGTGCAGGCGCAGCATGAGTGGGCGCGTACGGCGCCCCGGGTGCGCAGCGAGATCCTGCGCCGCGCCTACGAGATCATCCTCGAGCGCACCGACGAACTCGCCCATCTCATGACGTCCGAGATGGGCAAGCCGCTCGCCGAGGCCAGGGGCGAGGTGGCCTACGCGGCGGAGTTCTTCCGCTGGTTCTCCGAGGAGGCCGTGCGTATCGACGGTGGCCTCGCCACGCTGCCGGACGGCCGCAACCGCATGCTGCTCTCCCGCCGCCCGGTCGGCCCCTGCCTGCTGATCACCCCGTGGAACTTCCCGCTGGCCATGGGCACCCGCAAGATCGGCCCGGCGGTCGCCGCCGGCTGCACGATGGTGCTCAAGCCCGCCCCGCAGACCCCTCTCTCCAGCCTGGCCCTCGCCGCGATCCTCAAGGAGGCCGGGCTGCCGGACGGCGTGCTGAACGTCGTCACCACCTCCCGTGCGGGGGAGGTGTGCGAACCGCTCCTGCGCGGCGGGCGGATTCGCAAACTGTCCTTCACCGGCTCCACGGCGGTCGGACAGCTGCTCCTCGCCCAGAGCGCGGAGGCGGTCGTACGGACCTCGATGGAGCTGGGCGGGAACGCGCCGTTCATCGTCTTCGAGGACGCCGACCTCGACAAAGCCGTGGACGGCGCGATGGCCGCCAAGATGCGCAACATGGGCGAGGCGTGCACGGCCGCCAACCGCTTCTTCGTGCACCGCTCGGTGGCGCAGGAGTTCGGGCGCCGGCTGGCCGAGCGGATGGGTGCGCTGGTCGTCGGCCCGGGCACCCGGGACGGCGTCGACGTCGGCCCCCTGATCGACAGGAGGGGACGCGCCAAGGTGGAGGAGCTGGTCGCCGACGCGGTGGAGCGCGGGGCCCAGGTGCTCGAAGGCGGCCGCACACCCGAAGGCCCCGGCTGCTTCTACCCGCCCACCGTGCTGGCCGACGTCGATCCCGGCAGCCGCCTCATGGACACGGAGATCTTCGGCCCGGTCGCCGCGATCCTCACCTTCGACGACGAGGACGAGGTGATCCGCCGGGCCAACGACACCCCCTGGGGCCTGGTCGGCTACGTCTTCACCGAGGGCCTCGACCGTGCCCTGCGGGTGAGCGAGCGGCTGGAGGTGGGCATGGTGGGGCTGAACACGGGCCTGGTGTCCAACCCGGCCGCACCCTTCGGCGGCGTCAAGCAGTCGGGGCTGGGCCGCGAGGGCGGACGCGTGGGAATCGACGAGTTCCTGGAGTACCAGTACCTCGCGGTACCCGTGAACTGACGGCGGCCATGCCCTGACAACGCCACAGCGCGCACCGTCACGGGCCTCACCCGAGCCCGGTTTCCACGCCGGGCACGGGTGGGCGGCCATCGATTTTTCGAGCCCGACCACCAGTTTCCATCCATTTACCGAGCCCAAGGAAAAGAGAACATGTCGCTCCTGAAGACCATCGACACCCATCCCTCCTTCACGCCCCACGAGTCCGGACCACTCCCGGAGCGCCTGATTTCCGGCAACCCCAAGTTCAGGACCTGGGCCCAAGACGTCGCCCGTGGGGAGTCGATCCATACGGGAATTTGGGAGGCGACGCCCGGCGAGATGCGCTCGATCAAGGGCGAGACGTTCGAGTTCTGCCACATTCTCGCCGGCGTCGTCGAACTCACGCCGGAAGGCGGCGAGCCGGTGGTCTACAAGGCGGGCGACAGCTTTGTCATGAAGCCGGGCTTCGTCGGCGTGTGGAAGACCATCGAAACCGTGCGGAAGATCTACCTGACCGTGAAGTGATGCCGGCGCGCAACGCCCGCGGCGCCGGGACCGTCGTCAGGCCAGGTGTCGGGCGGTGATCTCCGCAGCCGTCTCGGAGACCAGCCGCCCCAGCTCGGCCAACCGGCCGAGCTGGAAGCGGGAGTCGGGCAGGGAGACCACCACGACGGCCAGCGGTGTGCCCTCACCGTCGAGCACGGGTCCCGCGATCGCGCAGACACCCTGCAGGTACTGATTGTGGTCGACGGCGTAGCCACGCCCGCTCACGCGGCGGAGCTCCGCACCCAGCTGCCCAGGGTCGGTGACGGCCTCCTCGCCATAACCCTCCAGCGTCCCCGCGGTGACCCCGTCCATCTCGGATCTTTCCAGATGGGCGAGGACGGCGTTCCCGGCGGCGGTGGCGTGCAGGGATGAGGTGTCGCCGATGGCGTGGAAGGTGCGCACGGCGTGGTCGCAGTCCACGCGGTCGACCACGACCATGCCGTGCAGGGCGTCGGGCACCGACGGGTGGACGGTCTCGTTCACCGCATTCCGAAGGCCCCAAACATCGGGTACGGCGGCCACCGACACCGCCGAAGAGGTCCTCGTCAGCGGTCGGAGCATCGCCGAACTCGTCCTGGAGAAGGGCCTGCTGCCCGCGAGACACTGACCGACCTGCTTCGTCCGGAGGCCGTCGCGAGCAGCGGCCAGGTTCTGGCCCGAGGCGCGCACCGGCCGATGGCCACAGCGGTCACCAGTCCGCTTCGCTCCACTGGCCGCAGCATGTCGGCGATGTCCGCGGCAGGCTCGGTCGCCAAGCCGTTGAGTGACTGCTCGGTCCAGATCGCTTTGTCGCGAGGCACGTAACTGGTGCCCCATCGGTGTGTGAACTGGGCGACCAGGAACAATCCCCGCCCCCCTTCGTCGGTGTCGGCCGCCCGGCGCAGGTGACGACGCCTCACCACATAGGACACCGTCTAAGACGGTGTCCTATGTGGTGGGATCCCCGCAACTACCTCGCCTTTCTCGGCCTCGCAGCCGCCCTGTGCTGCTACAAGCGACTCATCCGCCTCACCACGTAGGACACGGTCTAATACTGCAACGGTGCTTGTTCTGATTGCTGGGCAGCTCTTCAGGGACTGTGCCCGCGTCGCTTGCAGTGGCTGATGCGGGCTTGGTGTTGCCGCCTTCGCCGCCAGGTCGACCAGTGCACTATGTGGTCGATCGGTGCTGGGCCGGCGGTCGGTGAGGCGGGTGATCAGGCCTCGGATCTCGGCAAGGCTGAGGTGGATGAGCTGGGAGGATCCGTTTCTGCTCAACGTGGTGCCGACCGGACAGTCACTGGTGCAGCGCCGTCTCGAAGTTGAAGCGCCCGCGCCGAAAGGACGAGGCACAGCCGCCGGGGATGTTGTGACGCTCCACCAGGAGGTGCGTTGTCCCGCCTGCTGGAGTGTGGTGGCGGCGGTCAGTCAGGCGTTCCCGCGCCGATGACCACGGCGTCGAAGTCGGTCGTCGGGCTCACTGCTCGGCGGCCTCTCGGGCGATCTTCTCGAACTGGGCGCCCATGGCCTCGGACAGCGCGTGGGCGGCCGACAGCGGGCGCACCATCACAGTGAAGTCGTCGATCTTGCCGTCCTCGTCGAAGTGCAGGAAGTCGCAGCCCTGGAGCTTCTTTCCGGCGACGCTCGCGGTGAAGACGAAAGCGTGGTCACGGCCGTCGGGGTTCGCGATCTCCCGGACGTAGGTGAAGTTCTCGAAGACCTGTGTCACGGCGCGCAGGATCGCGGTGGTGATCGCCTTGCCCGGGTATGGCTTGAAGGCGACCGGGCTGGTGAATACGACGTCGTCGGCCAGAAGGGCGGCCACGGCGTCCAGGTCACCGTTCTCGACGGCCTTACGGAAGGGGTGCATGATCGACCTCTATACCCAATAAGTTGAATAGGTATAGAGGAGGGTAGAGGTGACTCCGATGCTTGTCGAGGGTGCGGCGCTTCGGGAGTGCTCATCATGGAATACTCGCTGGGCCGTACCTTGCTCCCATGGCATTGCGGAACGCGGTGATGGCCGCGCTGCTGGAGGGCGAGGCGTCCGGTTACGACCTCGCGAAAGGCTTCGACGCGACAGTCGCGAACTTCTGGACGGCGACGCCTCAGCAGCTCTATCGGGAGCTGGAGCGTATGGAGGCCGAGGGGCTGGTCACGGCTCGCCTCGTCGAGCAGCGGCGTCGTCCCAACAAACGGCTGTTCTCCCTGACGGAGGCTGGACGGGAGGCTGTGGGCGCATACACGGCCGAGCCGCCGGGTCGGCCCGCGGTCATCAGGGACGAGCTGCTGGTCAAGGTGCAGTGCGCGGACGCCGGCGACGTCGAGGCGGTGCGCGCCGCCGTCGTCGAACGCATGGAATGGGCCACGGCCAAGCTGGCCCGCTACGAGAGAATCCGTCAACGACTGCTGGGCGGCCGCTCGGAGGAGGCGTACTTTGCCGAGGCCGAGCGTATCGGCCCGTACCTCACTCTGCTGCGCGGGATGTCGTTCGAGCGGGAGAACCTCCAGTGGGGCGACATGGTGTTGCGCAGGCTCGACCAGCGCACCAAGATGATTACTCAAAAAATTGACTAGAGTGGTGGCTCTTCCGGTGATCACAATAAGGAGCCAGCCGCTCATGTCAGGCACTGAGACCCGCTATCTGCGCTTCGTGGCCCTGGGCGACAGTCACACAGAAGGGGTCGGCGACGGCGACGATCTGACAGGCCTGCGCGGGTGGGCCGACCGGCTCGCCGAGCACCTGGCTCGCCACAGCCCGCAGCTCCGGTACGCCAATCTCGCCGTACGGGGCCGTCTGGCCGGGCAGGTCCACGCGGAGCAGTTGCCCGCGGCGCTTGCGCTGCGGCCGGACTTCGCGACGGTCGTGGCCGGAGTTAACGACATGCTGCGCCCCCGCTTCGATCCGGATGAGGTGGCCGCGCATCTGGAGGCGATGTTCGCCGCGCTCACCGGCCAGGGGGCGCGCGTGGCGACGCTCACCTTTCCCGACATCGCGCGCGTTACTCCACTGGCCCGTCCGCTCCGGCCGCGTCTTGAGGCGCTGAACCACCGCGTTCGCGCGGCGGCGCACCGGCATGGTGTCGTCGTCGCCGACGTCACCCTGTATCCGGTGGCCACAGATCCACGCCTGTGGAGTCAGGACCGCCTCCACTCGAGCCCACTCGGCCACCAGCGGATCGCGGCGGCGCTCGCTCACTCGCTCAACCTGCCGGACACCGACGACTCCTGGACGCACCCGTTGCCCGTCCTGCCTGTCGGTCGGGCACGATTTTTGCGTACCGCGTCAGCCGAGGTGCGCTGGATCGCCGGATTCCTCGGTCCGTGGATCGGCAGGCGCGCGCGTGGGCGTTCCTCCGGAGACGGTCGCGTGGCCAAACGCCCGGACCTCCTGTCCGTCGGTAGCTCCGGCCAGCACTTCGGCCGTGCCTTCCAGCGTGGACCAGAGCCCTCCGTCGACCTGGCAGACGCCTCGGAGTAGCGAGATCCGCTTGTCCGAGCACGAGTAGCGGTCGTTGCTTGCCCTAGTACTGCAACGGTGTCTGTCGTGACTGCTGGCCAGGTCGGTCGTTGGTGTGGTTATGGGTGGGGACCTTGCTGATGTCAGGTTGTGGGCGGGCGAACTGAGCGCTCTGCATGAGCGGTTCGTGCACCGTTTCAACAGGTCGGAGCCGCGGGAGTCGGCTCTTGCCTACATGCGGGGGCTGATTGCTCCGCTGGAGCGCAAGAACGGCTGGACGCTGGCCGAGGAGGCCGGTCACGACGGCCCGGACCGGATCCAGCGGATGCTGAACCGGATCGAGTGGGACGCTGATGAGGTCCTGGACGACGTCCGCGACTACGTCGTGGAACACCTCGGCGACTGGGATGCCGTGCTGATCGTCGACGACACCGGCTTTCTGAAGAAGGGCCTGCGGTCGGCCGGGGTGCAGAGGCAGTACTCCGGAACCGCCGGCCGCACCGAGAACTCCCAGATCGGTGTGTTCCTCGCCTACGCCACCGATCGCGGCCGCACGCTGATCGACCGCCGGCTGTATCTGCCCACGTCGTGGACGGACGACCGGGAACGCTGCCGTCGGGCCGGCATCGGCGACGAGGTCGCGTTCGAGACGAAGGTGGCCATAGCCAAGGCGATGGTCCGCAGGGCCATCGCGGACCGGATCCCGTTCGGCTGGGTGACCGCGGACGCCGCCTACGGTTTCAGCAAGGGTTGGCGGTTCGAACTGGAGCAGGCGGACGTCTTCCATGTCATGGCCGCCACCCGGCACGACACCGTCGTCACCCGCTGGGCCATGGACCACCCGGTCCACGACCTGTTCCCCGGTCTGCCGCGGCAGAAGTGGAAGCGCCGTTCCTTCGGCGAGGGAGCCCATGGCCGGCGGATCTATGACTGGGCTCGCGTCGAGGTCCGCCCCTGGCACCGCGAGGACCGCCGGCACTGGGTCCTCGCCCGCCGCAGCGTCAGCCGGCCCGAGGAGGTCTCCTACTACATCGCCTACTGTCCCGCCGACACCACGCTGGACGAACTCATCCGCATCGCGGGCAGCCGCTGGGCTGTCGAGGAGTGCTTCCAGACCGCCAAGCAGGAATGCGGCCTGGACGACTACCAGGTCCGCCGCTACCCGGGCTGGCACCGCCACATGACCCTCGCCATCGCCGCCCACGCCTGCCTGACCGTCCTACGGGCCCGCCAACTGGACACGGAGAAAGCAGAAACGGATCCTCCCAGCTCATCCACCTCAGCCTCGCTGAGATCCGACGACTGATCACTCGCCTCACCCACCGCCGGTCGGCCCCGGTCGACCACATCCTGCACTGGTCAACCTGGCGCCGAAGACGCCAGCACCAAGCCCGAATCAGCCACTACAAACGACGCGGACACAGCCCCTGAAACTGCCCAGCACTCAGAACAAGCACCGTTGCAGTACTAATTGGCCCGCAGGCATGCCATGAGCCGGCGGACGCGTCCTTCCTGCTCGGGTGAGTGACGGGCTGAGGAGGTGGTAACCGGTGCCGTCGGGGACAGAACCGAAGGGTGCGACGAGTTGCCCTCGCTCCAGGTCGTCGCGGACGACGGGATGCGGGGCGATCGCGGCCCCGACCGCGCTGCGGGAGAAGCCGCGCTTATGACACAAGGCCCCGCCACGATCCTCGACTTCCCGGCACGGCTCTACAGCGTCACGGTGGCAAGCGGCCTTGGACCACGCAGGCAACATGGCCTCACATGTGCCGGGGCGTACGCTCCCCCGGGTCTCCCGTCTGGGCTCCCAGCCCCATGGGGAAGTGGGCAGCCAGTTCCTGACGGAACGCGTCGGTGTCGCCGTCAAGGGCGACCGCGGCCAACCGCTCGTGCTCGACGACCAGTTGATGCGGGTCGTCGCTGTAGGTGCGGTGATCGACGCTGAGGTGGAGGCGCAGCTTGGTCTCCCAGCCGTTCCAGAGGCTCTGCAGCACGCCGTGCCCCGAGAGATCGTAGAAGAGTCGGTGGAAGCGAAGGTGCGCGTCGATGCTGGCCGGGATGTCGTCCTTCTCCATGGCCCGGCGGAGATCCTCGACCGTTTGCAGCAACTGAGGCCGCTCAGGACCGCGCAGCGCTTCGGTGGACAGCTCCGCGGCGTACGGCTCTACCCGCAGCCGGACCGAGTCGATCTCGGCGACCTCACGAGCGCTCACCTCTACGACGAACGCCCCGCGGTAGGGGATCTTGACAACGAGCCCTTCCTCCTCCAGCTTGGTCAGCGCCTCACGCAGCGGGGACCGGCTGATGCCGAGATCCGCGGCGATGTGCGCCTCACGCAACTGGCCACCGGGAGGTACGGTGCCGTCGAGAATGGCGGCACGCAGCGTGCGGTAGACGCCGTCCGGCGTCGTCATCCGCTGCTCCTGCCACTCGAATTTGTGGTCCACTGTGGGGGCCTCCCTTGGTCGTTGTCGACCATTCTTTTGTCGACTATACCTCCATTGATCTTGCATCGACAATCAACTCGGTTTCTGAGCACGGTTCTCCCCTGACTCACAGGACAGGTCGGCGCCTTAAGGGGACCGTTTGACTGTCTGACCGACGCCGGTCCTGCCACGGGCGTTTTTGATCTGCAGCAGCGTGAAGGGAGCCCTGTCGGCGCCGCACTTGGGGGCGATATCGGACGGGGCGGCCCTGCCGGGGCCGGAATAATCGACCGGCCGGCGGTGGAGCGGGTCCGGTTGAGCTCGCGCTCCAGCACCCTGGACGATTCACAGACTCCGTTGCGCCATGGAAGTGCGAGACCGGGAAACTCCCTCCGCGTCCCACACTGAACCCGAGCCGGCGGTCCGGGGAACCACTCCACGCCAGGACCCCGGCCCCGTCGCGGCAGCACCGGGAGCAGCGGCACCAGTCGGTGCGCCAAGGGTCCGAGTGGCGGCAAGGCAGGTGGTGGCACATACCTGGTGAGCGCGCCCTGGGCGATGCGGGTCAGGATGCACCCGCCGAACGCGTCTGCGCCGCACACACGCCCGGGCCTCCGCAGCCTCATGACAGGCCACTGACCGGCGTTCACTCAGCCTTGCAAGCCCATGTCCACCCCCTCCGCCGCGCAGGTGGGGCGCCGACGACAGAGCCCCCCGCCGAGGCGGAGCCGCCGATGGCCAGAGCGGACGCAGGCTGCCCAACATTGACAGCCGATACCCATATGGTCGACAATCGACAGCGCTGGTCGACAATCGTCCATAGCGGCTCAAGCTGCTCCGCTGAAGCACTAGGAGGACTCATGGGATTCGATGTCAAGCCCAAGTTCGTGACGTTCGACATGAACGGAACGCTGATCAAGTTCAGCATCAACGACACCATGCGCGAGGTCCTGGGCGACCGGCTGCCGGCCGAGGTCGCCGATGAGTTCCTGCGGATCTGCAAGGCGTACCGGATAGACGAGTGCACGGGCGCGTACCAGCCGTTCCACCAGGTCGTCGCTCGTTCCATGGAGCGTGCTCTGCACAAGGTCGGTCTGGAGTTCCGCGAGGACGAGGCGCGGGCGGTGTACGAGCGCATTCCCACCTGGGGCCCGTACCCGGGTGTCACCGAGGCGCTGAACCGCCTGGCCGAGGCGGTCCCGCTGGTCATCATCACGAACAGCGACACCGCGCACGCCGTGCGCCTCGCGGAGAACCTGAAGGCCCCGTTCGAGGTCGTCATCAGTGCCGAGGAGATGGGCGTCTACAAGCCGCGACTCAGCGCGTTCGAGTACATGTTTGCCAAGCTCGGCGTGACACCCGACGAGATCGTCCATGTCTCCGCGAGCCCGATGTACGACCTGCGCTCCGCGGCGATCATGGGCATCGAGAACAAGGTGTACATGGACCGCGGCTGGGAGCACGACGAGCACTGGCTCGGCTACGAGCGGATCACCGACATCGCCGACCTCCCGGTCCTCTTCGGCCTCCCGCGCCCCTGACACCCGAGCGGAGAACTGAGGAAATGATCCACAGCAAGGCGGTGGCGGCATGAGTCAGCCCCTGCCTCAGACCGTCAAGGGTGACTCAGCTTCAGAAAAGCTCCGAAACCTCGGACTGGAGCTACCCGACCTCGCCGGTAACGCGTACTTCGTGCACCACCGAGCGGTGGGCTCCAGCATCCACATTTCCGGCCAACTGCCTTTCAAGGATGGCGAGCTGCTGGGTCAGGGCGTTGTCGGCCGGGACGTGGAGCTGGAGGCCGCGAAGGAGCTCGCGCGCCATGCCGCGCTCAACGCGCTCGCCGCTGCTGTGCAGGCGGTGGGTGATCTGGACCGGGTCCGGATCGTGCAGATGCTGGTCTTCGTGGCCAGCACGCCGGACTTCGGTCTGCAGTCACAGGTCGCCAACGCGGCCAGTGAACTGTTCATCGAGGTTCTGGGCGAGAACGGACGGCACGCCCGGACCGCGATCGGCGTCGCCGGACTGCCGCTCAACACCCCTGTCGAGATCCAGATGATCTGCACTGCGGTGTAGCGGCGAACCAATCATGGGCAGTACAGCTGTGAACCGGCTGCAACAGGCACTCGGCGCCCTCATCGAGCGCATCGACACCCCGGCGCCGATCGTGCCGGCCCACGTAATGCGGGACGACAACAACCGTATTCAGGGCTTCGCCGCCGAGCACAGCCTCGACGTCAGGCCGCACGTCAAGGCGGACAAGTGCGTTGAGGTCGGTCGGTGCCGGGTCCAGGCGGAGACCGACGGAATCACCGCGGGCAACGTGGGTGAGGCCGAGGTCTTCGCCGAGGCCGGATTCGACGGTGTCTTCATCGACTACCCGATCCGGCCCGCGGGGAACGAAAGGGCCGCACATCCGGTGGCTGGCCGAGACGACCCGTCTGCGGGTCGGCGTCGACAACATCGCGGCCATCAGCGCCCTCGCCGATGCGATGGGGGACGACACCGGGCGGCTGGAGGTCCTGATCGAGGGCGACGGAGCCCTTCGTTCCCGGCCCTCCCCCTCGGTGGCGGTCACACCGCCTTCCAGTGCTGGCCCACACGGTTTCCAGACGCAGAAAGAAAGACTCATTATGAACACCCTTGCGGCATCCCCTCGAAACGGAGAGCTCGGCTTCTGGGTGACCCAACTGGTCGACAAGAAGCCCTCGTTCCCCCGTTTCACCGGCCGGGACTCCGTCGACGTGGCCATTGTCGGCGGCGGCTACACCGGCTTGTGGGCGGCGTACTTCGCCAAGAAGCTCGAACCGTCGCTCTCGGTCGCCGTTTTCGAGGCCGAGCAGGTGGGCTACGGCGCGTCAGGGCGCAACGGTGGCTGGCTTTCGGCAATGCCTCCGGGAAATCGTGCCACCTTCGCCCGTGTCGGTGGTGGGCTGGAGGCGAGCCGGGCGCTGCAGCAGGAGTTCGTCGCCGGCGTCGACGCGGTGCTGGACATCCTTGAGGCCGAGGGCATCGATGCCGATCAGCACAAGGGTGGCGCGCTCGTGGCCGCTCACACTCGGGCGGGGCTCGGTCGACTTGTCACCAGGCGTGATACCGAGCTGAAGTACGGGCTGACCGACGACGAGGTCCACATGCTCGACCGGGAGGAGTTCCAGTCCCAGGTCAACATCGCCACCGTTCACGGCGGACTCTTCTACAAGCACTGCGCGCGGATCCA
>NZ_LOHS01000023.1 GCF_001642995.1 Streptomyces jeddahensis
GCCCGCGTGCCGAAGGGGACGTGGCGGGATGTGCGCCCGCAGCGGCTGGCGCAACCGTAGGGCTCCCTTCAACGACGTACGGCTCGGCGCCAGACCGAGGACGTACATCCCGGCGCGGCCCCGACCCAGCCACCGGCAGGTGGCGCACCAGCCGACGGCCCGCAGACGCGCACGTCCCGAAAACCATCCCCCGGCAGAGGGCGCACCGGCCACCCGCCCACCCGCCGGGGGCTAGCGGTCGAAGTCCACCGCCCGCAGTACATCCGCCCCCGCCCGGTCCAGCAGTACCGCAGACGAGCAGCCGGGCGGCAGTTCGCCCTGCTCGACGGAGCGGATCAGCCGCGTCACCGCCCTGCGGTGCCGCGCGAACGCGTACCGGGAGACCCCGCGGCCGCGCTCCCGCTGCCCCGCCAGTGCCGTGTCCGGCGTGACGTCGAGCAGCAGCAGGTGCAGGGTGGCGCCGCGTCGCCGGGCCTCGCGCCCCAGCCACCTGCGGACCCAGGACTGCGTGCCGCAATCGTGGACGACGACGCTGGCGCCGGAGCGGAGCGTGCGGTGCAGCCCGGCGTAGTGCGCGAGGCGGACGAGGGGGCGGTAGACCGCGTAGGGAAGAAGGGGGGACACCCGGCCGTCCCAGCGGTCCCGGGTGTCCTGCGAGTCGACCCGCGCACCGGCCACGGCCCGCCGCATCAGCGTGGACTTCCCGCTGCCCGGCAGTCCGGACACGACGACGATGTCGCCTGCGGCGAAGGAGAGGCGGCGCGGGCCGTGGCCCGCCCGGTCCCGGAGGTCGCGTACGACGGCCTCGGGGAGGCGGCCACGGTTCTTCGCGACCGTGGCGGCGGGCTGCTCCGGCAGCGCCACCCCGGTCGTGGTCGCGTATGCGCTCGTCCTGTGCACCGTGATCGTCCTCCCCGTCAGGTCACATCACTCTGCCCTGACGAGTGTAAAGAGAGAGTAATGCGAGACAAGCTCATTACCGGCTCGTTGCTCCCGGAACAATCCTGTTGCTCCCCTGGGACACTGCCCCGGGAGGCGTGCAATGATGGGCCCGCCAACTGCATACCGGCCGCTTGAATCCGCGCGGGAGAGCCCTCAGCCGTCCAGGTCCTGCCAGGCCCTGGTAGGACCTAGTAGGTCCTGGAAGATCCAGACAGGTCCTGGCTGGGGCGCCGAAGGAGCAAGTCCCTCCCTTGAATCTCTCAGGCCCCGATACCGCGCGGGCGAGGCACATCTGAAAAGCGAGTCGTCATAGCCGGGCAGTCCTGTTCCTGCCCAGCCGGAGGCGACTCCACCCACGGTGCAAGCCGCGGGCCCCGGGCTCGTGGCGAACCTCTCAGGTTCCGATGACAGATGGGGAGGATCGACTCGACCTCGCCCGTCATGCCCTGGGAGCACCCCCCTATGAGCAATGCCCTTCGCAAGACCGCCCTCGATGCGCTCCACCGCACGCTCGGCGCGACCATGACCGACTTCGCGGGCTGGGACATGCCCCTGCGGTACGGCAGCGAGCGTGACGAGCACAACGCCGTACGCACCAGGGCCGGCCTCTTCGACCTGTCGCACATGGGTGAGATCACCGTCACCGGACCGGACGCCGCGAACCTGCTGGACTACGCGCTGGTCGGCGACATCGGCGCCGTCGCGGTCGGCCGCGCCCGCTACACCATGATCTGCCGGGAGGACGGCGGCATCCTCGACGACCTGATCGTGTACCGGCTCGCCGAGCAGGAGTACATGATCGTCGCGAACGCCTCCAACGCGCAGGTGGTGCTGGACGCCGTCACCGAGCGCGCGGCCGGTTTCGACGCGGCCGTACGCGACGACCGTGACGCGTACGCACTGATCGCCGTCCAGGGCCCCGAGTCCCCCGGCATCCTGAAGTCGCTGACCGACGCCGACCTGGACGGCCTGAAGTACTACGCCGGTCTGCCCGGCACCGTCGCCGGTGTCCCCGCACTGATCGCCCGTACCGGCTACACCGGCGAGGACGGCTTCGAGCTCTTCGTGGCGCCCGAGCACGCCGAGAAGCTGTGGCAGGCGCTCACCGAGGCGGGCGCCCCGGCCGGTCTCGTCCCGTGCGGGCTGTCGTGCCGCGACACGCTCCGCCTGGAGGCGGGCATGCCGCTGTACGGGCATGAGCTGTCCACCTCACTGACCCCGTTCGACGCCGGCCTGGGACGAGTGGTCAAGTTTGACAAGACCTCCAACGACGGTGACTTCGTCGGGCGTGCCGCCCTGCTCGAAGCCGCCGAGCGGGCCGAGAAGAACCCGCCGCGCAAGCTCGTCGGGCTGATCGCCGAGGGCCGCCGCGTGCCGCGGGCCGGGTACGCGGTCGTCGCCGAGGGCACGGTGATCGGCGAGGTCACCTCGGGCGCCCCGTCGCCCACGCTCGGCAAGCCCATCGCGATCGCATACGTCGACCCGGCCCACGCCGCGCCGGGCACGCCGGGTGTCGGTGTCGACATCCGGGGCAGCCACGAGCCGTACGAGGTCGTGGCGCTGCCGTTCTACAAGCGCCAGAAGTGACACAGTGCCCGGCGGCCCTCAGGGGCTCGTCCGGGACCGCGTCGGATCGCAAACACCACCGGTTCACCACCACTCCCCCGCGTACAGGAGAATTCAGGTCATGAGCAACCCCCAGCAGCTGCGCTACAGCAAAGAGCACGAGTGGGTGTCGGCCGCCGAGGACGGCGTCGCGACGGTCGGCATCACCGAGTACGCGGCGAACGCGCTCGGCGACGTCGTCTACGCCCAGCTCCCGGAGGTCGGCGACACGGTGACCGCGGGCGAGACCTGCGGCGAGCTGGAGTCGACCAAGTCGGTCAGCGATCTGTACGCGCCCGTCTCCGGTGAGGTCACCGAGATCAACGAGGACGTCGTCAACGACCCGTCGCTGGTGAACTCCGCCCCCTTCGAGGGCGGCTGGCTGTTCAAGGTACGCGTCACGGAGGAGCCGGCCGAGCTGCTCTCCGCCGACGAGTACGCCGCCTTCTCCGGTAACTGAACCCGGCACTCCAACCGGTACCTCAACCCGGTGACCGACCGTATGACCGCCGCACCGAACGGGACCTCGATGTCGCTTCTCAACTCCTCCCTCCACGAGCTCGACCCGGACGTCGCCGCCGCCGTCGACGCCGAGCTCCACCGCCAGCAGTCCACGCTCGAGATGATCGCCTCGGAGAACTTCGCTCCGGTGGCCGTCATGGAGGCGCAGGGCTCGGTGCTGACCAACAAGTACGCCGAGGGCTACCCCGGCCGGCGCTACTACGGCGGCTGCGAGCACGTGGACGTCGTCGAGCAGATCGCCATCGACCGGATCAAGGCGCTGTTCGGTGCGGAGGCCGCGAACGTGCAGCCGCACTCGGGTGCACAGGCGAACGCGGCGGCGATGTTCGCGCTGCTCAAGCCGGGCGACACGATCATGGGTCTGAACCTGGCGCACGGCGGGCACCTGACCCACGGCATGAAGATCAACTTCTCCGGCAAGCTCTACAACGTGGTCGCCTACCACGTGGACGACACCGGCGTCGTGGACATGGCCGAGGTCGAGCGGCTGGCCAAGGAGTCGAAGCCGAAGCTGATCGTGGCGGGCTGGTCGGCGTACCCGCGGCAGCTGGACTTCGCCGCGTTCCGCCGGATCGCGGACGAGGTCGGCGCGTACCTGATGGTGGACATGGCGCACTTCGCCGGGCTGGTCGCGGCCGGGCTGCACCCCAACCCGGTGCCGCACGCCCACGTCGTGACCACGACCACCCACAAGACGCTGGGCGGCCCGCGCGGCGGTGTGATCCTGTCCACGCAGGAGCTCGCCAAGAAGATCAACTCGGCGGTCTTCCCCGGCCAGCAGGGGGGCCCGCTGGAGCACGTCATCGCGGCGAAGGCGGTTTCCTTCAAGGTGGCGGCGAGCGACGAGTTCAAGGAGCGCCAGCAGCGCACCCTCGAGGGCTCGAAGATCATCGCCGAGCGCCTGGTCCAGCCCGATGTCACCGAGGCCGGCGTCTCCGTCCTGTCCGGCGGTACGGACGTCCACCTGGTCCTGGTCGACCTGCGCCACTCCGAGCTGGACGGCCAGCAGGCCGAGGACCGTCTCCACGAGGTCGGCATCACGGTCAACCGGAACGCCGTTCCGAACGACCCGCGCCCGCCGATGGTGACCTCCGGCCTGCGGATCGGCACCCCGGCCCTGGCCACGCGCGGTTTCCAGGCCGAGGACTTCCGCGAGGTCGCGGACGTCATCGCGGAGGCGCTCAAGCCTTCGTACGACGCCGAAGCCCTCAAGGCCCGGGTCGCCGCCCTCACCGCCAAGTACCCGCTCTACCCCGCCCTCGGCAAGTAGCCACCTCGGCACACAGCCAGGGGCCCACGGGGCACCGCGCACACTGAAACAGACCGGAGTCCGGCAACGGACCGCACCAGCGCGCGGTGCCCCGCCCCATGTTCTCTCGCAGCAGTACCCCAAGGAGTTCCCCGTGGCCATCTCGGTCTTCGACCTGTTCTCGATCGGCATCGGCCCGTCGAGCTCCCACACCGTCGGGCCGATGCGGGCGGCCCGGATGTTCGCCCGCAGGCTGCGCAACGAGGGCCTGCTCACCCAGACGTCCTCCATACGCGCCGAGCTGTACGGCTCGCTGGGCGCGACCGGCCACGGCCACGGCACCCCGAAGGCCGTGCTTCTCGGGCTCGAGGGCGAGTCCCCGCGCACGGTCGACGTGGAGACCGCCGACGAGCGCGTCGAGAAGATCAAGTCGGCCGGGCGGATCAGTCTGCTCGGCGAGCACGAGATCCCCTTCGACTTCGACCAGGACCTGATCCTGCACCGCCGCAAGGCGCTCCCGTACCACGCCAACGGCATGACTCTCTGGGCGTACGACGCCGAGGGCGGGGCGCTGCTCGAGAAGACGTACTACTCGGTGGGCGGCGGCTTCGTCGTCGACGAGGACGCGGTGGGCGCCGACCGCATCAAACTCGACGACACCGTCCTGAAGTACCCCTTCCGCACGGGCGACGAGCTGCTGCGCCTGACCCGCGAGACGGGCCTGTCGATCTCCTCGCTGATGCTGGAGAACGAGAAGGCCTGGCGCACCGAGGACGAGATCCGCGAGGGCCTCCTGGAGATCTGGCGGGTCATGCAGTCGTGCGTGGCGCGCGGCATGTCCCGCGAGGGCATTCTGCCCGGCGGCCTCAAGGTCCGCCGCCGCGCCGCCACCTCCGCGCGCCAGCTGCGCGCCGAGGGCGACCCGCTCGCGCACGCGATGGAGTGGATCACTCTGTACGCGATGGCCGTGAACGAGGAGAACGCCGCGGGCGGCCGCGTCGTCACCGCGCCCACGAACGGCGCCGCGGGCATCATCCCGGCGGTCCTGCACTACTACATGAACTTCGTGCCCGGCGCCGACGAGGACGGCGTCGTCCGCTTCCTGCTGGCTGCGGGCGCGGTCGGCATGCTGTTCAAGGAGAACGCCTCCATCTCCGGCGCCGAGGTCGGCTGCCAGGGCGAGGTCGGCTCGGCCTGCTCGATGGCCGCCGGGGCACTGGCCGAGGTCCTGGGCGGCTCCCCCGAGCAGGTCGAGAACGCCGCCGAGATCGGCATGGAGCACAACCTCGGCCTCACTTGCGACCCGGTCGGCGGCCTCGTGCAGATCCCCTGCATCGAGCGCAACGGCATGGCGGCGGTCAAGGCCGTCACGGCCGCGAGGATGGCGATGCGCGGCGACGGCAGCCACAAGGTGTCCCTGGACAAGGTCATCAAGACCATGAAGGACACGGGCGCCGACATGTCCGTCAAGTACAAGGAGACGGCGCGGGGCGGTCTCGCGGTGAACATCATCGAGTGCTGACGGGCAGGGCCCCGACCTGGTCCTTCGAGGAAAGCTGCTCGGTGAGCTGGCCGAGCTGCTCGACAAGGAACCCCCGTCTGGCTCTTGATCGTCAAGCTTGGTGAACGGGTACGTGCCACGGCGGTGCCTGCACCGCCCACGCCGCGAAAGGGCCCGGCGCCCCCGCCTCCGGGCAGGTGCGCCGGGCCCTCGGCCGAGGCCGGATGCTCAGGCGTTCTTGTTGAGCGAAGTCCAGAACTCGTCGAACGACAGCAGCTTGTCCTTGTTGGTGTCCTTGGCGGCGATCACGGCCTCCGCCACGGGCTCGGTGACATGGAAGTCACCCAGCTGCGCCATGACGCTGCTGAACTCGGCGGCCGTTATGTAGCCGTCACCATCCACGTCGAACCGCTCGAATGCCCTGCGTGCTTCCTCGATGTCCGCCACCGGATCCGCCCCTTCCTGGTACCTACTGACGTCGGTCAGATTAGCGGCATAAGGAAAGGCGAGGGTCAACGGCCCAGTTCTGCCCGGAGTGCGGCGATCACCCAGGCGAACTCCTCGACGTGTCCGGGCCGGTACGCGCGGCCGTTCACGATCGCCGTCAGTTCGCGATAGCGCTCGACCTTGGCCTCCGCCGACGTCTCGAGGCGTTCCAGTACGGCGGCACGGTCGCCGTCGCCGAGCAGTTCCCGCAGCACCTCGGCCGCCTCCGGCGACTCCGGGGCGACGCCACGCGCGCGTGCGCCAGGGGGTCGGCGGAGTCCAGGCCGGCGAACGTCTCCTCCACGAAGTCGTCGATGATGCGCCTGCGTTCGGCGGCCGAGAGCCGCGCCAGCTCGGGGGTCTGGGGGTATCCCCCAGAAGACACAGCACGAGTGTCATCTCCTCTGCGGTGGAACCGCGTTGTGCCACGGTCGACAGCACGTCCCTGGTCACCTGCAGCGTCCGGATCTGCGCGTCGAGCGCCGCCACATGGGCGGCCGCGACCTCCGCGACGGTCCTCTCGCCCGCCACCACCCTGCGTACGTCGTCGAGGCCCAGGCCCAGCTCGCGCAGGGTGCGGATCAGTTCGAGGCAGGCGAGGGACTCGGCGTCGTAGAGCCGGTAGCCGCCCTCCGAGCGGGTCACGGGCGGCAGGACTCCCTCGTCCGACCAGTAGCGGATGGTGCGCACCGACAGGCCGGTGCGACGGGAGAGCTGCCCGATGGTGAACAGCCCGGTGCCGTCGTCGATCATGTCTCGGAGTCTGGGCCTTCCACTGGGTGGAGACTCAAGCCGGGGACCCGGCGTCCCGTCAGCGGAAGACGCCCGTGTGCCCCAGCGAGTACCGGCCCGGCTGCGGGTAGACGGCCAGGCCGTGCGGACCGCCGCCGACGCGGATGCGGGCGATCTGCTGGCCGGTGCGCGTGTCGATGGCGTACACCTCGGAGTTGTACCGCCCCGACAGCCACAGGACCTCGCCGTCCGCCGAGACGCCGCCCATGTCGGGGCTGCCTCCGCCCGGCAGCTTCCACTTCTTGGTCAGCTTGTTCTTGGCGAAGTCGAAGACGGAGATGGTGCCTTCGCCGCGGTTGGAGATGTACATCTCCTTCGAGTCGCGGCTGACGTACAGGCCGTGCGTGCCCTTCCCCGTGGGCAGCAGCTTCGGCTCGGTGAACTTGTCCCCGTCGAGCACCCACATGCCGTCGGCCATCATGTCGGCGATGTAGAAGGTCTTGCCGTCCGGGGACAGCTTCACGTCCTGCGGCATGGCGCCCGAGAAGGGCAGTTTCTGCTGGCCGATGACCTCCATCTTCGCCGTGTCCACCTTGAGCAGCTCGCCGGAGAACTCGCAGGAGACGATGAAGTACCGGCCGTCGAGCGAGAAGTCCGCGTGGTTGACGCCGTAGCAGCTGACCGGCACGGACTTGACGCGCTTCATGGTGTGCGGGTCGCGGAAGACCAGCTCGCGGTCGAGCGAGGCCATGACGACGGCGTACTTCCCGTCCGGCGTGAAGTAGAGGTTGTACGGGTCGTGCACCTCGACGGGATCGCCCGCCTTCCCGGTCTTCGGGTCGATGGGGGTGAGCGTGTGGCCGCGGTTGTTGTTGACCCACAGGGTCTTCAGGTCCCAGGAGGGGACGACGTGCTGGGGCTGGATGCCGACCGGGATCGTCTCGATCACCTTGTACGTCTCCGGGTCGATGACCGACACCGTGTTGGACTCGGTGTTGGGGACGTAGACGCGGGACGGGAAGTCCTTGACGACCGGCGAGAGCCTGCCGGGCCGGTCAGCCGCGTACACGTCCTTCGGGTCGAGCACGGGTGGCATCCCCGCCAGCCCCTTGATCGCCTTCGGCCTGGCGGGCACCTGGACGGGCGACTTGACGGCCGGACTGGTGGACGGAGTGGCCGCACCCCGCGTGCCGAGTTCCTGGTCCGCCCGGCCGGACGGTGGCGCGCCGCAGCCCGCGAGTGCGGCCAGCAGGGCACCGGCGAGCGTCACGCCGGCGCGCTTGGTGAGGGTCAGGTGCAGGGGCATCAGGTCAGCAGCTCCGTGGTGGTCACCGCGCGCAGTCCGCGGCGGTCGAGAAGGTCGAGGAGGGCGGGCAGCGCGGCGACCGTGTCCGCGTACCCGAAGTGCAGGCTCACCACCGACCCGGGACGCACCAGTCCGCCGACGGTGCGGACGACGGCCTCGGGCCCGGGCGAGGTGTAGTCGAGCGAGTCGACGTCGTACGACAGGACATGCGGGTAGCCCGCGCTGCGGGCGAGGCGTTCGACGAGCGGGGATGCCTCCTTCGCCTGGGACGGCCGGAAGAAACTGCCGATGGAGCCGGTCAGCCGGCGCAGCCGGTCCGCGCAGCCGTTGATCTCCGCGGCCGCCTCGGCCTCGGACATGGCGTTGACGGCGCGGTGGTTGAGGGTGTGGTTGCCGAGCTCGTGGCCGCCGTCGAGGATGCGGCGGGCGAGCTCCGGATGCTCGTCGAGCCATGTGCCGACGGCGAGCACGGTGACCCGGGCGTCCGCCCGCTCGGCCGTCTCGAGCAGCGCCAGGGCGGCGGCGGGCTCGCCCTGGCCGTGGAAGGTGAGCGCCACCTGCGGGCGTCCGCGGGGGCTGTGGGTGATCTGGGCGGGCAGACCGGGGAAACGGCGAGGGCCGGGCGCGGCGGAGTGTTCGGCAGGGGCCGCCGGACGTGCCGAGGGCTGCCCCGGACGGACTTCCGCGGAGCGCGCCGGGCCGCTCGTGGAACACCCGGCGGTCAGCGTGCCCGCGACGGCGAGCCCGGCACCCGTACGCAGGGCTGAGCGACGGTCGGCAGTGGTCACTCGACCCATTTAAGGGCGACTTGCCAGGCTGGCTGTAGATTGATCCGGTTCCGGGCGGTGCGGGCCACGCTGCGCGCCCCTCGGCGGCCGAAAAGATCTTGCAGAATGGCTGATTTCAGTCGCGTTCAGCCGATATTTACCAGGCAGGTGGCCGACATCACCGAGGATTCATCTTGGATTTCAGCCATATTGAGCACATATGCCCGAATGGGGACCTTGGATCAACGGCTGTTGTCTGACATAGTCGGATCCACGACCACCATTGACCCGGGCCAGGTCGTTCAACAGCTGCCGTGGAGCACACCCCACCGCGTCCACGGCACTCCACAGAAGCCCCCAACCGCCGCACAACGGCGAACGGGGGCTTCTGTGTGTCAGCACGCCACGTCGAGGACGCCGACCCGCGCCCATCGACTTCAGACCCGCATCTCGAACCAGGTGGTCTTGCCGCGCGGCAGCAGATCCACACCCCAGCGGTCGGAGAGCCTGTCGACCAGGAAGAGGCCGCGGCCGCTGATGTCGAGCTCGTGCACGGGCATCAGACAGGGCAGCCCGCGGGAGGGGTCGCGCACCTCGACCCGGATCCAGCCGCGACGGCGCTGCATGCCGAGACCGAAGATGCGGGCGCCCGTGTGGCGCACGGCGTTGCCGACGAGTTCCGAGACGAGAAGCACGACATCCTCGGTCACCCTCGGGGAGAGCCCCCAGTGACGAAGGGTCACGACCTGTGCGAGCCGGCGCGCGGTGGCCGCGGACTCGGGGCGTGACGGCAGCGAGACCTCTGCCTCTGCCGGATTGCCGTACAAGTCCAGCGCCCTGATCGCGTGTTCGTCCTCCACCGCCGGTGACCAGCGCGCCGCTGTCGCACCGCCCAGCCGTCGCGGCCGCTCGAAACCCTCCAGCCCCGCTGCCATGCCCCCATCATGGCCGCCCGGAGCGCTCCGCGGAGGGGTTCCGCAGGAATACGCGGCCTGGAGTTCTTCACTCAGGGCGACCGCGTGGGCATATGCCCACGGCGGAGAGGGCCTCGTAGAGCCCGCCTGACCTGCGGTGACTGCGCGTTCACGAATGATCGCGGAGTGCTGCGGCGACAGCCCGCAAAAGGCTCTGTCACAGCACGCTCACTCCGCTCCATCGAGCGACCCGCCCTGGGCCGGCGCACTGACGCCGGCCAACTCGGCCTGGGCCGACGCGCACTGACGCCGGCCCCATCCGATCGCACGGCCGCAACCGACGGCGGCTCAACTTCCTGATTCACAGGAGAGTTGGCTGCACCCAGGTCACAGGAACTTCGCCTTGCCCGGCCCTTCCTCCACGAAGCTGCGCATCCCGCGCTCGCGGTCCTCGGTGGCGAACAGGCCCGAGAACCAATTGCGTTCGATCGCGAGGCCCGTGTCGATGTCCGTCTCCAGGCCGGCGTCGACGGACTCCTTGGCGGCGCGCAGCGCGATGGCCGGTCCCTGAACGAGCCTGCTCGCCCAGGCGCGCGCCTGCTCGTACACCTCGGCGGCCGGTACGACGCGGTCCACCAGGCCGATCGAGAGGGCTTCATCGGCGGCCACCATGCGGCCGGTGAAGATGAGGTCCTTGGCCTTGGAGGGGCCGATCAGCCGGGGCAGCCGCTGGGTGCCTCCCGCGCCCGGGATCAGGCCGAGGAGGATCTCCGGCTGACCGAGCTTGGCGTTGTCCGCGGCGATCCGGTAGTCGGCGCACAGCGCCAGCTCGCAGCCGCCGCCGAGCGCATAGCCGGTGACGGCGGCGACGACGGGCTTGGGGATGCGGGCCACGGCCGTGAAGGAGTCCTGCAGGGCCCGGGAGCGTACGACCATCGCCGTATGGTCCATGGCCTGCATCTCCTTGATGTCCGCGCCGGCCGCGAACACCTTCTCGCCGCCGTAGAGGATCACGGCGCGTACGTCATCGCGGCGCGTGGCCTCCTCGGCCAGCTCGCGGAGCCGGTCCTGGACGGCGATGTCCAGCGCGTTCATCGGCGGGCGGTCGAGGCGAATGGTGCCGATGCCTTCGGCGACTTCGAGATGTACGGTCATGGGGAGCAGGTTAACGGCCACTAACGACAACGGGCCCGGTGCTCTCAGTCACACCGGGCCCGTCAGCGTCGAAGTCGCCTACGACGTCCACTTCTCCCACGACATGTTCCAGCCGTTGAGCCCGTTGCCCGGGTCGACGGTCCGGTCGTTGGAGTTCTTGACCACGACCACGTCGCCGATCAGCGAGTTGTTGAAGAACCACGCGGCGGGCACGTTCTTGTCGTAGCCGCCGCGCACGTCGCGCAGCCCTACGCAGCCGTGGCTGGCGTTGTAGTTGCCGAAGGCGTCGCCGCCCCAGTAGTTGCCGTGGATGAAGGTGCCCGAGGTGGTCAGGCGCATGGCGTGCGGGACGTCCTTGATGTCGTATTCGCCGGCGTAGCCGACCGTCTCGCCGTTCATGCGGGTCACCGTGTACTTCTCGCTGATGACCATCTGGCCGTTCCAGGTGTCGTAGCCGGGCTTGCCGGTGGTGACGGGGATGGTCTTGATGACCTTGCCGTCCTGCATGACCTGCATCTTCTTGGTCTTGACGTCGACGACGGAGACCTGGTTGCGGCCGATGGTGAAGGACACGGTCTTGGCCTGCTTGCCGTAGACGCCGGGCCGCCCCTCGACGCCGTCGAGGTTGAGCTTCACGGTGACCTTCGTGCCCTCCTTCCAGTACTTCTCCGGGCGGAAGTCCAGGCGGTCGTTGCCGAACCAGTGGCCCTCGACAGGCACGGACGGCTCGGCCTTGACCTGTATCGCCCTCTCGACGTCCTCGGGGTTGGTGATGCCGCGCGTGAAGCGGATCGAGAAGGGCATGCCGACGCCGACCTTCGAGCCGTCCTCGGGCGTGAAGTAGCCGATGAAGGTGTTCTCGGGTTCGAGGGTGGTGAAGGTGGCGTCCTTGGCCGACTGACGGCCCTCGGAGTCCTCCGCCACCGCGTGGACCTTGTACTTGGTCGCGGAGGCGAGGTGGTGCGCGGGCTTCCACGTGGCGCCGCCGTCCGTGATCTTCCCCTCGACCGGGTTGCCCTTGGAGTCCTCGACCTCGACCTCGGTGAGCTTGCCCTTGTCCGCGGTGACCTTGAGGGCGCCGGTCGTGGCGACGCCGTCGGCGCCGTCCTTCGGGGATATCTTCACGACGGCCTGCGAGGGCGCCGTCGCCTCTGCCGCCTTGTCCGAGCCCTTGCGGCCCTTGTCGTCACCGCTGCCGGACTTCGAGCCGCCGCCCCCGCCGCACGCCGTGACGAGTATCAGCAAGGCCCCGAGCAGCAGGGCGAGATGACTCGTGCCACCGGGCCGGCCCCTACGGCCCCGACGCCTCTTGACAGTCCCTCGCCCCGCACCGCCGCTTCGCGCCGGGCGCGGCCGCGCCCCCGTCGGCGCCCCCGATATCGGTCGCCCGTTCAAGATGTTTCTCCCCTCGCACGGCCTGGTCAGGCCCGCCCCCCGCGCGTCACGCGCGCACTGCGCAAATTAACCACACGGCTGACGGCCATGCCTCCCTGCGATTGTCACCGTTCAGTTCCAACTTCAATCGCAATGAGGCCTGGTGACGGTGGTGCGGGTCGGGGACCGGCTGAGGGGGCGTCAGTCCGCGGAGCCCGCCTTCCACTCGTCCCAGTCCATGTTCCAGCCGTTGAGGCCGTTGTCGGGAGCGACTTCCTTGTCGGCTGAGTTGACCACCTCGATGACGTCGCCGATGAGGCTCCGGTCGAAGAACCAGGCGGCCGGTGTGTCCTGGTTGCCGCCCCGTACATCGCGCAATCCGATGCACCCGTGGGTGACGTTCGCGACCCCGAAGGCGTTGTGGATCCAGTAGTTGCCGTGCAGAAACGTGCCGGAGGTGGTGAGCCGCATGGCGTGCGGGACGTCCGGCACGTCGTACTCACCGCCGAAACCGACCGTTCGGCTGTTCATCCGGGTCGTCTCGAGCATCTCGGTGACCACCATCTTCCCGTTGTACGTGGTGGTCTTGGGTGCGCCCGCGGTGATGGGCATGGTGGCGATGAGCTCGCCGTCGCGGCGCACCTGCATGGTGTGCGCGGCGACGTCCACCCGGCTGACCTGGCTGCGGCCGATGGTGAACGAGAAGGTCTTCTTCTGGAGTCCGTAGACTCCCGGCGCGGCCTCCACGTCGCGCAGCCGCAGATCGACGGTGACCTCGGTGCCGGGTCTCCAGTAGTTCTGCGGGCGGAAGTCCAGGCGGGTGTTGCCGAACCAGTGCGGGGCGATCTCGACGGCCGGTTCCGACCGGACGCGGATGGCGCGTTCGACGGCCGCGCGGTTCTCGATCTCGCGGTTGAACTCCAGCGAGACGATCATTCCGGTGCCCACGGTGGAACGGTTCTCCGGGGTGACGTAGCCGATGAACCGCTCGTCGGGGACGACCGTCGTGAACGTCGTGTGCCGGGCGGACCGGCGGCCCCTGCTGTCCAGTGCCACCGCGTCGACCGTGTACTTGGCGGCCAGCTCCAGCTTGTCGGCGTCCGGCCGCCAGCTCATGCCGTCCTGGGAGATACGGCCCGGCACCGGGTAGTCCTGGGCGTCCTGGGATCTGACGACCTTCACGGACTCGAGCCGTCCATCGGGCACCGACACCTTGATGGGCGCGTCGACACGCACGCCCTTGCTGCCGTCGGCCGGCGAGATACGGATCGTGTCCTCGAGGGACGACGGCTTGCCGGCCACCCCGTCCGAAGTGCATCCGGCCGCTCCCGCCAGCAGGCAGGCCCATGTCAGAACGGCAGCCAGTGCGGCGCCTGCGCGTCTGTTGCGCGCCACTTTGTGAACTTTCTCGATCATGCCCGGACCAACGATCGTCCCCCTGCCAGGGAAACCGGTTCTCCCCCTCCTGGGGAAACGTGAGTGCGAGCCGCGCGGTGGGCAGAACACTGGGGAGGACGACGCGTGGGGAGCTGCGCCCGTGAGCCGCAGGGGCGCGCCGACGTCGAGAGCTCGAGCGTGCTTCAGGCCCGGCGGGCCGAGCGCGGTCGGGCTCCCGGCACCGGCTGCAGCGCCCCGGAGGCGAACGAGCCGAGAAGAGGGGCGATGCCGCACGCCCTTCCGTCGCGCCTCGTCCAACCGAGCCGCGGGAGGCTGACAGGTGTCGAGTGCAGCCGAGCAGGAGGCAGTTCAGGAGGGCAGGCGCACGGGCAACGGGACGCCCGAGCGCCCCGCCGCCGCGCTGAACGGCCGCAGCAGGAAACCGGCGCTGCCGGCCGTCCCGGCGTGGCCGGGGGCGCCGACCCCGCTCGGAGCACGCTTCCGGGTCGGACCCGACGGGGTTGCGGGCACCAACTTCGCGCTCTGGGCGGGAGGGGCCGAGGCGGTCGAGCTGTGCCTCTTCGACGACGAGGGCCGCGAGACGCGCTGCCCGCTGACCGAACTGACGCACGAGATCTGGCACGGCTTCGTGCCGGGCGTGATGCCCGGGCAGCGGTACGGCTACCGGGTGCACGGTCGCTGGGACCCCTGGACCGGCGCCCGCTGGAACCCGGCGAAGCTACTCCTCGACCCGTACGCGCGCGCGGTGGACGGCGACTTCCGGCTACCGGCGGAGGTGTACGGCCATGTGCGGGACTGGCCGCAGCAGGAGGTGGCCGACACCGTGCGGGACGAGCGGGACTCCGCGCCGTTCGTCCCCAAGGGCGTCGTCGTTCACGACGACGACCCCGACGACGAGTGGGTCGACGACCGCCGCCCGAAGACGCCGTGGGCGGACTCGGTCATCTACGAACTGCACGTCCGCGGCTTCACCAAACTTCACCCGGACATACCCGAGGAGCTGCGCGGCACGTACGCGGGCCTCGCCCACCCGGCAGCGATCGACCATCTCGTACGCCTCGGAGTGACGGCGGTCGAACTCCTGCCCGTGCACCAGTTCGCGCACGAGGACCACCTCCTGAGCAAGGGCCTGCGCAACTACTGGGGCTACAACTCCATCGGCTACTTCGCCCCCCACGCGGCGTACGCGGCGAGCGGCACCACCGGGCAGCAGGTCGGCGAGTTCCGGCGGATGGTGCGAGCCCTGCACGCGGCCGGGATCGAGGTCATCCTCGACGTCGTCTACAACCACACGGCGGAGGCCGGCGAGCTGGGTCCGACGCTGTCCCTGAAGGGCATCGACAACCGCGGCTACTACCGCCTCCAGCCGGACGCACGGCGGTACGCCGACTACACGGGCTGCGGGAACACCCTGCACGTGGTCCAGCCGCAGGTCCTTCGGCTCATCACCGACTCCCTGCGCTACTGGGTGACCGAGATGGGCGTCGACGGCTTCCGCTTCGACCTCGCGGCGGCCCTCGCGCGCGCCATGCACGACGTCGACATGCTGTCGCCGTTCCTCGCGGTGATCGCGCAGGACCCGGTGCTGCGGCGCGTGAAACTCATCGCCGAGCCGTGGGACGTCGGCTCGGGCGGCTACCAAGTGGGTTCCTTCCCACCGCTGTGGACCGAGTGGAACGACCGCTACCGGGGCGCGGTGCGCGACTTCTGGCGGGGCGCGCTGCCGGACGTACGCGACCTGGGCTACCGCCTGTCGGGCTCGAGCGACCTGTACGCATGGGGAGGCCGGAGGCCGTACGCATCGGTCAACTTCGTGACGGCACATGACGGTTTCACGCTGCGGGACCTCGTGTCGTACGAGCGCAAGCACAACGAGGCCAACGGCGAGGGCAACCGGGACGGCACGAACGACAACCGGGCCTGGAACTGCGGCGCCGAGGGCGAGACGGACGACGAGCGCATCAACGCCCTGCGCCGCCGGCAGCTCCGCAACCTGCTGACCACGCTGCTGCTCTCCACGGGCGTACCGATGCTGGTCGCCGGCGACGAGATGGGCCGTACGCAGCGCGGCAACAACAACGCGTACTGCCAGGACAACGAGATCAGCTGGGTCGACTGGTCGCATCTGGATGACCCTGGCTGGCGCGCCTTGTTCGAGTTGACGTCCCGTCTGATCGCCCTGCGGCACGCGCATCCGGTGCTGCGGCGGCGGGCCTTCTTCTCCGGGCGCCCCCACTCCGTGGACGGGCTGCGGGACCTGGCGTGGTTCACGGCGCGCGGCACGGAGATGACCGAGCGGGACTGGTACGCGCCTGCGGCGACGCTGGGGATGTACCTGTCCGGGCGCGACATTCCCGGGCGCGACGAGCGGGGTGCGCCGGTCGTGGACGACAGCTTCCTCGCGGTGCTGCATGCCGGGGACCGGCCGGTGAGTTTCGTGCTGCCGGGGGCGCCTTGGGCTGAGCGGTACGAGGTGGTGGTGGACACGTCGCGGGAGGAGCAGGGGGAGCCCCCGCGGGTGGTTCACCCGGCGGGGGTGGGGGTGACGGTGCCGGCTCGGGCGGTTTTGTTGCTGCGGGTTGTGCCGGTGGGGTAGGGGGTGGGGCCCCCACCCACCCACATCCAGCCGTAGGACCAACGGACTACGCCAGTCCAGCCAAAACTCGGTGGGCACTGTCAGTGGCGAACCGTAGGCTCGCCAGCGATGTCCACTTCACCCGCACCCACCACGGATCCCACGGCCGCGGCGACACCCAGGACCCCACCCCCCTCCGCCGTGCGATCCCTCCTGCGCCTGTGGCCATACGTCCGCCCCGTACGAGCCCGCTGGTTCAGCGCGGCGGCAGTCGCCGTCGTGGCATCCTGCCTGTCGCTCGTCTTCCCCGTCGTACTGAAGTGGATCGTGGACGGACCGGTCGCCGACCGCGATCCGGGTGGGGTGTGGCTCGGCGCGGGCCTGCTGCTGGGGCTCGGTGTCGCCGAGGCCCTGCTGTTCGGGTTGCGGCGGTGGCTGGTGGCGCGGCCGCTGGCCGGCGTCGAGGCGGCGATGCGGGCCGATCTGTACCGGCATCTGCAGCGCCTCCCGGTGGCGTTCCACGACCGGTGGGCCTCGGGGCAGTTGCTGTCCCGCGGCACGACCGACCTCATGGTCGTACGGATGTTCCTGGCCTTTCCGTTGACCTTCCTGCTGGTCAACGGCGTGACCGTCCTGGCCGGTTTCGGCCTCCTCATTGCGCAGGACTGGACGCTGGGGCTCGTCCTGCTGCTGCCCGCCGTACCGCTCATGGCGCTCTGCTACCGCTTCGAGGGGAAGTACGCTGCCGCCGCGCGCACGGCGCAGGACCAGGTGGGCGACCTGACCACCGTCGTCGAGGAGTCGGTGCTCGGCATCCGGATCATCAAGGGGTTCGGGCGGCACCGCAGTCAGGCACGGGCCTTCCGTGAGCTCTCGCGCACGCTGCGGGGCACCGAGCTCACCAAGGCGCGGCTCCTCGCCGGGATCCTGTGCCTGATCACCGTCCTGCCGGAGACGGCTCTGGGCGCCGCGCTCGTCCTCGGCACCGTGCAGGTCGCCGACGGTGACCTGTCGGCGGGCGCGCTGGTGGCGTTCCTGTCCACCGCCCTCGCACTGCGCTGGCCCATCGAGTCGATCGGCTTCCTGCTGGCCATGAGCCAGGAGGCGGCCACCGCGACCCGGCGGTATTTCGACGTCATGGACGCGCTGGAGGAGGCGCCAGGTGCGGTCGGTGGTTCGGCCTTCGGTGGCGATGGTGCTGCGGCCGACACCGACACCGGGGAAGGCGACGGCGCTGGCGGCCGTAGCGGTGGCGACGGTGGACTGCGGTTCGACGGGGTCGAGTTCCGGTACCCGGACGCCCCGAGCGGATCTGCCCCCGTCCTCGAGCGGATCGATCTGCACATCCGGCCGGGCGAGACCATGGCCCTCGTCGGCGCCACCGGCAGTGGCAAGACGACCCTGACGGCGCTCGTGCCGCGCCTGCACGAGATCACCGGTGGGCGCATCACCCTGGACGGGCGTGACATCACCGCCATGGGGCGGGAGGAGCTGCGGACCCTGGTGTCCGTGGCCTTCGAGGAGCCGACGCTGTTCTCGGCGTCGGTGGCCGAGAACGTCCTCATGGGCGCGGACGGCCACATGGGCACGGACGGCACAGGCGCCGATGGGCGTGCCGAGCGCGAGCGCCTCGACCGGGCGCTCGGCATCGCCCAGGCGGGGTTCGTCCAGCGGCTCCCGGAGGGGGCCGCCACCCAGGTGGGCGAACAGGGCCTCAGCCTCTCCGGCGGTCAGCGGCAGCGGCTCGCGCTGGCCCGGGCCGTCGTGGGCGAGCCCCGTTTCCTCGTGCTCGACGATCCGCTGTCCGCTCTGGACGTGCACACGGAGGCGCTGGTGGAGGCGGCGCTACGGGAGGTGCTCGCCGAGAGCACCGCTCTCGTCGTGGCACACCGGCCGTCGACGGTGCTGCTCGCCGACCGCGTGGCGCTGCTGTCGGGCGGGCGGATCGCCGCGGTCGGTACACATCAGGAGCTGCTGCGGACGAACGCCGAGTACCGGCACCTCATGTCGGGCGAGGACGGGCACAGCACGGACGGGGACAGCACACACGGGCACACCAAGGACGGGCCCAGCAAGGACAGACACAGCAGGAACGTGCACGACGAGCCCCGTCACAGACAGCGGGAACAGGGCGAACAGGGGGACGACGCACCGTGACCACCACCGCCGCAGCCAAGACACCACAGACCGCCCCCGACCTCGTCGAGGAGCCGGACATCCCCACCGAGGGCGACCCGTTCGACCAGGACGACCTGCCGACCCCCAAGGGCGCGACCGGCGCCCTGCTGCGGTCCCTGCTCGCACCCCGCCGCCGCACCGTCTGGGCGGTCGCCCTCTGCCTGCTCCTGCAGCAGGCCGCCGTACAGGCGGGCCCGCTGCTCGTCGCGTACGCCATCGACCACGCCGTACCCGCGTTCCGGGCGCACGACTACGGGCCGCTGATCGCCGTCGCCGTCGGCTATCTGCTGGCGGCGGCCTCCTCCAGCGCGCTGCTCTACGCATTCGTACGGCTGTCTGCCCGCGTCAACCAGGACGTGCTCCTCGATCTGCGCGGCCGTATCTTCCGCCATGCGCAGGCCCTCAGCGTGGACTTCCACGACCGCTACACCTCCGGGCGGCTCATCTCCCGCGCGACGACGGATGTGGAGTCCCTGCGCGAGCTGCTCGCCGAGGGGCTGCAGGAGCTGATCAACGTCATCCTCGCCTCCGTCTACATCACCGCGATGCTGCTCTGGCTGGACCTCGGCATCGGCAGTGTGGCCGCGCTGTCGTTCGTGCCGCTGTACGTGCTGATCCAGCTGTACCGGCGGCGCGCAGCCCGCGTGTACGGGGAGCGGTCGACGGCGATCGCCGCCGTGATCGTGAAGTTCGCGGAGACGATGAACGGCATCCGGCCCGTCCGCGCCTTCCGTCGCGAGCGGGCGAACGACGAGCACTTCGCGGTCCTCAACCACCGCCACGAGCGCCGCAACGGAGACGCGCTGCTGGAGATGGCGCGCTATGTCGTCGGCTCCCGGCTGGTGGCGAACACGGCCGTGGCCGGCATGGTGCTGTGGGGCGCCTACCGTGTCGCGGCCGGGTCCCTGGAGCTGGGTGTGCTGGCCGCGGCGGTCCTGTTCATCCGGCGGCTCTACGATCCGATCGACCGGCTCGCGATGTTCCTCAACTCGTACGAGTCGGCGGCCGCTTCGCTACGCAAGATCGCCGGTCTGCTCCACCAGACGCCGTCCGTGCCGGAGGCCGAGTCGCCGCGCCCGCTGCCGCCTCTGGCCGGTGACCGCCCGGGCCGTGAGGTCGTCTTCGAGGGCGTCTCCTTCCGCTACCGCACGGGCGGCGAGGTGCTCCCCCGCTTCGATCTGACCATCCCCGCCGGGCAGACCGTGGCCGTCGTCGGCTCCACGGGCGCGGGCAAGTCGACGCTCGCCAAGCTGCTGGCCCGCTTCTACGACCCCTCGGCGGGCCGGGTCCTCCTCGACGGCGTCGACCTGCGCGACCTGGCCGTTCCCGAACTGCGGCGCGGTGTCGTGATGGTGACCCAGGAGGCGTTCCTGTTCTCCGGCACGGTCGCGGAGAACATTGCCATCGGCCGCCCCGACGCCACGCGCGAGGAGATCGAACAGGCGGCGAAGGCCATCGGCGCGCACGACTTCATCAGCGCCCTTCCCGACGGCTATGACACGGACGTACGCAAGAGGGGCGGCCGTATCTCGGCCGGTCAGCGCCAGTTGGTGTCCTTCGCGCGCGCCCTGCTCGCCGACCCCGCCGTGCTGATCCTGGACGAGGCGACCAGCTCCCTGGACATCCCCGGCGAGCGGGCCGTGCAGCGCGCGATGCACACGGTGCTCAGCGGCCGTACGGCGGTCGTGATCGCGCACCGTCTGTCGACGGTGGAGATCGCCGACCGGGTGCTCGTCATGGAGCACGGCCGCATCGTGGAGGACGGGACACCCGCCGAACTCATCGCGGGCGAGGGTCGGTTCGCGGATCTGCACCGGGCGTGGCGCAACAGTCTCGTGTAGGGGCGTAGGGGTAGGACCCGTACGCGGCGGGAGTGGACGAAGGGCCGGGTGGATGAAAGGCGGGGCCGGATGATCGATGCGTACGCGGATCCTGGAACTCCGGACTGTCGCAGCGGCGGCCGGTACCTGTGGTGGCTGGTCACCAGGCAGCTCGGCAGGGCCGCAGCAGGCGCGCTGCTCGGCTCCGTGTGGCTGGTACTCATGGCCCTCGCGCCGTACGTGCTGTCACGCGCGGTCGACGACGGTCTCGAGCCGGGGAACCTGGCCGCGCTGGCCGGCTGGACCGGGGTCCTCCTCGGCCTCGGGACGTTCAACGCCTGGGTGAGCATCATGCGGCACCGCACGATGACCCGGGTGCGGATGGACGCCAACTTCCGCACGGTCAAGGTCGTGATCGGGCAGGCGGTCCGGCTGGGTGCCGCGCTGCCGCGCCAGGTCAGGTCGGGCGAGGTGGTCACCATCGGCGTCAGCGACGTGCAGACGATCAGCCAGTGCCTGACCATCGTCGGCCCCGGCGTCGGCTCGGTCGCCGCCTACATCGTGGTGGCCGTGCTCCTGTCGTCGATCTCGCTGCCGCTCTCCGCGGTGGTGCTGCTCGGCGTACCGGTGATCGGCTTACTGGTGCGGCCGCTCATGGGGCGGCTGCAGGGCTCGGAGACGCGGTACCGCGAGCGGCAGGGCAGGCTCACGGCCCGTATCGGCGACCTCGCGGAGGGCCTGCGCGTCCTCAACGGCCTCGGCGGCAAGGGGCTGTACGCAGCGAGCTTCCGGCGCGACTCGCGGCACCTGCTCGTGGAGGGGTACCGGGTCGGGGCGGTGACCAGCTGGCTCCAGGCGCTGGGGGTCGGCCTGCCGATGCTGTTCCTCGCCGTCGTGACCTGGCTGGCGGCCCGGATGGCCGCGCAGGGCGCCATCACCGTGGGCGAGCTGGTGTCGGTCTACGGGTATGTCGCGGTCCTCGTGGTGCCGGCGGCGTTCTTCATCGAGTGTGCGTACCAGGTCAGCCGGGGGCTGGTGGCGGCCCGGCGGGTCGTACGTTTTCTGGCGCTGGAGCCTTCGGAGCGGCTGGAGGCTATGGAGCGGCCCGAGGCCCCGGAGCGCCCCGAGCCCCTGCTGGACGCGCCCGCGTCCCCGTCCGCACTGCGCGATCCGGAGTCCGGCGTCGAGGTCGCGCCGGGCGGGCTCACCGCGTTGGTCGGCGCGCGGCCGGCGGATTCCGCGGCCGTCGTCGACCGCCTCGGCCGGTACACCGAATCGGCGGCCACCTGGGGCGGAGTGCGCCTCGACCGGATCGCCCTGCCGCAGGTCCGCGAACGGATCCTGGTCGCGGACAACGAAGCGGACCTGTTCGCCGGCACGCTGCGCGACCTGGTCTGCGGCCGCTGGGCACCGGACGGCAGGGAGGAGGCGGCCATCGCCCGCGCCGTGCACGCGGCCGTCGCGGACGACATCGTCCGCGGCCTGCCGGACGGGCTCGACTCGCCCATCGACGCACAGGGCCGCAATCTCTCCGGCGGCCAACGGCAGCGCGTACGCCTGGTCCGGGCGCTGCTGGCCGATCCCGAAGTGGTGCTGGCGGTCGAGCCCACCTCGGCGCTCGACGCGCACACCGAGGCAGCCGTCGCGGCCCGGCTGCGCGCCGTGCGCTCCGGCCGCCAGACCCTGGTCACCACCACATCGCCGCTGCTGCTGGACCAGGCGGACACCGTGTATTACCTGGTCGACGGCAAGGTGGCCGCCGTCGGCAGCCACCGCGAACTCCTGGACGGCGAACCCGGATACCGCGCGCTCGTGGCCCGCGACGCGGACGCAGAGGAGGCCGTTCGATGACGGCGCGGAAGCAGGCGCAGAAATCGCCAGGGAAGCAGGCGCAGGAGTCGGCTCGGCAGCAGACGCAGGAATCGCCGCGGAAGCAGACGCAGGAATCGCCGCGGGAGTCGGCTCGGAAGGCGACGCGTACGACGGCACGACGTACGACGGCACCACGTACGACGGCACCACGTACGACGGCACAACTCCCCATCGCCGAACCGTCCGACGTACGCCGTGCGGCCGGCAGGCTGATCCGTGCGGACAGGCGCGCCTTCACCGCCGTGCTCGTCCTCAACGCGCTGGCCGCGGCCACCGGTCTCGTTGGTCCCTGGCTGCTCGGACGGATCATCGACGAGGTCCGGGCGGGTGGCGGCGTGAGCGCGGTGGACCGGCTGGCGCTCGCCCTCCTGGTGTGCACGCTGGTGCAGCTGCTGCTGGCGCGCTACGCCCGGTATGTGGGGCACCGGTTCGGAGAGCGGACCCTGGCACGCGTGCGTGAGGAGTTCGTCGACCGGGCGCTGGCGCTGTCCGCCTCGGCCGTCGAGCGGGCGGGCACCGGTGATCTGACGGCCCGTGGCACGGCCGACGTCAGTGCGGTGGGCAGCACCCTGCGCGATACGGCTCCCAGGATGCTCATCCACACGGTGCAGGCGCTGTTCCTGCTGGGCGCGGTCTTCGCCGTCGACCCGCTGCTCGGCGGCTGCGGCGTGCTGGGCTTGCTGGGCATCTGGTTCGCGCTGCGCTGGTATCTGCGGCGGGCGCGCGCCGCCTATCTCGCCGAGGGTGCCGCGACGTCCGAGGTCGCCGAGATCCTCTCGGCCACCGCCTCGGGAGCGCGCACGGTCGAGGCCTTCGGGCTGCAGCGGCGCCGCGTCACCGCGAGCCGGGACGCGCTCGAGACGTCGCGGCGCACGCGACTGCACACGCTGTACCTGCGCAGCGTGTTCTTCCCGGTCGTGGAGGTCTCGTACACGATCCCGGTGGCCGCGGTGCTGCTGGTGGGCGGTGTGCTGCACGCGCGCGACGTGTTGAGCCTGGGTGCCGTGGTGACCGCGGCGCTGTATCTGCGGCAGCTGCCCGAGCCGCTCGACGCGATCCTGATGGGCATCGAGCAGTTGCAGAGCAGTGGCGCCTCCTTCGCCCGCGTCGAGGGGCTGGCCCGGGCGCCGAAGACCTCATCGGCCGGTTCCACGGCCCCGGTGGCCCCGGTGGACGACCGGATCGACGTGACGGGTGTGCACTACGCCTACCCCGGCGGGGGCGAGGTGCTGCGCGGGGTCGACCTGACGGTGCGGCCAGGCGAGCGGCTGGCGATCGTCGGGCCCTCCGGCGCCGGCAAGACCACCCTGAGCAGGCTGCTCGCGGGCATCGACGCACCGGGCGCCGGCACGGTGACGGTGGGAGGCGTACCGATCGCGGACCTGGATCCCGAGCAGCTGCGCCGGCAGGTCGTCCTCGTCACGCAGGAGCACCACGTGTTCCTCGGCACGGTCCGCGACAACCTGCTGATCGCCGAGCCGTCAGCCACCGACGCCCAACTGTGGGCCGCTCTCGCCGCCGTCGGTGCCGACTGGACGGACGAGCTGCCGGACGGCCTGGACACGGAGCTGGGCCCCGATGGATTTCGGACCGACGGCTCGGCGGCCCAGCAACTGGCCCTCGCCCGCGTCGTGCTGGCCGATCCGCACACGCTGATCCTCGACGAGGCCACGGCTCTCCTGGACCCGGCGACCGCACGCCACACGGAGCGTGCGCTGGCCGCCGTCCTCGAGGGGCGGACCGTCATCGCGATCGCGCACCGTCTGCACACGGCGCACGACGCCGACCGGGTGGCCGTGATGGAGGACGGCCGTCTGACCGAACTCGGCACGCACGAGGGCCTCGTGTCGGCCGACGGGGCGTACGCGGCGCTGTGGCGCACGTGGCACGGGGAGCCGGCGGCTGCCCGCGACTGAGTCCGCCTCACCGCCACCGCCCGAACGAGCGGGCGCTGGCCAATCCGCGTCCCAATTCCCGCAGAATTCACTTGACTTCCCTTGCACACCACTCATCTACGCGCGCAGACTACGGCCAGCACCGCGATCCCGCCCCGCCTTCGCTGGAGTCCCGATGTCCGACCGGAGCTCGCACCGCCATCACCGGTTCACCCGTCGTACTGCCCTCACCGGCCTCGCCGGCCTGGCGCTCGCAGGCGCCGGTGCGACCACTGCCACCGCCGCGACCGCCGCCACGGCCGGGACCGACGCGTACGCAACGTCCCCGAGCCCCGAGGCGGACGCCAGAGGCCGAGGCCGCGCCATACGCTTCGCCACGTTCAACGCCTCGCTGAACCGGGGCACTCAGGGCGCACTCGTCAAGGACCTGTCGACGGGCGACAACGCGCAGGCACAGAACGTCGCGGAGATCATCCAGCGGGTGAACCCGGACGTCCTCCTCATCAACGAGTTCGACTACGACGAGACCGGCGAGGCGCTCCGCCTCTTCCTGCGCAACTACCTCTCCGTCGGACACAACGGCTCCACGCCTCGCCGCTTCCCGTACTCCTTCACCGCCCCGGTGAACACGGGCGTCGCCTCCGGCGTCGACCTGGACGGCAGGAACGGCGCGGTGACGGAGCCCGGCAGCGACGCGTACGGCCAGGACGCGTACGGGTACGGCTGGTTCCCCGGCCAGTACGGGATGGCGGTCCTCTCCAAGTACCCGCTGGACACCCGCGCGGCCCGTACCTTCCAGCACTTCCTGTGGAAGGACATGCCGGACAACGCGATGCCGGAGGGCTACTACAGCGACGAGGCGGTGGCCGTGCTGCGCCTGTCCTCGAAGAGCCACTGGGACCTGCCGGTCCGGCTGGGCCCCGGTTGGAAGGACACGGTCCACTTCCTGGTCTCCCACCCGACGCCGCCCACCTTCGACGGCCCCGAGGACCGCAACGGCCGCCGCAACCACGACGAGATCCGCTTCTGGGCCGACTACATCGGCGGCCGCGGGCGCGCCGCGTACATCTACGACGACAGGGGCGGCCGCGGCGGCCTGCGCCCCGACTCCCGCTTCGTCATCGCGGGCGACCTGAACGCCGACCCGCACGACGGCGACAGCTACGACCACGCTGTCCTGCAGCTCCTCGACCACGACGCGGTGCGCCTCGCCGCCACCCCACCGAGCAGCGCGGGCGGCGTCGAGGCGGCACAGCTCCAGGGCGGCGCGAACACCACGCACACCGGCAACCCGGCGTACGACACGGCCGACTTCGGCGACACCGCCCCCGGCAACCTCCGCGTCGACCACGTCATCCCGTCCAAGGGCCTCGTCCCGGGCGACAACGGCATCTTCTGGCCGCCGAGCACCAGCCCGCTCCACCGCCTGACGGGCGACGGCTCGACACCGGTGCCGAGCTCGGACCACCGGATGGTGTGGCAGGACGTGTATCTGGACTGAGGACGTGTACCTGGGCCAAGGACGTGCGTCCGGGCTGAGGATGTGCATCCGGGCTCAGGACGTGCGTCTCGGCTGGGCCGGAATCCGCGGCATGCAGTTCCGGGATGGGCTCAGCCGGCGATGAGCACGCCCAGCATCGCCGCCCAGCAGAGCGCCACCAGCGCCGGCAGGAGCATCATGATGAGCCCTGTCGGAGACCTCCTGAGCCAGTCGTGTCCGTCCTCGGCCACCTCACGGCCCACGATCCGCTGCCCGCCGTGCCACGCCATGTGCTCCTCGAGCTCCATGGCGGCCCGTTTGCGGGCGTCGAGATAACGGCGGCCGTAACGCAGCATCTGGGAAAAGGCGAGAGACGAGGCGAGCCCGATGATCGAGATGATCATGGCGAGGCTGCGTGCCATGGAGTCCATGGACCCTGATCTGGACGTGCCCTCGCTGAGCGAGAAACCGAGCGCGGCAGCCAGACCGGCGGTGATGTAGAAGAAGTTGTTCAGCTTGTGCCAGTTGGTCGTGTCCTCGTGCTTGTAGAGGTCGATGGCGACCGTGTACTGCGACTGGAGCATCGCCTCCCGCGGCTTGCGCCACACCCACACCATCCGCTGCTTGCCGTCGGGCGGTGTCAGCCGCGTCAGCTCCTCGAAGCCGAGCTTGCGGTGGAAGAGCGTCGATGCCGCGTTGTACGGCTCGGCCACGACCGCGGCGATCACCGGGGTGCCCTGCCACTGCTCGAGAACGTGGTGGTAGAGCCGGGAGGCGACTCCCGTGCGCGCACAGGAGCGCGAAACGCAGATCTGTTTGATGACGAGGAAGGCCCCCAGCGTGGTCTTGATCCGGTGGTTGAGCCATTCGCCCGGTTCGATGCGCTGGTCGCTGTAGGCCAGCAGAAAACCGAGCACCTCGGTGCCCTTCATCGCCACCCAGAAGTGTTCTGCGGTGGTGAGCCTGGCCCGGTAGTCCTCGAGCGTGTAGTCGGAGACGAGGAATCCCTCGCGCTCCGCACGCTCCGCGTCGCCGGCGTCCAGCCGCCGGGATTCCGCCAGCGCCAGGATGTCCGGTAAGTGAGCCTCGTCGGCTCGCACGATCTCGATCGTCTCGACCTGCTCCGCGCCCATGTGCTCCCCGTGGGTGTGTCGTACTGCTCTTGATGCACCCAAATTACCGTTGACGTAGGGGAGTTGACGCTTGTCATACCGTGGCGGTGTCACCGGGCCGGTTGACCTTCACCTTGGGGGAGGCCACAGCATCGGTGGGGCCGGGCGACCCGCTCGGCATGAGGAGGAGCGAGCATGGGGCTGCTGACCATCGGGGCGTTCGCGAAGGCGTCCCGGCTGTCGCCGAAGGCGCTGCGTCTGTACGACGAGCTCGGCCTGCTGACCCCCGCTCGCGTCGACCCGGTAACCGGTTACCGGCTCTATGCGCCGGAACAGCTGGACCAGGCCCGGCTGGTCGCCTGGCTCCGCCGCCTGGGCATGCCCTTGGCCCGCATCCAGCTCGTCTGCGCGCTGGAGGCAGCCGCGGCGGCGCAGGAGATCCGCGCGTTCTGGGCTCAGGTCGAGGCCGACACCGCCGCACGGCGGGACCTGGCCGCCTTCCTCATCGACCACCTGTCCCGGAAGGACCCCGCCATGTCCCCGACCGTCGAGCCTTTGGAAATCCGTTACGCCGCATTGTCCGACGCCGGCCTGGTGCGCGAGAGCAACCAAGACACCGCCTACGCCGGCTCCCGCCTGCTCGCCGTCGCCGACGGCTTCGGGCGAAGCGGTGCCCCCGCGAGCGCCGCCGCCGTCGACACGCTCAAGCGCCTCGAATCCGACGCCGTCCGTGCGGGCGATCTCCTCAATGCCCTCGAAGACGCCGTCGAGCAGGCCAAACAGTCCGTGTACGGCATCGCCGCGGGCGGCCCCTCACCGGACGACGCCGGCACCACGCTCACCGCAATGCTCTGGACCGGATCACAACTGGCGCTCGTGCACATCGGGGACTCCCGCGCCTACCTTCTGCGCGACGGAGAGTTCTTCCAGATCACCCACGACCACACCATGGTGCAGTCCATGCTCGACGAAGGACGCATCAGTCCGGAAGAAGCCGCCTCCCACCCCCAGCGGTCGCTGCTGATACGAGCCCTCGCGCAGGGAGCCGACTCCACAGCCGACATGCGCCTGCACGACGCACGCCCCGGGGACCGCTATCTGCTCTGCTCCGACGGCCTGTCCACCGTCGTGCCCGCCGAAGACATACAGCGACTGGTCACGGTGATCAGTGAGCCCGAACGGGCCGTCAGGAAACTCATCGAGCTGGCGAACCACCTGGGCGGTCCCGACAACGTCAGCTGCGTGGTCGCCGACGTGCTGGAGCTCCAGCGGTAGGGCGGTAGGAGCGCGTTGCCGGTCATACGGGCATACGGCACCGAGGCCGGGGACGGCGGGGGTGTCGGGCCCCGGCCTACGCTGAATCCATGGCCTTCACCTACGAGGACGTGGGAGCGACCCGCGAGGGCAGGTGTCCGGCCGGGTTCCACCCCGTGCGGGTACGGACGCGCGTCGGTGCGGGCGCGGATGTGTTCCGTACGGCAGCGCGGGCCGTCCTGTCCTGGGAGATGCACCGGGCCGTCGGCGTCAGCGTCGACGCGGCCGCGGAGGCGGCCAGGCCCGGCGTGGACGTGACGGTCGGCCTGGGATGGATCGAAGCGCCGTGCCGCGTGGTCTGGACGGTCGAGGAGGAGGACCGCGCGGGCTTCGCGTACGGCACGCTGCCCGGGCATCCCGAGCGCGGCGAAGAGTCGTTCGTCGTGGAGCGGACAGGCGACGGCACGGTCTGGCTGACCGTGACGGCGTTCAGCCGCCCGGCGAAGCCGTGGGTGCGCGCGGGAGGCCCGGTGGTCCGGGGCCTCCAGCGCGCCTACGCCCGGCGGTGTGGTGCGGTGCTGCGCCGCATCTGCGGGTCTTCTCGATGAGCGGCGCAGTGCCCTTGCCGTCAGGGAGATGCCGTCACGGGCACCGTGGCTGAGTACTGGACGGTGCCGAAGGCCGACACCTTGGCGAGCGCCCACCAGTCGCCGCCGCTTTCCCCGCTGCCGCTCGTGTCGCCGGGTCGGTGCGTGACGGCGTAGTGGAGTTCCGTCACGGCTCCCGGGGACACGGTGAATCCCTGGATCCGGGGCGTGATCGCGACGGCGTCGCCGGGGGCGCCCCACGTGCCGTACGGGCTGATGATGCGGGCCTCGCCGCGGACTTCGCTCAGCGCATGGCCGGTCAGGCGCAGGACGAGGCGATCAGGGGCGGGGTGGGAGAGGTCGATGCCGAAGGGAGCGACCGGTGAGCCTCCGCCGACGGTGACGGGCAGCGCGTCCTCCAGGATCTGGCCGATGCCGTCGGGGATGCGGGCCGCCAGGAAGTACGTGCCCGGGGCCGCACCCTTCTCCGGCCGCACGGCGATGTCGAACTCCGCGAACTCGCCCGGAGCCAGGTCGTACCGGAGTGGCGCGTGCCCTGCCACGGTGAGGCCCGCCGGGACGCACAGGGAGACCGTGCCCCTGGCCGGGAGGGCGGAGGTCGCGACGGTGATGCGTACGGTTTCGGTGACTCCCGCTGAACACGACTCGCTCTTCGTGCTGCCCGCGGGCTCGCCGGCCTCTCCGGCCTCACCGCCCTCACCACCCTCGCCGGGCCGTTGGGTGCGCTCCAGGCGGAGGCTGACCGGGAGATAACCGAGGGGGGCCGGGCCCGTGTTGTGCAGCCAGTAGCGGGTGAACACGGGCTGGACGGGTTCGCGGGCCGGGCCGCCGCCATCGGGTTCCGATGTGGGCCGGTCCGACCGGGACGGGGCCGGGTCGGAGGCGGACAGGCCCGGGCGGCCGGACAGGCCCGGGCGGGCCGCGATCGTCGCGACGTCCGCCGCCGCCAGGCCGACGCTCAGCGAACCGTCCTCCTCGGCGGTCAGCGGTCGTACCGTGCGCTGTTCCAGCAGGTCCGTGGCCTCACCGGCCGTGAACCCGCCGTGTCCGCCGTGCAGGCGGACCCGCGCAGTCACCGGCCGGCCCTCGGACTCGTACAGGCGCATGACCAGGCCGTCGGTGGCGGGGTCGGTGTCGCCGGGGAGGCCGGAGGCCATGGGGTTGCCGCGCGGTTTGAGTGCGGAGAGCACGACGTTCGCCGGTTCGACGGTCAGGAGGGAGGCGCGCGGCGGGAGTTCGCCGTCGGAGGGGGTGGTGGGCAGGGCGAGCAGGGGATGGTTCGCCTCGCGTCCGGCGCGTACGAAGCCTGCCTGGCGCCAGTCGCCCGGTCCGGCGACGAGGCTGTAGTGGAAGTCGTGCGTCCAGTGCTGGAGGGCGAAGCTGCTGCCGTCGGGGGCGGTGCGGCGCGGACCGTCGAGCCAGACGCCGCTGGGCCAGTCGGTGCAGGACCGCATGAGGGAGAGGTAGAGGGTGCCGTCGGTGGTGGCGACGGAACCGGGGGTGCCGTGGTTGACCAGGGCGGCGGAATAGTCGTCGGCGGGTTCGGCCGAGGTGGGCAGGCCGTCGGGCACGGGGACGTCGATCACCGCGTCGGAAAGGTCGGCGGTGAGGGCGTCGGTGTCGCTGACGATCAGGACCGGGAGGTCGCGCGGGCCGCGCAGGTCGGCGCCGGGGGCCCAGGCTTGGCGGCGGGTGCGGCCGGCGGCCACGAAGACGCGGCCGTGGGCGCCGAGGGCCGCCCGGTAGGCGGCTTCGTCCGCTCCGGTGGCGGCCAGGACGCGTTCGGCGAAGGCGTTGTCAGTGCCGGGTGCCACTCTGATGTCGGGGAGGTTGGAGTCCGCGTCGAGCGAGCCGTGGCGCGGGCCGTCCGGGCGTGTGCAGGTGGCGGTCACGCCCTGGGCGACGAGAGCGGCGAGGAGGGGGCGTACATCATGGTCTTCGGGGGCGATCACTTCGGCGACACCGATGGCGTGCGACAGCGTGCCGCGCCCGCTGCCGTCACTGGTAGCGGAGTCGGCGGAGTCGGCCGAGTCGGCTGGGTGCAGGGCTATGCGCGCGGTCGTGGAGAGCCCGGCCCAGGTGTGTGCGGGGTTGTCCAGCGTCCACAGGTGCTCGGCGGTGTCGGTCTCCGGGAAGCCGAAAGGCCGCCCGATCGCGGCGAATCCGACCTCGGAGACCGGCAGCGTACCGGGCAGCTCGAGGTCGAAGCGGACCCGCAGCAGCCGGTCCTCGCCGATGGAGCCGTCCACGCGGGTGCGGAAGTCGATGCGGGAGCTGCCGTGGAGGAGGGTGGCCGTCTGCGTGAACCGCAGGGTGTCCAGGCGCACTTCGGTGGTGATCCGCGCGCCGACGGCGGAGTGCTCGACGCGTACGGAGGTGGCGGGCCGGGTGCCGGTGCCCGTGCCGGGCCCCTTGGGGAGCAGGTGCCAGGGACCCTCGCCCCAGACGGGGTGGGTCGTGTACTCGTCCTGCACGGTCAGTTCGCCGCCGAGGCCGCCCGGGCGGAGGAGTTCGCGGCCGGTGCGCAGATCGGTGATGCGGCTCAGCGCACCGCCGCGGGCGGGGTCGGCCTCGATCCGGAAGATCTCGTTCTCGATGGTCGTGGCATCGGGGACGAGGGCCCAGCCGGCAGGGGTCCGGCCAGCGGTGTCCGGTTCGGCGAGCTGGTAGACGCGGTGGCCGAGCGAGGGTACGCCCCGGGCGAAAAAGGAGAGAGCGGTGCCCTCAGTGACCGAGGGCACGGGCCGCCCGGCCTCGTCCCGGACCTCGGCGCGTGCCGCACCGTCCACGATGACCAGGCCGTCCCGTTCCCAGGAGAGGGTGTTCGCGACCAGCAGGGGCCGCCCCGGCGTGTGTGCGCTGCCGCGGGTGTCGGTGCGGGCGGCGAGCTGCCCCAGTGCGTTCGTCCGCACCCGGTCGCCGAGTTCGTACGCCTCACGCCAGTTGTCGGCGAGATCGAGATAGACCTGGTCGGACTCGGTTCCCGTGACGGCGTCGTGGTGCGCACCATAGGCGAGGAGGCGCCACGCCTTGTCGAGTGCCTCGCTGGGGAAGCGCTCGCCGAAGAGGCTTGCGAGGGCGGCGAGCCGTTCCCCGTCGAGTACGGCCGTCTCGGCGGCCCGCTGCGCCTGCTTGGTGTCGATGTACGAGACGTCCTTGCCGGTGAAGACCGGGTTCATGTCCCGGGTCTGCGGCGTGATCACGCTCGTCGTATGCGAGCGGGACGGGGACTCCGCCTCACGCCGCACGGCCGCGAAGAAGTCCCGCGGCAGGCCCATCGTGAAGCGCGGCCAGACATAGCGCTTGGCCCACTCACGGTGGATCTCGGTGCACCAGCGCGACGGCACGTTGTGGTCGTGGCCCACCGGCAGCATCACATTGCGCGTGGCGGCGACCTTCTTCAACTGGGCGTACTGGTCATACGCGGCCACCATCGCGGCCTCGAGCGAGTCGGTCCGGTGGATGGCCCAGCCGGCGGTGTAGTGCGCGCCCATGTAGTGGGTGAGGACGCCGCGACCGCTGGGCGCGATCCACTCGAACTCGCTGGGGAACTGCATGCGCGCGATGTCCCCGGTGTGCCCGATGGGCCCGGAGTTGTGGAAGGGGCCGCGCGCCCAGGCGCTGGAGTCGAGCCCGGCGTCGGCCATGATCCCGGGGTGCGCCGGGTCGTGACCGAACACGTCGAGCAGCCACCCGGAACGCGGATCACCGCCGAGTACGTCCCGCTGGTAGCCGATGCCGTAGACGGTGTTGCGGATCGTCGATTCGGGGTGGGTGAGGTTGGTGTTGGGCTCGTTGTAGCTGCCGCCGACCAGTTCGATCCGGTCGTCGCGCAGGAAGCGGCGCAGGTCGGCCCTGTCGCGTGGGAAGGCGTCCCAGTGCGGCTTGAGATAGTCGATCTCCGCGAGCACGAAGCGGTAGTCGTCGTCGTGCCGGGCCGAGTCCAGGTGGGCCCGTACGAGGTCGAAGGCGCTGCGCACGTGGGGCGGGCGGAGCCGGTCCACCCAGGGAAAGTCGGGGAGTTCGTGGCGGACTTCGGTGAAGCCCGCCTGGGTGTTCCACCAGACCGGGTCGTAGTGGAAGTGGGAGACCATCCACATGGTCCAGCCGGTGTCCTCGACGGTGACGGTCGCCTCGGCGGTGCAGCGGCCGGCGAGCGGCCCTTCATTCGTGCCGGAGACGTCGCGTGCGCCGGAGTTCCCCGTGCCGAGGGAACCCGCAAGGGAACCCTCGGCCGGCTCCACGATCGCGGTGACCCGGTGCACGGAACCGGTGGCAGCCGGGGCCGAGAAGACGACCCCGACCTCGGCGACGGCCTCCCGCCCCGGACCGGGTGCGGTGATCAGCTCGGGCTGCGGTGTGCTGACGGTCGGCCCCTCGACCCGGACCCGTACGGGACCGGTCCCGCCCTGCAGAGTGACGCGTACGACCTGGCGGGGGGACTGCTGCGTACCGACGAAGAGATCGGTCGACCGGACGTCGCTGATCCGCATGCTGGCGTGGGCCTTTCGGTGGCTGTACGGGCTGATCAAGGGCGGCTGGTCACCGGTCGTACGTCACGGGCGGTGTGCCCTGCGGCTGGTGCGTCCGGTGGGGGTCCGTGGGGTGCCCACGGCGGGGGTGCGTCCGGGCGGCGGGCTACAGCAGAGCGCGGGCCAGTTCGACGGCACCCTCGACGGGCGGCACACGCAGCGGGTGCAGTCGGGTGCCGGGGAGCTCCCGGCCGAGCGCGTCATCGAGTGCACTGTAGAGGGCGGCCTGGTTCAGGATGACTCCGCCGGCCACGACGACGTCGTTCACTGCGGCCCCGCGGTCGGCGAGCCGTGTCACGAGCGCGGCCAGCGCCTGCCCTCCCGCGGCGATCACATCGTGGGCGAGGCCGGAGCCGGCTGCGGCGGCGCTGAAAACGGCGTCGGCGTGCCGGCCCCAGTCCGCCGACACGTCGGACGCGGACTCCAGCGCCGCGCCGATCGCCGGGACTTCGCCCACCCCGAAGGCCGCGAGCAGCTGGCGGGCGAGGGGATCGGGAGGATCGCCCCGGTCGTGCGCGGCGCAGACGGCACGTGCCGCCTCGCGCACGATCCCGGCGGAGCTGCCCTCGTCGCCGAGGACGGCGCCCCAGCCCCCGACCTGGACCAGCGTCCCGTCGGCGAGATGCCCTACGGCGACGGAGCCGGTGCCCGCCACCAGACCGACGCCCTGCTTGAGGCCGAGGGCGGGGACGAGGAGTTCGGCGTCGTTGACGATGCGCCGCGGCGCGTCGAGATGGGCGCCGAGCGCCTGTTCGAGGAGGGCGCCCTGACGCGGGGACTCGCAGCCGTGCGCGCCGACGGCGACGGATGCGGGTCTGGCGTCCCCGGGCAGGGCCTCCCGGAGGAGCCCGGCGAGCCACTCTGCGGCCTCACCGGGATCGTGCGGCCGCCAGCCGGTGCTCGGGCGTACGGTGTCGACGACGACGTCTGTGCCCGAGCAAGCGCGGAGATGGGTCTTCGTGCCACCCACGTCGATGCCGACGACGAGTGGGACAAGTGGCGCGGGGCCGCCCTGCATGGACCCGGTGGAGTCATGCACGGACCCCGTGGAGTCCTGCGCGGATGGTGTGGAGACCTGCACGGAGCCTCTTTCGCCTTGTTCGCATCGCAGCAGCCGCCTGGGACATGCTGCGCACGGCGGGCGAACCGTGACAGGGTCAACTGTTCTACGGACGGATGGTCGGTCGGGAGGCCCCGGGACGGACCTCGGTGAGCGTGGCGGGCGTACGCCACGGGTTCGTTAGGAAATTAACTAACGAAGTACGCTGCGTCAAGGGACTGCAGAAGAAGCCCGATAGGGCCTCATCGCCGGCCGGCCCGGACAGCGTCGTCGACAACCAGCCACAGGGACCACACATGATCTTCAGCGCCAGAGGCGACAGCAGGCGCGGTGCGGGCGCACGCCGCGACAACGGCTTCCCGGCTGCCCGCACCCCGTCACTGACCGACAGCGCCAGAGCCGTCTTCGCCGTGCTGGCCGAGTCCGGCGAGGCCACCCGCCCCCGGCTCGCCGAACTCGCCCGCCTGTCCAAGCCCACCGTCTCGGCCGCCATGGCCGAACTGGAGGCCGCCGGTCTCGCGGCCCGTTCGGGCACCGCGCACGGCAACACCGGCCGTTCCGCGGCCGTCTATGGCCTCGGCCCCGCCGCGGGGACGGTGCTCGCCATCGACCTGGGCTCCACCCATACCGAGGTACGGGGCTGCGCGCTGGCCGGCACCGTCCTCGCCGTCCGGACCACCGACGACGGCATTGGACCGGCCGACGCCGTACGGTCCGTCCTCGAGCAGTTGAGCGGCCCGGGCGTCGGTACGGGCCCGCTCCGCGCCGCCGTCGTCGCAGTCCCCGACGTCGCTGCCGCTCCCGCCAACGGCAGCAAGGGCACGAGGTCCAGCCCCGCCCCCGGCCCCCGGCCCGCAACCGCCCGTATCGCCTCCGCCCTCGACGCCCTCGGGCTGCCCGAGGACGTACCGGTCCACGTGGAGAACAACGTCAACTGCGCCGCGCTCGCCGAGCTGCACGAAGGTGCCGCGCGCGGCCGCGACAGCTTCGGCTATCTGCAGGTCGGCTACGGCATCGGCCTGGGCATCGTGATCGGCGGCCAGGTGCTGCGCGGCGCGAACGGTGCCGCAGGCGAGGTGGCCCGGCTGCCCTACCCGTGGGCCGACGGACAGCGTGCGAACCCCGAGGCCCTGGAGGAGTACGTCGGCGCCCGCTCGCTGCTGTGCCGGGCCGAGGCGTCCTGGCAGGCGGACGACGGACATCGCCCTGAGTCGGCCGAGCAACTCTTCGCGCTCGCCGCGGCCGGCCACCCCACCGCGCGCCGTATGGTCGACGGCCACGCCGCGGAAGTCGGCCGGCTGGCCGCGGCCGTGACCGCCGTACTCGATCCGGGCCTGATCGTGCTCGGTGGCGGAATCGGCGCGAACCCGCAGATCCTGCCTGGTGTGCGGGCGGAGCTGGACCGCCTCAGCTGGCCCACCGAGGTGGTGTCCAGCGTGCTCGGCAGCAGCGGCACGGTGGTGGGCGCCACCCGCCTCGCCGTGGCCCGCGGCGTCCGGGCGGTGACCGACGGCGCCCCGGCCTGACCTCGGCCCGGCCCGGTCCGCGACCCGTGGCACCCCGCCGTGATCCCCAGCCCCACCACGCCCGCCCCCGAGCACCACGCCCCACGGCCACGGCGCTGCACGCCCCCAGCCCGCGCCTCGGCCGGCGCCGTAGCCCGTGCCTCCCCGACGCCCTGGCCCTGTGCGGAAGCCGCGAGTCCGAACCGTGACCCTCGGCACTATGACAGGACATTGACGCCGCCCCGCCCCATCTGTCAGGGTCCCGGGCAAGCGCTTACCGCAACCGGCGGGACTCCGGTTCGGGTGAGGTGTCCCGTACGAGGGCGTGCTCGTACCACCGCTGCGAGGCAGCGAGTGAATCGGGACCTCAACCCACTCAAGCGGTGCGGCCGGGCGAGGCCGCGGCCCGCGGAAGCGCTCCATCGCAGGGGTAGGCAACGGGGACCTGCTACTTCCAGCGGCCGGCGCCGTGCTCGGTCCGCTCCGACGAAAAGGGATCGAAGATGATCAGTGTGGGTGTGCGGCGCTCCCGCCGACTCGGCCGCGGCATACGCCGCATGGTTCCCCTCGCTGCCGTGGCCACGGCAGGTGCCCTGCTGCTCTCCGCTTGCGGGTCGGGCTCCGACTCGGGCGGGAACGCCAAGTCGCTGACGTTCTGGATCTCCACGGTTCCGGGGCAGGACGCGGGCTGGAAGAAGATGGTGGCGCAGTACAAGAAGGAAGCCGGCGTCAGCATCAAGCTCGTCAACATCCCCTACGACGGCTACACGGCGAAGCTGCACAACGCCGCGCAGGCGAACTCGCTGCCCGACGTGGCGGCCGTGCCGGCGCTGGACCCGATCTGGTCGAACAAGCTGATCGACCTCAGCTCCATCGCCAACAACAAGAGCAACAAGATCAACGCCAACTTCGTCGCCAAGGACTCGTCCGGGAAGGTGCTGTCCATCCCCTCGGACATCACCGCGTCCGGCCTGTTCATCAACGAGACGCTGTTCAAGAAGGCCGGCGTCTCCTTCCCGACCTCGCCCCAGAAGACCTGGACCTGGACCGAGTTCATCAAGGCGGCGAACAAGGTCCGGGAGAAGACCAACGCCAAGTACTCCCTTACGTTCGACCAGTCGCCGTCGCGCCTTCGCGCCATGGTGTACGAGATGGGCGGGAAGTACGTCCACGCGGACTCCTCCGGCAAGTTCTCGGTGGACGCGGCGACCAAGAAGGCCGTGAACTACTTCGTCGGACTGAACGACGACAAGACCATGCCGAAGTCGGTGTGGACCAGCGGCGCCGACCCGTCCGCCATGTTCCAGAGCGGTGACGTGGTCGCCTACTGGTCCGGCGTGTGGCAGGTTCCCGCCTTCGCGGAGAGCATCAAGAAGTTCGACTGGGCGAGCGTCCCGACCCCCGCCCAGCCGGTGCAGGCCAGCGACGTCAACAGCGGCGGCCTGGTGGTGGGGTTCAACAACAACGGCGCCGCAGCCACCGCCACAGAGAAGTTCCTCTCCTGGCTGTACGAGCCGGACCACTACCGCGAGCTGTGTGAGGCGTCCGGGTTCCTGCCCGTCGAGAGCGGTCTGAACCCGAAGTACCCCTTCAAGTCCGAGGCTGCGCAGGCGGCGTTCAAGCTGTACAACGAGTCGATCCCGCTCTACGACCCGATCTCCGGCTACTTCAACAGCGCGCAGACCAACTGGGTGCTGAAGGGCAAGAGCCTCACCGAGGACCCGACCAAGACGGAGCTCGGCAAGGCGATCAACGGCCAGCAGTCTGCCGACAAGGCCCTGGAGAACATCGTGGCCAGCTACAACCAGCAGGTCGGCGGCTGAGCGTAGGCCAGAGCGCCGGGCGGCGGAGTCCAGACGCCGCCGCCCGGCCTGGGCGCCCGGCCGATGCCGGGCTCATTGCGTGAGCCCACAGGAACCCAATCCACCAGCACGGAGTCAGGAAGATGACAAAACGCGCCTCGGACGTGTCCGCGAGCCCGCCCAGGAGACGCAGCAAGTACACCCTTGCGCCGCTCGTGCTCATCGCGGCCAATGTCGTGCTCTTCTCGCTGTTCTTCGTCTGGCCGGCGGTGATCGGGCTCGTCTACTCGTTCACGAACTACACGGGTGTGGGGGCGTTCCAGTTCATCGGACTGGACAACTACGACAACCTGCTCGGGGACTCCACGTTCTACCACGCGCTGACCCGGACGCTGATGTACACCGTCCTCTTCGTCCCGCTGAACTTCGCGCTCTCGCTGCTCGCCGCCAACCTGGTGGTGAACAAGCACGCCAAGGGCTCGTCGGTCGCCCGCGTCATCTTCTTCATTCCGTGGCTGCTGTCGCCCATCGTCGTGGGCGTCCTGTGGCGGTGGCTGTTCGGTGAGAACTTCGGACTGGTCAACTACGTCATCGAGAAGCTCGGCGGAGGCGAGGTTCCGTGGCAGTCGAACGCGGACCTGTCGCTGCTGGTGGTGGTGATGGCGGCATCCTGGATGTGGACGGGTTTCACGATGCTGCTGTTCATCGCGGCGATCAAGAACGTACCGGTGTCCTACTACGAGGCGGCCTCGCTCGACGGCGCCGGTCCGTGGCGCCAGTTCATCAGCATCACGCTGCCGAGCATCGCGCCCACCTCGTTCATCGTCATCCTGCTCAACACGATCAACGCGATGAAGGAATACCCGGTGTTCGTCGCCCTCAACAACGGCGGACCCGGATCGTCGAACAACCTGCTTGTCCAGTACATCTACGAGACCGGCTTCAAACGGGGCCAGATCGGCTACGCGAGCGCCGCGTCATTCGTGCTCATGCTCATCCTGATGGCCGTCGCGATCATCCAGCTGATCGTCAACCGGCGGGTGGAGAACCGATGACAACCACAGACATGCCACGCCCGGTCGACGCCGATCCAGGACGGGCCGTCTCCAAGAAGCCGCCCCGCAGCGCGGGCGGCGGCGGGCTCCGGCGGGCGGTGCCCGCGACGACACTGCTGTGGATCCTGGCGTGCCTGTACGGACTGCCTGTGCTGTGGTTCATCCTCAGCTCCCTCAAGCCGGCCAGCGACCTGTTCTCCTATCCGCTGACGCTGGTCCCGCGCAACCCCACCCTGTCGGGTTTCAGGGCAGCGTGGGACAGCGCCAACTTCTCCCAGTACTTCATCAACACGACCATCGTGTGCGTGATCACGACGATCCTCACGGTGGGAGTCAGCTGCTGCACCGGGTACGCACTGGCCAAGTACGACAACAGGTGGCTCAAGGCCTTCTTCCTCTGCATCCTGGCCACCACGATGCTGCCGGGCGAGGTCATGCTCGCCCCGTCGTTCCTGGTGGTCCGCGACCTCGGCCTCTACAACTCGTTCGCCGGCATCATCCTCCCGGCCGTGCTCACCGCGACCGGGTGCTTCATGTTCCGCCAGTTCTTCCTGACGGTTCCCGACGAACTCGTGGAAGCCGCACGCATCGACGGCGCCCGTGAGCTGTCGATCTTCCTGCGGATCATGGTGCCGATCTCCCGGCCCATCATGCTCACCCTCGCCATCCTGTCCTTCCAGTGGCGGTGGAACGACTACATCTGGCCGCTGCTGATGCTCAACGACCCCAACAAGTTCACCGTGCAGATCGGCATCCAGAGCATCGTCGGCGCGCAGAACATCAACTGGTCGGTCCTGCTCGGTGCGTCGGTCATCTCCATGATCCCGCTGATCGCCGTCTTCCTGGTCTTCCAGCGCTACGTCATGAACGCCGACATCAACGCCGGACTGAAGGACTGACCTTGCCCACCCCGCTCGACCACGAGTTCGTCCGCGCGGTGGCCCGCGCCGCCGACCGGCTGGCCGCCCCGCTGGCGGCCGGCCCCGACGAGGAACCCGCCGGAGCGCCCCACCGCGCTCTGGCACGCCGGGTGAAGACTCTGGTCGCGGCGTACCGGTCCCCGGACTCGGCACTGCACGGCAGCAGTCAGGCCATCGCAGCCGCGATGACCCACCTCCGCGCCCTCCGGGCCTCGCAGACAACCACCGGCCTCTTCGCCGGCGGCGACAACGTGCAGTCACCGCCGGACTCCGCGTTCACCGTCAACGACGTGTGCGACGCGCACGTCCTCGCCGCCGGTGCGGGGCCCGAACTGCGCGACGTCACGGCCGCGCTCGCCGAGATCGCCGACGCCGCCTCCGGCAGTCTCCTCACCGGTGGGGTGCACACCCCGAACCACCGCTGGGAGCTGTGCGCGGCGCTGGCCCGGCTGCACCGGTCGTTCCCCGACGACCGGCTGCTCGACCGCGTCGAGGAGTGGCTCTCCGAGGGCGTCGACATCGACGCGGAGGGCCTGTACTCGGAACGGAGCGCCAACTACGCGGCCCACGTGTCCAACCCTTCACTGCTGCTGCTGGCCGGCGTCCTCGGCCGCGTCGACCTGCTGCACGCCGTCGAACGCAATCTCGCCACCACCCTGGACCTCATCAGGCCGGACGGCACGGTGGAGACCGTCCACTCGCGACGGCAGGACCAGAACCACCCGTTCCCGCTGGCGCCCTATCTGCCGCACTACCGGCTGCTCGCGATCCGCACCGGCCGTGGCGACTTCAGCCGGGCGGCGCAGCTGGCGGCCACCGGCGGCATCGACGACCCCGACCTGCTCGCCGAGACCCTCCTCACCCCGGACCTGTGCCGGGCCCTGCCGACACCGGCTGCGGAGACACTTCCGCGCGACCGGTACATCACCACCGCGCGCCTCGCCGCACGCGCCTCGGCCGGCGCGCACACGGTGGTGTACGGCGGCTCTGACGTGCCCGAGCACCGGCGCATCCGCTCGGGCCTCGCCTGCAATCCCACCTTCCTGCGCCTGTTCGCCGGAGACGCCGTCCTCGACGCGGTCCGCCTCTCGCGGGGGTTCTTCGACCTGGGCCCGTTCCGCGCAGCCGACATGCAACAGCTCGCCGACAACCGGTACCGGCTCACCGAAACCCTCACGGCCGCCTACTACCAGCCGCTCCCGCCGGACCGGCGACGGGACGACGGCGCCTACCGTATGGCGGACGAGGGACGCTTCTCGGCCGCGATGGCCTTCCCGGACCGGCCTCGGGACGAGGTCTCACACACGACCCGCGTCGAGGTGGACCTGAGGGAGGACGGTGCCGACCTGCGGATCGACATCAGCGGACCACGGGTGCCCTGGGCCCTCGAACTGACCTTCCGGCCGGGCGGCGTGCCAGAGGGCGCCGTACCGATCGGCGACGGACGCTGGTGCCTGACGACCGGGCCGATGACCTACCGGGTCGGCGACGACGAGATCCGTGTCGAGGCCGGCGTCGAGGCAGGCGAACCGCTTGCCGGGCCGGACCGGAGCGACGTACTGCGCTACGACCCGGGTCAGGACTACACCGTGGTGGGCGGCACCGATGCCACGACCGGGAACCGCGTCTACATTGGTGGACATGGCCCGCACACACTGACCGTCGCACTGCGCGCCCGCCGCCCCGCACCTGTCGTGTGACCCCGACGACCGACACCATGGCCACCTCAGGCATGAAGGGCTGATCCCCGTGCTGCTCCCGCACCAGCGCACCTCCCTGCACGACCTGCCCGACAGCCCCGAGGCGTACGACGCCGTGCTGGCACGCGTCGCCGCCGAGGCCCTGGACCGGATCACCCCCGACGGCAACCTCGAACGCCCCGGCTGCACGGACGACATCGGCGACACCTCGCTCGGCATCTCCTCGCTGCTGGCGCTGGCGTGGCGGCGTACCGGCGATGACCGGCTCCCCGAGGCCGTGTCCCGCAGCGTGGACTTCCACCTGCGGGAACGGGTGTTCCGTGCGGACAACCCCGGCTACCCGAACCTGCGCCTGCGCAACTCCGGTGCGCCGTACGCCCGTTACGTACTCGGCGATGGCGAACACCCCATCGGCGACTGGCCGAGCACGGTGTGGGCGCTGCTCCAGGCCGTGAATCTGCTGGACATCGGCCAGGACCTGCTGTCCGGCGAGCAGTTGGGCGCGCTGACCGAACTGGCCTGCGGCTACTGGCGCTGGCTCACCGAGGTCACCTTCTTCAATCCGCAGGACGCCACCAACCAGGCCATCGGCTGTGTGGTCGGCGGTCTCATGCTCGCCCGGCACCTCCCCCGCGCGGAGGCGGAGGGCGTCCGCGAGACGGCCATGCGCCTGTACACCGAGGAGATCCGCTCCCGCCGGCTGCCCGACCGGGGCGCGCTGCTGCCCGCCGAGCACGGCGGCGCGTACGACAACAACTACGGCCCCATCTCGCTGTCGTTCCTCGCCCAGGCCTACCGGGTCAGCGGCGAGCAGGTGTTCGTCGAGGACGGCGACGACATCGCCCGCTATATCGATGCGCGGCTGTCGTCCTGCGGCTATGACGTCGGCGGGCCGCGCTACAGCGAGCAGCACTGCGGTTTCGAGGCGGTCCTGGGACTGCGGCTCTTCAGCCGCCGTATCCGCGCCGACCTCGGCCGCTACCGCGGTGACACCCGGTGGGGCTACCACGCCGCCGGTCCGGACGGCGCCGTGGACGGCCACTTCGCCTTCATGCTGGTGTGGCAGGCGCAGGACACGACACGCTGGTACCGGACGCCGCGTACCTCTCCCGTCCGCCATCAGCTGCGCAGCGCCCGCGTCTCCGTCTCCTTCGACAACGTGCTGACGCCGTCGCTGATCGAGGCCGCCGGGACGCTGCTGCTGCCCGCGGCCGCCGACCGCCAGCACGGCATCGGACCGGCCGTACGGCTGGCCGGCGGGCGCACCTTCCTGCTGACCCGTCCGATGGGCCAGGTTCGGACGCGCGACGCCTCCGCCCCCGGTCTCATGGCGAAGCTGGTCACCAAGCCGGTGGTCAGCGCCGCGCAGGTCCTCGTCCACACCCAGTCGTTGTACGTGACCGACGGGACGTCCCTGTGGCTGACGGTCGCCCTGGACCTGGACCGGTCGGAGGGCAAGCCGTTCCTGCTGGCCGGTCTGCCGTACGCGACGGAGACCGACGGGCGGCTGGCGAAGCTGCTCGAGGTGGCGGGTCTCGATCTGGCCGAGCGGGCGGTGCGGGTCGCCACAGACGGCACGCTCCACGCGGGCGGACTGGCCGTCACCGGCGCCGCCGGGATCGCGGTCACCACGCCCGACTGGCCGGGCACGGACTCCTCCGCCTACTTCAACTCACCCGACACCATCGGGCTGACCCAGGAGCAGGCGGCCTTCCGGCTGGCCGCCGACCCGCGCGGCTACGGCAACCCGGATGCCGGCTGGCGCCACACGGTCGCGACCACCGCCTTCGAGGCCGAGCCGGTGCCGACCCCCCCGGACGGGCTGACCGTCTTCGCGGTCCGCTACGGTCCCGCCCACACCGACGAGCCGTTCGCACCGGTCTTCGAGCACACCGACGCCGGCCTGCTCGTCACGACCGAGACGTTCTCCGCGCTGATCGGCCCGCCCGAGGGGGATGCCACGGGCGAGCCGATTCTGGAGCTGCGGCAGACGGGCTGACGGCTACGCGCCCCCGCCGCTGTGGGCAGTCGTTCCTCCCCCAGCTAACGCTGGGAGGTGCCCCCCAGGGCGGAACGGGTGGGCACAGCGGACCCCCACGCCGGGGCGAGGCGACCACGTCCCCGGAGAAGTGCCGCACCCGAGCGCGTACGCCCGGTGCGGCACGCTCCGGAGCCGTCACCTCATCAGAACCCCCGCCTCCTCACCCGTCGCCTCCGACGGCACCGCCACCAGCCCGAGCTCGGCGGGCGACCCCAGCAACCGGTGCGACGGCAGGATCCGCACCGTGTATCCGTAGGGCCCGGTGCGGTCCAGAGAGAGCGGCCCCTCGTAGACCCAGCGGCCCTCGAGGTCAGGGCCGCCCGCAGGCTTCAGCGGGACCACGGACGCGTCCGCGATGCGGTCCTCGGAGTCGACGCGGCCCGCGACGACCTGCACCTCGACGTCGTCCGGCTGCAGGTCGCCGAGGCGGACCCGGACCCGTACACCGAGCGTGGACCCGAGCTCGGCGGTCGCGGAGGCGGCCGAGACCTCGACGTGGTCCACGGCCACCTGACCCCAGGCACCCCGCATCCGGGACTTCCACACGGCGAGCTCACGCGCCGACTCCGGGTCCATCGCACGATGGGCGCGCGCGGCCGGTGCGTAGAGCCGCTCCACGTACTCCCGGACCATGCGCCCGGCCAGCACCTTGGGCCCGAGCTGGGTCAGCGTCTGGCGGACCATGTCGATCCAGCGGTCCGGCAGGCCCTCCGGGCCGCGCTCGTAGAACCGGGGTGTGACCCGCTGCTCCAGCAGGTCGTAGAGCGCCTGCGCCTCCAGGTCGTCGCGCCGGTCGGTGTCCATCCCCGAGCCGTCCGCGGTCGGGATGGCCCAGCCGAAGTCGGGCTTGAACCATTCGTCCCACCAGCCGTCGAGGACGGACAGGTTCAGACAGCCGTTCAGCGCCGCCTTCATGCCGGAGGTGCCGCAGGCCTCCAGCGGCCGCAGCGGGTTGTTGAGCCAGACGTCGCAGCCGGGATAGAGCTTCGTCGCCATCGCCATGCCGTAGTCGGGCAGGAAGACGATGCGATGGCGCACGCGCGGATCGTCGGTGAAGCGCACGAGCTCCTGGATGAGCCGCTTGCCGCCGTCGTCCGCGGGGTGCGCCTTGCCCGCGACCACGATCTGGATCGGCCGCTCCGGGTGCAGCAGGAGCTCCATCAGCCGGTCGCGGTCGCGCAGCATCAGCGTCAGGCGCTTGTACGAGGGGACGCGGCGCGCGAAGCCGATCGTCAGTACGTCCGGGTCGAGGACGCTGTCGATCCAGCCCAGCTCGGCCGTGCCGGCGCCGCGCTGCCGCCAAGACGTGTACAGCCGCTTGCGCACCTCGGTGACCAGCTGTTCGCGCAGGACGCGGCGCAGGTCCCAGATGTCCTGGTCGGGGATGCCGGCGATGGTGTCCCAGCGCTCGGCGCCGCCGACCGCGAGCGCCTCCTCGGCGCGCCGGCCGCCGGTCTGCCGGGCGCCGAGCCGGAAGACCTCCGGGGCGACCCAGGTCGGGGCGTGGACGCCGTTGGTGACGGAGGTGATGGGCACCTCTTCGGGGTCGAAGCCCGGCCACAGCCCGGCGAACATCTCGCGGCTCACGCGGCCGTGCAGCAGCGACACGCCGTTCGCGCGCTGGCCGAGGCGCAGCCCCATGACCGCCATGTTGAAGAGGTTCGGCTCGCCTCCGGGGTAGGTCTCCATGCCGAGCCGCAGGATCCGCTCGACGTCGATGCCGGGCAGCTCGGCGTGCGGCCCGAAGTGGCGGGCGACGAGCTCGCGGTCGAACCGGTCGATGCCCGCGGGGACGGGCGTGTGCGTGGTGAAGACGGTGCCGGCGCGCACGGCCTCCAGGGCGGAGTCGAAGTCCAGGCCGGGGCCGTTCAGCCCCTGACCTGCCAGCTCGTGGATGCGTTCGAGGCCGAGGAATCCGGCGTGCCCCTCGTTGGTGTGGAACACCTCGGGTTCCGGGTGCCCGGTCAGCCGGCAGTACGTCCGGACGGCCCGCACACCTCCTATGCCGAGGAGCATCTCCTGCAGCAGCCGGTGCTCGCTGCCGCCGCCGTACAGCCGGTCGGTCACGTCCCGCTCGCCGAGGTCGTTCTCCTCGACGTCGGAGTCGAGCATCAGCAGCGGTACGCGGCCGACCTGGGCCAGCCAGATGTGCGCGCGCAGCGACTTCCCGCCGGGCAGGGCGATCTCGACCTGGCTCGGTGTGCCGTCCTCCTCGCGCAGCAGGCTGACCGGCAGCTCGTTCGGGTCGAGGACGGGGTAGTGCTCCTGCTGCCAGCCGTCGCGCGACAGCGTCTGCCGGAAGTAGCCGTGCCGGTAGAGGAGACCGACCCCGATCAGCGGTACGCCGAGGTCGCTGGCCGCTTTCAGATGGTCGCCCGCGAGGATGCCGAGCCCTCCCGAGTACTGCGGCAGCGCGGCGGTGATGCCGAACTCGGGTGAGAAGTAGGCGATGGCGGCGGGCAGTTCGGCGGACTGCTGCTGGTACCAGCGGTCGCCGGTCACATAGTCCTGCAGGTCGGCGGCGACGGCGCCGAGCCGCTGCAGGAACTGCTGGTCCCGGGCGAGCTCGCTCAGGCGGTCGGACGGCACGCTGCCCAGCAGCCGCACCGGGTCGCCCTGCGAGTCGGCCCACCTCCCCGGATCCACGGACTCGAAGAGTTCACGTGTCTCCGCATGCCACGACCAGCGCAGATTCCGCGCGAGATCGCTCAGCGGACGGAGGGGTTCGGGGAGAACGGGACGTACGGTAAATCGACGGATGGCCTTCACGTGGCTCCTCTTTGGCGCCGGGAGCGGCGCCGCTCTTGCGGAGGTGGTTGATCACCGTCGGGTGCCTCAGTGATTACGGTACGGGGCCCTCAAGGGATGTCACGTGACTTCGACAGTAGCGGCGCGGCAGCCCCGTAACCACGGCGCACAGTGTGTCCGCCGGTGCACGGGGTGTGTCCGGAGCTCTCCCCAGAGCACGGCAGCCCGGCCCGCACACGCGTCCGGAAATCGCCGCAACCCCTGCAGCCTTCACGAGCCCGCCACGGACGATATGGCCGATTCCGCCCCCTCGGGCGGTCTTGTAGCGCTTCACACCGCACGAGAGGCTGCCAAGTGGCGTCGGCGGGGGGATCGACAGGTCAGCACCAGCGGCTGAACTCTGCCCGACGCATGTCGAGTTGAGGAGGGGAACTCACGACATGGCACTGACGCGTACACAGCGTCTGCGCTGGGCAGGGGCTCTCACCGCGGTCACCACGGCCGCGGTGCTGTCTGCCGTCACCCTGCCGGCGCAGGCGGCCCCCGCGGAGGGGCGCGTTCTGGGGGCCGGGGCACCCGGTTCCGTCAGCGGCAGCTACATCGTGACACTCAAGGGGGGAACGAAGGCCCCGTCGGACGCCGGCCAGGCCCTCGCGTCGAAGTACGGGGCGAAAATCAGCCATACCTACGGCACGGCGCTCAACGGGTACGCGGTGCGGGCGGACGCCACGGAGGCCCGGCGTCTGGCGGCCGACCCGAAGGTCGCCTCGGTCGTCCAGGACGCCAGGGTGACCGTGGACCACACCCAGCCGAACCCCCCGTCCTGGGGCCTCGACCGCATCGACCAGGACGACCTGCCGCTCGACAAGTCCTACACGTGGCCGGAGTCCGCGGGCCAGGGCGTGACGGTGTACGTGATCGACACCGGCATCCGGACCACGCACAAGGACTTCGGCGGCCGGGCGAGCAGCGGCTGGGACTTCGTCGACGACGACGCCGTCGCCCAGGACGGCAACGGCCACGGGACCCATGTGGCGGCCACCGCCGTCGGCACGAAGTACGGCGTGGCGAAGAAGGCGAACGTCGTCGCCGTGCGCGTCCTCGACGACGCGGGCGGCGGCACGCTGGCGCAGGTCATCGCGGGCATCGACTGGGTGACGAAGCACGCGCAGAAGCCGGCGGTCGCCAACATGAGCCTGGGCGGGCCCGTCAGCCCGCAGCTCGATGCGGCGGTGCGCAACTCCATCGCGTCCGGTGTGACGTACACCGTCGCCGCCGGGAACGAAGGCCTCCCGGCCTCTCTCGGCTCGCCCGCCCGGGTCCAGGAGGCCATCACGGTCGGTGCGACCGACCAGGAGGACGCGCGGGCGAGCTTCTCGAACTGGGGAGCGCGACTGGACCTGTTCGCCCCCGGTGTGGACATCACGTCGGCGTCGTACGCTGACGACACGGGCAAGGCGACCTTCTCCGGTACGTCCATGGCGTCGCCGCACGCCGCGGGCGCTGCCGCGCTCTATCTGGCCGACCACGCCTGGGCGTCTCCGGCCGACGTGAGCAAGGCTCTCGTCGACCGGGCCGTGTCGGGCAGGGTCACCGGCGCACTGCCGGGCTCGCCCAACAAGCTTCTGCAGGTCAACAACCCGTAGCAGCCCGGCTTGCCTCCCAGGCCCGCAAGGCAACCCGGTAGGAGAAGCCCTCGAGAAAGGCGTGTTCATGGCACCGGCCCCGTCTCCGCGACGGGGCCGGTGGTGTGTGCGCACCTACGCGCGAGTAGTTAACACTCCACCGGATTGCCCACCCGAGGACCGGGGGAAGGCTCATCCGGTACACACAGAAACCTCTCGGACACCTCGCCGTCCGTTCCCCGTGCTAGACCGTCTTCACACCCCCGTATCGGCCCACCCCCCTCCTGACACCAGAACAGTCGGAGCGCCATCGGCGCCCCTCCGAATGAGTGAACGCGGACAGGAGCGGCCATGCCCGCAACGCGCCAGCCGTCGACAGCACAGATACAAAGGGCAAAGGGCATATCGCCCGAAACCCTCCATACAAACCCCCCAGGTGATCCCATGATCGGCCGCATCCCCGTCCTGGATGTCCGCCCCCTCGTCGACTGCGGTCGCAGGCCCGCGAAGGCGGTGACGGGCGAGGCGTTCCAGATCACCGCGACCGTCTTCCGCGAGGGCCATGACGCGGTGGCGGCCAATGTCGTCCTGCGCGATCCGGAAGGCCGGAGCGGGCCGTGGACTCCGATGCGCGAGCTGGCCCCGGGCACTGACCGCTGGGGCGCCACGGTCAGGCCGGACACCGAGGGCCGCTGGACGTACGCGGTGGAGGCCTGGAGCGACCCGATCAGCACCTGGCGCCACCACGCACGGATCAAGATCCCCGCGGGCCAGGACACGGAGCTCGTCCTCGAGGAGGGCGCGCAGCTGTACGAGCGCGCGGCCAAGGGCGTACCCAAGGCCGAAGGCGGCCGCGAGGCCGTGCTGGCCGCGGTGGACGCCCTGCGCGACACCGGGCGCCCGGCCGCGTCCCGGCTGGCCGCGGCCCTGACGCCCGAGCTGGACGAGGTGTTCGCCCGGCACCCGCTGCGCGAGCTCGTGACGTCCTCGAAGCCGCTGCCGCTGCAGGTGGAGCGGAAGAGGGCGCTGTTCGGCTCCTGGTACGAGTTCTTCCCGCGCTCGGAGGGCGCGGTCGTCGAGGAGGGCAAGCCCCCGGTCAGCGGCACCTTCCGGACCGCGGCGGAGCGACTGCCCGCGATCGCGGCGATGGGCTTCGACGTGGTCTACCTGCCGCCGGTTCACCCGATCGGCACAACGTTCCGCAAGGGACCCAACAACACCCTGTCGGCGGGTCCCGACGACGTCGGCGTGCCCTGGGCGATCGGCTCCCCCGACGGCGGGCACGACGCGATCCACCCGGACCTCGGCACCATCGAGGACTTCGACGCCTTCGTGCGCACGGCATCGGAGCTGCGCCTGGAGATCGCCCTCGACTTCGCGCTGCAGTGCTCCCCCGACCACCCGTGGGTCCAGAAGCACCCGGAGTGGTTCCACCACCGGCCCGACGGCACCATCGCGTACGCCGAGAACCCGCCGAAGAAGTACCAGGACATCTACCCGATCGCCTTCGACCGGGACATGAAGGGGCTGGTCGCGGAGACCCTGCGGGTGCTGCGGCACTGGATGGACCACGGGGTGCGGATCTTCCGCGTGGACAACCCGCACACCAAGCCCGTGGTGTTCTGGGAGAAGGTCATCGCGGAGATCAATCGCACCGACCCGGATGTGATCTTCCTGGCCGAGGCGTTCACCCGCCCGGCGATGATGCACACGCTCGCGGCCATCGGCTTCCAGCAGTCGTACACGTACTTCACCTGGCGCAACACCAAGGAGGAGCTGTCCGACTACCTCACCGAGCTGTCCGGCGACGCCGCCTCCTACATGCGGCCCAACTTCTTCGTGAACACCCCCGACATCCTGCACGCCTACCTGCAGAAGGGCGGGCGGCCCGCCTTCGAGGTGCGGGCCGTGCTGGCCGCGACGCTCTCGCCGACCTGGGGCGTCTACAGCGGCTACGAGCTGTGCGAGAACGTCCCCGTGCGCGAGGGCAGCGAGGAGTACCTGAACTCCGAGAAGTACGAGCTGCGCCCGCGCGACTGGCGGACCGCGGAGCGCACGGGGAACACCATTGCGCCCCTCATCACCACGCTGAACCGCATCCGGCGCCTCAATCCGGCGCTGCAGCAGCTGCGTGACCTGCACTTCCACCACGCGGACAAGGACGCGATCATCGCGTACTCCAAGCGCAGCGGTTCGAACACGATTCTGGTGGTCGCCAACCTGGACCCACACCACACCCAGGAGGCGACGGTCTCGTTGGACATGCCGCACCTAGGACTGGACTGGCACGACACCGTTCCGGTACGCGACGAGCTCACCGGAACGACCTACCACTGGGGCAGGACGAACTACGTGCGCCTGGAGCCGGGTCGAGCGCCCGCGCACGTCTTCAACGTCCTGCGACCGTCCTCACCGATCGGAGGGTCACCCACAACATGATCGTCAACGAACCCGTCGCGGACACCTTCGAAGACACTCCGGCCAAGGACAGGGACCCGGATTGGTTCAAGCGAGCCGTCTTCTACGAGGTACTGGTCCGCTCCTTCCAGGACAGCAACGGCGACGGCGTCGGAGATCTGAAGGGCATCACCGCAAAGCTCGACTATCTGCAGTGGCTCGGTGTGGACTGCCTCTGGCTGCCGCCCTTCTTCAAGTCGCCGCTGCGTGACGGCGGCTACGACGTCTCCGACTACACCGCCGTCCTGCCCGAGTTCGGCGACCTCGCCGACTTCGTGGAGTTCGTGGACGCCGCACACCAGCGCGGCATGCGGGTGATCATCGACTTCGTCATGAACCACACCAGCGACCAGCACCCGTGGTTCCAGGAGTCCCGCGCCCACCCCGACGGCCCCTACGGCGACTACTACGTCTGGGCCGACGACGACAAGCAGTACCAGGACGCGCGGATCATCTTCGTCGACACGGAGGTGTCCAACTGGACCTTCGACCCGGTCCGCAAGCAGTACTTCTTCCACCGCTTCTTCTCCCACCAGCCGGACCTCAACTACGAGAACCCGGCCGTCCAGGAGGAGATCCTCGCCGCGCTGCGCTTCTGGCTCGACCTGGGCATCGACGGCTTCCGGCTGGACGCGGTGCCGTATCTGTACGCGGAGGAGGGCACCAACTGCGAGAACCTGCCGGCGACCCATGAGTTCCTGAAGCGGGTGCGCAAGGAGATCGACGCCCACTACCCGGACACGGTCCTGCTGGCCGAGGCCAACCAGTGGCCGGAGGACGTCGTCGACTACTTCGGCGACTACGCGACCGGCGGCGACGAGTGCCACATGGCGTTCCACTTCCCGGTGATGCCGCGCATCTTCATGGCGGTGCGCAGGGAGTCGCGCTACCCCGTCTCCGAGATCCTGGCCAAGACGCCGGAGATCCCCTCGAAGTGCCAGTGGGGCATCTTCCTGCGCAACCACGACGAGCTCACGCTCGAGATGGTCACGGACGAAGAGCGCGACTACATGTACGCGGAGTACGCCAAGGACCCGCGCATGCGCGCCAACATCGGCATCCGCCGCCGACTGGCGCCCCTCCTGGACAACGACCGCAACCAGATCGAGCTGTTCACGGCCCTGCTGCTGTCGCTGCCCGGCTCGCCGATCCTCTACTACGGCGACGAGATCGGCATGGGCGACAACATCTGGCTCGGCGACCGCGACGCGGTGCGCACGCCGATGCAGTGGACGCCCGACCGCAACGCAGGCTTCTCGTCCTGCGACCCGGGCCGGCTCTTCCTGCCGACGATCATGGACCCGGTCTACGGCTACCAGGTCACGAACGTCGAGGCGTCGATGTCGTCCCCGTCGTCGCTGCTGCACTGGACGCGCCGGATGATCGAGATCCGCAAGCAGAACATGGCGTTCGGGCTCGGCTCGTTCACCGAGCTGCCGTCGTCGAACCCGGCCGTGCTGGCCTTCCTGCGGGAGTACAAGGACGACCTCGTCCTGTGCGTGAACAACTTCTCGCGCTTCGCGCAGCCGACGGAGCTCGATCTGCAGGCCTTCGACGGACGGCATCCGGTGGAGTTGATCGGCGGGGTGCGGTTCCCGGCCATCGGTGAGCTGCCGTATCTGCTCACGCTCGCCGGGCACGGCTTCTACTGGTTCAGGTTGAGGAAGGACGGCGCTGCGTAGTTCCGGGCGGCGGGACGGTTTCCGCCGTCCCGCCCTGGGAACTGTGACCATCACCGAGTCCGTACGGCATCGCACCGGTCGCCCCTGTTGCGCCGATCGAGTCCGTACGGACCATCCTCACCCGACACGTCCCGTACAGCCGCACAGCATTTGCCGCATTCCGGGACACTTGACGCGCATTTTTGTGGGTGCCCGGGGAAAGGACGCGACGCCATGTCGGAAGCCGCCACCCGCAGGGGTACGACGTCCATCGCGCCTCCCGACCTGCTCGCGTCCCTCGATCCTCTGTTGCGTGAGTGGCTGCCGCGGCAGCGGTGGTTCGCCGGCAAGGGAAGGCCCGTCACCGGCTTCACGCTGATCTCCGCGACCGAACTGCTGGAGCCGCCTCTGGCGTCCCCGGGCGTCATCCACCTTCTCGTGCAGGCGGAGCAGCACCATCAGCCCATACAGATCGCCGGCACGCCGGGCCACAGCAGCGCGCCGCACACCGACTGCTACCAGCTGCTGATCGGCGTCCGGAAGGCGCTGCCCCCGCATCTCGCGCCCGCGCTGATCGGGCACGTGACGCACGGACCGCTGGCCGGGCAGACGGTGTACGAAGGGCTGCACGATCCGCACATCGCCGAGCTGCTGCTCGAGCGGCTGCGGCTGCCGGGGCGGCTCGGGGAGCTGCGGTTCGGGCGCGACACCCGCGCGGACATCCCGTCCGGCCTGGTTCCGCGCGCTCTGGGCGCGGAGCAGTCCAACACGTCGCTCGTGTACGGAGATACGTTCATCCTGAAACTGTTCCGCCGTGTGGTGCCGGGGGTGAACCCGGACCTGGAGCTGCCGCGGGCGCTGGCCCGGCAGGGCTGCGGGCGGGTGCCCGCGCCGGTCGCCTGGTTCGAGTCGCACGAGCCGGGTCCGGCGGCCGAGCCGCTCGTACTCGGCGTGCTGCAGCCCTATCTCAAGGGGTCCACGGACGGCTGGGAGCTGGCGCTGCGCATGCTCGCCAAGGGCGACGACTTCAGCGGGGAGGCGCGGGCTCTCGGCCGTGCGACCGCCGAGGTGCACCTCGCGCTCGGCCGGGCCCTGCCCACCGCGACGCTGGGCCGCACCCAGGTCGAACTGATCGCCGGTGGGATGGCGGAGCGCCTCGAAGCGGCCGCCCAGGCGGTGCCCGCGCTGCGCCCGTACGTTCCCGGGCTGCGCTCCGCCTTCGACGCGCTGGCCCAGCTGGGCGCCGAGGGCCGCACCTGGACCGCCCAGCGGGTCCATGGCGATCTGCACCTGGGGCAGTGCCTGCGCTCACCGGCCGGTGAGTGGTCGCTCATCGACTTCGAGGGCGAGCCGGCGCGTCCGCTCGCCGAGCGCCGGATGCCGCAGCCCACAGTGCGGGACGTCGCCGGGATGCTCCGCTCCTTCGACTACGCCGCGCGCTCCCACCAGCCGTGGGCGCCCGAGTGGGCCGACACCTGCCGGGCCGCGTACTGCAGGGGGTACGCGGAGGTGTCGGGCAGCGACCCGCGCACCGAGCCCGTGATACTGCGCGCCTACGAGACGGACAAGGCGGTGTACGAGGTCCTCTACGAGGCCCGGCACCGCCCCGACTGGCTG
>NZ_LOHS01000024.1 GCF_001642995.1 Streptomyces jeddahensis
ACACAGTGGACGCGAGCAACTGAGGACAAGCCCTCGGCCTATTAGTACCAGTCAACTCCACCCATTACTGGGCTTCCATATCTGGCCTATCAACCCAGTCGTCTACTGGGAGCCTTACCCCATCAAGTGGGTGGGAGTCCTCATCTCGAAGCAGGCTTCCCGCTTAGATGCTTTCAGCGGTTATCCCTCCCGAACGTAGCCAACCAGCCATGCCCTTGGCAGAACAACTGGCACACCAGAGGTTCGTCCGTCCCGGTCCTCTCGTACTAGGGACAGCCCTTCTCAAGACTCCTACGCGCACAGCGGATAGGGACCGAACTGTCTCACGACGTTCTAAACCCAGCTCGCGTACCGCTTTAATGGGCGAACAGCCCAACCCTTGGGACCGACTCCAGCCCCAGGATGCGACGAGCCGACATCGAGGTGCCAAACCATCCCGTCGATATGGACTCTTGGGGAAGATCAGCCTGTTATCCCCGGGGTACCTTTTATCCGTTGAGCGACGGCGCTTCCACAAGCCACCGCCGGATCACTAGTCCCGACTTTCGTCCCTGCTCGACCCGTCGGTCTCACAGTCAAGCTCCCTTGTGCACTTACACTCAACACCTGATTGCCAACCAGGCTGAGGGAACCTTTGGGCGCCTCCGTTACCCTTTAGGAGGCAACCGCCCCAGTTAAACTACCCATCAGACACTGTCCCTGATCCGGATCACGGACCCAGGTTAGACATCCAGCACGACCAGAGTGGTATTTCAACGACGACTCCACGAACACTGGCGTGCCCGCTTCACAGTCTCCCACCTATCCTACACAAGCCGAACCGAACACCAATATCAAACTGTAGTAAAGGTCCCGGGGTCTTTCCGTCCTGCTGCGCGAAACGAGCATCTTTACTCGTAGTGCAATTTCACCGGGCCTATGGTTGAGACAGTCGAGAAGTCGTTACGCCATTCGTGCAGGTCGGAACTTACCCGACAAGGAATTTCGCTACCTTAGGATGGTTATAGTTACCACCGCCGTTTACTGGCGCTTAAGTTCTCAGCTTCGCCCCACCGAAATGGAGCTAACCGGTCCCCTTAACGTTCCAGCACCGGGCAGGCGTCAGTCCGTATACATCGCCTTACGGCTTCGCACGGACCTGTGTTTTTAGTAAACAGTCGCTTCTCGCTGGTCTCTGCGGCCACCCCCAGCTCACCGTGTAAAACGGATCACCAAGTGTGGCCCCCCTTCTCCCGAAGTTACGGGGGCATTTTGCCGAGTTCCTTAACCATAGTTCACCCGAACGCCTCGGTATTCTCTACCTGACCACCTGAGTCGGTTTAGGGTACGGGCCGCCATGAAACTCGCTAGAGGCTTTTCTCGACAGCATAGGATCATCCACTTCACCACAATCGGCTCGGCATCAGGTCTCACCCTTAATGAGTGGCGGATTTGCCTACCACTCGGGCTACACCCTTACCCCGGGACAACCACCGCCCGGGATGGACTACCTTCCTGCGTCACCCCATCACTCACCTACTACCAGCTCGGGTCACCGGCTCCACCACTCCCCTCAACTCCGAAGAGATCAGGGCGGCTTCACGGGCTTAGCATCACTGGATTCGATGTTTGACGCTTCACAGCGGGTACCGGAATATCAACCGGTTATCCATCGACTACGCCTGTCGGCCTCGCCTTAGGTCCCGACTTACCCTGGGCAGATCAGCTTGACCCAGGAACCCTTAGTCAATCGGCGCACACGTTTCCCACGTGTGTATCGCTACTCATGCCTGCATTCTCACTCGTCAACCGTCCACAACTCGCTTACGCGGCTGCTTCACCCGGCAGACGACGCTCCCCTACCCATCACGATCCCCGTTAGGGGTACATATCGCAATGACACGACTTCGGCGGTACGCTTGAGCCCCGCTACATTGTCGGCGCGGAATCACTAGACCAGTGAGCTATTACGCACTCTTTCAAGGGTGGCTGCTTCTAAGCCAACCTCCTGGTTGTCTCTGCGACTCCACATCCTTTCCCACTTAGCGTACGCTTAGGGGCCTTAGTCGATGCTCTGGGCTGTTTCCCTCTCGACCATGGAGCTTATCCCCCACAGTCTCACTGCCGCGCTCTCACTTACCGGCATTCGGAGTTTGGCTAAGGTCAGTAACCCGGTAGGGCCCATCGCCTATCCAGTGCTCTACCTCCGGCAAGAAACACACGACGCTGCACCTAAATGCATTTCGGGGAGAACCAGCTATCACGGAGTTTGATTGGCCTTTCACCCCTAACCACAGGTCATCCCCCAGGTTTTCAACCCTGGTGGGTTCGGTCCTCCACGACCTCTTACAGCCGCTTCAACCTGCCCATGGCTAGATCACTCCGCTTCGGGTCTTGAGCGCGCTACTAAAACGCCCTATTCGGACTCGCTTTCGCTACGGCTTCCCCACACGGGTTAACCTCGCAACACACCGCAAACTCGCAGGCTCATTCTTCAAAAGGCACGCAGTCACGAGACACCAAGTAAACTTGATGTCCGACGCTCCCACGGCTTGTAGGCACACGGTTTCAGGTACTATTTCACTCCCCTCCCGGGGTACTTTTCACCATTCCCTCACGGTACTATCCGCTATCGGTCACCAGGGAATATTTAGGCTTAGCGGGTGGTCCCGCCAGATTCACACGGGATTTCTCGGGCCCCGTGCTACTTGGGTGTTTCTCAAACGAGCCGCTGATGTTTCGACTACGGGGGTCTTACCCTCTACGCCGGGCCTTTCGCATGCCCTTCGCCTACATCAACGGTTTCTGACTCGCCTCACAGCCGGCAGACTGTGACAGAGAAATCCCACAACCCCCTGCATGCAACCCCTGCCGGGTCTCACACATACAAGGTTTAGCCTCATCCAGTTTCGCTCGCCACTACTCCCGGAATCACGGTTGTTTTCTCTTCCTGCGGGTACTGAGATGTTTCACTTCCCCGCGTTCCCTCCACACTGCCTATGTGTTCAGCAGTGGGTGACAGCCCATGACGACTGCCGGGTTTCCCCATTCGGAAACCCCCGGATCAAAGCCTGGTTGACGACTCCCCGGGGACTATCGTGGCCTCCCACGTCCTTCATCGGTTCCTGGTGCCAAGGCATCCACCGTGCGCCCTTAAAAACTTGGCCACAGATGCTCGCGTCCACTGTGCAGTTCTCAAACAACGACCAACCACCCATCACCCTGCCGCCTACGGCAAGTTCACTGGGGCCGGCATCGAAGGACGACCATGCGGCCGTGCCTTCAGACACCCAACAGCGTGCCCGACACCCTCCCGAACTCCCCTGCCGTTCCACGCTCTTACGAGCAGTACTAGGCGAAGCGAGCTTCGCGATGATGCCGAGTAGTCAACGTTCCACCCATGAGCAACCAGCATCAGACGTTCGCTGATGTACTGGCCTCTGACC
>NZ_LOHS01000025.1 GCF_001642995.1 Streptomyces jeddahensis
GCTGTGCCCACCCTCCCCCATTGCCTTAAGGGCATGGGAGGCCCCCCCATCGCCCTGCGGAACGATTGCCCACAACGGTCACGGCGCCTCCGTCTTCAGCGCGCTCGCCATCTTCGTCAGCTGGCCGAATGAGCCCGTGCCCGTCACCACCGTCGTGTAGCCGTCGCCCTCGAAGACGAGCGCGTCGTACTTCGGGCCCTCGTAGCGCTGCCACGTCTGGTCGCCGATCTGCTGGGTGACCTTCGTCTTCTCGGCGCCCTGGCTCTTCTGCTCGATGAAGTCGGACGGCTTGTCGGTGGACTGCTCGATGGCGACGTACTGGCCGTCGGCCGTATGGAAGCCCAGGTGCCATGCGTTGTGCTCGGCGCCCTGGTACCGCACTGACGTCGGCTTCCACTCCTTGGGCAGGCCCTGCGGCGCCGCCACCGGATACGGCGCCGCGCGGCGCGCCGTCAGCAGTTCGACGCGGTAGTCGACACGCTTCAGGGGTGTTTGGGAGTCGTCGTGCGGGATGAAGAGATATATGAAGAACGCGACGAGGACGATCACGCCCAACGACAGCACCATGTCCCGAACGGTCTGCTTGCCTTTCATGCCTGCCACGCCCCCATCGTCGCAGGTCCCCGTCGCCCGCCCGGCACCCCCCTGCACGGAAAGGGTTGAAGTGTGACGAGCGCTATGCCCGACCCCCACCCCATCCGCTCATACGTGGGGCGCCCTGCTCATTTTGTCAGCCTGCCGATAGAGTCGGGACACATCACCACCCTCATCATCCGGCCGTCGTCGTATCAGAAAGGTGCGTCTCGATGACCGAGAATCATCTGCCTTCCGAACTCGAGGTCTCACCCGAGGCCCCCGACCGCAACCTCGCCATGGAACTCGTCCGGGTCACCGAGGCCGCAGCGATGGCCGCGGGCCGCTGGGTCGGGCGCGGGGACAAGAACGGCGCCGACGGCGCCGCGGTACGGGCCATGCGCACCCTCGTCTCCACCGTCTCGATGAACGGCGTCGTCGTCATCGGCGAGGGCGAGAAGGACGAGGCGCCCATGCTCTTCAACGGAGAGCACATCGGCGACGGCACCGGGGCGGAGTGCGACATCGCGGTCGACCCGATCGACGGCACCACCCTGTGCTCCAAGGGCATGCCGAACGCGATCGCGGTGCTGGCCGCCGCCGACCGCGGCACGATGTTCGACCCGTCGGCCGTCTTCTACATGGACAAGCTGGTCACCGGCCCCGAGGCCGCCGACTTCGTCGACATCAACGCCCCCGTTTCCGTGAACATCCGCCGGGTCGCCAAGGCGAAGGGGTGCTCCACCGGGGACGTGACCGTCGTCATCCTCGACCGGCCGCGCCATGAGGGGATCGTCAAGGAGATCCGGGAGACCGGCGCCCGTATCAAGCTGATCTCCGACGGCGATGTCGCGGGCTCCGTACTCGCCGTGCGCGAGGACAGCGGCGTCGACCTGCTGATGGGCATCGGCGGTACGCCGGAGGGCATCATCTCGGCGTGCGCGATCAAGTGCCTGGGCGGCACCATCCAGGGCAAGCTGTGGCCCAAGGACGACGAGGAGCGGCAGCGCGCCATCGACGCCGGCCATGACCTCGACCGCGTCCTGTCCACCAACGACCTGGTCTCCGGCGAGAACGTGTTCTTCGTCGCGACCGGCATCACCGACGGTGAGCTGCTGCGCGGTGTGCGGTACCGCGCCGAGACGGCGTCGACGTCGTCGCTGGTCATGCGGTCCAAGTCGGGCACGATCCGGCAGATCGACTCGGTGCACCGCCTCTCGAAGCTGCGCGCCTACAGCGCCGTCGACTTCGACCGCGCGAAGTAACCGTCGGCCATTTCCCGACCACGCGATGTGGGGCGCCCTCTGTGCGGGAGGGCGCCCCACATCGCGTACGGCTCTCGGGTACGGCCCTGTCTCGCGGTCTCGCCGTGCGGACCATCCGTGCGGACTGCCGTGCGGTGCGGGCTATCCGGCCGCGGCCATCGGGTCCGCGGTTCGGGCCGCCTTCTTCAGCTCCAGCTCGCGCCGCCGGCGGCGCGCCAGGACCACCCGGCGCTCGGCAGCGGTGAGGCCGCCCCACACTCCGTACGGCTCGGGCTGCAGCAGGGCGTGTTCGCGGCACTCGACCATGACCGGACAGCGGGCGCAGACGCGCTTGGCGGCCTCTTCGCGGGAGAGCCGGGCGGCGGTGGGCTCCTTGGACGGGGCGAAGAACAGTCCCGCCTCGTCACGACGGCACACGGCCTCCGTGTGCCACGGATTGTCCTGATCGCGGTCTCGCACTGGGACCCGCCGGGGCGGAACGGCAGCTACCTGCAGGGACTGATGCGGCGGTTGCAGCACGGTCTACTCCTGACGACGGCTTCGCGAGCGGCGGCGATGCAGCATGGTCTACCCGCTGTGCGCGCGCCTATGCACTGAGTTCCGATGCACGGAAGTTCGCCGCACAAAAGCCGCGTTCTCTCACCACTCCCGAATGCCCCGGGAACCGCGGACCGCGGACCGCGAACCCCGAACCACGAACCGGCTCAGCGCCCCAGATGCTTGCGCAGGTGGCGATCGATACGGTCGTGCAGGTCGCGGACGAGCCTGCCCCGCTTGGGCCGCGCCTCGATGTTGCCGAGAACGGCGATGCCGTCGACGAAGACCACGGGCGCGTCGCGCTCGGCCGAGTCGAGCGTGTCCACCTCGAAGTTGCCCAGCACACCGCCGCCGTTGCCGCGCAGCGAGATGTTCTCCGGGACGCGGATCTCCACGTTGCCGAAGACCGAGATCGCCTTGATCACGACCTGCTGGTACTCGAAGATCGCCTCGCTGAGGTCGATCTCGACGCTGCCGAAGATCGCGTACGCATGGGTCCTGCGGCCTACGCGCCAGCGGCCCTTGCGGACGGAGCTGCTGAACACCGCGACGAGGTTCTCGTCGGCGACCGACGGCACCGCGCCCGCGGTCGGCCGCGACGGCGCCGTGACGTGGTCCGCGGAGGCGGAGGCGGCGGCTGCGGCTTCGCGGCCGGCCGGCAGGTCCCGGATCAGCGGCTCCAGTTCGGCGACGGTCTTCGCGCGATAGACCCCGTCGATCCGCTCGGCGTGCTCCTCGGCCGTCAGCCTGCCCTCGGCGAGGGCCTCGCGCAGGATGTCCGCGGTCCGGTCCCGGTCCGCGTCCGAGGCGCGGAGCGCCACGGGCTCGGGGGCCGCGACCGGGCCTGCCGCAGCCCGGCCTGCCGCGGCTGGACCTTCCGCGTCCAGGCGTGCCGTAGCTGGACCTTCCGTATCCAGGTCTGCCACCGGAGCCGGGCCGTCGCCTTGAGCCATCGCTGATTCTCGCTTCTCGAGGTCCACGACAGCAGCGTACCCAAACGCGATAGATCGCGACTAACCCACAATCCGGCCGGAGCGGCACCGAGCGCGACCGGTTCCGCACGGACGACGACCCGTTCCGCACAGACGAACTGAGCCTTACCTCACAACCTCAGCGGACTCGCCAAGTTCTACGCTGGTGGACGCTGTGAGCGCTGCCGATGAGGGCCGCCGCCACGTCTGTCGAGTGAGGAATGGGCGAAATGCCGGAGTTCGCATATACCGATCTGCTGCCGACGGGAGAGGACACCACGCCGTACCGGCTGGTGACCTCGGAGGGTGTCTCCACCTTCGAGGCCGACGGGCGGACGTTCCTCAAGGTCGAGCCGGAGGCGCTGCGCAAGCTCGCCGAGGAGGCCATCCACGACATCCAGCACTACCTGCGCCCGGCGCACCTCGCGCAGCTCCGCCGCATCATCGACGACCCCGAGGCGTCGAGCAACGACAAGTTCGTCGCCCTGGACCTCCTGAAGAACGCGAACATCGCGGCCGCGGGCGTCCTCCCCATGTGCCAGGACACCGGCACCGCGATCGTCATGGGCAAGCGCGGCCAGAACGTCCTCACGGAGGGCGGTGACGAGGAGGCCCTCAGCCGCGGCATCTACGACGCGTATCTGAACCTCAACCTGCGTTACTCGCAGATGGCTCCCCTCACCATGTGGGAGGAGAAGAACACGGGCTCGAACCTCCCGGCGCAGATCGAGCTGTACGCGACGGACGGCGGCGCGTACAAGTTCCTCTTCATGGCCAAGGGCGGCGGCAGCGCCAACAAGTCGTTCCTGTACCAGGAGACGAAGGCCGTCCTCAACGAGGCCTCGATGATGAAGTTCCTCGAGGAGAAGATCCGTTCGCTCGGCACGGCCGCCTGCCCGCCGTACCACCTGGCGATCGTCGTCGGCGGTACGAGCGCCGAGTACGCCCTGAAGACGGCGAAGTACGCCTCCGCGCACTACCTGGACGAGATTCCGGCGGAGGGCTCGGAGCTGGGCCACGGCTTCCGCGACAAGGACCTTGAGCAGAAGGTCTTCGAGCTGACGCAGAAGATCGGCATCGGCGCGCAGTTCGGCGGCAAGTACTTCTGCCACGACGTGCGTGTCGTGCGCCTGCCGCGGCACGGCGCGTCGTGCCCGGTCGCGATCGCGGTGTCCTGCTCGGCCGACCGCCAGGCGGTCGCGAAGATCACCGCCGAGGGCGTGTTCCTGGAGCAGCTGGAGACGGACCCGGCCCGCTTCCTGCCGGACACGACGGACGAGCACCTCGAGTCCGACGGTGACGTCGTGCGCATCGACCTGAACCAGCCGATGGACGACATCCTCGCCGAGCTGACCAAGTACCCGGTCAAGACGCGCCTGTCCCTCTCCGGCCCGCTGGTCGTGGCGCGCGACATCGCACACGCCAAGATCAAGGAACGTCTTGACGCGGGCGAGGAGATGCCGCAGTACCTGAAGGACCACCCGGTCTACTACGCGGGCCCGGCGAAGACCCCCGAGGGCTACGCGTCCGGCTCCTTCGGCCCGACGACGGCCGGCCGCATGGACTCGTACGTCGAGCAGTTCCAGGCCGCGGGCGGCTCCAAGGTGATGCTGGCCAAGGGCAACCGCAGCAAGCAGGTCACGGACGCGTGCAACGCCCACGGCGGCTTCTACCTCGGCTCGATCGGCGGCCCGGCGGCCCGCCTCGCCCAGGACTGCATCAAGAAGGTCGAGGTCGTCGAGTACGAGGAGCTCGGCATGGAGGCGGTCTGGAAGATCGAGGTCGAGGACTTCCCGGCGTTCATCGTCGTCGACGACAAGGGGAACGACTTCTTCCAGGACCCGGCGCCTGCGCCGACGTTCACGTCGATTCCGGTGCGCCGGGGGAACTGACCCCTGAGCACTCGACTCGATGGAGCCCCCGGCACTCTCGCCGGGGGCTCATGTCGTTGCACCCGGCGCCTTCAACGGTTGCCGCACCCCTTCCGCACCACCCTGTACCGGCCCGGACCAGCCGGCACCCGCAAGATCAGGATCTACGAGCGCTCCGTGAGCAAGTCCGCGAGGCCGTCCGCGAATTCGGTGAGCCGGCCCGAGGCCGCCACCGGGCCCGAGCCGACCGCCCCACGCACACACGCGCGCCGTCAGGCAAGGAGACGCTGGACGGCATCGGCGACAGAAGCCACGGCGAAGTCCGGTCCGGGCTGATCCGACGGTACGGTGAGCTGCGACGGGTTGATCCACACGGTCCTCAGCCCGGCGGCCCGCCCGCCGGCGACGTCGAGCGTGAGGCTGTCCCCCACCATCCACCCCGTGTCGTCCGCAGGCATCCCGCATCGTTGCGCCGCCAGGCGGAAGATCCTGGGATCCGGCTTGCGTATGCCGACCTCGTCCGAGATACACCATGCGTCCGCCAGCCCGGCCAGACCTGTCCGATGGATCTTGGCCGACTGATTGTCCGCCATGCCGTTGGTGACGATGCCGATCCGCCAACCAGCGCGTCTCAGTTGCTGCAAAGCCTCCAGGTCCTCGGAGCGGCACGTGGCAAGCTCCGGGATCCGCCGACGGTAACCCTCCCAGAGGAGGTCGGCCGGCTCAGCCAGCTCGAACTCGTCGCGGACCATGGAGAACAGACGGTCCTTGGTCCCTGAGTAGCGCGCTTTGACAGCCATCAACCAGTCGAAGCCCTCGCTGCCGAGGTCATACTCGGCCGAGAACTCCTCCGCCCACGCGCGAAAGGCAGCGTGATGATCTATGAGCGTGTCATCCAGGTCGAAGAGGGCCAGCGGCATCCCCGCAACCTAATCCCTTGATCACCTCGGCGGGAGTCAGGACCACGAAAGTCCCTGATCAGACACGTGCCCCGTCTTGCGCTCGACTTCAGAATACGTTCTGAGTAAGCTGGCTCCATGACCCTGAGCCAGCCCGAAGCTGTGACCTTCTCGGACCTGTCCCGCAACCCGAAGGCCGTCGCCGAGCGCGCGGCCCGGTTGGGTCGGCTCCGTGTCACCCACCGGGACGCGCGGGACTTCTACCTGACCGTCGCGGAACGCGAGGAGCAGCGCGACCAGACCCTGTCCACGGCCTCGCACGTCCTGCTGGCCCTGATGCGGAACGACGCGAGCGCCCGCGCATTGCTCGCCGCCATACCCGAGGTCTTCCCATGGGCAAGACATCTGCTGGCGGACGAAGTCCGCGCGTTCACCGTCGAGTTGGTGGAAGCCCTGTCGGACGCCGCCGAACTGGACCTCGACCGCAACGCGACCGAGGTCATCGCCGGCTGGCGCGCCACCGCCCGTATCAAGGCCGATCCCGCGCAGTACCGCGAGGCGAGGGAGGCCACCGAGGGAGATTACGGGCCAGTCGAGGTCGCTGAGGTCATCGAATGAGCCCCAAGCGCGGGGACCGGGTGACCGTGCCTCCCCCGGAAGATCAATGGGACGTGCGCTTCGGCACGAGCGAGGCGGTCAAGGGCTGGGAGGAGCTCTGCCGCCTCGCTCTTGCCAATACCCGGCGGTGTCTCGACATCCTGCGTATCAGCCCCGATATCCCGGACAACCCGGATCGCCAGCACCGGTTGCGCGGCGACCTCGCCACACATCGCCACAACGGCCGAGACCTCGACCAGTGGGAGTACGAGGTCACCAGCGGCGGGCGCGTCCGGTACCTCGTGGACGGCAGCAAACGCACGGTCTGGGTGGTGCATGCCTCCCCCAGCCATCCCAAGGACACTGACCGCCGCTAGGCCTGTCCAGTGGATCTTGCCTGGTCACCGGCATGGTGCGTCCGGGCTTCCCGCCCGTCTCATGCCCGCTCTGTGGGTGCTGCGAGGGAATCACAACTGTCCGCCCTGCGTGCGTGCTCGAACCCCTCCGGAATGAGGCTGCACCGTGCCACAGTGCTGTGATGACCACGGTGAGGGTGGAACCCTTTCTGCCACACCAGGCGGCTTCTTCCGAACTGGCCGCCTGGTGTGCGGTGTTCAGCGACGGCCACAGGGAGCTTTCCGGAAGCTCGGTTCCACCCTCTGCGCTTGCCGAGCGGCTCATGTCCGAGGACCCACTGACGATGCGCTGGGTCGCTTATGGCAGCCCTGACGGCGCGGTCAGCAGCTCCAGCAGCTGGTGGACGAAGTCGGAACGCGGCGGCTGTGGTCTGCGCACCGTCTCGCCGACGCGAATGACCTGGTTGACAGCACCACCGGGCAAGGACGACAAGGGCGACTCCCGCATGGCAGACACCCTGCCAGGCCCGCCCCGCGCAAGCATCCCGTCCCCACCCGCCATGCGGCGCGACAGCCCCAGCCGTACGCCTGATTCTGAGAAACGATCCTGAGAAAGGAGGCCCTCAAGGTGGCCCCCCGAGGAAGAAGATCCCGGGAGGGGAATACCACCGACCGGCCCCCGCGCTCTTCTCCCTGGAGGTACGACGATGACGACGACCGAAGACGGCGGCCAGCAGTACCGCATCGAGCACGACTCCATGGGTGAGGTGCGGGTTCCGGCGCATGCCAAGTGGCGGGCCCAGACCCAGCGGGCCGTGGAGAACTTCCCGATCTCGGGGCAGCGGCTCGAACGCGCCCATATCGAGGCCCTTGCCCGCATCAAGGCGGCCGCCGCCAAGGTCAACGCCGAACTCGGGGTGCTCGACAAGGACATCGCCCAGGCCATCGCGGACGCCGCGCAGGAGGTCGCCGAGGGGCGGTGGGACGAGCACTTCCCCGTGGACGTGTTCCAGACGGGGTCCGGTACGTCGTCGAACATGAACATGAACGAGGTGCTGGCCACCCTCGCCACGGAGCGGCTCGGGCGGGACGTCCACCCGAACGATCACGTGAACGCCTCCCAGTCGTCCAACGACGTCTTCCCCTCCTCCATCCACATCGCGGCGACCAGCGCCGTCACCCGCGACCTCATCCCGGCTCTCGAACATCTGGCGGCTTCGCTCGAGCGGAAGTCGGCCGAGTTCGCGGACGTCGTGAAGTCCGGGCGTACGCATCTGATGGACGCCACGCCCGTGACGCTGGGCCAGGAGTTCGGCGGGTACGCGGCGCAGGTGCGGTACGGCGTGGAACGGCTGCGGGCCTCGCTGCCCCGGCTCGCGGAACTGCCGCTCGGCGGCACGGCGGTGGGTACGGGTATCAACACGCCGCCCGGCTTCTCGGCGGCCGTCATCGCCGAGGTGGCCGATGCGACCGGGCTGCCGCTCACCGAGGCGCGCAACCACTTCGAGGCGCAGGGCGCACGCGACGGCATCGTCGAGACCAGCGGGCAGCTCCGTACGATCGCGGTCGGGCTGACGAAGATCGCCAACGATCTGCGGTGGATGTCGAGCGGCCCGCGGACCGGCCTCGCCGAGATCGCCCTGCCCGACCTCCAGCCCGGTTCGTCGATCATGCCGGGCAAGGTCAACCCGGTGATCCCCGAGGCCGTCCTGATGGTGGCGGCGCAGGTCACCGGCAATGACACCACCGTCGCCACCGCCGGCGCCGCCGGGAACTTCGAGCTCAACGTCATGCTCCCGGTGATCGCCAAGAACGTGCTGGAGTCCGTCCGGCTCCTCGCGAACGCCTCGCGGCTGCTGGCCGACCGGACCGTGGACGGCATCACCGCCAACCGCGAGCGGGCCCGTGAGTACGCCGAGTCGTCGCCGTCCGTCGTGACCCCGCTGAACAAGTACATCGGGTACGAGGAGGCGGCGAAGGTGGCGAAGCGGGCGCTGGCCGAGCGGAAGACGATCCGGCAGGTCGTGCTGGAAGCCGGGTACGTGGAGCGGGGCGACCTGACGCTCGAGCAGCTGGACGAGGCGCTGGACGTCCTTCGGATGACCCACCCGTAGGAACGGCATCGCACCGAGGCCAGCCGCGCAGGCCGCCCGCACGTTGCGGTCCTGTTGCGCCGTGGCTCATTCGTGTTTCGCCTTGACGCATCCGTGTTGCCACTCCTGCATCCGTGACACGCACCGCAGCGTCGTATGCCCTGGACACCTAATATCTGCGCATGACAGACAGGGCGAGCAGACTCATGGACGGAAGCGGTCCCGCGTACTGGGCTCCCGGCGACCACATCCTGTGGCGCTACCGGGAGAACGCCGGCGACCGCTTCCACATCTGCCGTCCCGTGACGGTCGTTCAGGACACCGCCGAGCTGCTCGCCGTATGGATGGCGCCCGGCACGGAGTGTGTGAAGCCGGTGCTCGCGGACGGCACGCCGGTGCACGTGGAGCCGCTGGACACGCGGTACACGAAGCCGCGCACGGTACGGCGCGACCGCTGGTTCGGCACGGGCGTGCTGAAGCTGGCGCGGCCCGGCGAGCCCTGGTCCGTATGGCTGTTCTGGGAGCCGGGCTGGCGGTTCAAGAACTGGTACGTGAACCTCGAGGAGCCGCGGGTGCGCTGGGCCGGCGGGATCGACTCCGAGGACCACTTCCTGGACATCTGCGTGTATCCGGACCGCACCTGGCAGTGGCGCGACGAGGACGAGTTCGCGCAGGCGCAGCAGGCAGGGCTGATGGACGACGCTCAGGCCGACTCCGTACGCCGGGCCGGGCGCGATGCCGTCGACGTGATCCGCTCGTGGGGCGCGCCGTTCTCGGACGGCTGGCAGCACTGGCGGCCCAACCCGGAATGGTCGATACCACTCCTTCCGGACGACTGGGATCGCACGCCCGCTCGAGTGTCGTCATGAGACCCTTGATGCGCCCCCGTGGGGCAAACGTAGGATCGTCCTCCGCACGTACACAGGTGCACCACAGCATCAACTCCTTGCATGTAGGCAAGGCCTGACACGACGTCATCGAGGGGCAGCGGGACGTGAGCGAGGGTAGCGAGGCTTACGGCCGGTACGGCACGACGCCGTACCGGGCGGACGGTACGGTCGGTAGGGCCGCGGCGTACCGGGCCCACGGCAGGGGCCGGTACGGCGCCTGTCCGACGTCCCGCGCGCAGGACGGGGAGAATCCGTTCCCGGCACACGTATTCGGGGTATCGGCCACTCGGCTCCTCCGCCGCTCGTGGGGGACACCCGCGAGCAGCAGAGGCCCCGGTCCCGAACAGCAGTTGTTCCCCACCAGCCAGCGCTCCTGAGACCCAAGGCGCGCACGGCGCGCAGCCCCGGACGGACGGATTCGACACGCGTGACGGAGCACCCCACCTCCCACGAGCGCGGGCAGCCCACCGCTGCCCGGCCTCCCGCCCCCGCGGACCCACGCGGGGCGCTGCTGCGTACCCCGGAGAGCCCGGACGTCCCTGACGCCGCGGGCACGGTCGCCTTACCGGCGCAGGGTCGGCCCGGCGACCCCTCGGCCGCGGGCGCCACCACCGCGACGCCCGGCGGCTTCGGCGACCCGGGCGCGGCGAACTCCGCCTGCTCCCGGGGCCCTTCGGGTACCGCGGACCCCTCCGGCGCGCCCGCCGCGGCCGCGGCCGCCGAAGCCGCCGGGCCCGCGGGG
>NZ_LOHS01000026.1 GCF_001642995.1 Streptomyces jeddahensis
GCCGGTCGCCGGCCGCCGACCGGGCGGAGTCAGGAGCGGTAGCGGCCGAGGGCCCGCAGGCCGGGCAGCGCCTTGTCGTCGAAGTCGAACAGGGCGAGGTTCTCCCACGCGTTGCCCGACGTCGGGTCCGCCGGGTTCCAGCCGCTGCCGGCGCGGTAGGTCCACACGCCTTCCCAGTAGCAGTAGCCGAGTCCCTGGCCGTCGGGGACGGCGGCCGACAGGTCGGCCACCGCACGCAGCCATGCGGCCTGCCCCTCGGGCGTGGCGGGGTAGCCCTCGGTGAGCTGTGAGGGGCTGTTCATGATGTCGTTGATCTCGTCCTCGCTGCTCAGCGTGAACGGGTACGCGGTCTCGGCGATCACGCAAGGTTTGCCGTAACGGGCGGTGATATCGGCCATGTTGGCTGCTGCCTGGTCCAGGGAGCCGTGCCAGAACGGGTAGTAGGACAGGCCGATGATGTCGAAGTCGACGCCGTAGGACACCGCGTTGTCGAACCACCACCGGTACAGGCCGTTGTCGCCGCCGTTGGCCAGGTGGATCACGGTGCGGATGCGCGGAGTGGTGTCGCGCGCGGCGCGCAGGCCGGCCTTGAGGAAGGCGGTCAGGTTGTCCCAGTGCTCCCAGTTGCCGGTCGGCCAGAGCATGCCGCCGTTGAGTTCGTTGCCTATCTGCACGAGGTCGGCGGGCGTGCCCTGGCGCCTGAGTGCGCCGAGGACCTCGGCGGTGTGGTCGTAGACGGCCCGGGTCAGGCCCGCCACGTCCAGGTCGGCCCAGGCGGCCGGCTTGGTCTGGTGGGCCGGGTCGGCCCACGTGTCGGAGTAGTGGAAGTCGACCCAGATGCCGATGCCCGCCCGCTTCAGGCGCCGGGCCAGCGACAGGACGTGCTTCTTGTCGTTGTAGCCGTCGGCCGGGTTCACCCAGACCTTCAGACGGGCGTGGGTGATGCCGGCGTCGGCGAGGATACGGATCGGGTCGTCGCGTCGGCCGTCGGCGCGGCGGTAGACGGCCCCGAAGTCCTCGTTCTTGGGCAGCGAGGAGATGTCCATGGCGCGGATCGGCAGGCGGCGGGGCGCGGCGCCGCCGCTCGCGGTGCTCGCGGCGGCGGGGACGGCGCCCAGGGCGGGCACCGCCAGCGCCGCGGCACCGACCGATGCGGCGGTGAGAACGCGGCGTCTGGGGATGTCGAGCATTTCAGGGGCCCCTTCACGGTGGAATCGGCTCTGGGTTGACACGGGTGCCGTGCGGGACCGCCCGGGCTCAGCCGTTCCGTGAACGTGCACAGGTACTGTCTCGGCTGGCACCCGGGACCAACGTTAGGTAACCCGACGCCGGGCCGGAATGACAAGAGATTCGAAACAATCTTCTCCTGTGCACGCTCACAGAAGCGCGCACGCCCTCGCGTACACCTCTCGGGTCAGCGGCCCAGCACATCGTCCCGTCCCTGCGCGGCATACTCCGCCAACAAGCCCTCCACGTCCCCCGACGTCAGCCGCCGGTACGCGCACTGCCCCGGTGGCCGCCACCACACGGGGTCCGGGCAGCAGAAAGCGGCGCGCCGCAGGCCCACGCGGTGGACCTTGTTCGTCGCGGTGACCGGCATCTGCCGCACCACCCGCACGAAGCGGGGAGCCATCTTCGTACCCAGGTCGTCCTGAGCCTCCAGAAACGCCGCGAACCCGGCCGGATCGAAGGCTGCCCCCTCGCGCAGCGACAACGCGGCCATCACCTGGTCCCCGGCCACCGGGTCCGGTACCGCGAACACGGCCACGGCAGTGGCGTCCTCGTACCGGGCGAGGATGTTCTCGATCATCGCCGCCGCCAGGTTCTCGCTGTCGACGCGCAGCCGGTCGTCGGTCCGGCCGGCGAAGTAGAGGAAGCCGTCGGCGTCGCGGTAGAAGAGGTCGCCCGTCCAGTACCAGCCAGCCCTCAGCCGCTCGGCGTCCGCTGCCGCGTTCCGCCAGTAGCCCTCGAAGGCGGTGCGGCCGCGGTTGACCAGCTCCCCGATCGCCAGGGCCCCGTTGAGCAGCCGTCCCCGCTCGTCGAACTCCGCCGGCGGGCACTCCTCGCGTGTCTCCGGGTCGACCACGGCTAGATCGTTACCGGGCGCCGCCCGCCCGATCGCGCCCGGCGGCGTCCCCGGCATCCGCTGAATCGCGGCGCCGCCCTCCGACGAGCCGTACCCCTCCACGAGCCGCACGCCGAACCGCTCCTCGAAGCGCGCCGCGTCCACGGCACCCGCCTCCGTGCCGAATCCCAGGCGCAGCGGGTTGTCCCGGTCGTCGGGGGACGGCGGGGTCGCCAGGATGTACTGCACCGCCCGTCCCACGTACGTGAAGTACGTGGCACCGTACCGTCGTACGTCCGCCAGGAACCCGGACGCCGAGAAGCGCCGCCGCAGTGCGACCCCGCCGCCGGCCGCGAGCGCGGGCGCCCAGTCCGCGATGACCGCGTTGCCGTGGAACATCGGCATACAGACGTAGTGCACGTCCTGCGGCCGGAGGGCGAAGTGGTCCGCCAGCGACAGCCCGGCCGCCGTCAGCCGTCCCTGTGTGCAGATCGCCGCCTTCGGTGCGCCCGTGGAGCCCGAGGTGAAGTACAGCAGCATCCGCGCGTCCGGCCCCGGCTCCACGCCGCGAAGCCGCACCTCGCCCGGCTTCGCCCCGGCGTACGGCGCGAGCAGTTCCCCGTACGCGTCCGTTTCGGTCACCAGGATTCGTACCCCGGGCAGGTCGAGGCCGTCCAGCAGGGCCAGATGGACGCGTTCCGTGATCAGCACCCGGCAGTCCGTGTGCAGGATGTCGCGGGCCAGCTCGGGGCCGCGCCGGGTCGGGTTGATGCCCGCCACCGCGGCGCCCGCCAGTGCCGCGGCGCTCAGCCACAGTGGATACTCGGGAGTGTTGTCGAGGAGCACGCCGACGTGGGGCTCCGCCGAGCGCGGCAGCAGGTCGGAGAGCAGCGCGGCCCGCGCAGCCGCGCCCGCGGCCACCTGATGGTGGCTGAGCACCTCGTGTTCGAACCACAGCCCGGGGCGGTCGTCCCCCCAGCGGGCCTGGACGAGTTCCGCGACGGTACCGGCCTTGGACCCTTGGGACCTCATGGGTGCGCACCATAATTGACGACCCATCAGATGGGGAGAGCGTTCGCGCACCCGTCGTCGTCACGGCGTGTCCGGGAAGGGATCGGTCGTGGTGCTGGACAGGCGAGGCGACCGAACACCGACCGACCACGCCGCACTGTCCCGAGATCATTCACCTACAAGGCTTAGTCTGATGCCCCTGAACGGCTTTTCGAACCACGGCACATGGGAAAGGTGACCGGTGATGTCGCTGAGCCCCGGCGATTTGGACTCCATAGGCGGCTATGCGCTGGTCGGCCGACTCGGGAGTGGCGGCATGGGTGTCGTCTATCTGGGCCGCTCAGCCTCGGGGCGACAGGTCGCGGTCAAGGTCGTGCACGCGCAGTACGCGCAGGACGAGGAGTTCCGGACGCGCTTCAGGCAGGAGGTCGCGGCGGTCCGGCGGGTGAGCGGGGCGTTCACGGCCCCGGTAGTGGACGCCGATCCGGACGCCGAACGGCCGTGGATGGCGACGCTGTATGTGCCGGGCCGCACGCTGTCGGACATCGTGGCCAATGACGGTCCGCTGCGCGGACGCGAGTTGCGCGCGCTCGCTCTGGGCCTTGTCGAGGCGCTGCGGGACATCCACCGGGCAGGTGTGGTGCACCGTGATCTGAAACCGAGCAACGTCCTGATGGCCGAGGACGGACCCCGCGTCATCGACTTCGGCATCTCGCACGCCGTCGACAACGAGGCCCTCACCGTGACCGGACGGTTGATCGGCACCCCGCCCTTCATGTCTCCGGAGCAGTTCACCGCGCCGCGGGACGTCACCGCGGCCTCGGACGTCTTCTCGCTGGGGTCGCTGCTGGTGTACGCGGCCACCGGCAACCGTCCCTTCGACGGAAGCAGCCCGTACTTGACGGGCTATCAGGTGATGTACGAGGCACCGGTCCTGGACGGAGTCGCCGAACCGCTTCGGAGCATCGCCGAACGCTGCCTGGACAAGGACCCGGCCGGCCGGCCCGCACTCGCCGAGCTGCACCGTATGCTCCAGACGCTGCCGGACTCCGCCGCGCAGGTCGCGCCGGGCGCCGACTCGGCGGATACCAGCCGCCAGGCTTCCCATACGCGCCCCGTTCCACAAGGCCTGGCCGCCGAGGGGGAGGGCGGAACGGACAGGACTCGAACCGGCTATGGACGTCGAGGGCGGCTCATCCTCGTCGGCCTCGCCACAGCCCTGGCCATCACCGGGCTGAGCATCACGGCAGTGAATACCGGGTCGCACCAGAACAGCGCTTCCCCGTCGCCCGACGCGTCCCCGCCCGCGTCGGCACCCGCATCCGCCGCCACGGTCACCCCACCGCCGCAGCACGTGCGGTGGGACTACCAGATCGGCGGCGCGTACACCCCGCCGACCGGTGTGCAGGTGGTCAGTCGCAGCTTCGAGGACGCGCCCGCGCCGGGTGTGTACAACATCTGCAATCTCAACGCCTTCCAGGCACAGGAGGACGCGGAGGGTGACTGGGACTCCGACCTGCTGCTGCGCGACGCCAACGGGGATGTCGTCTACGACAAGGACTGGGACGAGGCGGTCCTGGACATCCGCACGGACGCCAAGCGGCAGCGCATCGCTGCCAAGGTGAACACCTGGATCGACGAGTGCGCGGCCAAGGGGTACAAGGCCGTCGAGCCCGACAACTACGACACCTTCACCCGCTTCCCGAAATACCTCACGGCCGACCAGGCCAAGGCGCTCATGAAGCTGCTGTCGGCGCACGCCCACGAAAAGGGCCTGGCCATCGCCCAGAAGAACACCCTTGAGCTCGTGCCCTACCGTGCGTCCGTGGGCCTGGACTTCGCCGTGGTGGAGGAGTGCGGCGAGTGGAATGAGTGCGGCGAGTTCGCCGAGGCGTTCGACAACAACGTGCTCGCGGTCGAGTACACGGCGAAGGGCCTATCGGCAGCGTGCTCCGGCTGGAGCAGCACACTGAGCATTGTCCGCCGCGACCAGTCAGTCGTGCCCAAAGGCGCGAGCGGCTACCTCCGCCAGACCTGCTGACGCCCGAACCCACTGACTCAAGTACCGAGGAGCAACCGGTTTCTGATTCGGGACGGCATTACAAATCGCTATGAACTGGGTTAAATCCCCAAGCTCTCGGGAGCGAGTGGCGTTCCGCTCGCGAAACCGCCTTCTCTTCTGGCGGGCTTTCGTCGGAGGATGGGCGCGAGTCCGGGCGGCGGCCCTGCCCGGCCGACGAACCGCACCCCGCACAACCGCCCCGGGCAACCATGCTCGGAGCACGACAGGAGAGCCCCGTGAAACCCGCCCCTTACCTCGCCGCGGACGACCGCTACTCCGGCATGCAGTACCAGCGCTGCGGGCGCAGCGGGGTGCTGCTGCCCAAGGTCTCGCTCGGTCTGTGGCACAACTTCGGTGACACCACGCCGCTGGCCACCCAGCGCGCCGTGCTCCGCCGCGCCTTCGACCGCGGCGTCACCCACTTCGACCTCGCCAACAACTACGGCCCGCCGTACGGCAGCGCTGAGGCGAACTTCGGCACGATCTTCGCGCAGGACTTCCGCCCGTACCGGGACGAGCTGTTCATCGCCACCAAGGCGGGGTACGACATGTGGCCCGGGCCGTACGGCGAGTGGGGTTCGCGCAAGTACCTGCTCGCCAGCCTCGACCAGTCGCTGGGGCGGATGGGCCTCGACTACGTCGACGTCTTCTACTCGCACCGCCCGGACCCCGACACTCCCATCGAGGAGACCGTGGGCGCCCTGGACACTGCCGTACGTCAGGGCAAGGCGCTGTACGCGGGCCTGTCCAACTACAGCCCCGAGCAGATGGTGAAGGCCGCGGCGGTCCTGAAGGAGCTCGGGACGCCGCTGCTGATCAACCAGCACCCGTACAACATGCTGGACCGCGGCATAGAGCGCAACGGCCTGATCGCCGCGTCCGCCGAGGCCGGCGCCGGTGTCATCGCCTTCTCGCCGCTCGCTCAGGGGCAGTTGACCGACCGCTATCTCGACGGCGTGCCCGCCGACTCGCGAATGGCCATCGGACACTTCCTCAAGCGGGACGCCCTCACCGAGGAGAAGCTCGCTCTGCTGCAGGCGCTCAACAAGTTCGCGGGCGACCGCGGGAACACGCTCGCGCAGCTGGCACTCGCCTGGGTGCTGCGTGATCCGCGCGTCACCTCCGTGCTCATCGGGGCGAGCAGCGTCGCGCAGCTGGACCAGAACCTGGGCGTGCTCGACGTACCGCCCTTCGAGGAGGGTGAACTGGCCCAGCTGGAGGAGCTGCTGGGGTAACCCGGGCGGCGTGCCCGGCTGGTGGGACGCCGTGGGAGAGTGGCGGCCCGCGGCGGTCCCGCGGGAGGCGAGCGCGGCGACGCTGCTCCATACGGCGTCGTCGGTGGTCGAGCTCGACCACGGGGGCTCCCGGCTGCGGGTGACGCTGCCGGAACCGTACTCGGCGGTACTTCTGCGGCTGCACCACGCCCGAGCTGCACTATCGTGAGCGCCGACGGGGATGAGGCGCGGCTCAGGGGCGAGGAGACGGACGTGGAAGGGACAGCCGGGAAAACGGGGGGTATGTCCGGCGGATCCGGCGGTGAGGCCTCGACGGTGCGGGACGTCGCCAAGCGCGCCGGTGTGTCCCCGTCGACGGTGTCCCGAGTCCTTGGCGGAACCTATCCGGTGGCCACGGCGACCCGCGCCAAGGTCCTCAAGGCCATGCGCGAGCTGGACTACGTGGTCAACGCCCACGCCCGTGCCCTGGGCGGCTCCACGAACAAGACGGTCGCCTTCGTCGTCGACGACGTGACCGGCCCCTTCTACGCCCACATCGCGCGCGGAGTGGAGGAACAGGCATCGGCCGAAGGCCGGCTGTGCATGCTCTGCACCACGCACGGCGACCCCCAACGCGCCCTCGGCGTCGTGGAGTTGATGCGCGAGCAGCGGGCAGACTGCGTGATCGTCGTGGGTGGCGCCTGGGAGGACAAGGCCTACCAGGACCGGATGACGCACTTCGCGCACGCCCTGGACCGGGCGGGCTCGCGGCTGGGTCTGGTGGGCCGGCCCCCGCTGGGCGAGGGGGTGCCCGCGACGGTCGTCGAGTACGACAACGAGGGCGGCGCCTTCGCGATGACCACGCATCTGCTGAGCCAGGGCCACCGGCGCATCGCCTACCTGGGCCGGGTTCCCCTGCTGTCCACGAGCAGAGAGCGCCTTCAAGGCTTCACCAGCGCCCACGATATGCTGGGTCTCAGCCCCTACCCCCGGCTGATCAAGGACGGCGTCTTCTCACGCAGCTACGGATATCAGGCGACCCGGGAACTCCTCGCCTCCAAGGCGGACTTCAGCGCGATCTTCGCCGCCACGGACATGGTCGCCGCGGGCGTGCTCCAGGCGTTGCGCGAGGGCGGTGTGCGGGTGCCCGAGGACGTCTCGGTGGCCGGGTACGACGACATCCCCGTGGCGCTCGACATGTATCCCCAGCTCACCACGGTGAGCGTGCCGCACGAGGAGCTGGGCCGTACCGCCGTGCGCCTCGCGCTCCACCGCGACGAGTTGCCCGACAGCCAGCACCAGGTGCTCGGCACCCACATCGTCGTCAGGGGATCGACCCGGCGCCGCGGGAAGTGACGCGCTCGGCGCGGCGAAATTTTCGGTGCAGTACGGGGTGGTGCCCCTCGCCTCGGGTGCCGTAATTATGGACATCGGTTTCCCCCAACGCTTGCCTCTCTGGAGCATCACCATGCCGCACCGTCGGCCCCAAGTCCTCGTCTACACCCGCACCACCGCCTACCGGCACGACTCCATCCCGGACGGCATCCGTGCATTCCGGGAGCTGGGCACAGAGAACGGTTTCGACGTCCATGCGACGGAGGACCCGGAGGCGTTCGACGGCGGGCTCGACCGGTACGCGGCCGTGGTGTTCCTCTCCACCAGCGGTGACGTCCTCACACCGCGGGGGAGGGAGGAGCTGAAGGGATACTGCGCCTCCGGCGGCGGCTTCATGGGCGTGCACGCGGCAGCCTGCACCGAGTACGACTGGCCGTTCTACGGCGAGCTGCTCGGCGCACGCTTCGCGCGCCACCCCGAGCTGCAGCCAGGCGTCCTCACCATCGAGGACAAGGAGCACCCGGCCACTCGCCACCTGGACGCCGCCTGGGCGTTCACCGACGAGTGGTACGACTTCCGGGCCAATCCGCGCGGTGCCGTGCGCGTGCTGGCCTCCGCCGACGAGTCCTCGTACGAGGGCGGGGGGATGGGGGACGACCATCCGCTCGTCTGGTGTCACGAGTACGGCGGCGCCCGGGTGTTCTACACCGCGCTCGGCCACACGGCCGAGGCCTACGACGACCCGGACTTCCGCGCCCATCTGCTCGGCGGCCTCCGCCACGTGGCGCCCTTGTCCTGATCGCCCGCGGCCGCAGCGCGCGGCAAGGACCGGGCCACCCCGGTGTGATCTTGCGCGACACACCGGGGTGGCCCCCAACGGCACGTACGTCTCCTAACGTCCGACCCCCACCAGACAGGAGAGACACGTGAGCCGCACCAACACGCACAGAGCGGAATCAGCGGGCGGGATCAGCCGGCGCGGGATGCTGAAGGCCGCCGGCGGGCTCGCCCTCGCCTCAGCGGCGGGCACCGGCGCCGCAGCCCTCCTCGGCGGCACGGCCAGCGCCGCCCCGGCGACCTTCACCCACCCCGGCATGCTGCACAACTGGGGAGACCTCAACCGCGCCAAGGTACGGGTGGCCGCGGGCGACGACCCCTGGCTGTCCGGCTGGAACCGGCTGACCGCCAACTCCCACTCCCAGTCCACCTGGAACCCCAACCCGCAGGCCACCATCATCCGCGGCGGCACCGGGCAGAACTACGGGATCCTCTACAACGACATCGCCGCTGCCTACCAGAACGCGCTGCGGTGGTGGGTCAGCGGCTCGACCGCGCACGGGGACTGCGCCGTGCGGATCCTCAACGCCTGGTCGGCCACGCTGACCGAGATCACCGGCAACGCCGACCGCTACCTGGCCGCCGGCATCTACGGCTGGCAGTTCGCCAACGCCGCCGAGCTGATGCGCGGCTACAGCGGCTTCAACCTGAGCCGCTTCCAGAACATGATGCGGACCGTCTTCTACCCGCTCAACGACCGGTTCCTCCGCGAGCACAACGACGCCTGCATCACCAACTACTGGGCCAACTGGGACCTGTGCAACATGGCCTCGATCATGGCGATCGGGATCCTGTGCGACGACGGCCCCATGTACGACCAGGCCTCGAACTACTTCAAGACCGGGGCGGGCAACGGCTCGATCAGGAACGCCGTCCCGTTCCTGTACTCGAACGTGGAGGGCTACGACCTCGGCCAGTGGCAGGAGTCCGGCCGCGACCAGGGCCACACCGTCATGGGCATGGGCCAAATGGGCGCGATCTGCGAGATGGCCTGGAACCAGGGCGAGGACCTCTACTCGTACGACGGCCGCCGCTTCTTCAAGGCGGCCCAGTATGTCGCGAAGTACAACCTCGGCATGAACGTGCCGTACACCACCTACACCTGGGGCACCGGCCAGAACTGCGCCCAGCAGTCGCAGACGGTGATCGGCTCCGGCAGCCGCGGCCAGGTGCGCCCGGTGTGGGCGATGCTCCACTTCCACTACAACCGGCGCCTCGGCCTGGATGACAGGTACATCCGCGACATGTACTGGGGCGTCGTCCACCCCGAGGGCGGTGGGGGCGACTACGGCTCCACGAGCGGCGGCTACGACCAGCTCGGCTTCGGCACGCTGACGTACGCCAAGTGAGGCGGTGAGGCCCGGTGCCTGCCCTGACCCGGCCCGCAGGGCAGGTGCCGGTCGCGTCACGCGCGCGTGGCGGCCCCCTCCGTCACGCGCGCGTGCCGTCACGCTCCGTACCGTTGGTCCAGCGGCGGTGGCACACCGCATACGCTGGCCCGATGCAGGACGAGTACCGCACGGTGGCCCGCGAGGGCGTGCACGAGATCGAGATCAACCGCTCGCGCTTCCTGTGCGCGCTCGCGCCCGCGGCCACCGAGCAGGAGGCCCAGGACTTCATCGCCCGCGTCCGCAAGGACCACGCGGACGCCACCCACAACTGCTACGCGTACGTCATCGGCGCCGACGCGGCCGTGCAGAAGGCCAGCGACGACGGCGAGCCCGGCGGCACCGCGGGCGTACCCATGCTCCAGATGCTGATGCGCCGCGACATGCGCTACGTCGTCGCCGTCGTCACCCGCTACTACGGCGGGGTCAAGCTCGGCGCGGGCGGACTCATCCGGGCGTACGGAGGAGCGGTCGGCGAGGCGCTCGACACGCTCGGCACCGTCACCCGCAGGCGCTTCCGGCTCGCCACCGTCACCGTCGACCACCAGCGCGCGGGCAAAGTCCAGAACGATCTGCGCGCGACAGGACGCGAGGTCCGCGACGTCCGCTACGGCGAGGCGGTCACCATCGAGATCGGCCTGCCGGACGCCGACGTCGAGGCCTTCCGCGCCTGGCTCGCCGATGCGACAGCGGGCACAGCCGGGTTCGAGCTGGGCGGAGAGGCGTACGGGGACGCCTGAGGGACCGCGGACCGCGGCAGGACGGTCCGCTGTGTATACAGGTCGGGCGGGTTGCTGTGTATACAGGTCGTATGGGGCAGGCACCGGTGGATGAGGCGCAGGGCTTGCTCTTCCTCACGGAGGGTCTGCCGGTCTACGCCGGGCAGTACGTGCACGAGGGCACCCTTGCGCCGCACACGCACAGCTTCGTGGAGGTCGTGGTCGTCATCGGCGGCGACGGTGTGCACCACGCGCTGGGGGGCCGTCGGCGGCTCGGGGCGGGGGATGTGCTGGTGCTGCGGCCAGGGGTCTGGCACGGCTACGAGGACTGCCGCCGTCTGGAGATCTACAACTGCTGCTTCAGCGCGGAGCTGCTGCGGCGCGAGCTCGCGTGGATGCGCGATGACCCGCTGCTGGGCCATCTGCTGTGGACGGGACCGCGCTCGGCGCACCGCAGGGGCCTGCTCGGCTTCCGCCTCGACCCGGTGGCGCTCGCCGAGAGCCGCAGCCATCTCGATGCCCTGGACGGACTGCGGCACGCACCGGTCGGGCTGCACCGTGCCGACCTCATGGGCCGGCTGTCGCTGCTCCTCGGTCTACTGGCGCGCGCAGCGGCCGCCGAGCACCCGGACCGTGCGGAAGCGGGCGGGCGAACGCACCCCGCCGTCGTACGCGCCATGCGGCTGCTGGAGGAGCGGCCCGCGCATCCGTGGACGGTGCCGGAGCTGGCCGATGAACTGCACCTCTCACCGGGCTATCTGACACGCCTGTTCAAGTCGGTCACCGGCCAGCCGCCCATGGCCTACCTGTCGCAGCATCGCGTGGAGCTGGCGGCGGCCATGCTGCTGCACACGGACCTGCCGGTCGCGCGCATCGGCCGCGAGGTCGGCTGGCCGGATCCCAACCTGTTCGCCCGCCGGTTCCGCGCCCATGCGGGCTTGAGCGCGACCGCGTACCGGAAGAGGTTCGCGGACAGCGGGAGCCATCAGACCGTCCGCCGTCACGCGTGAGCCGTCAAGCGTCCGTGGTCAGGAGGTGCCTCGCCAGGACGTCAGCGTCACGCGGTGAGGGCCGGCGCCGAGCATCAGCGCCCTGCGGCCGTGCGCATCGGAAAGCCGCAGGTCGTCGGCCGCCACCGGTACGCCGTCGGCCCGGACGGCGGACCACGTCCCGGGCGGCAGGACGAAGACCCCCGACGCACCCACGGGAATCTCCACGTCCGCGGTGAACGACGACGCGTCCGTCTCCCACCGGATCGCCGCCGTGCCGTAAGGGGTGCTCGACTCCGCGCGCGCCCAGGTCAGTTGCCCACCCGGCACGGGTGCGAAGACGATCCGGCGGTAGCCGGGGGCGTCCGGGTCGGGGGCGAGGCCGGCCACCGTGCGGTAGAGCCAGGCGGCGACCGCGCCGTACGCGTAGTGGTTGAAGGACACCATCGACCCGCCGCCATCCATGTCGCCGGCGTGGATGGCGCCGTCCTCGCCGACGGCGTCCCACCGCTCCCACACGGTGGTCGCGCCCTGCCGCACCGGGTGCAGCCAGCCTGGGCAACGGTCGTTGAGCAGCAGCCGGTACGCCTCGTCGTGGTGTCCGGTGGCGGTGAGCGCGGGCAGCACCAGAGGAGTGCCGAGGAATCCGGTGGCGATGCGGCCTTCGGCCTTGCGCACGAGATCAGCGAGGTATCGGCCGATCCGCTCTCGCTCGGCGGCAGGCGCGATGCCCATTTGGAGCGCGATGGCGCAGCCGGTCTGCGTGGTGACGGCCAGCGTCCCGTACGCGGCCCATGCCGCCTGCGCCGCGCGGTCGCCCAACACGCCGCATAGATCGGCGTCTTCGGTGCGTCCGATGAGCCGCGCGACCCGCGCCACGAGCCGGGCACTGTGGGCGAGGCAGGCGGTGGCCACGAACTCGGTCGGCGTGGTCGCCTCGTGCGGCCGGTCCGGCGGGGCGCCCGGGTCCAGCCAGTCGCCGAAGTGGAAGTCGCCGGACCAGATGCCGTCGGCGTCCAGACGTCCGGCGCACCAGTCGACCCAGCCGCGCATGGAGTCGTACTGGCCTTCCAGTACGTCGAGGTCCCCGTACGCCTCGTACAGCGCCCAGGGGACGGTCACCGCAGCATCGCCCCAGCCCGCGCTGCCGTACTCCCAGTCCTCGTCGCCCAGCAGATGCAGGACGTTGGGGACGACATGGGGTACGCAGCCGTCTTCGCGTTGGTCCGCGGCCAGATCCCGCAGCCAGTTCCGCAGGAACGAGCGGCTGTCGAAGGTGTGGCAGGCCGTGGGTGCGAACACCTGGATGTCGCCCGTCCAGCCCAGCCGCTCGTCACGCTGCGGGCAGTCCGTGGGCAGGGACAGGAAGTTGCCGCGCTGGGACCAGACGGTGTTCTCGTACAGGCGGTTGACCGCATCGTTCGAGCAGGCGAAGTGGCCGGTACGGGTCAGGTCCGATGCGACCACGACCACCTCCACGTCGCTGATCGTCACGCCGGGATCCGCGGTGATGTCGGCGTACCGGAAGCCGTGGAAGGTGAACTGCGGGGTGAGCCGTACGGGCCCGGTGTCCGCCAGCACATACCGGTCCGTGGAGGTGGCGCCCCGCAGCGGAGCGGTGTGCAAGTCGCCTGCGGAGTCGAGGACTTCGGCGTGCCGTACGGTCACGGCCCGGCCCTCGCCGCCCTCTGCCGTGATCCGCAGGTACCCGGTGACGTTCTGCCCGGCATCGACGCGCAGCCCGCCCCGCTGCGCCGGGGTGACGGCGGGGCGCCGGGTCTCCACGGCCCGTACGGCGGGCATGGCTCGCTGCTCGAGGCCGGGAGGGAGATCGAGGGCGACGGCGGGGGACCACGCACTGTCGTCGAATCCTGCTCGCCGCCACCCCTCGGGGCTGCGGCGCAGGTCGATGATGCTGCCCTCGTACAGCCCGGCCGACAGCACCTCGCCGGTCGCCGCCCGCCAGGTGCCGTCGGTGGCGACCACGAGGCGCTGCCCGTCGGCGAGGGTGACGTCGAGCTGGGCGAGGAGGGCCGCCGCCTCGCCGTAGACGTTGCGCTTGGGCGGAGAGAGCCAGGTGAGGGTTCCCCGGTACCAGCCGTCGCCCACCGTGGCGCTGATGACGTTCGCGCCCGCCTTCAGCAGTGAGGTGACGTCGTACGTGGCGTACAGCAGGCGGTGCCCGTAGCTGGTCCACCCCGGCTCCAGCAGATCCCCGCTGACCGCCAGGCCGTTGACGCGGGTGTCGTGCACGCCGAGCGCGGTGACGTACAGCCGCGCGGTCCGTACGTGCATGGGCAGGTGGAACTCGCGGCGGAAGACCGGGGCAGGGCCCGGATCGCGGCGGCCGGCATCGCTGGCGAGCGCGATGGGGCGGGCCAGCCAGTCCGACCGCTCCAGCAACGCGGCCTCCACGCGCGCCGGGTCGCTCCACGCCGTCCACCCGAGATCGGTGCACACCCGCACCCGCCACCAGCGCACCTCCCTGCTGCGCAGGGCGGGGCCGGGCATCACCACGTCCTGCCGGCGCTCCGAGTGCACGACCCCGCTGCCGGCGACGCCGCTGCGGAAGACGTCGTCGGACGCGGTCTGCACCTCGTAGCACCGTTGCCGGGCGGACGAGCGATCCGAACTCAGTCGCCAGCTCAGCAGGGGCCTCGCAGCGGCCGTCGCGACGAGGCCCGAGTCGTCGGCGGTGCGCAGCCCCACCACATGGACGGTCGGATCAGTGGATTCACTCGCGGCAGCGGACATGGCCATCACGGAACAGTTCTCCTGTGTCCCTCGGGAAAGCGATCGAACGTGCGCTGATGGCACGCGCGCGTGGCGTCCATCACGTCAGCCAGGGGAAGAGCCCGCGGAGCGGCCCCGCCGGTCCCCCTCCGTCTCCTCGATGATTCCGCTGTCCACGGCGGGTTCCTAGGCCGTTCCGCACCGCGACCAGGACGAAACTGCTGTCGGCGTGAGCCGTCCGACCGTCGTCGACCGGGACGGGTGGCAAACTAAGCTCGGTGAGGGACGCGGTGCCGGACGACACCGGCGTGGCCGCTGCTGACAGTGGTACCGATGTCCCATTCGTGCAGGTCATGGGGGCGGAGGAACGGAAAACATGCAGGTCGGAGTGGTGCTGTGAGAATCCTGCACACCTCCGACTGGCACCTGGGACGCTCCTTCCACCGCGTGAGCATGCTCGCTGCCCAGGCCGAGTTCATACGTCACCTCGTCGCCACGGTGCGGGAGCGCGACGTGGACGCCGTCGTCGTCGCGGGAGACGTGTACGACCGGGCCGTGCCGCCGCTGGCCGCTGTCGAGCTGTTCGACGACGCACTGCACCGGCTAGCGGAGCTCGGCGTGCCCACCGTGATGATCTCGGGCAACCACGACTCCGCGCGCCGCCTCGGCGTCGGTGCCGGACTCATCGGCCGCGCGGGCATCCATCTGCGCACCGAACCCGCAGCCGTCGGGACGCCCGTGGTGCTGGCCGACGACCACGGGGACGTGGCGTTCTACGGACTGCCCTACCTCGAACCCGCGCTGGTCAAGGACGAGTTCGGGGTGGAGAAGCCCGGCCACGAGGCGGTGCTTGCGGCCGCCATGGAACGGGTGCGCGCCGACCTCGCCATGCGCGCCCACGGCACCCGGTCCGTCGTCCTCGCGCACGCCTTCGTCACCGGCGGCGAAGCCAGCGACAGCGAGCGCGACATCACCGTCGGGGGCGTCGCCTCCGTGCCGGCCAGGGTCTTCGACGGCGTCGACTATGTGGCGCTCGGGCATCTGCACGGCAGCCAGACCCTCACCGAGCGCATCCGCTACTCGGGATCCCCGCTTCCGTACTCGTTCTCGGAGGCGGACCACCGCAAGAGCATGTGGCTCGTGGACCTCGGGCCGGGCGGCGAGCTCCAGGCCGAACGTGTCGACTGCCCGGTGCCGCGACCGCTCGCCCGCATCAGGGGACGGCTCGACGAGCTGCTCGAGGATCCGCGCCTCGCCCGCCACGCCGACGCCTGGGTCGAAGCGACCCTCACGGACCCGGTGCGGCCCGCCGAACCCATGGCGCGGCTCACCGAACGCTTTCCCCACACCCTCAGCCTCGTCTTCGAGCCCGACCGCACCCCCGAGGACCCGGACGTGTCGTACGGGCAGCGCCTCAGGGGGCGCAGCGACCAGCAGATCGGGGAGGACTTCGTGGCCCATGTGCGGGGCGCGGGACCGGACGAGCGGGAGCGCGAGGTGCTGCGCGACGCGTTCGACGCCGTACGCGCCGACGCCGCGGTCGTGCAGGACGGCGCCCGCGAGGGCCGCCGCGAGGGCGTGGCCGAGGTGGCCCGGTGAGGCTGCATCGGCTGCGTATGACGGCCTTCGGGCCCTTCGGCGCCACTCAGGAGGTCGACTTCGACGATCTGTCGGCCGCCGGGCTGTTCCTGCTGCACGGCCCGACCGGCGCCGGGAAGACGACCGTGCTGGACGCCGTGTGCTACGGGCTCTACGGCTCGGTACCGGGCGCCCGGCAGGCCGCCGCCGGTCAGGGGACGAACCTGCGCAGCGACCATGCGGCGCCCGCGACGCGCACCGAGGTATGCCTCGAACTCACCGTCGCCGGACGCCGGTTGGAGATCACCCGTCAGCCCCCGTGGGAGCGCCCCAAGAAGCGCGGCACGGGCACCACGACGGAGAAGGCACAGAGCTGGCTGCGCGAGTACGACGCGGCCGCGGGCTCGTGGAAGGACCTCAGCCGCTCCCACCAGGAGATCGGCGAGGAGATCAGCCAGCTCCTTGGCATGAGCAAGGAGCAGTTCTGCCAGGTCGTGCTGTTGCCCCAAGGCGACTTCGCGCGGTTCCTGCGGGCCGACGCGGAGGCGCGCGGCAAGCTGCTCGGGCGGCTCTTCGACACCGGCAGGTTCGCCGCGGTCGAGCAGCGCCTCGCCGAGCGGCGGCGCGGCGCCGAGGCCGAAGTACGCGAAGGGGACACGCAGTTGCTCGCCGACGCCCACCGTATGCAGCAGGCCGCGGGGGACGCCGTGGAGCTGCCCCTGCCCGATCTGGCGCCCGGTGACCCGGGACTCGCCGAGGCCGTACTGGCCTGGGCGGCTGTCGCGCGCGCCGGTGCCCGCGAGCGGCTCGATATCGCGCACGCCGCCCTGTCCGCAGCCGAGTCGGCGGCGGTCGCGGCACAGCGGCGGCTCGCCGACGCCCGGGAAGCGGACCGGCTGCAGCGGCGGTTCGCCGAGGCGCGCCAACGGGCCGAGCGGCTCGAGGCGCGTGCGGACGACTACCGCATGGACCGCGACCGGATGGAGCGCGGCCGCAAGGCCGAGTCGGTGGCTCCCGCGCTGGACCTGCGCGAGGCCGTCGAGCGCGAACACCGCCAGGCCGCTGCGGAAGAGGCACGCGCGCGTGCCGCACTGCCCGCGACCTTCGCGGACGCCGGTGCGTCCGGCCTCGCGGCCGCGGCCCGCAAGGCCGCCGAGGAGCTCGGGAGCCTCGCATCGGCCCGCCGAGCCGAGCAGCGGCTGGGCGAACTGGCCACCGAGCGCGCCGAACTGGACCGCCAGGACCGTGCCGACGAGGAACTCCTCCAGGACGCGGCGAGCTGGCTGGACGGGTGGGACGAGACACGCGCCGCCCTCCAGGGGCGCATCGACGCCGCCCAGGAAGCAGCGACGCGCGCCGAGCACTTCGCCGGGCGGCTCGAGCCGGCAAGGGACAGGCTGGCCGCCGCCCGCCGACGTGATCAGCTGGAGGCCGACGCAGCCCAGGCGCACGAGCGGTCGATGACCGCCCGCGAGCGTGCCACAGCCGCCCGCGAGCACTGGCTGACGCTCAAGGAACAACGCCTGCAGAACATCGCCGCCGAGCTCGCGGCGAACCTCACCGACGGCGAGCCCTGCGCCGTCTGCGGCGCCACCGAACACCCGGCGCCCGCCCCGAAGGCCGCAGGCCACGTCGACCAGCAGGCCGAGGACGCCGCGCTGGCCGCCCACCGCCGCGCCGACGAGGCACGCACCGACGCCGAGCAGCGGCTGGGTGTCGTACGCGCACAGCTCGCTGCCGCGACGGAGACCGCAGGCGACGCCACGACCGTTCAACTCGCCGAGGAATACGAGGAGTTGCAGCGGCGTCATGCCGAGGCGCGTGACCTCGCATCCGGGCTGCACCCGGCCCGCGAGGCACTGGACCGGGCCGAGCGCGAGCACGAGCGCAGGCTCGCCGCCCGGCAGGAGGCCGGGCAGCGGGCCGCCTCGCGCGCGTCCCGGCGCGAGCTCCTCGATCGCGAAAGAGCCTCGCTGGAAGCGGAGCTGGCGCAGGCGCGCGGTGAGGCGGGCAGCGTCGCGGCCCGGGCCGCCCAGCTGGGGCGGCAGGCGGCCAGGCTGACCGAGGCCGCCGACGCCGCCAGGATCGCCGAGGAGACCGCGCAGCGTCGCAAGGACGCCGACGCGCGACTCGCCGACGCGGCCTTCCGCGCCGGGTTCGACACGCCGGAGGCCGCCGCTGCCGCCCTCCTCGACGACGCACAGCACCGCGAACTCCAGCACCGCATCGACGCCTGGCAGCACGAGGAGGCGGCCGTACGATCCGTCCTCGCGGAGCCCGACACGGCCGCTGCTGCGAAGCTGCCGCCCGCGGACGTCCCGGCCGCCGGACAGGCCGCCGCCCTCGCAGACCGCCGGGTGCGCGACGCGGCGTCCGCGCGGGACGCGGCCGCGCGGCGGTGCGCCGAACTGAACCGGTTGTCCGCGCGGTGCGCGGCATCGGTCCGCCGACTGGGGCCGCTGCGTGAGGAGTACGACCGCGTGGCCCGCCTCGCCGGACTGGCCGCGGGCACCTCCGCGGACAACGAGCGCAAGATGCGTCTCGAGTCGTACGTGCTCGCTGCGCGCCTCGAACAGGTCGCGGCCGCCGCGACCGTGCGGCTGCAGCGCATGTCGTCCGGCCGGTACACGCTGGTGCACTCCGACGACCGTACGGGGCGCGGCCGTTCGGGCCTCGGCCTGCATGTCGTCGATGCCTGGACGGGCCGCGAGCGCGACACCGCCACGCTCTCCGGCGGCGAGACCTTCTTCGCGTCGCTCGCGCTCGCACTGGGCCTCGCCGACGTCGTGACCGACGAGGCGGGCGGCGTCCGGCTCGACACGCTCTTCATCGACGAGGGCTTCGGCAGCCTCGACGACCAGACGCTCGACGAGGTCCTGGACGTCCTCGACTCCCTGCGGGAGCGCGACCGCAGCGTCGGCATCGTCAGCCATGTCGCGGATCTGCGCCGCCGTGTCCATGCGCAGCTCGAGGTGGTCAAGGGCAGGTCGGGGTCCGTGCTGCGGCAGCGTGGGGTGGAGGGCTGACGGGGTCAGCGAGCGAGAGGGCGGCGCGGCAGCGGCGAGGAGTACACGACGCTCGTGGTGACCGACCCCAGCGCGCCGATCTTGCCCGAGATCTCCTCGAGATGCCTCATTGAGCGCGCCGCGACCTTGATCACGAAGCAGTCGTCGCCGGTGACGTGGTGCGCCTCGAGGATCTCGGGCGTCGCGTCGACCAGGTCGTGGAACGGCTTGTAGTTGCCGTTCGGATAACGCAGCCGGACGAACGCCAGGATGGGCAGGCCGAGCCGCTCCGGGTCGACCACGGCCGCGTACCCCTGGATGACGCCCGCCTCCTCGAGTCGGCGCACCCGCTCGGTGACGGCGCTCGCGGACATGGAGACGGCGCGCGCGAGCTCCGCGTAGCTGGCGCGGCCGTCGCGCTGCAGGACCTCGAGGATGCGCCAGTCGGTGGCGTCCGTGGAATAGCCGGTCATGGCCGAGGGATACCAGGAGAATCCCCGGCCGATCAAGGTGGATGCCGGGGATCACGCCTTCAGCCTGACGATCAAGGACCGTAGATTCTGTGGACGAGACCTCGTCGACCCGATTCCGGCCCCTTCGGACTCTTCGAACCCTTCGGACCCTACGGACCCTGCGGAGACCGACACCATGACAGCGACCGACCCCACCGCCAGTACCAGCCCCGCCGCCGTCAACCCCGTCCTTCGGGTTCCCCCGGCATCGCCCGCCGCTGCCGCCGCGTACTTCGGCGCGAGCCTCGCCTTCCACACCGACGTGTCGGACGTCGCCGCCGCGCTCGCCGGCGACGGCGTTCCCGGCTTCGTCGTCGTCGACTCCCGCTCCACCGAGGCCTGGGACCAGGGCCATGTGCCCGGTGCGGTGCATCTGCCGACCGCCCTCGTACCGCAGCAGGCCGAGCAGCTGCTCGACCGGTCCGTGCCGGTCGTGACGTACTGCTGGGGCCCCGGCTGCAACGGCGCGACGCGAGCCGCCCTGGCCCTCGCTGAACTCGGCTACCAGGTCAAGGAGATGATCGGCGGATTCGAGTACTGGGTCCGCGAGGGCTTCGCGTACGAGACCTGGCAGGGCCCCGCCCAGCGCCCGGTCGACCAGCTGACGGCGCCGGTGGGCGCGGACGACTGCGGCTGCTGAGGCGCGGCCCACCTCCTGGCCGCCCGCGCCCCCGGCCGCCTGCCCACCCGGTGGCACACGGTCGCGCGTCCACGCACCGGCGCGGCCCGGGCTCGTCCGCCTGACGGACGCGCCCGGGGGCCGGCGCACGCTGCGGCCTGCTCAGAGGTTGGACAGCTCGTCCACCAGGTCGTCGAGCCCCAGCGAACCCTGCGACAGGGCCGCCATGTGCCACGCCTTCGGGTCGAAGGCGTCGCCGTGCCGCTTCTTCGCGTTCTCGCGGCCGAGCAGCCAGGCGCGTTCGCCGAGTTTGTAGCCGATGGCCTGGCCCGGGATGGACAGGTACCGGGTGAGCTCGCTCTCGACGAAGTCCGCCGGACGGCTGCTGTGCGCGGCGAAGAACTCCTGTGCCAGCTCCGGGGTCCAGCGCTCACCGGGGTGGAACGGCGAGTCAGCCGGGATCTCCAGCTCCAGGTGCATGCCGATGTCGACGATGACGCGCGCCGCCCGCATCATCTGCGCGTCGAGGTAGCCGAGCCGCCGCTCCGCGTCGGTGAGGAAGCCGAGCTCGTCCATGAGCCGTTCCGCATAGAGCGCCCAGCCCTCGACGTTGGCGCTCACCATGCCCACGCTCGCCTGGTAGCGGGACAGGTCCTCGCGGACGTGCGTCCACTGCGCCAGCTGGAGGTGGTGTCCTGGCACGCCCTCGTGGTACCAGGTCGACACCAGGTCGTAGACCGGAAAGCGCGTCTGCCCCATGGTCGGCAGCCAGGTGCACCCGGGGCGCGAGAAGTCCTCCGACGGGGGCGTGTAGTACGGAGCCGCGGCGCTCCCGGGCGGGGCGATACGGGACTCGACCCTCCGTACCCGCTCGGCGAGGTCGAAGTGCGTGCCGTCCAGCGTCTCGATCGCCTCGTCCATCAGGCCCTGGAGCCAGCGCTGCACCTCGTCGACACCCTCGATGTGCGTGCCCTGCTCGTCGAGACGGGCCAGCGCCACCCAGGGCGTGGCCGCACCGGGGAGGATCTTCTCGGCCTCGGTCTTCATCTCGCCGAGAATGCGGTGGTACTCGGACCAGCCGTACGCGTACGCCTCGTCGAGATCGAGGTCCGTGCCGTTGTAGTAGCGGGACCAGCGGGCGTACCGCTCGCGGCCCACCGTGTTCGGCGCCCCTTCGATCGTCGGCGCGTACACGTCGCGCATCCAGTCGCGCAGGGCGGCGACGGCGGCGGTGGCCTGGCCCGCGGCCTCGTCGAGCTCGGCCCGCAAGGCGTCGGGACCGGCGGAGGCGAAGTCCTCGAACCAGCCGCGGCCGGAGCCGGTGTCCGCCCACTCGGACAGCTGCTCGATGAAGGTGGCGGTCGGACGCGGACCCGCGTACAACTTCCGTTCCAGACCGAGCGTGAGCGACGCGCGGTAGCCCTCCAGGGCGGCGGCGACGGCACGCAGCCGCTCCGCGATGGCGGCCCAGTCTTCCTCCGTCTCCGCGGGCGTCAGTGTGAACACCGTACGCACCGAGTGGGCGGGCGAGGACAGATTGCTGACCGCCCGCAGCCCCTCGTCGGCGTCGTGCACAGCCAGCTCGGCGGTGAGCCGTTCGCGCAGCAGCTTCCCGCACCGGCGCTCGATGCCGCTGTCGGCGCCGGGCCGGCGCTCCGCCTCGTCGAGCCGCGCGAGGGTGCGCCGGCCGAGCTCTGCGAGCGCCTCCTGGCCCGCGGGGGAGAAGTCGGGGAGCTTGCTTGAACTCTCCTTCACACCGAGATACGTACCGGTCACGGGGTCGAGGGCGATGAGCTCGTCGACATAGGCATCGGCGACCTCACGGGGCAGCGGGCTGTGGCTCGTGGTCTGTGACATACGGCCATCCTCGTACGGGGACGGGGACCACGTCACGGAGATTCCCTGTGAGGGTGATGGGACCGGCGTCACGCGGACTGCGGTGGCAGCAATGGCCCGCACTCCCACTGCTGGAAGATCAACCGCGTTTCGACGCGGGCCACTTCGCGGCGCGCCGTGAACTCGTCGAGCACCAGCCGCTGCAGGTCGGCCGCGTCGGCCACGGCGACATGGACGAGGTAGTCGTCCGGGCCCGTGAGATGGAAGACAGTGAGTGCCTCCGGCAGCGCCCGGATCCGCTCCACGAACGGCCCGACCAGCTCCCGCCGGTGCGGGCGCACCTGCACCGAGAGCAGCGCCTCGAGGCCGCGCCCCAGCTTCGCCGGGTCCAGGCGGAGCCGGTGGCCCAGGATCACCCCGGACCGGCGCAGCCGCGCCACCCGGTCCAGGCATGTCGAGGGCGCGACGCCGACCTGCGCGGCGAGGTCGCGGTACGTGGTGCGTGCGTCGTTCTGCAGGAGCCGCAGAATGTGCAGATCCACCGGATCGAGTACGACGGATTCGGGCATCGGCCGAACGTAGCACGGTGTGCGGCGCCACGGCTCCGGCCCTTGTTCACGCTGTCGCCCATGGACACCGACATCGACGACCACACCGCACGCAGGGCCTCGGCCCCCGGACCCGCGGCCGTCCGGGCACTGGCCACCGAAGCCGTCCACGCCGGACGCGACGACCTCGCCGCGCTCGGCCTGCACGCGCCCCCCATCGATCTGTCCACCACCTACCCGTCGTACGACAGCCGTGGCGAGGCGGCCCGGATCGACGCCTTCGCCGCCGACGGCACCGAGCCGCCGGGGACGCCGGTCTACGGGCGCCTCGGCAACCCGACGGTCGCCCGCTTCGAGACGGCGATCGCGCGGCTGGAAGGCACCGAGAGCGCGGTCGCCTTCGCCAGCGGCATGGCCGCGCTGAGTGCGGTCCTGCTGGTGCGCAGCTCGGCGGGCCTGCGCCATGTGGTCGCCGTGCGCCCGCTGTACGGCTGCAGCGACCACCTGCTCTCCGCCGGGCTGCTCGGCTCGGAGGTCACCTGGACCGACCCGGCCGGAATCGCGGACGCCCTGCGGCCTGACACCGGGCTGGTCATGGTCGAATCGCCCGCCAACCCGACGCTGGCCGAAGTCGACCTGCGTGCCGTCGCACACGACTGCGGCTCCGTGCCGCTGCTCGCCGACAACACCTTCGCCACCCCCGTGCTGCAGCGGCCCGCCGAGTCCGGGGCCCGGCTGGTGCTGCACAGCGCCACCAAGTACCTGGGCGGGCACGGCGACGTACTGGGCGGAGTGGTGGCCTGCGACGAGGAGTTCGCGCGCCGCCTGCGCCAGGTGCGGTTCGCCACCGGCGGCGTCCTGCATCCGCTGGCCGGCTATCTGCTGCTGCGAGGGCTCGCGACCCTGCCGGTACGCGTGCGTGCGGCGTCGGCGACGGCGGCGGAACTGGCGCGGAGGCTGGCCGAAGATCCGCGCGTCGCCCGTGTCCACTACCCGCGTCTCGGCGGTGCCATGGTCGCCTTCGAGGTACGAGGCGACCCGCACGAGGTGATCGCCGGCGTACGGCTGATCACCCCGGCCGTCAGCCTCGGCAGCGTCGACACGCTCATCCAGCACCCGGCGTCCATCAGCCATCGGATCGTGGACGCCGACGACCGCCGGTCGTGCGGTGTCGGCGACCGGCTGCTGCGCCTGTCGGTCGGCCTCGAGGACGTCGACGACCTGTGGGGCGACCTGGATGGTGCGCTCGGCGCGGGCCGGGGTGCGTGAACGGCTGGCCGGGGATGCGTGAACGGCTGGGCGGGGAGGCCTCGTTGCGGCCGCCCCGCCCAGCCGTTCCAGCGGCCGGTCAGTCGTGGCGCCGGCAACGCGCCGGCGCCGGTCGCGTCAGTACCGGCGGTCCCGCGCCAACTCGGGGTCCTGGCCGATTCCGTTCGCGTGGTCGTACGGCAGCCGCGAACGCACCGGCGTCGCGTCGAGGCGGGCCGTGATCACCAGCGTGCCCTCCTCGATCTGGTAGTCGAGGGGCAGACCGAGACCGCGCATGGCGGCGACCATCCCCGTGTTGGAGGACTGCGTGACCGCGTACACGCTCTCGGCGCCCGCCTCGACGGCCATCGTCACCAGGCGGCCGAGGAGTTCGCTGCCGATGCCGTGCCGCTGCCACTCGTCCTCGACCAGGAGCGCGACCTCCGTCTCGTCGCCGTCCCACAGCAGATGGCCGAGGGCGACGATGCGGCCGGTGTCGGTCTGCACGGCGAGCGTGCGGCCGAAGCGCGGGCTGAGCAGGTGGTTCAGATAGCGGTCGACGTCACCGACCGGGCCGTGGTACCGCATGTTCAGGGTGCGCTTCGAGCACCGCTCGTGCATGGCCTTGGCGGCGTTCAGGTCGGCGGTGTCGGCCCTGCGTACCGTTATGGCGCTGCCCTGCGGCAGCGTCAGCACGTCCTTGCTGCGCGGCACACGCGGGCCCAGCCGGGTGTCCAGCTCGACGAGCGCACGGGCGCGCGCGAACTCGGTCGGTGTGAACGGCAGATACGGCCGCTCCACCGTGATCACTCCGCCTTCGGGCGCCCGCAGCCGCATCACCGTGTCCTCGAGCGCGCCCTCGACGGGAGCGGCGCTCTCGCTGGTGCCGTGGCCGGCCGATGCGGCTGGCAGGGAGCGGATCGTGCACCTGCCGAGCAACTGGCGCAGCGCCAGCGGCAGTTCGGCACCGTCCAGGGCGGTGCGCGTGGCCAGGCTCAGGACGCGGGTCGGGGCGTCCACCAAGTCGTGCGCGTCCGCGCGTTCGATCCAGATGTCGGTGCCGCCCGCCCGGGAGATCGCGCGGGTGAAGTCGCCCGCGGGCAGCTCGGCGGGAGCGCGCAGCAGGAACTCGTCGACGGTGCCTTCGGCCAGCGGATGCGTCTGCAGGCTCAGGATGTCGACCTGGTGGTGTGCGAGCGCGGTGCACAGCGCGGCCAGCGAGCCGGGCTCGTCCCGGACGGTGGTCCGCATCCGCCACAGCGTCGTCGTGTCGGCGGACGGTGCCGCGGGAGCGGACAGTCCGGTCACGGTGGCCGCCCCGGCTGCTGAGGGCCCGGCCTGCTCGGCGGCGAGCGGCCGGGCGCCGGTATCGCCTGTCGGGGGAGCGTGGCCGTGGCGCCTTGACCACCATGTGTGGAACGCCGCCGTGGCGATCAGCGCCACGGCCGAGACCACGAGCAGGGCGGGGCCGTCGGGCCCGTGCCCGACCAGGTTCGCCACGGCGTCGGCCACCGCAACGGCCGTGAACAGCGCCGCCAGTTCGATCACGTCCCGGCGCCAGTGGTGCACGGGACGGCCGTACTTGGCACGGGTTACGTCAGACATCTCTCGCTTCATGCATCCACTGTGAAGGAGAGGTGTTGCGTGATCACGAACAGATTGTGACTGAGGGGTAAAGCGAGAACTGTCCTTTTTGCAGTGATTTCACATTCAATGGCGCATGCCGTAAAGCCGCAGGTCAAGACAGTGTGGGGCAGTCCGGGCGTCGCGCGCTGCAGTCGGCGGGGACACGGTTCCCGCCGCCCGACCGGCCGAAGCGGTGGCGGCGGGCGCCCTGAGCGGACGTCCCGCCGCACGCGTCGGACCGTACGGTCGTGAGCCTCGTCGGCGCGGAGACCGGCTACTGGCCCACACGCCCCGGCTGCAGCACCTTGGTGAAGAGCACCGAACCGCCCGTCGCCCGCAGCCGGACGGTCAGCTCGCCGCTTTCACCGTCGATGTCGACCTCGCCGAAGTACTGCGGGGACTCCATCGGCGACACGTTCGCCTTCGTCGGCGCCTGCACGAAGACCCGGTCGGGGCCGAAGGTGTCGTCGAGGGCGTTCGCCGGGAAGCCGCCCGCCGCCAGCGGACCCGAGACGAACTCCCAGAACGGCGCGAAGTCCTTGAAGGCGGCGCGCGAGGGGTCGTAGTGCTGCGCGGAGGTGTAGTGCACGTCCGCGGTCAGCCACACCGTGCCGGTGATGCGGCTGTGCTTGATGAACCGCAGCAGTTCGGCGATCTGCAGCTCACGGCCGAGCGGCGCGCCGGGATCACCCTGCGCGACGGCCTCGAAGTCCGTAGCGCCGTCCGTCACGACCAGGCCCAGCGGCATGTCGGCGGCGATCACCTTCCACACCGCACGCGAACGCGACAGCTCCCGCTTCAGCCAGGCCAGTTGCTCCGCGCCCAGGATGCCGGTGGTGTCGTCGGTCTGGCGGTCGGGCGAGTTGGCGTTGCGGTAGGTGCGCATGTCCAGCACGAAGACGTCGAGGAGCGGGCCGTGGTGCACGACCCGGTGGACCCGGCCGTCCTCGCCCGTCGAGGGCAGCGTGGAGATCGGGAAGTACTCGCTGAAGGCCTGCCGGGCGCGGGTGGCCAGCGTGTCGACGTCCTTCACCGTGTAGCGGCTGTCGGTGAGGATCTCGCCCGGGTACCAGTTGTTGACGACCTCGTGGTCGTCCCACTGCGCGATCGTCGGCACCTGTGCGTTGAACCGGCGTACGTTCTCGTCGAGCAGCGGGTAGCGGAAGTTGCCCCGGTACTCGGCGAGCGTCTCGGCGACCTTGGACTTCTCCTCGGTGGTGACGTTCCGCCAGACCCGGCCGTCGGGCAGGGCCACCGTCTCCGACAGCGGTCCGTCCGCGTAGATGGAGTCACCGCTGCACAGGAAGAAGTCCGGGTCGAGCCGGCGCATCTCCTCGTACGCGTAGAGGCCGCCGATGTCCGGGTTGATGCCCCAGCCCTGCCCCACGATGTCGCCCGACCACAGGAACCGTACGCCCGCGCGCCGCTTGGCGGGCGCGGTGCGGAAGGTGCCGAGCACCGGCTCGCCGGTGCGGCGGTAGTCCTCGGGGTCGGCCAGCGTCACGCGGTAGTGGATCTGCTCGCCGGACGGGAGGCCGCGCAGCGGAACCGTACCCGTGAAGTCCGTGTCCGGGCCGAGCAGCGGGCCCTGCCATCTGCGCGCATTGCGGAAGGACTCGGTGGCGGAGGTCTCCACGATCATCCGCGCCGGCCGGTCGGAACGCACCCACACCAGGCCCGTGGAGGTCGTCACGTCGCCCGCCTGCACTCCCCAGGCGGCACGCGGACGGCCCGACAGCGCCTGGGCGGGGGCCGCGGACGCCAGGGCGCCCGCGGTGGGCAGAGCCAGGGCGGCGGACGCGGCGAGGGATCCGCGCAGTACGGCACGCCGGCCGGGGGTCGGGTTGTGGGACATGGACGGCCTCCAGTGACGGTTCGGACCAAGGTGCGATGCCACAACTACTCGTACGCCGCAGCGCACACACAAACCCCAAGTGAACAACTCGCCGTAGGCCGGGGGGAACAGGACGCGCGGCCCTGCGGTCATCGGTGGCCGTGGCCGCGCGAAGCCCCCAGAGGACGGCCCCCAGAGGGGACGGAGATCCTGCCCCTGGGGGCACTTCGGGCACTTCCCAGCGTCAGCCGGGGGAATTCGAGGACGAGCCCGCAGGGCTCAGCGGCTGGTGTCGAGGACGACCCGGGCGACGAGTGCCGGATCGTCGTTCATCGGGACATGTCCACATCCGGGCAGCCGCACCAGTCGCGCCCCGGGGATGACGCGCTTGGCACGAACCCCCTGGCGGTGCAGCAGCAGGCGGTCCCGCGTACCCCATGCGAGGGTCACCGGCAGTCCCGGAACGTCGTCCTTGAAGAGCACCTGCCGCCCCGCGGTGAGGGTCTGGGCGAACCCCTTCGCATTGCGCAGCGCCAGCGTCTCAGCGACCACGGCCTCGGCTGAACGGCGGCCAGGGCGGGCGTAGATGGTGCTGGTCAGCGCGGCGCGCCCGGCTACCGTGCGCGAGAGCCGCTCGATCAGCGGCACCGGCAGCAGCCGTGCCCCCTGCCGCATCGCGAGGAGCGTGCTGAAGGCGTACCGGCGCTCGGCCTCCGTCCAGAACCCGGCGGGCGCCAGCGCCGTGACCGACCGTACGAGCCTTTCGCGGCCCAGCTCGAGGGCGAGCAGGCCACCGAGCGAGTTGCCCGCGACATGCGGGCGTTCGATCTCCAGTGCCGTACAGAGTGAGCCGAGTGCGGGAACCACGGTCGACAGGTCGTAGGCCAGTCCGTCGGGCAGCGCGGGGGACTCGCCGAATCCGGGCAGGTCGACCGCTATGACGTCGCGCTCGGTCGCCAGGATGTCGATCACTGGATCCCATGCCTGGCGGTGGTGGCCGATGCCGTGCAGGAGGAGAAGCGGTTCACCCGCGCCCACGCGTGTGTAGGCGAGGGACACCGTCCGGGGGCCATGCGACGATTCGACCGGGAATGAGACTGTTTCGGCCATGCTCCTGACTCCTCGTCTGCTGGCGCACAGGGATCCCGTGAGCACAGGCGCGGTTGGCCTGTCGGGACCGCTCGAAGGACCGGGGGTGTAGACAGCTTGTCAGTAAAAGCTACTGGCGGGTAGTCCTTGCTACGAACGACGTCGGGAGGGAGGGGTCCGCAAGGAAGGCGTTCGCCGCTCCCCGCGGGGCCCGTTGTCGCCAGTCCCGGCATCCCGGCCGCGGAGCCCGATATCGCCTGGACATGACGAACCGCTTCCGCTGGGATGGGGGTGTGGCCACCGACACCGCGACCGATGTCTTCGAAGAGCACCGGCCCGTGCTGATGGGAGTCGCCTATCGAATGCTCGGCCGCGTGGCCGACGCGGAGGACGTCGTCCAGGAGGCATGGCTGCGCTGGTCGTCCGGCGACCGGGCGGACGTACGGGAGCCACGCGCCTATCTGGTGCGGATCACCACGCGCCTGGCCCTCGACCGGCTCCGCCAGGTCCAGGCCCGGCGCGAGACCTACGTGGGGCCCTGGCTGCCCGAGCCGCTGGTCACGGACTTCGGGCCCACCGTCGCCGACACCGAGGAACAGGCGGTCCTCGCCGACTCGGTCTCTTTAGCGGTACTGGTCGTCCTGGAGTCCCTGTCGCCGCTGGAGCGTGCGGTGTTCGTGCTGCGGGAGGCCTTCGGATTCCCGTTCGCCGAGATCGCCGCCACGCTCGACCGCAGCGAGTCCGCGGTGCGCCAGCTGGCGGCGCGGGCACGCAAGCACGTCGACGAACGCAGGCCGCGCTACGAAGTGGACCCGGCCGAGCGACGCGATCTGACCGAGCGGTTCCTGGCCGCGGCGGCGGATGGTGACCTCGAGGGGCTGATGTCCCTGCTGGCCCCGGACGTCGAGCTGGTGGGCGACAGCGGAGGCAAGGCCCAGGCGCCGCTGCGTGTCATCGAATCGGCCGACAAGGTGGGCCGCTTCCTCGCCGCCGTGGGCCGCGAGGGGATCACGGAGCTGGAGATCCGTCTTCTGGAGCTCAACGGCGCCCCGGCCGCGCTCGCCCTCTCGGGCGGCAAGCCCGACACGGTCTTCCAGGTCGAGGTCGCCGACGGGCGGATCCAGCGCATCTACGCAGTACGCAACCCGGACAAACTCCTCTCTCTTGCCTCGTACTGATCAGTCCGCTGCGCGGCACATGCTCTTGCCAGGGGCCGTCGTGTGACCCGCCCGTGCCCTGTCCCCACGCGCGCGTGCCGATCACGAACAGTCCGTGAACACTCCCGTCGCCCCGGCCTGCCCCCGCTGTCTCCGATCGAGGATTGGTCTTGACCAAGGGTGGGGCCCGGCTTATGGTCGCAGGCATAGTGCAGGAACCTTTAATAAACAAGGCGCTGAAACGCCGCCGGGGATACGGCGATTGCGGAGGACAGGGTGGGGACCACTCAGCTGGAAACGGTGCCGGAGCCGAAGTACTGGCACCTCAAGACCGTGCTCAGTGAGGCACTCGACGCCGAGTTCTCGGTCGGCGAGATCCTTCCCAACGAGCGTGATCTGGCGGCCCGGTTCGGGGTCGCCCGGGCCACCCTCCGCCAGGCGCTCGAGCAGCTCGAGCTCGAGGGGCGCCTGCAGCGCCGTCGTGGAGTCGGCACCACCGTCGCGCCGCCGCGTATGGGTGTGGCCGTGGGGGCCGCCGAGCACGTGTGGCCGGGCGCCGTCGGCGATGCCTGGAAGGCGGCGGACTGCACCCAGTTGGTTCCGCCCGCGGCCGTGGCAGGCGTCCTGGAGACCGGGGCCGACGAGACGGTGCACACGGTGCGGCGTATGCGCATGACGCATGGCCAGCCGGTCGCCGCCGAGCTGCTCTACGTCCCGGCCTCGTCGGTGCCCGACCTCTCCGCGATCGAGGCGCCCTCCGGTCCGGCACGCGCGCGTGCCGTCCTGCGTGAACTGCAGCGGCTCGGGCTCGAAGGACAGGACAGCGCCGTCGAACTCGGCTCGGCCCGCGCGGACGACGCCAAGGTGCTCGACCGGCTGCCCGGCGCGCCGGTACTCGTCGTCACGACGCGCTTCTTCGCCGAGGGCCGTACCGCCGCCGTCTCCGTGGCCACGTACCGCGCCGACACCTGCCGTCTCACCTTCGGCGACTCCGGCGGCGTCGAGGTCCACCACGACCCGGAGCGCCGCGCGTCCTGACCGGGTACTGCGGCATGTGAGGTTCCCGCCGTGCTCCTTGCGGACGAGCAAGGAGCACGGCCTTTGTGTCCCGCGCGCAACGGCCTTTGCGTCCCACGACCCCTCAGGGTCGGCGGCCGCGCCTCACCTCCGCGCCGTGACCGTCCCCTCCACCGCGAACAGCTGCTCCTCGACATGGTCGAGTGCGAGCCGCAGCGCGCCCGTCGCGACCGCAGCCTCGCCGAGCATCGACAGGGCGACCCGCGGGGGCCGCAGGCAGTAGCGGGCTAGCTCGCGGCGCAGCGGTTCCAGTACGCCGTCCAGGCCGGCGGCCCAGCCGCCCACCACGACGAGCTCGGGATCGAGCGCCAGCACCAGGGCCGCGACGTCGTGCACGAGCCGCTGGATGAAGCGGTCGACGGCCGCCAGGGCCCGCTCGTCACCACTGCGGGCCTGCGCGAAGACCTCCGCGACCGCCTGCTCGTCCAGCGGATGCAGCGGCTCGTCCGTCGTCGACAGGAGCGCCTCCGGCGTCGCCTCACGGCCCAACAGGTGCAGCGCGCCGATCTCCCCGGCCGCTCCGCCGTACCCCCGGTGCAGCCGCCCGCCGATGAGCGAGCCGGCGCCCGGACTCAGGCCCGCCATCACGAACACGATGTCGTCGGACTCGGTCGCCGCGCCCTTCCAGTGCTCGGCGACGGCGGCCGTATTGGCGTCGTTCTCCACGAGCACCGGGCACTTGAAGGAGCGCCGGAGCCGCTCGCCCAGCTGCAGGCCCGTCCACCCCGGCAGGGCCGTGCCCAGACGTATGGCGCCGTCGGCTTCCACGATGCCGGGGGTGCCCACACCGACGGCCCTCAGGGAACTGCGTGCGACGCCGGCCTTGCGCAGCAGCTCGGCGACCGCGGTACGCAGCCGCTCCAGCCGCTCGTCGGCCGGCGCGGTCTCGTCGACGTCCTTCGACGCCGTGGCGAGTATCCGTCCCTCCAGATCGGCCAGGACGGCGGCCACCCGGTGCGGCCCGATCTCGAGGCCGAGCAGATGACCGGCCTCCGCCCGGAACCGGAACCGGCGGGCGGGCCGCCCCTGCTTCCTGGTCGCACCCTCCTCGGCGGCCGTCTCCACCACGAGCCCCGCCTCCACGAGCCCCTCGACGACGCCCTCGACGGTCGGCCGTGACAGCCCGGTCACCCTGGTGATCTCGGTGAGCGTCGCAGGATCCGCGGCGCGCAGCGCATGCAGCACCACGGCGGAATTGATACGCCGCAGCAGAGAGGGATCCCCGCCGGTCAGCAGCCCCAACGTCCATCCTCCCGGCTCGTGCGCGTGTGGGGCGGATGGTACCCGTCGCCCGGAACAGCGGCGAGACGGGACGGTCGCACGGTCTGATCCGTGCCACAGCTCACGCGGGCTGCCGCCCGGTCGCTCACCCCGGTGACACGAACCCCGACTCGTACGCCGCGATGACGGCCTGCGTGCGGTCCCGTGCCCCCAGTTTCGCCAGTACGGCGCTGACGTGCGACTTGACGGTCTCCGTGCCGATCATGAGGCGCTCGGCGATCTCCGCGTTGGCCAGGCCGCGTGCCATCAGACGGAGCACGTCCGCTTCGCGGCCGGTCAGCGCGGCGCGCTCCATCGCCGCGCGCGCCTCCGTGGTGCCGCTGTCCTTGCCGTACTCGGCCGCCAGTCGCCGCACCGCCGCCGGGAACAGCAGCGAGTCGCCCTCCGCGACCAGCCGCACGGCGTGCACGATCTCGGCGGGCCGCGCGCGCTTCAGCAGAAACCCGTCCGCGCCCGCACGCAGCGCCCCGTACACGTACTCGTCGTTCTCGAACGTCGTCACCACGAGGATCTTCGGCGGCTCCGGCACGGACCGCAGCACCGCGTGTGTGGCCTCGATGCCGTCCATCAGCGGCATGCGTACGTCCATGGCGACGACGTCCGGCCGCAGCCGGCGCACCAGGGGGATGACGGCGGCTCCATCGGCGGCCTCGCCGACCACCTCGATGTCCGGCTGCGCCTCGAGGACGGCACGCAGGCCCGCGCGTACGAGCGGTTCGTCGTCGACCAGAAGCACGGTGAGCGGCACGTCGTCAGCCTAGATCAGCCCAGCGGCAGTTCGACGTGGACCTGCCACTCGCCGTCCTCCTGGCCCGCGCGGGCGTGGCCGCCGAGCAGTGCGGCCCGTTCACGTATCCCGCGCAGCCCGCTCCCGCTGCCACCGCCTGTGACGGCCCCGGCCGTCGTGGGCAGTGGACTGCGCACGTCCATGAGCAGACATGTGCGTTCGACGGTGATGCGGACGCGGACCGGCACCGCTCCCGCATGCCGCAGCACATTGGTGAGGGCTTCCTGAAGCATCCGGTATCCCTCGCGGGACACCGGCCCGGGCACCTGGTCCAGGGGGCCGGTCACCTCGGCGTCGACCTTCGCGCCCGACGCACGTGCCGAGTCGAACAGGCGGTCAGCCTCGCCGAGTGCAGGCCGGCTGCTCACGGGCTGCTCCGCCTCGCGCAGCACCAACAGCACGCGTTCCAGGTCCTCCAGGGCCGCCCGTCCCGTCTCCTCGATCGCGTCCAGCGCCCGCTCGGTGAACTCCGGGTCGGCGGCGGCGCGTGCGGCTCCCGCCTGGACGACGGCGACGGTCAGCGCGTGTCCGATGGAGTCGTGCAACTCCCGGGCGATCCGGTTGCGTTCCAGCAGTTGTTCGGTGCGCTCCTCCAGCGCGGCCAGCCGCTCCTTGGGGGACGGTCCGAGCAGACGGCGGGCGGCCGCGGCCATCATGGGCCCGACCGCGGCCACCACCAGTACCAGGACCAGAGGCGCTACGGGGACGAGCAGCGCGTACGCCCAGTGCTGTCCGGCGACCGGAATCAGTGGATCCGCGCCGCTGGGGGACCCGGCCGCCGCCCCGACCAGTGCCAGCGAGAGCGCCATGAGCTGGCCGGTCAGAAAGGCGATGGCACAGCCGACCTCGAGTCGGAGCACCATCCACACGGCGGTCCTGCCGCGATCGCTCCAGGAGGTGGAGGGCGCCGCCGCGATACCGGGATCCTCGCTGCCGTCCTTCACGCGCGCGTGCGGTCCGGGAAACAGCATCACCCGGGCCTGCAGCCCCTCCGCCAGCCGCATCGCGGGCACCATGGCCGCCGCCACGAGCAGGGGGACGGGAATGAGGGGCACCAGCGCCCACTCCGCCAACGACAGGTCGACGAACCCCGGATAGACCAAGCCGCAGACGAACGCGATGAAGGCGCCGACCAACATGTGCAGCCAGCGGGTGTAGGTGACCGCACGCGTCAGCGGTCGCAGGAAGCGGGGAAGGCGGGGCATGCCGGTCATCGTGCCAGGGGGTATCGCGTGACGGCTCCCCCGCGCGGGGGAGAAGGAAGCCACCCGCGGGGGAGGCCCAGCCCCTGCCCCGGCCGCAACCCTGATGCCATGACGAGCATCGACATCAGCAACCTGACCAAGGAGTACGGAACAACCCGCGCCGTGGACCGCCTCACCTTCACCGTCGAACCGGGCCGGGTCACCGGATTCCTCGGCCCCAACGGTGCCGGCAAGTCCACCACCATGCGCCTCGCCCTCGGCCTCGACCGGCCCACATCCGGCTCGGCCACCATCGGCGGACGGCCCTACGCCACCATCGAGGAACCGCTGCGTCACGTGGGCGCGCTCCTCGACGCCCAGGCCGCGCACGGCTCCCGCACCGCCCGGAACCACCTCAGCGCTCTCGCCGTCAGCAACCGCATCCCCGCCCGCCGCGTCGACGAGGTCCTGGAGGAGACCGGACTCGCCTCCGTGGCCGGCCGCCGCATCAAGACCTTCTCGCTCGGCATGCGCCAGCGCCTCGGCATCGCGGCCGCACTGCTCGGGGATCCGCAGGTCGTCCTGCTCGACGAGCCGTCCAACGGCCTCGACCCCGAAGGCATCATCTGGATCCGCGAGTTGCTGCGCCGCCTCGCCCGAGATGGGCGCACGGTGCTCGTCTCGAGCCACCTGATGAACGAGACCGCGAGCTTCGCCGACCACATCGTCGTCCTCGGCCGGGGCAGGCTGCTCGCGGACACCCCGATGCAGGACTTCCTCGACGCACACAGCCACGCGCGCGTGCGAGTGCGTACGACCGATCCGGCACGGCTGCGCGCCGTGCTCGTACGCAAGGGGTACGAGGTCGCGCAGAGCGACGACGGCCGGTGGACCGTCGACGGCGCCCAGGCGGCCGAGATCGGCGCCCTCGCCGCGACCGAAGGTATCCCGATCATGGAACTCGCCGACGAACAAGCCTCATTGGAGCAGGCGTACCTCACCCTCACCGCCGACGACACGGAGTTCACGGCCGCGTCCCCGACCACCGCCCAGGAGGCCTGACAGATGTCGACCACGGCCGTTCTCCACTCCGAATGGATCAAGATCAGGTCGGTGCGAGCCAGTTTCGGATCGCTCATCGCGATCTTCGCGGTCACTCTCGCCGTCACCCTGCTCGTCTTCCCCACCGTGGGTCAGGCAGAGGCGGACAACGCGGACGCCGAGCCGCTCTTCGACGCCTTCTACGCGCTGAACTTCGCCCAGATCGCCGCCATCAGCTTCGGAGCGACCGCCGTCTCGTCCGAGTACCTGAACGGCGCACTGCGCATCTCGTTGTCCGCCGTGCCGAACCGAGGCCTGTTCTACGCCGCCAAGACGGCGATCGTGGCCGCCGCCACGCTCGCCGCCGGCCTCGCCACGAGCTTTGCGACGTTCCTCGTGGGCCAGGCGTTCATGGGCGAGTACACCATCGGGCTGAGCCAGCCCGGGGCTCTGCGCGCGTGCATCGGAGGCGGGATCTATCTCGCGCTCATGGCGCTCTTCGCCGCCGGTCTGACCGCCCTGCTGCGCAGCGCCGTCGCCGTGCTGAGCATCCTCATCCCCTTCATCCTGATCGTCTCGTTCGTGGTCGGTGACGTGGCGGCGGGCGCCGCCGAGTATCTGCCCGACCGGGCCGGCCAACAGGTGCTCCACCAGGACCCGGTGGGCGCTCTCGGTCCCTGGACCGGCCTCGCCGTCACGGCGGTCTGGGCGGCGGCCGCGCTGCTGGCGGGCTGGTGGGCCGTACGCCGGAGGGACGCCTGACGTCAGGCCGGCCGGAAGGGACGACCGGCAGAGAACTACTGGCAGACCCGGACGCCGGTTGTCAGTGCGTGCCGGTTTACTGGACGGCATGAGCACCGCACAGCACCTGGACACCGTCCTCCTGCTGTGTTCCCGGGAGTTCCCGGCCGAGCACGGCAGGTGGGACGGTGGTTTCTGCGGTCCCGGTTACCACATGGCCGAGTTAGCGGTGTCCGACGGATTCGGGGACGGCGACTGCTCGCAGGTGCTCGAGGCGCGGGAGCAGTACGAGGCGGAGTGCGCCGCACTGTCCGAGCGGCTGACGAAGCGCTGGGGACCTGCCCAACCGGTCAGCCTGTACAGCCTCCTGCACCGCTCCCTGGGCCACGGCGAGGAGATACCCGAGCCGTGGCACATGCTCAGCACCCGCGTGCAGGATGCGGAGCTGTGGCGGACCGGAGAGCGCTGGGTCGTGCTCGGCGGCTCTCCCTGGAGTGAGGAGTCGCCCTTTCAGCTCCTTGCCGCCGTGACCGACGTCGACCCGCCGTGATCCGCGCTGGTCCGGAGCAACTCCCGTGCCACCATGGGCCCTTGAAAAGGGACCGAGCAGCCATGCAGAGCCCGTACGGAGGAGCAGCGAACGTGAGCGACAGCACCGGGCAGGCGCCGGAAGGGCGGATCGACAGCCACATCGCACACAACGCCCGTGTGTGGAACTACTGGCTGGGTGGCAAGGACCACTATCCGGTGGACGAGCAGGTCGGCGACCAGGTGACGTCGATGTACCCCAGCATCGGCGAGGTGGCGCGCGCCGACCGGGCGTTCCTCGGCAGAGTGGTCAGCCTGCTGGCCGGCGAGGCGGAGGTCCACCAGTTCCTCGACATCGGCACGGGTCTGCCCACCGTGGAGAACACACACGAGGTGGCCCAGCGCATCGCCCCCGGCGCCCGCATCGTCTACGTCGACAACGACCCCATCGTGCTGACGCACGCCCGCGCGCTGCTCACCAGCTCGCCCGAGGGAGCCACCGCCTACGTCGACGCGGACGCGCACGACCCCGACGCGATCCTGCGGGCCGCGGCCGCGACCCTCGACTTCGACCGTCCCGTCGCGGTCATGATGCTGGGCATCCTGAACTTCATCCTGGACACCGACGAGGCCCGCGCCATCGTCCGGCGCCTGATGGACGCCGTGCCCTCCGGCAGCCATCTCGTGATCACGCACCCCACCCTGGAGCTGGGCGGCGAGGGCAATGCCGAGGCGATGAGGTTCTGGAACGAGAACGCCACGCCGCCGATCACCGCCCGCAGCAGGGCGGAGGTCGAGAGCTTCCTCGCGGGCCTGGAGATCCTGGAGCCGGGCATCGTCTCGTGCGCCCGCTGGCGCCCTGACGCTGCGGCCGAGGAGGGGCCGGTGGTCGCTCAGTTCGGGGTGGTCGCCCGCAAACCCTGAGTCCCGTGGGGAGCCTGGCGGCCGTCGCGCTCGGACGCGGCGCGCAGGCGGCCGAACTCCTCCGCCATCGTCGCCGCAGTCCAGTGCGCGTTGAGCCCGCTCGGGTTGGGCAGCACCCACACCCGGCTTCCACCGATCGTCCGCTCCTGCGGTCCGATCATGGCCCGGCGCTCACCGAACGCCGTGCGATAGGCGGTCACACCCACCACCGCGAGCCACCGCGGCCGCAGCCGCTCCACCTTGCCGGCGAGGATGCGGCCGCCTTCGCGGTACTCGTCCGCGGTGAGCTCGTCGGCGCGGGCGGTGGCGCGCGCCACGACATTCGTGATGCCGAGGCCATACGTGAGCAACTCGCCCTGCTCCGCGGGCCTCAGCAGCCGCGGTGTGAACCCGGACAGGTGCAGCACCGGCCAGAAGCGATTGCCAGGGCGGGCGAAATGATGGCCCGTCGCGGCCGTCATCAGGCCCGGGTTGATGCCGCAGAACAAGACGCGGAGGCCGTCCGCGACCACATCGGGAACGATGCGGTCGCGAGCGGCCTCGAGATCGGCGGCGGTCAGCCGCTTCATCCCCCTGGTCGTCCGCGTCAGAGGATCGCCCCCGGCGCGTAACCGGCCGCCTCCGGACGCTCCTTCACGATCTCCTCGATCCGCGCGACCACGGCCGCCACCTGGTCGCTGGCGGCGCCGGTGAAGGACAGCTTGTCGGCCATCAGCGCGTCGAGCTCCGCCCGGTCCAGCGGGAGGCGCTCGTCCGCGGCGAGCTTGTCCAGCAGTTCGTTGCGCTCGGCGCCCTGCTCACGCATCGCGAGCGCCGAAGCCACCGCGTTCTCCTTGATCGCCTCGTGCGCGAGCTCCCGGCCGACGCCCGCCCGCACCGCGCCCATCAGCACCTTCGTCGTCGCCAGGAAGGGCAGGTAGCGGTCCAGCTCCCGCGCGACGACCGCCGGGAACGCACCGAACTCGTCGAGCACCGTCAGGAACGTCTCAAGCAGACCGTCGAGCGCGAAGAACGCGTCGGGCAGCGCGACCCGGCGTACCACCGAGCAGGAGACGTCGCCCTCGTTCCACTGGTCACCGGCCAGCTCGCCCGTCATGGAGGCGTAACCGCGCAGGATCACCATGAGGCCGTTGACACGCTCGCACGAGCGGGTGTTCATCTTGTGCGGCATCGCCGACGAGCCGACCTGGCCCGGCTTGAAGCCCTCGGTCACCAGCTCGTGCCCGGCCATCAGCCGGATGGTCTTCGCCAGCGACGACGGGGCCGCGGCCAGCTGCACCAGCGCGGTCACGACCTCGTAGTCGAGGGAGCGGGGGTAGACCTGGCCGACCGAGGTGAAGGCCTGCGAGAAGCCGAGGTGCTGCGCGATGCGCTGCTCCAGCTCGGCGAGCTTCGCCGCGTCGCCGCCCAGCAGGTCCAGCATGTCCTGGGCCGTGCCGACCGGGCCCTTGATGCCGCGCAGCGGGTAGCGGGCCAGCAGCTCCTCGACCCGGCCGTACGCAACGAGCAGCTCGTCCGCGGCCGTCGCGAAACGCTTCCCGAGGGTGGTCGCCTGCGCGGCGACGTTGTGCGAGCGGCCCGCCATGACCAGCTCGCCGTACTCGCCGGCGAGCTTGCCGAGCCGCGCCAGCACGGCGACCGTACGGTCGCGCATCAGCTCCAGCGAGAGCCTGACCTGCAGCTGCTCGACGTTCTCCGTCAGGTCGCGCGAGGTCATGCCCTTGTGGACGTGCTCGTGGCCGGCGAGGGCGTTGAACTCCTCGATCCGCGCCTTTACGTCATGCCGCGTGACCTTCTCGCGCTCGGCGATCGAGCCCAGGTCGACCTGGTCGAGGACCAGCTCGTAGTCGGCGATGACACCGTCCGGCACCTCGATCCCGAGGTCCTTCTGGGCGCGCAGTACGGCGAGCCAGAGCTGTCGCTCCAGCTTCACCTTCTGCTCGGGGGACCACAGAGTGGCGAGCTCGGCCGAGGCATAGCGGCCGGCGAGGACGTTCGGGATGCGGGGCTTTGCAGACGCAGTCACGTGGACGAATTCTACTGGCGATTCGTGCAGGCCAGCGCCCGGCCCCGATTCGTCGGAAGCTACGAGGGGGCACGGGGTCGCCCTTGCGGGGCCCCGATCCGCACCCGACCTGGGCGACGGCCTACGCGATCGGCCCCTCGTACGCAGCAGGTCCGGCCGCTTCGGCCTAAGCGATCGGCCCCTCGTACGGCAGCAGCTCCGGCCGCTTCGGCGGGCGGCCGTCGCCGGAGGAGCGGCCCGTGAGGCGGCGGCCGATCCACGGCAGGAGGTGCTGACGGGCGAACCGGACGTCGGCGATCCGCCGTGTCGCCCAAGTCGGGGGCGCGGGAGCCGGGAGCGGCGCTCGCCAGTCCTCCTCGGGCTCGTACCCGAGGGTCTGCCACACCGCTTCGGCCACCCGCCGGTGTCCTTCGGGCGTTAGGTGCAGCCGGTCCACGTCCCACATCCGCTGATCGGACAGGGCGGGCACCCCGAACAGGTCGACCACGAGCGCGCCGTGTCGCGCCGCGAGAGTGTCGACGCAGTCGAAAAGCTCTTCCATGCGCGGGCGGAAGCGCTCCTGTACCGGGCCGTTCCGGCCCGGGCTGCGCATCAGCACCAGCTGCTTGCAGTTCGGGGCGAGGCGCTCCACCGCCTCCTCCAGGAGTCCGCGGACCCTGCCCATGTCGCACTTGGGCCGGAGCGTGTCGTTGAGGCCGCCCACCAGGGTGACGACGTCCGCCTGCATCGCGGCAGCGGCATCCACCTGCTCGTCGACGATCTGGCCGATGAGCTTGCCGCGGACCGCGAGGTTGGCGTAGCGGAAGCCGGGTGTGTGGGCGGCCATCCTTGCCGCCAGGAGATCGGCCCAGCCGCGGTAGGAGCCGTCGGGGAGGAGGTCCGACATGCCCTCGGTGAAGCTGTCGCCTATCGCGACGAGACTTGTGTAGTTTGCATTGATCTCCATGGCGGAGCGATGTTATCGAGCTCCGAGCGGGTGCCCGACCGGCCACCGTCAGATGGCGAACCCACCCAGGGACGCGGCAGCCGCAGGCGCCCCCGACCCGGCCACCGGCAGGTGGCGAACCACCCACCGGCGGTGGTGAGCGGGGCCGAAGCGGGGCGCCACGCGGTCAGACCGGCTGGCCGAACAGTTCCCGCAGTACGTCCTCCATGGTCACCAGGCCCGCGAGGCGGCCGTCCGAGCCGATGACTGCTGCGAGGTGGGTGCGGCTGCCGCGCATGGCGGTCAGTACGTCGTCCAGCGGCGTGGTCTCGCGTACCCGGGCGATGGGCCGCATGTCGCTGATCTGGAACGGCAGATCGCGCGGCGTCACCTCGAGGGCGTCCTTGACGTGCAGATAGCCGACGATCCGGCGGCCGGCGTCGACCACGGGGAACCGGGAGAACCCGGACTCCGCCGCGATCTGCTCGAGCTGCTCGGGGGTGACGCCGACGTGCACGTACACCAGCCGCTCCAGTGGGAGCACGACGTCACGCACGGGGCGGCGGCCGAGCTCCAGCGCGTCGTGCAGGCGCTCCCGGGCGCGCTCGTCGATGAGCCCCGCCTCGCCGGAGTCCTTGACGAGCCGGGCGAGCTCGTCGTCCGAGAACGTCGCGGACACCTCGTCCTTGGGCTCCACCCGGAGCAGCTTCAGCAGGGTGTTCGCGAAGGCGTTCACCGTGAAGATCACCGGGCGCAGCGCCCGGGCCAGCGTCACCAGCGGCGGGCCGAGCAGCAGCGCCGTCCGCACCGGCTCGGCCAGCGCGACGTTCTTCGGGATCATCTCGCCGAGCAGCATGTGCAGGTACGTCGCGAGGACCAGCGCGATCACGAACGAGATCGGGTGGACCAGCCCGTGTGGCACGCCGGCCGCGTCGAACGCCGGCTCGAGCAGATGCGCGATGGCGGGCTCCGCGACCACACCCAGCACCAGCGTGCACAGCGTGATGCCGAGCTGCGCGGCCGCCATCAGCGCCGACACGTGCTCCAGTCCCCACAGCACGCTGCGCGCACGCAGGCTGTGCTGGCCACGGCGCGCGGCCCGCTCCGCGTACTCCTCGATCTGGCTGCGCCGGACCGAGATCAGCGCGAACTCGGCGCCCACGAAGAAGGCGTTGACGACCAGCGTCGCCAGGGCGATCAGCAACTGGACGGCGGTCATCGCCCCTCCTCCGTGTCATCGGTGTGCGCCGGCGCGTGCAGGAGCACGCGCGCGGCCCGGCGGCCCGTGGCGTCGACCACGTCGAGCCGCCAGCCGTCGACGTCGACCCGGTCGCCGACGCTCGGGATCCGGCCGAGCTCGGCGGCGACCAGCCCGGCGAGCGTCTCGTACGGGCCCTCGGGAGCCCGCAACCCGACGCGTTCGAGCTGGTCGGTACGGGTGGCGCCGTCGACCGAGTACAGCTCGCGGCCGTCCTCGTCCGTCCCGGCGGCGGCCAGGTCGGGCGTCTCGTGCGGGTCGTGCTCGTCGCGTACCTCGCCGACGACCTCCTCGACGATGTCCTCCAGGGTCGCGACGCCGGCCGTGCCGCCGTACTCGTCGATGACCACGGCCATGGTGCGCTTGCCCGAGAGCCGGTCGAGGAGCCGGTCCACGGTCAGCGACTCGGGGACGAACAGGGACTCGCGCATCACCTCGGGCACGTGCGTGCGGGCGCGGCGTTCGGCCGGCACGGACAGCACGTCCTTGATGTGGACGATCCCGATGACCGAGTCGAGGCTGCCGCGGTAGACGGGGAAGCGGGACAGGCCGGTGGCGCGGGTCGCATTGGCGACGTCCTCGCAGGTCGCCTGCGCCTCGAGCGCGATCACCTGCACACGCGGCGTCATCACGTTCTCGGCGGTCAGATCGGCGAGGTTGAGCGTCCGCACGAAGAGCTCGGCGGTGTCGGCCTCCAGCGCGCCCTCCTTGGCGGAGTGCCGGGCCAGGGCGACCAGCTCCTGGGGCCCGCGGGCGGAGGCCAGCTCCTCGGCGGGCTCGATGCCGAGGCGGCGCACCGCGTGGTTCGCGGTGTTGTTCAGATGCGCGATGAAGGGGCGGAAGGCGGCGCTGAACCAGCGCTGCGGATTGCCCACGGCCTTGGCCACCGCGAGTGGCCTGGAGATCGCCCAGTTCTTGGGCACCAGCTCGCCGACGACCATCAGGAAGACGGTCGACAGGGCCGTGCCGATGACCAGGGCCGCGGAGGAGGCGACGCTCCGGGAGATGCCGAGGGCCTGGAGCGGGCCTGCGATCAGCTTGGCGATGGACGGCTCGGCGAGCATGCCGACGACCAGGTTGGTGACGGTGATGCCGAGCTGTGCACCGGAGAGCTGGAAGGTGAGGTTCCGGGCGGCCTTCAGGGCGCCGGCGGCGCCGCGCTCACCCCGCTCCACGGCGCGCTCGAGTTCGCCCCGCTCCACGGTGGTGAGCGAGAACTCCGCTGCGACGAACGCGCCGCAGGCCAGCGAGAGCAGGACGGCCACGGCGAGCAGGAGCACTTCGGTCATCGGTTCACCTCCGTCCCATGGTCAGCCAGGGCCGGGGGCATGTCGCGATGTCTGGTACTGGGAGGCTCGCCCATGGGCGGACGCTCACACCTTTCCTAGGGGCCGAATATTCCACCTATGGTAAAGGATCGGCAAAGCGGCGCGCGTGGTCTCTTGCCGGGCGGCTCGGGGCGGCTCGGGGCGGCGCGCGGGCGAAACCGCGGCGATCGCCGTCGGCGCGGCTCCGACCCGTCGGCGCCGCTCCGACTCAGCCGGTGAGCGGCTTGACCCAGCGCCGCCAGTGCTCCTCGGGCGCGTACCCCGCCGCCCGCCAGGCATGGTGCGCGGTCTCGTTCCACTGCAGCACCATCGCGTCGCCACGGCGCCCTCCGAGGCGTACGAACCGCTCCTCCGCGGCGGCCAGCAGCGCCGAGCCCACGCCCTGGCGGCGGTGCTCCGGGTGTACCGCCAGCCGGTACAGATGGCAGCGCCAGCCGTCGAACCCGGCGATCACGGTGCCCACCAGTTCCCCGCCCTGCTCGGCGATGATCAGGGCATCGGGGTCGCGGGCGACGAGCCTCTCGACACCGTCGCGGTCGTCGCTGATGCTCGTGCCCTCGGCAGCCACCTTCCAGAAGGCCAGCACCGCGTCGAGGTCCTCGGGCGCAGCGGCCCGGATGTGAAGGTCATTCATGATCGGCATCCCATCACCGCACCTTGCCTGACGGCGAAGCGTTTCCGGCATACGGACGGGCGAGCGTGATCACTCCCCGCGCAACCCACGATCAACTCCCCGCGCGATCACGGAACTGCCCCGAGGTGCGTGTAAGGGGCACTTTCCTGCGCCCTTGTCGGTGCTAGCGCACCCGCGCTAGCTTCGGGGTATGGCCAAGACCCAGTTGAACGTACGCGTGGACGAGGGCACCGCACGGGCCGCGCGCGAACGCGCACTCGCCCGTGGGATGAGCGTGAACCGCTACATCGAAGAACTGGTCAAACAGGACACCGGCGAGGTCGGGCACACCTTCGTGGAGGCCGCCTCCGACTTCATGAAGCAGTACGAATCCGTCTTCGCGGAGGAGTTCGGCACGGAGCGCGAAGGTCGTCGCTGAGCCGTTGAACGTGAAGATCGATCTTGCCTGGCTCCTCATGATCGCCGAACAGAAGACCCCCGGAGACCCCCGGGTCACCGACTACGGCGCCCTCGTCGCCGCCGTCAGCCGGCACGACGCGCAGATCTTCGGCATGCCCGTCTACGACAACCCGCACGCCCGGGCTGCCGCGCTGCTCCAGCTCCTGCTGCACGTCCCGGCGCTCGAACGCTCCAACGCGATGTTCGCGTCGGCCGTGGCGTACGCCTATCTCGTCGCGAGCGGCCTGAAGGTCGTCACGTCGCCCGAGCAGGTCCGCGATCTGGCCCAGCTGGTGAAGAACGGCGACGCGACCGTGCACGACATCGCGGCGGAACTGCGCCAGTGGAGCCTTTAGCGCTCCGCTGGGGGACGGTGATGAACCCGTGGGGCGGTGTGGGGTTGTCGCGGAACCGCGGGCCGGTGGGGGCTGGTCGCGCCCACGCGGCGGAGCCGCAGATGTCACAGCCCCGCGCCCCTTCCAGGGCGCCTACTCCTCCTCGTCGATGAGGGGGCGGCGCGCGCTGCCCAGGACGCAGTACGAGCTGGGCAGCCGCGGCCCCTGGGCCGGCACCAGCACCCGGCGGTACGGTCCGAGTTCGAACCCGGCCGCCCGCAGTGAGCCGATCGGGTCGCGCCCTACATGGCAGCCGCCGAACAGCACCGGCCACACGGTGCGGTCGAGGCCGCGCTGGACGGCTGCCATCGCGCGGCCGCCGCCTCGCCCGTGCTCGAAGAACCGCAGCTCACCGCCGGGCCGCAGTACCCTGCGGATCTCGGCGAGCGCCCGCGGCACGTCCCGCACGCTGCACAGCACGAGCGACACGACGGCCGCGTCGTACGCCTCGCTCTTGACGGGCAGCGCCTCCGCCGCGCCCGGCACCACGTCCACCGGCACGTCGGTGCGGCGGGCCGCGGTCATCGCCAACTGCCTCAGCACACGCTCTGGTTCGATGGCCACGACCTCGGACACCGTGTGCGGATAGCGCGCGAAATTGAGGCCGTTGCCCGCGCCGATCTCGATGACCCGGCCGCTCAGCCCGGCGAGCAGCTCGTCCCGGTGCGGCCCGACCGAAGCCTCGGCCGCCACGCTGAACTTCGCGTAGAAGCGGGCGAAGAGGGGATGGTGAACGGCATCCTTCGACGCCCTGGCGGAACGCTGCGGCATGGAGACCTCCTCGCGCGGACGGGCCGTTACGCCGATTGTGCCCCTTGGCGCGGCGCTTGGCGCCGCGCTGGAGCCGCGGGTTCCAGTCGTCGGGCCGGGCGAGCGAGCCCGGGCGTGAAAGCGGTGTGCCCTCGCACCGCTGCTGGTGCGCAAGGGGACGCGTTACCCACCGTCGGGGTGCCGCTGCGCCCACCCGTGCCGCCCCAGCGGCACGATTGCCCGCA